>CAYVNP010000005.1:17061-63792 GCA_964452905.1 uncultured Bacteroidales bacterium
AAACTAACAAATGGTATTAAAAGAATAGTTAACAATTTTTAACTCAGCGGAACTCTGCGAAAAACTCAGCGTTCTCTGCGGTAGAAAATGAAATTTTAGAATAAAAATATAACCGCAGAGAACACAGAGAAAATATACGCAGAGAAATACAGAAAACATAAAATGACGGAAAACGAAATAACAGAAATTATTATAGGGTGTGCAATTAAGGTTCATAAAGCTTTAGGACCAGGGTTACTCGAATCTGCTTATGAAGAATGTTTATATTATGAATTAAGTAAAACTTTATTGAATATTGAAAGACAAAAAGCTATTCCATTAATTTATGAAGATGTCAAAATGGAATGTGGCTTCAGAGCTGATTTGATAGCAGATAAAAAAGTAATTATTGAAATTAAATCAGTTGAAGCTCTTAACGATATTCATCTGGCGCAAGTTTTAACCTATCTTAAACTAGCAAATTGTAAAGTAGGTTTATTAATCAATTTTAATGTTCTTAAACTAACAAATGGTATTAAAAGAATAGTTAACAATTTTTAACTCAGCGGAACTCAGCGAAAAACTCAGCGTCCTCTGCGGTAGATAATGAAATTTTATAATAAATATATAAACGCAGAGAACACAGAGAAAATAAACGCAGAGAAATACAGAAAACATAAATTAATAAAAAGAAAATATGTCCATAGGAGCAAAAGAAAAATTACGTTACGAACGACCACTCATCAAAAAAATGAATGCTGGCTTGATGAATAAATTCGGTACCCGAACCGAATATGCACCCACATCGCATATTGACGGAGTTCCAGTAAAACGTATTATCGAACAATATGGTTCTCCATGTTTTGTCATTTCTGAACGTACCATCCGTAAAACATATCACTCAGCATTGCGTGCATTTAAAACCCGATATCCCAAGGTGCAGTTTGCCTGGAGTTATAAAACCAATTATCTGGATGCAGTCTGTAAGGTATTTCATCAGGAAGGTTCATGGGCCGAAGTAGTGAGCGGATTTGAATATGAAAAAGCCATTCGTAACGGTGTGCCGGGAAATAAAATTATTTTCAACGGACCGGATAAACGAATTGATGAATTAAACCGTGCTATTGAAAATGAATCCCTCATTCACATTGATCATTTTGATGAACTCTATGATTTGATTGAGATTTCGGAGAAAACTAAAAAGAAAGCAAAGGTTGCCATTCGGGTAAATCTGGATGTAGGTGTGTATCCGCTCTGGGATCGTTTTGGATTTAACTATGAATCTTATCAGGCATGGAATGCAATTACAAAAATCATGAATTCAGAGAAACTGGATCTGGTGGGCTTGCATTGTCATATCGGCACATTCATGCTGACTGCAAATGCCTATGCCATTGCAGCGGCTAAACTTTGCGACCTTGCCACCAACATCAAACTGAAATGGAACAAAGCGATTCAGTATTTGGATTTAGGCGGCGGATTTGCTTCAACCAATACATTGCGTGGTTCATATCTGCCGGGATCAGATATCAGTCCGGGCATTGATGATTATGCTGAAGCCATCACATCAACTATTCTGAGCAGTGGCATAAAACAAGAAGAAATACCTTTACTGGTGTTGGAAACCGGACGTGCTTTGATTGATGATGCCGGCTATTTACTCGGAACGGTACTTGCCAATAAACGTTTGTCCGACGGACGGAGAGCCACCATCATGGATTTCGGTGTAAATATTTTATTTACTGCATTCTGGTATGAACATAAAATTTCCCCTGCACAGGAATTCACGCACCATTCCGAAGAGATGGTTGTTTACGGACCTTTATGTATGAACATTGATAAAATACGTGAAAGTGTAAATTTACCTTTATTGAAACGAGGAGATCAGGTAGTCGTGCACAAAGTGGGGGCATATAACATGACGCAATGGATGCAGTTTATTGCCATGCGTCCGAATGTGGTGTTGATTGATGCAAAAGGAGAGGTTCATTTAATCCGAGAAAGAGAAACGATTGATACATTGACGTCTAAAGAATCAATCCCTGAACATTTAAAAACGTTTAATTTATAATTGCGTGTGAACGGGACTGAATTGATAAAGCGACATTTTCACGGATTGCTGTACAGCTATTCGCAAATATTTTTTGCACGTAGCCAGTGGTTTGGGGCTCTGTTATTGATAGCTTCATTTATTAATCCGTTTATTGGATTAACCGGCTTGTTAGCAGTTATCATTATAAATATTATTGCAGAATCATTTACCATGAATCCTGCTGTAATTGAAGATGGACTTTATGGGTATTGCGGTGCATTGGTGGGTATGGGCATGGGCGCTTACTTTCAACTGAGTTTGGTTTTTTTTATTTTATTAATTATTGTTTCAGCTTTTTGTTTGATTTTTACTATCGGGTTACAGGGGTTTTTAGCAAAGTATTATTTACCCTATATGGGATTTCCTTTTCTGTTTACATTTTGGTTATTGTTACTGGCAGCGAAATATTTTACATTCTTTGAACATATCGGTATTCATTCATATTCTTATTTTCAGGATTATTTTTTATATGTAAGTAATTTTAATAAAATAGGATTGCCGGATATAATTATTATTTTTTGTCGTTCGCTTGGTTCTGTATTTTTTCAAAATAACTTTCTGGTGGGCGCTGTTATTGCTATTGGACTATTCTTATATTCACGTATATCTTTCTTATTAGCTGTCATTGGATTTACAGCTGCATTTTATTTCTACAGAATAACCGGAATTGATACAAATGATCTGATTCAAAATTTTGTCGGAGCAAATTATATTTTTATAGCAATCGCGTTAGGTGGTTTTTTTATTATTCCAAATCTGTGGTCATATCTTTTGGTGGTAGCAATCATTCCAATGGTTGCATTGATTCATTACGGCAGCAACGCCATGTTGGATGTATTTCATCTTCCTGCATATACTTTAGCCCTTTCTTTCACTACATTATGTTTTTTGTATTTGCTTAAATGGAGAACGGATGGGAAATATATACATGCAGTTACAGTGCAAAATTATTCACCCGAAAAAAATATATATCATTATCTGATTACAAAAGAAAATTATCGTTTTGCAAAATATTATCCTGTTTCCCTTCCTTTCTGGGGTGAGTGGACAGTAAGTCAGGGACACGATGGAAAAATTACGCACCTTGGCGACTGGAGCAAAGCATTTGATTTTATCATTACGGATGAAGAAAAGAAATCATATCAATTATCCGGCAATCGTCTGGAGGATTATTATTGTTACAACAAACCCATTCTGGCACCAGGTGATGGATTTATTGAAAAGGTAATTGATTCGATTGATGATAATGTTATTGCTGATGTGAACACCAAACAGAATTGGGGAAACAGCATCCTCATCCATCATGGCAACGGTCTTTATTCTCAGTTATCACATTTAAAAAAAGAAAGTTTTAAAGTGAAACTAGGAGATTATGTGAAACGTGGGGATGCACTTGCACTTGCAGGAAATTCAGGTCGTTCGCAAGAACCGCACGTTCATTTTCAGATGCAAACAACATCCGAAGTTGGAGCAAAAACATTTGATTATCCCGTTGCTTCATATGTGTCGAGAACAAATACATCATTTAAGCTGAAAATATTCAGTTTACCGAAACAAGGTGAAATCATTCGTAATCCGGAGATCAATGCAGTATTGAAAAATGCATTCAATTTTAGTCCGGGAAGAAAATTTAAATGGGAGTGGAATGGACATACCGAACACTGGGATGTTTTTACTGATGAATGGAATCGAATTAATATACATTGTAAAGAAACCAAAAGTGTTGCCCGTATTGAAAATGATGGTGTGATTTTTCGTTTCATCCATTTTGAGGGCAACCGTAATACTTTTCTTTATCAATTCTATCTTTGTTGTTATAAAGTATTTTTAGGGTTTTATCATGATTTACTTATTGAGGAGAATTATCCGGTTATATTTAAAACCAATTTTTTAGTTCAATGGATTGAAGATTTAACTTCCCCTTTCTTTCATCTGGTCAAATCAGATTTTAAACTGAAATATATATTTGCAGATGATCTTCAGTATTCAACACGTATTGAATTAAACTCGATCTCAACGCATACGATAGGAATTATTACATTAAATAAATCTGAATATAAAATCTTTATCGGTCAACATGGATTTGACAGAATTGAAATTATAGAAGGAAATAAAAAGACGGTGTCAGTATGCGAAGTATAATAGGTATATTCATTTTTTGTTTGCACATGGGAATTTTGAATGCTCAAAACAAGGAAAACGAATCCATCAATTATGATTGGGTAACGTATGTAAATTATCTTCAAAGTGATTGGGACAAATTAATTGATAATTCAAAAGAAGCAATTCAAAAAGGTGCTGAAACAGCTAATATTCGCAAACGACTGGGTTATGCTTATTTCATGAAAAAGAATTTTTTCAAATCCATTTTTCATTATCAGAAAGTGTATAAACAAAATTCTGGAGATGTGGATGCTAAATTGATGTTATATAAAAATTATAAACTAATTGCCAGGGATGATGAAGCAAGATTTTTTTCAGGGTTATTTTCAAAAGAGGAAAAAGGAAGTTTTTATATTCCTGAAGATAAATTATTAACAAGTATTGATGGTAATGTCGGCATTTCAGCCAACGACAATTTGAAACGAAATTCAGGAAATAAAATTCGCAACAATCAACTTTACGGAGTACAACAATTGAACGGAAATTTATACTTCTGGCAAGGAGGGGCAAAATATAATCTTAACCGTAAGGTAAGTTTGTATTTTTCATATTCCGGTTTGGAAATGGACAGATTGAATCAGGTTGAATCTCTTTATCCAAAAGTGGTTCGTGTACAACCCGATTTTCTTCACCAACCTGATAATGTAATCAGAGTTTATAATATTGGAGATTCAATAGTTGAAAATAATGAACATATTTGGCAACATCAGCTTTATCTGAATACATCTTTTATTTTAAATAAATTAGGTAAATTAAACATATTCGGAAATTATATTTATAATAAATTTCAATTGATGGATATTCGTTTTACATCCCAACGATTTATTACGACGACATGGAATAATCAATCCTTCCCCTTTAATGTGGTTTCTGTTTTGGAACACAAAACACATACCAGTGAGTACCTTGTTGGAACATCGTATGAAAAACAGTTTCATAATTTCCGGTTTGCCTGCAATTTAATTTTTTCGAACCTGAATTCATTCAATCAAAAACAGGGACAATTCATTGCTACATGGTATCCTCTTGGTAATACTAATCTGTCATTTACTTCCCAGTTGACTTATTTAAAGCAACAAAAGGAAAACAGATTATTACCCTTTATAGATATTACGTTTAAATACTGGAAATACGGGTGGTTGTCTCTTAACGGAGTATATGGGGATTTATCAAATACGTCAGAAAACAATGGCATGCTGATTCATAATACTTCCGATAAAACCATTTACAGAGTTGGAGCAACACTTTATTTTCCGATAAATACACATTTTACTTTTTATACCGGTTATCTTTTTTCTCAAAAACAAAGTTTCTTTACTACCTTTACAGATAGTAATAATTATCAGATTACCTGGAATAATTATTACACTCAGATAATTCCTATAGGTTTAACATTAAAATTATAATTTATGAAAACACAAATCTTAATTCTATTTCTCTTTGGTGTTCAAAGTTTATTTGCACAAAGCACAGATGCAACACGATCAGCTTTTGTAAAAAGTTATTCGTACGAATATTACAAGTTGTATGATAAAGCTGCCGATGAAATAAAAACGGTCTATGATGAAAAATCATATGAGCAGAATTTGCGTATTGGCTGGTTGCTTTATGAAGCAGGGAAATATAATGATGCTATAACGTATTATCAGAAAGCAATTGATCTGAAACCTAAATCCATTGAAGCACGGATGGGCTTGGTATATCCTTTATCTGCTCAGAATAAATGGGATGAAATACTGAAACTCTATCAGACCATTCTGTCCATTGATCCGAAACATGCAGTTGTGAATTATCGTGTCGGGTTAATTTATTACAACCGGAAAAATTATTCCGAAGCAAAGAAATTTTTTGAAAATGTACTGGAATTATATCCTTTTGATTATGATTCAAACCTGATGATTGGATGGACTTATTTCAGATTAGAAAAAAATACTGAAGCAAAAGAATCTTTTGAAAAGGTGCTGCTTTATGCTCCTACAGATAAATCGGCACTTGAAGGTATAAGTTTATGTAAATAATGCAAATGTTAAGTTAAAACTTAACTCCGAAAGTAGCCACAAATGTATTATTGAAATTTTTTATTTGTGCCGGTTGCATATAATCTATCTGGTATAAATAATGTTGTGAATTAGAGATCATATGCACATAAGCCAGATCAGCAAAGACTTTTTTCCCTTTCAATCCCAAGCCGAAAGTGAGTGCTGTTCGTTTACCATCAATTAATCCGGCTTTGTTAGGATTGCCATAATAAGCATATCCGGCTCTCAAAGCAAATGGAGACAGATTCAGTTCACCTCCAACTTTTACATTGGATGTAGCACGATAATTATTCGTGATATTTTTGTTTATATCATCAAAGGAATAATCAGAAGATGAAAAGGATGACATGGAATAATCAACATATTCATAATCTACATCAATCAGCCCTAATTTACCAATTACAAATCCAACATTCCCAATAGCTTTGAAAGGAGTAATCATTAAATTACTTATAATATTTTCAGGTGATTCAGCAGGTGTGTAGTTGTCCGATTCCATTTTTCGTGTAAAATTTGTATTCATATTAAAAAACAGTGAAGGAGTATGGAGTGCAGCTCCAATTCTCATCCATTCGGTTGCACGATAAATTGCTCCAACTTTTAAATTCAGTCCGGTTGCATCAATATATTTGGAGTCGGAAATTTTAAGATTTGTAAAATTTGCAATTGAATCACCATAATCATTTTCCTCATAAATGGTTGATTCATTATAATGAAGCATAGGAATACCAAGAGTGGCACCAATATATAATTTATCGCTGTAATTTCCTCCGATACTAAAATCAAATTCATTCAGTGCACCGGTTCGTGTGATTGTTTTTGTTTGAAGGATAGCGCCGTCATATTCGGCTCTTGAATAATCAGGTACAAGAGAATTAATGGTAGTTGACCCATTTGACGTATCTAATAAATATAATTTGTAAGCTAACCGGGTGTCAAAATCATTTAATTGAGCGGGAGTTTTACCGTAAGCATCATTGAAGTAAGCATCCATGATCGTGCCATAAGCCGTTTGATTATTAAATTGTAATTTGCTGAACCCGTTGATTTTTGTTTGACTGTTAAAAGAATTTAATTTGTTGATGCCAAAACCGATTTGAATATTCTGCCATCCTTTTTCTTCCGGTTTATTACCGGAATTAATATTAAAAACAAGTCCGATATTATTGAAGAAAAACCTGTATTTATAATCTGTTGTTTTATTATCATTAAATGTAGAAATGGTTTTATTCGCATTCAATGCAGGAGAAAAAGTAAATTCGGATTTTTTGTAAAGCCCTATTCCTGCAGGATTTGAACTAAGAGAAGAAAAGTCAGCGCCTAAAGCACCAAAGGCGCCAGCCATTGCCGAGGATCTGGCAGTTGATCCGATTCCTGTTTGTGAGAATCTCAGTGCATCATCTTCATTTAAGGTATATAAAAACTGTGCTTTAACATTTACTATACCTAGAAGAATCAATATGAATACAAGCGACTTTTTCATTTTGATTATTTTTTACAAATTATGAATATAGAACTAATTATCTGCGTATACGTCCGCTGCTTCCACCACTGCTGCCACTTGAGCGAGGACTTGAACTGCTGCCGCCTCCAGATGAACCGCCTGATGGGGATGGACTGCGTGAAGGAGCTGAATAACTTGGTGCTGAACTTCGTGCTGGTTCTGAGTAACTTCGTGAAGGGGGAGCTGAATAAGTTCGTGCAGGAGCTGATGAATTATCATTTCTTCCAGACGGTTGATTGTATGAACGATCTTGTCTCGACTGATTAGCGGGAGGATTGTTGTCCTGACGTGTTCTGGTATCACGCTGATTTGAAGATCTATCGGTATTACGTTGTTGCGGTGTACTGTAATACTGACTTGAACGTGGTTCACTGTAATCAGGTGATGTATATGCTTTGGTTCGAGATGTATTATCTATATTCCTCTGATTATTGCTTGGTGTTGAATTGTTCTGATTTGAATTATCCCCTGACCTGACTGTTCTTAAATTTTGGTTGGTGTTGTTATCATTATTGCGTTGTAACCTAACCCGACGATCTTTCTGTTGATTGTTTGCATTGTTTTGAGAATTATCATTCCGTGATGCACCTACATTATTGTCCTGATAATTTCCGGTACGACTTGTTCGGGTTGAACGATCTATTGCTTGTGGATTGTTGGAATTACTCCTGATGTTTCTGTTGTTATTTCTGTCATTTGATATAGAGCGATTGCTATTATCAGAGAAATTAGAAGATGAAGGAACAGGTCTTGAAATTCTTCCTGAAGAAACTGCTGATTCGTATCTGTCGCCTATGGTTGTTCTTTTTGACTCCATAGAGGTAGAAGATATTCTTGCAGATGATCTGCCTGCGCTGCCTGAAGAAGAAATACTGCTTCGGTTAACTGAATTTCTGCTTGAGCCTCCAATGATCTTCTGTGGACCATAAACGGTTCCGCGTGTGTTTTTATCATAACTGTTATAATAGTAATCATTTAAATACATGTTATTATAATATCCTGAATGGTATCCATTCCAATAATGATGACCTCCCCAATACCCATAGCTAGAAGGATAATAGGAATAAGAATAACCCCAAGGATCGTAATATCCATAATTACTACCATAATATCCGTATGGATGCAGCCAGTTGTACCCAAAGTAAATGCTGGTACCATAATAGAATGGATCGTTATTATACCAGTAATAATTGGTATAATAATTATCATAATATCCGTATCCTAAATTCGGATTATGAAATCTTCGTATCCTTGAAGCATAGGTATAATCATAATAATCATCGTAATAATTATTATTGGTGATATAGGTATTTCCCTGACCATCGTAAGATTTTTCAGAATTTGAAGAATTATTTTGTGCTTGTTCGTTGTAATAATCTTCTCCCTGTGAATTATTATTCTGGTCATAATTGTTATTATTCTGATTTTGCTGATAATTTTGATTACCCTGATCATAATTATTCGACGAATAATCCTGATCTTGTTGAGGAGCAGCTGCCTCTTTCTGAGCAGGTTTTACATATGGTTTATCATGTTTAGGAGAATAATAAACTTCATCATAAGGTTTTGAAGTAGTGTAGATGGTTGTACATCCGATCAATAAAATTATTGGCAGGATGAATATGCTGATTAAAGTTTTCATAATTTTGTCCTCCTATATTTTTAATTTTACTTTTTAGTTTCTGAATATAAAGATACAATTATTATACCAAAAAAAGGATTATGGAAAAAACTTTTACCACCCGCGAAGAAAACTACTCTCAATGGTACAATGATTTGGTTTTGAAAGCAGGATTAGCGGAGAATTCTGCTGTTCGTGGATGTATGGTGATTAAACCGTATGGATATTCCATCTGGGAAAAAATGCAAGCGGCTCTTGATAAGATGTTTAAAGATACAGGTCATGAAAATGCTTATTTCCCTTTATTTATTCCTAAATCTTTTTTCAGCAAAGAAGCGTCACATGTTGAAGGATTCGCAAAAGAATGCGCTGTAGTTACACATTACCGTCTGAAAAATTCACCGGATGGCAAGGGAATCATTGTTGACGAAGACGCTAAACTGGAAGAAGAACTGATTGTCAGACCAACCAGTGAAACAATAATCTGGGATACCTATCGTGGTTGGATTCAATCCTATCGCGATTTACCCGTACTTGTTAATCAGTGGGCGAATGTGGTTCGTTGGGAGATGCGTACCCGTTTATTCCTGCGTACAGCCGAGTTTCTCTGGCAGGAAGGGCATACAGCCCATGCCACTAAGGAAGAAGCAATAGAAGAAACACAAAAGATGTTAAATGTGTATGCTGATTTCGCTGAAAATTTTCTTGCGATACCGGTCATCAAAGGTGTTAAAACCGTTAACGAACGTTTTGCAGGTGCTGAAGACACTTATTGCATAGAAGCATTGATGCAGGATGGTAAAGCATTGCAATGCGGCACATCACATTTTCTCGGACAAAATTTTGCCAAAGCGTTTGATGTTAAATTTCTCAGCAAAGAAAATCAACTTGAATATGTCTGGGCTTCTTCATGGGGTGTTTCCACTCGTTTGATGGGCGCTTTGATCATGGCTCATTCTGATGATAAAGGGTTGGTACTACCTCCGAAACTCGCTCCGACACAAGTCGTCATTGTTCCGATATTTAAGAATAAAGAACAACTGGATTTGATATCAGTAACTGCCAATAAAATTAAAAAAGCATTGCAGGATAAAAATATCAGTGTCAAATTTGATGACCGCGATACACATAAACCCGGATGGAAATTTTCCGAATATGAGTTTAAAGGCGTTCCACTTAGATTAGTGCTTGGTCCACGTGATATTGAAAATGAAACCATTGAAATTACCCGTCGTGATACATTAGAAAAAGAATCGTATCTGCAAAAAGATATTGAAAATAAAATTGAACATCTGCTTGACCAGATACAACATAATCTTTTTCAAAAAGCACTGGATTACCGGGAAAATAATACACATACTGCTGATACCTGGGATGAATTTAAACAGATTATTGAAACGAAAAGCGGCTTTGTAAGTGCTCACTGGGATGGTACAACTGAAACGGAATTGAAAATTAAAGAAGAAACCAAAGCGACCATTCGGTGTATACCACTTAATAATAAACAGGAAAAAGGGAAATGCATTCTTACAGGAAATCCTTCTCAACAAAGGGTTTTATTTGCTAAAGCGTACTAAAGTTATTTCTGAATCTGTCAATATCCTTCATCAAAAGGCATTTTACCGTTTTCGTCTTTGGATTTTGGTTTCTGTTTGATACCTCCATTGATGCGGTATGTAAATGTAAGATATAATATCCGCGTTTCGCGTTTACGGATCATGTCTGCATTAAATCCATCTCCATATGTGTTTATACGAAATTTCAATGTGTTAAAAATATCACTCAAACGCAATGAAATAGTTGCTTTATCCTTCCATAAATCTTTTTTTAAAGCTGCATCCAGTGAATACATCTCTTTAATTTTACCTTGTGGAGTAACCATTGGTCCATTATAAAATCCAGTTATCTGAAAAAAGAATTTTTTAGGAAGCATCATGTTTGAACTCATCTTAGCAGTCCAACTGTAATTATCATTGGTCAGATTGGTATTCTCTTTATCCCCTTTGATGATGGTTCGGAAATAACTGAAATTAGCATTTAATTTCCAGAATTTTAATAGTTGTTGTTCTGCAATAAAATCAATTCCATACGAAATTCCGGTTGAAAGATTCTGATAGGTCATGTGCGAAATACGTTGACTGTCAATGGTAATAATGCGTTTGATGACATCATTGATTTGACGATAAAAAAGATCAGTGTTAATGGTCGTCTTTTTTATTTTTTTCATTCCGCCTAATTCAAATGAATTGATGTATTCAGGTTTGAGTTGCGGATTACCATAATGAATACTTTCGGGATGTGAATAATCTATAAATGGATTCAGTGCCTCACCATTTGGACGATTGATCCGACGACTGTAACTTATCTGGACTTCGGTAGTTTTATTTAACTCACGATTGATATGTAAACTGGGAAAAAAACTGAAATAATTTTTGTTGAATACCTGGGATGATGTTTTTTGTTCGGCTTTTGTAAACGCATTTTCCAATCGAAGACCTAACTGGAAATTGAAATTTTTATATGTATTGGCATATAGACCATATGCAGAATAGATTTGCATGGTATATATGAAATGATTTGCTCTTAGCTTATTTTCAGTCCATTGTGATATTTCATAATTTGAAAATTTAAAATCATCGTCTGTGTTAGTATAAATTGCCTGTAAACCTGCTTCATATTTTGAATCAGGGTTTTTCAGCGGATTCACAAAATTTAATTGAAATGTTCCGGATGAATATTTACCAAGTGTGTGGGTACCTTGAATGATCGGATCCCCATTTTTTATTAATGTGTTTGAAATGGTATCCAGATAATAATATTGTTTGTTCACGTTTTCATTTTCAAATCCATTTGTATTACAGTAAATCAAATCTGCAGTAAGTTCTTTTCCTTTTTTATCAAATGTTTTTTTATAATTCATCGAATAGTCAAAATCATTATTGTTTTCAGGTTCAAATATGTATGAATTATATATACTTAAATCTGGATTGGGATTATTAATTCTAAATAAAGAATTATTGGCATCTGTATGGTCGTAATTTGTTTTGTAATGATTATCAAAAATTCCTTGAAAGGTGATGGTATTTTTGGGATTTATAAAATAATCTAATCCAAGTTTCATATTATTTACACTGTTTTTTCGGTATGTTTTGGAGTGCTGAATTAGTAATGAGGAAGTATCATTGATTAGATCGGTTGTCCGTTCCAGATCTCCCCATCCTTTTCTTCTATCATTTCGAAAATCATAGGATGCAAAGAGATTTATCTTTTTCATATTATAATTTATATTCACCGACCCATTGTATTTATCGCCCGTAGCAGCTCCAACTGTGATCATTCCATTGAATCCCATCGTTTTCTTTTTTTTCAGTTTGATGTTAATGATCCCGGACATGCCGTCAGGATTGTATTTTGCAGATGGATTGGTAATGATTTCAATATTTTCTATGGATGAAGCAGGGATTTGATCAAGTTTGGTTCCTGTCATCCCTGATGGACGTCCGTTTAAAAGAATATTGATATTGGATTGTCCTCGCAAGCTCACATTATTATCAGCATCAACGGTTACAGACGGAATATTTCGTAAAACATCAACTGCTGTTCCTCCTGTACTCGTAATATTTTTTTCCACATCAATTACTTTTTTATCCAGACCATACGTTATCATGGGTTTATCAGCCGTGATGATTACTTCTTTTAAACTGGATGCAGATAATTTGAAAAATATATTACCAAGATGAATTGTGGATTTTTTGGCAGAAATGAAAATACCGGAAATGAATCTCGAATTATATCCCATGAAACTAATTTTAATATAATAATGTCCTAACGGAACTTTTTCTAAAATGAATGCTCCTTTTTCATTGGTGATAGTGCCATGCACTTTTGAAGAATCATTCTCCCTGAAAAGCATTAAATTAACATATTCCAAAGGTTGTTTGTTTGTGCTGTCTAAAATCCATCCTTTAACGGTTCCAAAATTTTGAATGTGTTCAGATGTGTTTTGTGCTGAAAGATAAAGCAAATAAAAAAAAGATAAAACGAGAAAATAGGTTTTCATAATATGAAGAAAAAAACAAAATTAATTTTTTTTAGACAGGTTATAAGATGTTAAATCAAATTAACTTCTGATTTTTACAAAACAATATACATAATTTCAATTAGAAGTAACTTATGATTCCGAAGTGTATCTTCCCCGACTTAAAATTGATCGGTTCATTAAATTGTTTCCCTAAAGCATAATTAAGAGAAAAAATACCTGCTTTGGTTTCAAAAGTAATCCCAACCCCGAAACCATAAGGGGTATCAAAGATTCTGCCATTATTCGTCAGCTTTTCATAATAACATCCATTCCAGAACAAATTAAGATATGAATTTTTTTCAAATATATAGCGGTATTCAATAATTAATATATTATAAAAAGATGCATGTATAGATTCTTCGTCAAATCCGCGCAGGGTTTTCAACCCACCGATCCTGAATAGTTCATTTTCAAATAATCCGGAATGACTGATAAAAGCAGTTCGGTTATAAACCCAGAATGTGGAGTGTTTGAAAAAAGGGATAAACAGTCCGATATTTGATTCCATGCGATATTGTGTGGTTCTAAGCGAAATGCTGTCGTAAGCAGTTGATTTAATTTGACTGTTCTTTTTTATCGTTTTATTTCCTGCCGAACCTATCAGTTTCAATTGATATCCTTTACGTGGATTGAACAAGTAATCTAATTTTTCTTCTTTTAATTCGAGTCCGTATAGCGTTGTGTTAACATCTGCATAAGGTGGAAGGGCAGTAATGGTTTCAAGGGATTTATTTTTAATAAGGGAAGAAGACATCTGCTCAACAAATGCTTTTAAATAATTTTTAGCTGAGAATAAATATTGAATCCCGAGATTGTTACGCAATGTAAAATAAGATGTGTCTTGTTTAAAAAGATAAAACCGGTAATCAATACCAAAAGGAGATGAAAATAAAAAAGGATAAACAAGGTTCAGATTCAGATCCTGTGTTTTTTCCTGTAACCGTCTCCAGTTGAAATCAACCAGTTCACCTCTGTCAAATGAATTTTGCAGTTTAAGATGCACTTCACCGCTCAACACTAATTTACCGGTAGTACCATTATTAGGCATAAAGCCAATGATTCCATCACATTGGCTTGACTTGCGTTTATCAGCATAGAGATTTATTTTTGTTTCGGTTTCCGAAAATCTGATTATTAAAGGTTCCCGAATAGTAAGAAAAGAGAGTTGTTTTAATCTGGAATCAATCTTTTTAATTTTTGTTTCATTATATAATTCACCCTGTTTTAGGTTAATGCAGGAGAATAAAAACACATTGGCAATTTTAGCATTGCCATTATTTATAATACTGTCTATAATTATTTTTTTGTTTTTCTTTAAATTTATGCTCGCATATATCTGTTCATTAAAAATTCGGATCGTATCCAGTTTCACCGAAGCAAACGGATAACCGCTGTTTTCGCAATATGCTAATATTTTTTCAAACAGCTTCCTTATTTTTTTGTACTTGAAGGTTTGTTCTTTGTTGAAGTCTTTTCGATAAGCTATTTCACTTAATATTTTATCATCCACATTTCCTTTTCGTAAAGAAGCAAGAAGAAATTTTTTCCCGGATTTTATATATGCAATTTGATTAAAAGAATCTCCGGAAAGACTGTCAAAAGAGGCGGTGAGGTACCCTTTATCGTAGAATTCCAAAAGTATTTTTTCAAACTCCTTTGTTCTTTCAACAGAAGATGAAAATATTTTTTTATACGTCAAATTCTTAAATGAAAGGGAACTAATTGCTGAATCTAATTTGAGAGTGAGGGTATAAGTTTGTGCTTGAGAAATAATAAATCCTGAAAAAAATAAAATAAATGAAAATAGTATTTTTCTTTTTTTCAAAATAATTCAATTTTTATTTTTTTGCCTGTACATCAAAACGCACTGTTTTGTCCCAAAAATTTTTATCTTTTTTGATCTTATCAATATAGAATGCGCGCAGGATGACATAAATCCATAATTGACAATATGAAAAATACATTAAAATGGTTAACCAAACATTCTTCATTTTATCTTCTTTGTCAAAAGATAATGCAAGCATTATTTCAAAAATATAAAGAATAAATGCAATAAACCAGACATACGTATAGGGACCCGGTAAAGGGATACTGATAAAATTCAATAAGCTCAGGATAAACAAAACATCTGAGATCAAGATAGCTACAAAGAATATATAATATAGTGAAAGGGTATAAAGCAAATCGAACCGCAAACGTTTATTTTTAAAATTAGGAATGCTTTTAAAGAATTTCTTTAAAACGTAACTATTGCCCCTTACCCAGCGAACACGTTGTTTGATCCATGCTTTCCATGTTTCAGGTTCTTGTTCGTAGGTGATGGCATAGGGAATAAATTTTATTTTATAACCTAATTCATAAATCCGTATACTTAATTCGGAATCTTCGGTGAGCGCATCTTCATCCCACCCATTTAATTCTTTTATAATATGATGCCACATCACAAAATTGGTACCGGGTAACGTAGCAATATTGTGCATTTGCCAGCGACCGGCCTGTAACATGGACTGGAAACTCAATGTTTCAATATTGATAAAACGTGTAAGCAAATTACGATCTTTGTTGACGGTTCTGAATTTGCCAATCACGGCGCCCAGTTCTTTATGAGTGACCAGTTGAGCACACAGGTAACGTAACGAATCTTTATCAGGAGTATTATCAGCATCATAAATAGCAACCACTTCGGTGTCAACCTGACGAATACCAAGATTCAAAGCCCGTGATTTACCCTTACCGCCTTCGCCGGTAGGTACATCATAAAGCACAACCCTTTTATCCTGAGATGCATATCTTAAAATTATATCTTTGGTTGAATCTGTTGAATCATCATTGATGACGACGATCTTCAATTTATCTTTCGGATAATTTAGTTCCAACATGGCTTCAATGGTGTTTGCTATCACTTTTTCCTCATTATGAGCCGGAATAAGGATTGAACAAGTCGGATAGTCAATATCCATTTGATCGGTTAATTTTTTTTCACGGATTGACTTTATGAAATTAAGATATCCGTAAAATGTAAGAATGAATTGGTACCCGATCATAAACCAGATAAGTATGACACTAATGAGAAATAATATTTCAAGAAAATTCATATGATTTTTTTCTATGTTAAACTTTTTCTTTTCTTCTAATAATCTTTAAAACAAAATACATGATGATGAGAGAAATAACAGCGATTCCACCATATATTACAATCGCATTGGATGACCATAAACTGGTCAGATTGATTCCATATTTTAAAGTATCTTCTGTCGTTACAACCACTTTGTGCAAACCGGGTGGGAGGAAAATACTATAACAATCATTCCCTTTCATTACGATAAACGGATAACTGTTATCATCCACAATAACAACTGTGGGCTCGCTGTTAAATGAAACGATATTTCGTTCGTCTGATTGATATGAAAAATGTATTTTTCTCATGTCATATTCAGCAGCAAGTAAATTGCCTGTCAGAGATATTATTTGAGGTTGAATCTCAACGGTAGAGAAACCGGCTAATTCGGTTGTATTATATTTAATGGTATGTTTCCCTGCAGGGATTAAGAATGAATTATCATTATAACCCAACATGGGGTCCCCATCTACCTGAATGATCCGGATATGTTTGGGTAAACGGATTGTAAAGGATACAGGAGAGTTCACATCATATCCATTGTCAATAGGTTGGTACTGTACTTCTCCGGCACTTGCATAACTGAAAAAACTTAAATCCTGAGGGTTCACACTTGCTTCACTGTAAATAGTGAAACGTGGAGCGCCCAGTGATGAAGAATGTATTAAATGATAACTTTCAATCCCTGTTTGAATGAGGGTTGGAAATGGAGTGATTTTATTTTTTTCTCTGCAAACAAGTATATTTAAATCAAGCAGAAGTTTATTTTTTTCTATCCCTTTATTTAAATAAAATTTCCCTATTTTTTCATATCGTTCCGGATCGGTAGACCATTTGCTTGCAGGGTCTTCTATTTGTAAAAAGAACCCGTATTTTTTTTGCAGACGAATGATACTATCGGTGTTGATACCGATTTCTTCTTTTAATTCAGGAGAACCATACGTATCCATGGTAGTAACCATTATCTGAAATCCGGCTTTCGTTTTGGCAAAATCCGTCATTTCTTTTAATATCCTGTCATGCAGGTAAGTTACTTTTTCTATCCTGTAATTTGTAATGCTTTGTCTGACAAACAAATTGTTTTTCCAGAAGTAAGGAGATGAAGGATTAAAAATACTTCGCAGGTCAATATTGTATTTTTTCTTAACATCCTTGCAGGCCGAAGGATGCATCGGTGTATATTGTTCCGGATGAGAAAAAGATTTTCCAGACTCAAAATAAAGTTCACCGATGTTAACACCATCAAAATCAAAGGTCTTCAAAAAAGTTAAATATTCTTTAATAATAGCAGATAAACATTTTTCATCTGTCAAAGCAAGCGGATAACGCCAAGCAGGACGTGCATCATCCCCTTTATAATTTTTCTCTCTCCATTCCGGATGGTCCTGCCAGAATTTATGATTCAATTGTGGTGGCTCAAGCCAGGCATATACCAGAATCCCATTAGCATGGGCTAAAGATATTAATCGTTTATAATCATAATTAAATTTTGGATATTGATGCCAACCCGCTACATGGATGATTCGTATACCTTGCTTGAGCCAAAGTTTAATCAGGTTCTCAACACTGGTTGTTTGCCGTAACCCTGGATCAAAATAAAATTCAAGATTATTCCTTTTTACAATCGGCTGCAACTGAAAAAAGTTTTTCATGTATATCAAAGCATAAGGATAATAGCTATACCCTTGTGTAGAATGCGGATCAAACAAACTGTTAAAATAAATTACTTTCCCTTTACCAAAATTTTTTCCGATAGACATTGCCAACCCGGTTGTTGCATCATTACAAAACACTTCGTCTTCATCTGAAAATTCAAACTTGTTGACCAATTGATCAAATTTCCAGTTTATATGTTCATAAGGAAAAAATTTATCATGAAGCGAAAAAACTTTTATTGTTGAAGAAAGAAATTTAATATTAAATTTTTCAATGAGTTTGTTTTTATAATCCGTTACAAGATTACCGCCCTTTTGAACCCACTGAACGATTTGATATTTTTCTGAGAAAGTCAATGAATCAACAAAAGCATAAGGAACAACTAACAGATTGCAATCAGAAAAATCAAGTTTGTCCTGGAGAAAGATTGTATCCACATTTAAGTTCAAACTTCTGAAAATGGAAATAAAAGAAGATTGATCATTATAGATTGCACCTTTCGCATATTGGTTCCAACAAACTTTCACTCTGGCTTCTTTCCAATCTTTACTTGAATAGATATACTCATTGTAAAAGCTCTGGGCTTCATCCCAAATTTTGTCAGTAAATGTATGTTCTTTCAGATAATAATCAACCGGTTCAGCTACATACAACTGTCCGGACTGTAGATGAACGATTTTTGATACTTTCCCTTTTAGTCTGCTTGGAGAAAAATTCTTATTTATGATGTCACCATCCTTTTTCATATATAATTCATACAAATATGAATTGTCCAGATTAATTGAAAAATATTGAGTGCCGGATAAAATGACTTTATCTTTTGTTTTAACCCAATGTGACTGTAACCCAAGATCAGTAAACGTAAATCCTTTTTCCTGAATACCATCAACTAATATTTTTAAAAGGTTCAAATCTAAAAAAGAGTGAAAGAAGAACGAAGCAATTCCGTCACGAACATACTTCATGGATTCAGAGTTTGATATAATCTTGTTTACATATGCTTTGCTTGAATCAAGATTGGAGTTAAAAGGAATATACCCCAGATTTTCAGGAAATATTTTTTGTCCGAATAAATCTTTGTTGATGATATAAGGATAATATTGTCCGTAATCAAAATCTTCTATCGAGAGACGCTGTTCAATGGCAGTACTGAAAAATTTGGAAACTGTTTGATAGGTCAGTTGCGATGCAGTGTAGTGTGGTGTTTCCCAAAGTAGAGGATACAAACCATTTTTAACAAATTCATTAATTCCTGTCTCAATTTTTTCTGCAATTTCATCTCCTGTTTCATTGGCAATAGGTTTTTTAGTCAGCCCGTTCCAGAACTCAAAATCATCGGTTGATACACCGCGATATTGATGTGTTACACCGTGCATGACAAGCGTAGCGCCATTCTTTACTGCATATTTCAAAGCATCAACCATTTCAGGTTTATCGGTTAAGCTGACTCTTCGATCATCATTTGGATTGACGTAAAACGGTACAACACCAATAAGGAATGGTATATTACGATCTGAAAAAATATCTGCGATATCACGTATCTTATCCGGATTATCAGCTGGAGTTACATCTTCAATACGAATGATGGCTTGATGTTTCTCAGGATGATTCTCATGCAAAAAATCATGTAGCAGATCACAAAATAACAGATAACGGTCTTTTTCATCAGCTCCTTTTAAAGGGAGATCAGCGACATAAATTAAGTTTTTGGATTTAATAATATACGGTAAAGTTTGTTTGAATTTTGAGGATGATATACTGGCTATAACTTCTACATTATTTTTTTGGATAATGTTAATCATATTCAACTCCGGAGAACCTTTGGTAAATATTTTTTTACCGGAACTAATTTTGGAAAAATCTGATTTGGCAAAGGTTCCGGTAACAGTAAAACCAAATTTTTCCTGAAATGCCTTATTCTGAAAAGTCTCAATTAAGCCGCTGTTTATCCAGATCACCTGCTTGGAAGTTGAATAAAGGTCATTGATTAATTCTTCAGGAAGGGAATTTGCTACATTAAAACCCACATAAAAGATATATTCAAATTTATTTAATTCATTTGTTTTGTATTGATTATCGCCTCTGTAAGTAATTGCGGTGTTAAAATGTCCGAGTAAAGTTCCCAATTGGCGTGCAACACCGGTTGCTTGCGATTTCATATTAAAATCTCCTTCATGAACTATAAGAATTTTTTTAGCATTCTTATCTGTTTGAGCAAATGTTTTTATCCCGGTGTGAATGAAAATAATAAAAAGGAAAAAATATTTTTTCATTGTAGTATATGAATCTAATTATTTATTAGGATTAAATTCTTCAATGGTTTCATATGATAGACCGAAATAATTTTTTATTATTTGAACGGTTCTTACTGATGCCAGTCCATCACCATAGGGATTAACAGCATTAGCCATTTTTTGATATTCATTTTTATTGTCAATCAGGTTCACAGCAGTTGAAAATATTTTTTCTTCATCCAGTCCGACCAATTTCACAGTACCATAATCAACAGCATCTGGTCGTTCGGTAACAGTCCGAAGGACTAACAAAGGGATTCCGAAATGAGGACCTTCTTCCTGTACTCCTCCTGAATCAGTAAGAATGAGAAATGATTTTGCCATGATATTAACAAAATCAAGATAATCAAGCGGTTCAATTAACTGTACATTTGAAACACTCTCCAATACAGGATTCACAACATCTCTAACGATCGGATTCATATGAACAGGAAAAATAAACGAAAAATCAGGATATTTTTCAGCCAGTCTTCTTATAGCTTTGGCAGCGCTAATCATAGGTGCTCCCCAATTTTCACGACGATGCATGGTTACAAGCACAATCTTTTTATTTTCTTTTATCGGGATATTCAATTCTTTGACAGTAAAAATATGTTTTTCGGAAACCGAATATTTCAGAGCATCCACAACCGAATTCCCAGTTACAAAAATATTTTTTGGATCCAATCCTTCTCTTAATAAGGATTGACGGGCTGTTTCGGTTGGTGCAAAATGAAGATCAGAAATACTTCCCGTTAACCTTCTGTTTATCTCTTCGGGAAAAGGATTGGCTTTATCATTGGTTCGTAGTCCTGCTTCCACGTGTCCGACAGGAATATGATTATAAAATGAAGCAAGACTGCCTACAAATGTTGTGGTTGTATCACCTTGTACTAAGGTCATATCCGGTTTTTCTTTGGCGAGAATTTCATCCAAGCCGGTAATGGTTCGGCTTGTAAGTCCTGCCAGAGTTTGCTTTGGTGCCATGATATTCAGATCATAATCCGGCTGTATATGAAAAACATTCAATACCTGATCAAGCATGCTGCGGTGTTGTGCCGTAGCAATATTGATCACGTGAAAATTTTTCTTGTCTTTCTGAAGCTCAAGGATGATAGGCGCTAACTTGATGGTGTCTGGACGGGTTCCGAAAATAACTGCAATTTTTTTCAAAAGTTTATTTTTAATTTATCTGAACCTTTATACAAAAAGTATGCAAATGTATAGATTTTAGAAAAACAGAATGGATTTATATCCTATTTTTTAAAAGAACCTGTTCGTATTAAAAAATTTAAAATTGGTAATTCTGAAATATTTAACGAAGCCCTTTAACACGTGATTGACCTGCAATGAAGTCTTTTAAATAAAAAGGTTCAAAGTAAGCAATATCTTCAAATTGTTTGATCAAAAGCTTTTCATAAACAGGGATTAACATATTCTTTGCAGAAGGCATTATGTTGTCAGTGAATACTGCATTAGGATGTGAAAGGATTTGTTTGCATTTAACCGAACCATCACCGAAAAAAATAATTTTGGTTGTATGAAGTTCGTTTGATAAAAAATCTTCTTTGATAATTTCAGCAGAAATATCTTTAATTATTTTTCCATCTATATCATACAAGCCGTAATATACTTCCATTCTCCGGGCATCAATCATTGGACAAAAAAGGAGATTGGGTTTTATGAACTCATTTGAAATAGAATCTCTCACTCCATAGATCATGGCATGCAAAGTAGTCACTGAAATCAATGGCTTATCAATGGCATAACACAACCCTTTTGCCGTTGAAACACCAATGCGTAAACCGGTGTAGGAGCCGGGGCCTTTACTCACAGCCACGACATCAAGATTTTTAGGAGTTAGACCGTTTTTTTTAAGTAGGTCATCAATAAACAAAGTAATAACAGACGAATGAGAATTTTTTTCATCTGTTTCTTTCCATGCTATCAGTTCTTGATCTTTACTCAAAGCAACTGAACAACGGGTTGAAGCGGTTTCAATATGAAGTATTAAAGACATTTCTAAAAATTCGAATATAAATAAATCCAGTTTTAATTTTATTTTTTTATTTTCTTTTCAATACTATCAAGTTCTTCATCCATATTCAATTGTTTTATTTTCGGAATAATAATGGGAGCTAAACGGGTAATAGGTTTATAAAAATAGGATTTATCCCGTATGTCCTGTGAGAATAGGATTTTATCAACATGGATCATTCGGAGGATATAAAAAAAGACACTTATAATCATTGTATATTTCAATATTGAAATCATTGCTCCGGCCAAACTGTTTATTATTCCAAGTTTGATGGTTTTCATAAATTTTTCAAGCAACGTAGCAAGAAAATAGATGATGACGAGAACTAGAATAAAGGTCAGAATAAATGAAATGATTGCACCTAACTGTCCGGAAATATTATATTTTTCAATGAAAATGTTTTTAATGTAACTTGAAAAATGGACGGCACACCAGAATCCTAAAAATAGTCCAACTAATTTGGCAACTTCAAATAAGAACCCTTTTTTAAATCCCTGATAGATTGCCCATATCAACACAACTCCCATAAGAATGTCAAAAAAACACATATAAATAATCTAAATTTTAACAATAATAGAAAATATTTTACACGGAAACAAGTTTATTTCTGTTTAACATCAATTTGAATTTTTGTATTATTTAAATTGTATTTCAAGCAGAATTGTAAAATGACGAATTAAAATGAAGGTGCATTTTATTTTGATTTTATTATAGAATAAAGAAATTTTATTAGGTTTGCATAATTATATTAAATGTTATCATATGCAATTTTATTTAATAAAAGATCAATTAGGGGAATTCAAAGAGATTTATCTTGAACATAAGAAATATTTTATTTATGCATTTTTTATTTTAATAGGAGCATTAATTTTTTATAAATTTCAAGGTAGGATTATTCAACTTCCTTTTGTTTCAACCTTGGTTGAAGGGTATACGAATCTTATTTTGAATTCATCATTCTATTTACTTTCTCTTTTTGGAAAAACCGTTGATGTTGTTGTCATAAAAAAGAATCTTTTTATTGTTTATTCCGATACATTTAGAATACTTCATCCTTTGGAATTATTAATATTTCCGATACTGTTTTTTCCGATAAAAATGAAAGATAAAATTATTCTTTTTTTGATCGGGTTTTTATATATGTTATTCTTTTGTATCATTCGAACAGCCATACTTACCGGACTTTTTTTAAGTGATCATTCTGCATTGATGGTGATGCAAATTTTTTTTAAAATAGTATTCAATATCAGTATTATTATTCTGTTATATATTTTATTCTCAAAAAGTGTAACCCTGAAAAAATATATAGAAGATAAATTTATTTTGTCACAAAAACAGTTTAAAGGTCTTTTCTGGAAAGTTGGTATATTAAAGATTTTTTTAGTCATTTTATTTTTTGACAAAATAAATAAGATGGTAGCTTATAGTATTATGTATTTCAGTAAATTTAATTTAAAATTATTGGGATATGTTTCTACCGTTAATGAAAAATTATTTCTTCATAGTTCATCTCCCAATCTTCCAAAAGTATATATAACAGATAATCTTATTCCTCATCAGGTTACTGTTTATCTGGATCCATCCTGTTTAGGTATAAATCTGACAGGGGTTTTTGCATTGTTTATATTGCTTACAAGAAGTAAGATTGCACCTAAAGTCTGGTTTATAACACTAGGATGTTTATTTATTTATTATATCAATAGTATACGAGTAACTATTTTATTTGTTGTTTATTCACAAAAAATTTCATTATTAATGGGGATTAATCCACATACTCTCTTTAATTATATGGTTTATATATTTATTTTTTTTATGTGGGTCTTCTGGATTAATATCTTTGTTATTTTCCCTTCGTCAAATACTCAAACTAAATAATTCATATAGTTTTAAGTGTATAAGTTAATTAAGACCTCCTTTATTTCCATTTAGGTTCGTATTCCGTTTTTAGCAAAATCTCAATAAAGTCATAGAATAGATTATTAGTGAAGGTATGTGACCCTTATTATCTAATCTCTGAGGGGTTAGCTCCCCGCAGCTTTGCTGCGAGAGAAATAGTTTTCACGTAATACCTCGAAAGCTCTGCTTCGAAGTAGTTTATTTCCCAATTTCAGAAATATGCAACCACTTTGGGAAAAAACATATTCAAAAAAAATGATAATAATATGATAATCAGTAAATTAATAAAATGGCATGAAAATTAATCTAAATATTAGCATCAGAAATATTAATATATGTTTAATTTATCTAATATATTTTACGACCCATTCTTTTTTAAGCTATTATTTGTTGGAATAACAACTTTGTTGTTTTCTATGTTTTTTGTTTCAGTAATTCTAAAATATAAACATAAACAATATATGATGGGTGAGTTTTTACCAGGGGATAAAAAACTTATTCAACCATCTGTTGTTTACGGAGTTTGGTTAGTAATTACTTTATTTATAATAACCTGTTTATTTTGTTTTATCTCTAAGATTCACTTTTCATTTAATATCTGGATGACTTTTATTATATTGTATTTAGTTGGAATGAAAGAAGATCGAAAAGAATTATCAATATTTCAGAAATTAATCAGCATCATTTTAATTTCAACCTTGATATTTAATGAAGGGATCTTTATTTCTAATATGCATGGCTTATTCGGGATATATAAATTACCCATAGTCATAGCATTTATTCATCATATTTTTATCAGTGTTATTGTTGTTTTTTCATTTAATCAGATAAGAAAAATTGAAGGTTTAGCAGTTGGGTTAGGGTTAATTAATTCAATCATTTTCTGTATTCTTTTTTATTTAAAACAGGATTATTTATTTTCAATGATCAGTTTTGCTGTTGCTTCAGGTTTGTTAGGATTTTTGATATTTAATTTTCATCCGGCGCGCATTTTTATTGGAGATACCGGTTCAACTGTTCTTGGCTTGATGATGTTAATATTTTCTGTACGTATATTTAACTCTGCAGAGGTAGTGGTTTTTAATCAGATTGTCAAGTCCGTTTTGATTGTTCCTGCCCTTTTACTGATACCAGTATACGATATGATTAGGACAGGCATTGAAATAAATATGAATAGAAGGAAAAATAATCAACCAGATCAAAAACAGATTCATTTTTTATTATTGAATTCCGGATTAAAACCAATCAAAGCTTCGCTTATTTTATATTACGCAAATTTTAAATTGATTTCTCTTTCTTTAATGATGGGTCATTGGAATATATATTTGGGATTAATTGTTTTGGTGATCATGACTTTTGCGGTTTCTGAAAGTTTAACCTTGTTCAATATATTCAAGAATTCGATAACCGTATTTTCCTTTAAAAATAAACTGAATACATTATATGATGAAAATATACTTTTATTAAAACTTTTTAACGAATCCACAAATACAATATTTACGGATGAAAACAAATAAACCATATAAAATATTTATAGTTGAGGACAACATATTTTTTGCAGAATGTGTTGCAAAACATTTAGTAAGCGAGGGATATATTGTGCATACTTTTATCAATGGGGAAAATATGCTTCAACAAATAAAAATTAATCCTGATGTGATTATATTAGATTATTATCTGGATCAGAAAGGGTCCCATATTATGAATGGTAGAGAAATTCTTTCTGAAATAAGGAAAACACATAAGCAGACACCTGTCGTATTTTTATCTGTTGAAGATGATATAGAATTAGTTATTCAACTTCTTAAAACGGGTGCATCTGATTATGTTTTAAAAGATGAAAATGTTTTTCTAAATCTTATTAAATCTCTGGCTACAATTACTCAGGTATTGGAATTAAGAAAGCAAATTGATTCATCAAAAGGAAACATAATTAGTGGAATAAAACGGATGATGGTATATTTTACACTGCTATTCCTGATGTTTATTTCATTTTTATTTCTTCAATAATTAATTTTTCAACTGTTTTAAATTAGATACATTAATATTAAAAATTATTATTATGAAAAAGTTTACAGTACTATTTACATTATTCATATTATTTCAAACGGGTTTTGGTCAGATTCCATCAAACGGATTAATAGGATATTGGCCATTTAAAGGGAATGCAAATGATAAAAGCGGAAAATCAAATAACGGAGATGTAATTGGTGCAAAACCTACATTCAATCGTTTAGGGATTGACCAGAATGCGTATTATTTCAATGGGATTTCAAATTATATTGGAATAAAAAGCAATAAATCTTTGCAGTTTGATAAAACAAATCAGACGATTTCTTTTTGGATGAAAATTTCTGATATTCAAAAAGAAAATGAACCAGTTGGGATCATTGTAAAAACGGATCAACATCTTTCTACTGATTCGACAGAAAAATCATCTCAAGGATTCAGAATTTATTTCGATCAGAGTGGTAATATGTGTTATGATATAAAAAATGGGATTCAACATGACTGGACAAAGTGTTTTATTCCTGCAGATAAAATAATTCTAAACCAATATGCAAATTATGTTTTTAAAAAAGATAAAGATTCATTATATGCATTTTTAAATGGAAATAAAATTAATTCAACTGTAATTCCGAATGGAATTAACATCGGAAATAATTCAGCAATATTATTGATTGGTAAAATGAAAGCAAAGATAGATGGAAATTCAATGGGTTTTTTTAAAGGGGAATTGGATGATATCCGGATTTACAATCGTGCATTAAATAAGAAAGAAATTACGATTCTTTACAATGATTGCTCTGGTGTTTCATTACCAGTTGCATCCAATACTTCTCATTGTGGTAAAGGAAAAATCACATTACGTGCCAGCAAAGGGGATTCATATCGTTGGTATGATGTATCATCTGGTGGTTCGGTTATTGGAACGGATTCAATATTTACGACCCAGATTCTGTCAAAGAGCAAAACGTATTATGTGTCTAATTATAAAAATGGATGTGAGAGTAAAAGGATTGCAGTACAAGCAATCATTGATATTTTACCAACTGTTGTTTTCAATGGTTTAAATGATTCATATTGTAAAAATGCATCAGAAATTAAATTATCTGCTTCTCCTTCAGGTGGTAAATTTAAAATTAATTCAACTGAAACAATGATTTTAAATCCTGCCAAACTTGGTTCAGGAAGTCATAAAGTGGAATATGAGGTTACCGACAATAATTCCTGTACGTCACATGTAGAAAAAATTATTACAATTAATAATTTACCTAACGTTTCCTTTACAGGTTTATCTGCATTCATGAACCCTGATGACCATCCGGTTGTTTTAACTGGATCACCTGCAGGAGGTACTTTTAGTGGGGATGGTATTAGTGGTAATACCTTTGATCCTTCTGTGTTAGGGAATGGTCAAGCAAATATTGCGTATATTTATACAGATGCAAAAGGATGTTCAAATGCAAAGAGCAAGAGCATTGAAATATCAAAAAATCAGAAATCAGATGTGGATGTAAATAAAAATTTAATTTCCATTTTTCCAAGTCCTGCAAATCATATTTTTAAACTCTCTTTTAATGTACCTTCAGTTGAACCCGTTGTGGTTGATGTGTACGATCAGCAAGGGAAATTGGTTTATTCTATTCAAAAAGATTCATTCATCGGGAATTTTGAACAAAAAATAAATCTGGGTGAAAACACAAATGGAGATTATACGGTTAAAGTGAATATCGGTGAAAACAGTCATGCCAATAAAATTACATTTATTGAATAAACATTCATTTTAAATTTTATTTCTGGTTTTTAAAAACAAAAACAGATTCAATTCTTATGAATCTGTTTTTTGTTTAATAATCCTCGGTCAGGAAACTCTAAGAATTAAATTAATTCTTTTCGCAGAATGAATGAATAACACTAAGCATTCTTAACCATTTTTGGTCCACGAATACTATAAAATATAATATATCCATAACAAACAAAAAGAAGGGAATATGCAGCTGCATAACTATGTGTGATGTCTGCAATTTTTCCCATCACTAAAGTTAATATTGCAGCACCTGCAACACCGGTACATAAAATACCTGAAGCTTTTTTTACCATACTGCCGCCAATGCCGGCAAGTCCGATATCATTGATGTTAGGCCACATGATAGAATGGAATAAACCTATGACTAACATTAAAACAAATGAAACATTTCCGGTGGTGAGTAATGATCCCAATACCAAAAGTGCAGAAATTACAGCGAAAGCAGTGAGAAGTTTGGAAGGGTTAAAAACTGTATTCAGCCATGAACCCATGAAACGACCAACCATTAATCCGGACCAATAGATAGCAAGCATACTTGTTTTACCAGTGCCAAGAAATGATAACCATTCAGGCATCACCATTGATGCTTTTATTTCATCGTAATAAAACATAAGAAAACTGGGAATTCCAACTTCAACGGTTACATACATGGCAATGGCAACTAAACCAAAGGTAACTTGATTATATTGCCAAACGCTTGTTTTAACAGGTGCTGAACTATCTTTTACTTCTTCTTCGGCAGTTACTTCAGGCAGTTTAAGAAACATCAGGATAATGGCAATTAGCAATGCAAATGAGGCAGCACCGATGGCAGGTAAAAATATTCCGGCACTAATAATTTGAGTTTTGTCAGTAACGCCTGTATTTGCAAATGCAGTTGCCCTGTCAACAATAAGTGCAGAAACAAAAAGAGGGGCAATCACAGTTGCCAGCGAATTTAATCCTCCCGCAAGATTCAAGCGGCTGGCAGCTGTTTCTTTTGGTCCTAATGCAAGAATATAAGGATTGACGGCTACATTTAAGAAAACATCGCCCAAACCAATCATAAAAAATGGAAATAAGAATAATCCGAGTGATGGTCCTAAGGCAGGAATAAATAGCCCCACACCCAATGTAATGACTAACATTCCAACAACAACACCTTTTCTGTAACCCAGTTTTGAGATAATATATCCTGCAGGGATAGAAAGAAGGTAAGCACCATAAAAAGCCATGTTTACAAATTGACTTTGAAATGTAGTTACATCCTGACATCTTTCTTTTAAGAAAGAAATCATAGAATTACTCATGATTGTAAAAAATCCGAGTAGAAAAAACAACAACATCATAATGATGAGCGGGAAAGTGTAGTTCTGCTTATTGTTTAGATTTGTCATGTTCTTTTTTTAATTAATATTTTGGTTATACAAAAAACAAATATACATTCTATAAATGAAATTATATTTGAAATGAAGCAAAAAAATCTTCAATATGCGAATTTGCTTTTAAACAAAAATGACAACTTGTTGAGTTGCCATTTTTGTTTAAAAAAAATGAAAGATTATCTCATCTTTGATCCTTTAAGTGCAAAGAAAATAATATAAGCATAAAAAATAAAGGTAGTCATAAATAACCATTGATAGCTCTTTATAGTTGGGATTAATATACCTGCAGCATCCTTTATACTGAAAGAATCTGATATGCCACCTTGTATTATTGTCCACATCCCAGTAAAAATTACAGCTGTGCATAAAATTCCTGAACCTTGTTTAGCAAATTTTCCCAGCCCATCAGTTGCTAAACCAAATATAACAGGCCACATAATAGAATGGAATAAACCAGGCAGAATGATTGCCCACATTGCAACAGAACCCGAAGAAATCAGTGAAATAAAAATCAAAACTGCTGCGATAATTGCAAATAAAGCTAAAACTTTTGCCGGACTAAATTTATTTAATATTCCTGCACCCACGAAACGACCAATCATCATTCCACCCCAGTAAAGAGAAATCATAAAGATTTCAGGTTTACCTTTCGCTAATAACTCAACTATTTTATAAGTTTTAATTGTTTCCAAAAATTCAGGATTAATTAGTTTAATATAACCGGGTAAAAAACTTGGAATTGTCATTTCAATACCCATATAAATTCCAATCGCAATAGTACCAAAAATTAAATGTTTAAATTGCCAAACACTTGTCTTTGCCGTTTCACCTGCAATGACTTCAGCTTCATGGCTTTTTATTTCAGGTAATTTCAAAAAATAAATAATGATTCCTAATACTAATGTAACAACTGCAATACCAATGAAAGGGACTATCACGGCTGTTGCATTCGTAGCGCCGGCTAAAATAACAAACGTAACAAAGATAGGTGCAAAAAAGGTTGCCAATGAATTTAATGCCTGAGTCAAGGTTAAACGACTGGCGGCTGTTTCGGCACTGCCTAATGCAAGAATATATGGATTGGCTGCAACTTGAAGTATAACAACACCGGTTGCAACAACAAATAATGCACAAAGAAATGCAACATATCCAATATCCACAGCTTTAATAAATAATAAAAATCCGATGGTAATTAAAACCATTCCAATGACAATACCTTTTTTATAGCCGGTTTTACCAATCAAATATCCAACAGGGATAGAAATAATATACGCACCGTAAAAAGCTGCATTGACAATGCCAGCCTGTGCACTGGTTAAATTGAATGAACCCTTCAGGAAATCAATAAGAGAATTGCTCATCGTGGTAATAAAACCAAAAAGGAAAAATAGTGAAGCCATCACTATTAAAGGAAATAGATAATTGTTTTTTGAATTGCTCATAATTTTTATTTTTAAGTTTTTAAATAATTTTATTTTACTGAAAATTTATGAATACAAATATGTTTGTAGATTTCACCCGGTTTCAAAACGGTAGATGGAAACTGAGGTTTATTGGGTGAATCGGGAAATTTTTGTGTTTCAAGACATAAAGCAGAACGCATACCGTAAACATGTCCTTTCCCTTTATCACTCCCGTCAAGCCAGTTGCCGGTATAAAGTTGCATGCCGGGTTGATCGGTATGTACTTCCATCACCCTCCCTGAATGTGGATCATAATAAATTGCTGCCAAGCCAACTTCTCCCGGCTTATGATTCAGAACCCAGTTATGATCATACCCTTTACCGTAATCCAGCTGATCATATTTATCATCAATATGGGTCCCAACAAGCGTTGATTTGGTAAAATCCATTGGTGTCCCTTTCACATTCTGAAGTACGCCCGTTGGAATCTGAACATTATCAACCGGAGTAAATTGTTCAGCATTGATCATTAGTTCATGCCCGAGGATATCACCGTTCCCTTCGCCGGATAAGTTGAAAAAAGAATGACTGGTGAGATTAACTACTGTGGATTTATCTGCTGTTGCATGGTAGTCTATTCTCAATTCATTTTGTTCGTTCAAAGTATATGTAATTTTTAGATTTAAATTACCGGGATATCCTTCTTCACCGTCTTTTGAAACATAATTTAATTCAAGCGTTGAATCATTGTTACTGACCACATCCCAAACCACATTGTTGAACCCTTTGATACCACCATGCAAAGCATTGGGTCCATTGTTTGTAGCTAAAGAATAATTTTTCCCTTCAATTGTAAACTGACCTTTTGCAATACGATTGGCATATCGTCCGCAAATAGCACCAAAATAAGGATTCCCACTGATCCATTCCTGAATGGTTTCATATCCTAATACAATATCTTCCAATTTCCCATGTCTGTCAGGAACAAATAATGCTGCTATCTTACCACCGTAATTAGTTATCTGAGCAATTATTCCGTTTTGATTTTTCAGGGTGTAAAGTTCAACCTGTTTACCCTCATGATTGGTTTTAAAATCTTCCTCTTTCAATAACTTCATATAAATATTTTTTAAATAAGATTAAAATTTTAGTTTAATGGTCCCTTTCTGTCGAATGAAAAGTTTGTGGCAGGACCCTTTCCCATAAACATGTTCAAGCGTTTTGATATATTTATCTAATAATTGTTTTGGGACAAATGCCTGAATTGTTCCGGCAAATCCGCCACCATGTACGCGCCACGCTCCTTCGCCTTTCAGCACCATTTCGCTTAATGCAAGAGCAATGGATACACCCTGTTCCTTAACATTATTACATGGGAATATATTTTGATTATACATATATGAACTGTATCCGGAATCAACAACCATTCCCAGAAATAATTTAAAATGATTCTTCTCAAGTGCTTTTACCTGATCAACCACCCGCTGATTATCACCTAAGAAATGATATGCACGGAGTAATGCACGGTCACTCACTTTTCCGCGAATCTTTGGCATAATCTTCAATACCTGATCAAGAGAAACCTGTCGTAAAACTTTCTTCCCGAGTTGAGCAGCAACTGATTTCATTTCTGTGGGCAGTGAAGCATATTCATCATTCAGGTCAGCGTGATTGCCGCCGGTATCCGTAATAACAAGAGAGTACCCGGTTTTAACAAAGTCAAATTTTACTTTTTTGACAATAGGTTTGGAAGGATCTGCAAAATCAATCGTTACAAGTCCTCCAACGGAGCAAGCAGTTTGATCCATCAATCCGCATGGCTTTCCAAAATAATTATTTTCGGCATATTGTCCGATAATTGCATTCAATACAGGATCCAGTTTTCCCTGATTGAATAAATGGCTGATGATGGCACCAATCAATACTTCAAAAGAAGCTGAAGAACTCAATCCGGATCCTTTGGGAACACGACCATCGATGCAAGCATCGAATCCGCCAATTTGGTAACCCAGTTCTTTAAGCCGACTGCTAATGCCCCGCACAAGTGAAGCTGAGGAGAATTTTTCTTTCGGATTAGGTTTTAAATCTGTCAGATTAACTTCAAATGCAGGGTATCCGATCGAAACTATTCGGACAATATTTGAATTGTTTTTAGCAGCTACAGCAATATTATCAAGATTTACAGCACCTGCCAATACACGCCCGAAATTATGATCTGTATGATTTCCTCCTATTTCTGTTCGTCCCGGAGAGCTGAATAATTCTACATCATCGTTTGAAAAAGCAGATTGAAATTTTTTCATCAACTTAATATAATCCTGAGCAGTTTTCTGTAAAACGATTGAATCCGTTCCATACAGTTCTTTAAAAACAGGATTGTTTCCTTTGTTGATCTTTTGAATTAAAAAATTAATTTTTGCCATAAAATAAATATTATTTTAGATTAATAAAATGTATATATGTTATAAATATTTATATTTTAATGAATGATATTCTTTAGAATTAAATCTCCGCAATATATAAAAAAAACGATTATAGTGTAGAAAAGACAAAAATTAACATAATCCTTTAAACATAGACTTTAAAATGATTTCAATAGAGGATAAAAAATTTCAAAAAAATACATAATACTTTTCAGGAAAAATAGTTAACTAATTATATTATTACCGTTTTACTTTTCTGTCGGGATTATTTGTGAGAAATGCTTTCCATCCGGTATAATTATTTTTTTCTTGAAGGGCGGAGGATTTTTGAAAATAATGACAAACAGCAGCAGCAAGTCCGTCAGTGGCATCCAGATAGCTCGGCATTTCTTTAATGGTGAGCAGGGTTGCGAGCATCTGTGCTACCTGTTCTTTGGATGCATTTCCATTTCCGGTTATGGATTGTTTTATTTTTTTTGGGGAATATTCAAAGATGGGAACATTTTTAAATAATGCAGCTGCAATGGCTACACCCTGTGCCCGTCCAAGCTTCAGCATGGACTGAACATTTTTACCAAAAAAGGGTGCTTCGATGGAGAGTTCATCCGGCTTGAATTCTTCAATGAGTGCAAGCGTTGATTCAAATATTTTTTTTAATTTTAAAGGTTGGTTGCTGATCTTATGAAGATTCAATACATCCATTTTAATCAATGCAATCTGATTATTTTTTTGATGGATTAATCCATAACCCATTATATTTGTACCCGGGTCAATACCTAAAATGATCCTATCTGTGTTCAATTGATGAAGATAAAAATGATAATTCAACCAAAGATAAAAAATATTTATAGTGTCCTGCTAAAGTTAGCAATTATATTCATTTCATATGGTTTTATTATCCGTCAGGTTTTATTTAAAGAAAATATAAGGGAAATATATTTATATTTTAAACTTTTTTCATTTACTGTTTCATTTGTTTTCATTCTTTTGTTCGTATTTCTATTGATGTTCGTTAATTGGGGAATTGAAGCGATCAAATGGAAATATTTGATCGGAAAGATTGAGAAAGTTTCTTTTTTCAGATCTTGTAAAGCCATCCTGTGCAGCGCTACATTCAATACGTTTGCACCGAATAGAACCGGAGATTACTTAGGACGGATCTTTTTATTAAAAAAAGCCGGTTACTGGGAAGGCATCTTTGTCACAGTAATTGGAAGTTTCAGCCAGTTGATTGTCATTGTTTCAGTTGGATTGTTGGGGGGGGGCTATTTTATTTCGCATTATACTTTTATGAATATATATTTTAACGGGAATATTTTTTTACTTCTATTTTTAGTTATTATAATATTTATCGTTTTATTAATAGTCCTATATCTGAATATTTCAATATTAACAATGCTGATCAGGCGCATACGTTTTTTTAAAACAAAAACGTTTCGGTTCTACACACGTATTTTTTCCATTTATTCAACAAAAGAATTAGTTCGTATTTTGCTATTAAGTTTGTTTCGGTATATTGTTTTTTCGTTGCAATTGTATTTATTATTTATCCTGTTTAATGTCCGAATTCCTTTTGTGGACGCAATGTCCATTATTTCATTCCATTTTTTTATTATTACCGTTATTCCTTCATTTGCCCTAACAGAACTTGGTGTACGAGGTTCCGTTGCAATTTTATTGATGAATATTTATTACAGTACACAAATCTATCAGGAACCATCTTACATTGCAATTATTTCGGCTACCAGTGTATTGTGGTTGATAAATTTAATTTTACCTGCATTGATCGGAAGTTTTTTTGTTTTTAATTTGAATTTTTTTAGAAAAAAAGAATCATAACATGAGTTTTTGGAATATCGTTTTTTATTTAATTACAGTTTCATTTGGATTGTATTTGATCATTATTTTGTACTATTCTTACGGATGGTTCAGCTTAGGTAATTTTAACAAGACGTTTAAAACACCGTTTACGCAGGTGAGTGTGATTGTGGCTGTGCGGAATGAACGTAATAATATCTTGAACTGCCTGACAGATATCATCAAGCAGGATTATCCTGCTGAATTATTTGAACTGATTGTAGTGGATGATGCTTCGGAAGATCATACAGCTCAACTGGTTGAAGAATTTATAGAAGATCATCCTGAGAAAAATATTCGGCTGATCTATATTAAAGACAAAACTCGTTCTTCAAAAAAACATGCAATTACGGAAGGTATTAGTCGTTCGGCAGGTACGTTTATTGTAACAACTGATGCTGACTGCAGAATGAACGAACAGTGGCTTTCATCTCTGGTTAATTATTACGAAACCTTTGGTGTCAGCATGATAGCCGGACCGGTTTGTATGAATGATGAGGGTTCTGTTTTCCAAAAATTGCAATCCCTCGAATTTTTCAGTTTAGTGGTAGTGGGTGCTGCATCCATTACACTCAATAATCCCATTTTATGCAATGGGGCAAATCTTGCTTATGAAAAGAGTTCATTTGATTTTTTAAAAGGGTTTAAAGGGAATGAAAAATATGCTTCAGGGGATGATATTTTTCTACTCCAAAAAATAAAAAAACAGTTGCATGAGCGAATAGGTTTTATTCGCAACGTCGATTCCATCGTATATACGTCGGCTGAGGAATCATTTCGTGGTTTCATTCAACAACGGGTGCGTTGGATTTCAAAATCAAAAGCATATAAAGATTTTTTCACCATCTTTACTGCGGTCATAGTTTTTTCATTTAATTTGTTATTACTATGTGGTTTCATTTTGGGTTTATTCAATCCATTGTTTTTAAAAATTGTGTTATTCTTTTTTAGTATCAAACTGTTCATTGATCTGCCGTTGCTTGCAGGTATTACCTATTTCATGGGGCGAAGCAAATTATTATTGTATTATCTTCCTCTTCAGATGTTAAATGTTTTTTATGTATCCATCGTGGGGTTCTATGGTAATTTTGCAAAATACAACTGGAAAGGCAGAAGAAATTTATAAGAGAAATCACAATGGCTGAATGTTTTTGAATTGGATTCTATCGCTACGGTTTATTTTCATTTTGGTTAAACATCGACAAAACACTTCATCATGTATAATAAAGTTTCATTTTATCTTGTATTTTTCAAAAGATTTATTTAATTTTGCAAATTCTTTTAAAAAAACAATTATTTTAAAGTTATGTATTTAACAGCGGAAACTAAAAAAACCATTTTTAAAAAACACGGTAAATCCGAGTTTGATACCGGTAAATCAGAATGTCAGGTTGCATTATTTACCCATCGGATCAATCACCTCACCGGACATTTAAAGGAAAATAAAAAAGACAGAGTCACTGAACGTGCATTGGTCACATTGGTTGGAAAAAGAAGACGTCTGCTTGATTATTTAAAAAATACCGACATTGACAGATACAGATCTGTTATTAAAGAATTAAATCTGAGAAAATAATCAGAAACATATTTTCATTTCTCCAAAAGGCAATTGAATGATTGCCTTTTTTTATCTTTATATAAATATATTTTTTACATGAGTAAAACAGGAATAGTAAAATCATTTGATTTGGGTGATGGAAGAATCATTTCAATTGAAACCAATAAATTAGCCACACAAGCCGATGGTTCAGTGGTTATTAAAATGGGAAACACGATGCTTCTGGCAACAGTTGTTTCGGCAAGAGAAAGCAAAGAAGATGTTGATTTTATGCCTTTATCTACCGAATATCGCGAAAAACATGCTGCAGCCGGAAAATTTCCGGGCGGTTTTTTAAAAAGAGAAGGTCGTCCTTCTGATCACGAAATTCTAATATCACGATTGGTTGATCGTGCTTTAAGACCCCTTTTCCCAGATGATTTCCATGCTGAAACATTTGTAAATGTTACATTAATTTCTGCTGATAAAGATATTATGCCGGATGCATTAGCCGGTCTCGCTGCTTCTGCTGCCCTAATGGTTTCCGATGTTCCTTTTAAAGGGCCTATTTCTGAAGTAAGGGTTTCAAGAATTAATGGCAAATTTAAAATCAATCCTACCTATAGCGAAAATAAAAACGCAGATATTGACCTGATCATTGGAGCTACCATAGACAATATTGTAATGGTTGAAGGTGAAATGAATGAAGTATCTGAAGCGGAAATGATTGACGCAATAAAATTTGCTCACGATGCAATAATAGTACAGTGTAAAATTCAGCTTGAATTGAGAGAACTTCTCGGTAAAGTTACCCGAACCTATAATCCTGAAACGAATTTTGCCGAACTGGAAGAAAAGATTTTAAAAGAAACATACGATAAGGTCTATGCTGTTGCAAAAAAAGGATTAGCCAATAAACAGCAAAGAGCGAATGATTTTGAAGCAATAAAAAATGAGTTTACCGAATCCTATTTTTCATCTGCGAACTTATCTGATGATGAACAATCCCTCCATAAAAAATTAATTGGTAAATATTTTCATGAAGTTGAAAAGAAAGCTGTTAGAAATTGTATTTTGAATGACGGTATTCGACTGGATGGCAGAAAAACAAATGAAATCAGACCTATCTGGGGTGAAGTTGATTATTTACCTGCTGCTCACGGATCAGCCATTTTTACAAGAGGTGAAACGCAGTCTTTAACATCTGTTACGTTAGGTACAAAATTGGATGAACAAATGCTGGATGGTGCGGTTATTCAGGGATCTGCTAAATTTCTTTTACATTATAATTTTCCTCCTTTTGCCACCAATGATGCCAGACCATATAGGGGTGTTAGCCGAAGAGAAATAGGTCATGGTAATCTTGCTCACCGTTCAATAAGCAAAATATTACCTGATGATGAAATGGTGAATCCATATACGATCAGAATAGTTTCCGATATTCTTGAATCCAACGGTTCTTCTTCAATGGCAACCGTATGTGCTGGGACACTCGCATTAATGGATGCCGGTGTTAAAATCAAAAAACCTGTTTCAGGAATTGCCATGGGATTGATCACTGATAATACATCGGGGAAATACGCTGTGTTGTCCGATATACTTGGTGATGAAGATCATCTGGGGGATATGGATTTTAAAGTGACAGGAACCAAAGACGGAATTACGGCAACACAAATGGATATTAAAGTGGATGGACTTTCATATGAGATACTTACGAAAGCTTTAGATCAAGCGAAACAAGGACGTTTGCACATTCTTGACAAAATGCTTGAAGTAATTTCAGAACCACGTAAGGATTACAAATCACATGTTCCAAGAATTGAAAAAATAACGATTAGCAAAGAATTTATCGGTGCTGTAATTGGACCTGGAGGTAAAGTAATTCAAGGCATTCAGAAAGAAACCAATTGTGTGATAGTGATAACAGAAGTTGGAGAATTTGGAATTATTGATATTGTATCCGAAAACAAAGAATCCATTGAAGCAGCAAAAGCAATCATTAAAAACATTGTTGCTGTTCCTGTGGTTGGTGATATTTATAAAGGGAAAGTGAGAAATATACAACCCTTTGGAGCTTTTATTGAAATACTTCCCGGTAAGGACGGCTTACTTCATATTTCTGAATGGGACTGGAGCAGAACTGCAGATATGAATGAAGTGGTTAAAATGGATGATGAAGTGGAAGTTAAATTGATTGAAATAGACAGTAAGACCGGAAAGATGAAACTTTCCAGAAAAGCATTACTGCCAAAACCTGAACGAAAATCAGAATAATAATAATCTTTTTATAACTATTTTAAAAAAATAACGTATAAGGGTTACTTTCTTTAATTATTTTCATAAAGGAAAAGTTAATTATGAGGCAACTAAAAATAACAAAACAGGTTACAAACAGAGAGACCGCTTCTCTTGATAAATATCTTCAGGAAATTGGCAAGGTTGAGCTTATCACTGCCGATGAAGAAGTAACCTTAGCACAAAAAATTAAGCAAGGGGATCAGGATGCTTTGGAGAAACTGACAAAAGCAAACCTGCGCTTTGTGGTATCCGTTGCCAAGCAATATCAAAATCAGGGATTAACCCTGCCTGACCTTATTAATGAAGGGAACCTTGGTTTGATTAAAGCGGCACAACGTTTTGATGAAACACGTGGCTTTAAATTTATTTCCTATGCAGTTTGGTGGATTCGTCAGTCAATTTTACAGGCATTAGCAGAACAATCACGTATTGTACGACTTCCATTAAATAAGATTGGTTCAATCAATAAGATCAATAAAGCGGCTGCTAATCTTGAACAGGAATATGAACGCCAACCCAATGCGGATGAAATTGCTGACCTGCTTGAGATCACGGAACACGAAGTAAAAGAATCTGTTAGAAATTCAGGACGACATGTATCCATGGATGCCCCATTGGTGCAGGGTGAAGAAACAACAATGTATGATGTTATGAAAAGTTCAGATCATACTACTCCTGAATCAGGGTTGATGTATGAATCACTGAAAAAAGAAATTGAACGTGCAATCTCTACGTTAACAACACGTGAAGCAGACGTGGTCAGATTATATTTTGGTTTGAGCGGGCAGCATCCGATGACACTTGAAGAAATTGGTGAACAATTTGATCTTACCCGTGAACGCGTTCGTCAGATAAAAGAAAAAGCGATCAGACGTTTGAAACACACCTCCAGAAGTAAAATTCTAAAAACGTATTTAGGATAATTCCTCATTCTTTTTTCAATGCCAACAATATATTCTATTATTGTGAATATGTTGTTATAAGGCGTGTATTTCTTTTGCAATCTGCGAAATCAGTTCAGGATTTTTTTCGATGGCATTTCCGACTACAATAATATCAGCACCGGCTTTACAGGCATTAACAGCTAATTCAGGTGAATGAATGCCTCCGCCAATAATCAGCGGAATTGAAACGGATTGTTTGACAAACTGAATCATTTCGATAGGAACAGGATTTGCAGCACCACTGCCTGCATCCATATAAATACATTTTAATCCAAGCATTTCGCCTGCAATAGCGGTACAAACGGCTATGCTTGATTTGTCGGCAGGAATCGGTAACGAATTGCTCATGTATTGTACAGAGGTCATTTTACCGCTTTCAATCAACATATATCCCGTTGAAATGATTTCAAGATTAGTTAGCTTCAAATAAGGGGCAGCCATGACATGCAAGCCGATTAATGTTTCAGGATTCCTGCCGGAGATCAGGGATAAAAAAAGGATAGCATCAGCTTTTGGGCTTATCTGTAAGGTATTTCCGGGAAATAAAATGACAGGAGATGTATAATATTTTTTGATCGTATCAATGCAAACATCCATATTATCTTTTGTCAATAAACTACCACCGACAAAAATATAATCAACCGCTGATTGTTGGGCTGCTCGGGCAATTTCAGAGAAATGTTCAATGTTTCCCTTATCCGGATCAACCAGAATTGCAAATTGTTTTTTTGACTGTATACAAAACTGGTTTGAATAAATGTTCATTTTTTTAATATTTCAGATCAAGAATAATTTATACAATGATACAAAATATTAATTGAAAAAAATAAAAGTATTATTTGATTTTATTTAAATCAAAAGGAGTGATTTGATAGACAAAATAATTCAGCCAATTGGTGAAAAGCAGATTGGCATGACTACGCCATTTGACTATTGGAGGTTTGGACGGGTCGTCATTCGGAAAATAATGCTTAGGAATATCAATCTGTAAACCTTTCTGAATGTCTCGTTCATATTCTTCTTTTAACGTATAAGGATCATATTCTGAATGTCCGGTAACAAAAACTTTCTTTCTGTCTTTGGAAACAACTATATAAATACCAGCCTCATCTGATTCAGATACGATGTTAAGTTCTTTTATTTTTTCAATATCTTTTCTTCTGACTTCGGTATGGCGCGAATGGGGGGCAAGAAAATAATCATCAAAACCCCTTACAATATTACTATTCCGGTTGTTCACTTTATGATAAAATACTCCAAACATTTTTTTATCAATCGGATATTTGGGAATATTATAATGATAATACAAACCTGCCTGTGCAGCCCAGCAAATATAAAGTGTAGAGGTGACATGATGTTCAGCCCATTCCATCAGTTCTTTCAATTCGTTCCAGTAAGTTACATCTTCGAATTCCAGGTGTTCAACAGGTGCACCGGTAATAATGAGTCCATCGTATTTTTTATCTTTGATATTATTAAACGTTTTATAAAATGTTTGCAGATGCTCAACAGGTGTGTTCTTGGACGTATGCGTGTTAGGATGTATCAAATCAATCTCAAGCTGCAAAGGGGTGTTGGCAAGTAAACGCAACAGATGTGTTTCGGTTGTAATTTTTACCGGCATGATGTTCATGATAGCTATTTTCAATGGGCGGATATCCTGATGCTTGGCTTCCGATTCCTTCATGATGAAAATAAATTCTTTTCTTAGAATATCAATGGCGGGCAATTTATCTGGTACATTGATTGGCATATTTATAAAAATTTAATATGTTAGTTGTTCGGATGAATAATTTTTTTAATAACACCACCACCAAGGACAAGATCATTTAAATAAAAAACTGCTGACTGACCGGGGGTAATAGCTTCCTGTGGAATTAAGAAATTTACTTTCACATCAGTTGTATCATATGGTTCAATTTCTGCTTCAATTTCTCGATGGGCTGAACGTATTTTAACTTTCACATCCATTTTTTCCTTAAGTAAATCAATGGCAATCCAGTTAAGTTCTTCAACGATAAATGTATGATTCTTCAAGTGTTCTCTGGTGCCGACTACAACTAAATTTTTTTCTTTATTTAAATCAATAACAAACAAAGGTTCTGTGTAAGCAATACCTAATCCTTTTCGTTGTCCCAACGTGTAATTCCAGATCCCGTTGTGTTTACCTAATACAATACCTTCTGTGTTGACGATATCACCTATGGTATCAGCAACTTCTAATAAATCCTTGTAATTTCCACCATAAAAATCCTGACTTTCTTCCTTATCATGAACAGAAAGATTGATTTCTTTTGCAATTTTTTTCACTTCTGCTTTTGTGTAGGTACCAAGCGGGAACATCAGTTCTGATAGTTGTTTCTGAGATAATCTGTAAAGAAAATAAGATTGATCTTTAATGGGATCAATCCCTTTTTTTAATTGATATCTTCCGGATTCATTATCAAAAAGAATAGTTGCGTAATGCCCGGTGGCAAATTTAGAATAATTAATTCCTGATTTTTTAACCATTTCGGGCAGTATACCTAATTTAATCTGTTGATTGCATTTTACACAGGGATTTGGTGTACGCCCTGAGAGATACTCGCTTTTAAAATATTCAAGAACAATGGTTTTATATTCTTTTGCGCAATCAATGATATGAAAAGGAATATCTAAAAATGCACATATCTTCTTTGTTTCTTCAATTTCATCTTTTTCATCAGGTCCATAACAGGCGTGTTTACCTGTTGGAAAATGCTCCCCATCCCAGATAGACATAGTTACGCCGGTCACTTCATATCCCTGTTGCTTTAAAAGATAAGCAGTGACAGATGAATCAACACCACCACTCATTCCCACCAATACAGTTGGTTTATTTCCCATTTCTTTATTTTAAAAAATGTTTTATATGCTGAAAGTTTGATTATAACTTCTGAAATTATATAGGATTTTTTTCATATTAATTTATATTTCCAACAAAATTGGACAGGAATGGGCACCGTTTCAAATTTTCATTGATGGTTGCCTGAGGGTCATTAAGCCTGATCTTTCACCTCATCTTTATAAATTAAATTACATTCTTATTTGAAGATGTAACCAAAAGATTGTACAAAGATAAAAAGTTTTAAAATAAAAAAGTTTAATTTTGTTGAATAATAAGGAATAATTGACGTTTTGATAACTAAAACAATGACAAAAAAAGATATCACACAGTTATTTGATTCATTCTCAAAACTAAATGTATTGGTCATTGGGGATGTTATGGTGGATGCTTATTTGTGGGGGCATGTTGATCGGATATCTCCTGAAGCACCCGTCCCTGTTGTAATTGCGGGCAAGAAGGAATATACACTTGGCGGTGCATCCAATGTGTTAAAGAATCTTCATGCTTTAGGCGCTAATCCTTTTATTTGTTCAGTCATTGGAAACGATGAATACGGAATTATTTTTGAAAAAATGATTCAAGAACTTGGATTAAGTCCGGAAGGGATTATTAAAAGTACGGATCGCATCACAACCTGCAAATTAAGGATCATGGGAAATAAATCTCAGATGATCAGAGTAGATGAAGAAACAACTAAGCCAATCCAACATGCAGACTATAAATTATTATTGAATAGTATCAACGAATTGCTTGATAAAAAAAATATTCATGTAATTATATTTGAGGATTATGATAAAGGGGTTATCAGTTCTCAATTAATTGATGAGGTTGTTAAGAAGGCACAAACACTGGGTATTCCCGTTGCAGTTGATCCCAAAAAGAAACATTTCATGGACTATAAACATGTGTCTTTGTTCAAACCCAATCTGAAAGAGATCAGGGACGGTTTAAATGTTGAGGTTAATTTGGAAGATATTACATCTCTTGAAAATGCAGTTAATCAACTGCATGAAAAAAACAAGATTGAAATTATTTTGACTACTCTTTCTGAAAAGGGTGTTTATATCAGTCAAAGCGGAAAAGAAAAGTATGCAGAATTAATTCCAGCCCATAAACGGGATATAACAGATGTTTCCGGTGCTGGAGATACGGTGATCAGTGTGGCTGGTCTTTGTCTGGCTTTAAATCTTCATCCCAAAATAATTGCTGTTTTATCCAATCTTGCGGGAGGGTTGGTATGTGAGAAAGTAGGTGCAGTGCCGATTGACAAAACATTGTTGATGAGAGAAGCAAACAGTTTTCTCTCAGAATTTTAATTCCCGAATCTAAAAATAAGCTGACTACATCTGAATGGAAAGTATCCGAAAGGAAAAAGAAACGATTCGGACAATGTTTAATCGCATTGCTCATCGGTATGATTTTTTAAATCATTTTTTATCATTGGGTATCGACAGGTACTGGAGAGTAAGAGTAAAAAATATTTTAAAAAAAGAACTTATTCATTCTCCTTCTTCCCATATTCTTGATCTTGCGGTAGGCACTGCCGATCTGGCCATTTGTATTGCAGCTCTTAAACCAGAAAAGATTATTGGAATTGATATTTCGGAAGAAATGTTAAAAATCGGCATACATAAGGTCAGGAAGAAAAAATTAGATAACATCATTGAATTGATAAAAGCAGAAGCAGAATTGCTTCCTTTTGATTCACAAACATTTGATGCTGCAACAGTTGCTTTTGGTGTTCGAAATTTTTATGATTTGGAAAAAGGGTTATCCGAAATATTCCGTGTATTGAAACAAAATGGACTCGTTGTCATTCTGGAATTTTCGCAGCCACATTTATTTCCTGTTAAACAATTATACCGGATTTATTTTAAATCTATTCTGCCATTTTTTGGAAGATTAATTTCAGGAGATAAAACGGCTTATCGTTATTTACCTCAATCCGTTTATAGTTTTCCGGAAGGAACTAATTTTGTTCAAATGTTAGAACATGCCGGTTTCACAGATGTTACCTTTAAACCATTATTGTTTGGGATATCTACAATTTATACAGGAAAAAAGATATATTGATTTTTTTTTATCTTTACCACCGATGATTATAAAATAATTCTTTTGAGAGAGAAAATTTTCATATTATTCATTTTCATTGTATTTGTTTTCAGTCCTGTTATTGCGCAAAAATATTCGAGTAACGGGAAAACAAAAAATTTGCAGCGATATGATGTGAATCCGTATCATTTTGGTTTTACGTTAGGATTTAATCAAATGAATTTTGTTGTCAATAAAATTTCGGATTACCGTAAAATAGATACATTGTATGTGCTGGAATCAAAACCTGAAAATGGCTTTAATATTGGGATTGTATCCGACTTGCGTTTAGGCGTTTTTTGGGACTTGCGATTTATTCCGTCTTTATATTTTGGTGAACGACAATTGATTTATACCTATAAATATAAAAATAAGATACTAACTGATACTAAAAAGATTGAATCCAACATTCTTGATTTTCCTCTTCTGTTGAAATACAAATCTGCCCGTATGACCAATACAAGAGTCTATGTAGTAGGTGGAATAGCTTATACTCTTGATCTTGCTTCCCTTTCAAAAAAGAAAGCAGCGATGAATGAAGTTTTAGTAAAACTCAAAAGAGATGATTTCACGTATCAGGTTGGGGTTGGATTTGATTTTTATCTTACGTATTTCAAATTTGCCACTGAATTAAAAATGGAATTTGGCACCCGAAATATTCTTAAAAAAGAAAATAATTTTTACAACAATCCGATTGATAAATTAAGATCTAAAATGTTTATTCTTGCATTTACTTTTGAATAGTCAGAATTGGATGTGAAGGAGGTAATTATTTTTTATGAAACGATTATTCAATTCAAATGAATAGGGAATTTATTTTCAATTAAAGGTGTACCAGTGGATGATGTTAGATCTTAACTTAGCAAGATGATAATGATCTTCATTTGTATTTTTAATTTTTGAATTACATTTTGCTGAGACAAGTTCCACGTCATTTTTTATTTTATACTTTGAAATAGTTGACAATTCAAGAGGTAATACAACCTGATGAGAATTAATATGTTTATAAATCCGATTAAATATTAAAATCTCTACTTGTTTGTTTTTAGTATTCGGATTTATTGAATACAATTCGTTTTTATCCTTAATGGAGAGAATATCCAATAGGATAAAACGTGAGTAAAAGAGTTCGGCGTATTTTAAGATTGTTTTAAAAAATTTACCATCTTCTACCATTGTAATAATATTAATTCCTGTATTTTTTGTTGCCTCATATGCCAGAATATCTAATTTAATCAGACTTTCATTAATCAATGCTTTTTTATTGATATAAGGTTTCTCAGGAAAGGGGAATGTATTATTTTGAAAATTTTGTACATGTAAAAAGATAACATCCAATTGGAATAATTTTGCATGAAATAAACCTTCATTTATCAGAAGTTTTGTTTTGTCATTAAATTCAATAGGAATTAAAACTGTTTTGTAGTTCAGATTCATTGATAAATAAAAATTTAATTTTGAAGTAAATATATATAAATTAAAATTAATAATCAAGTAATTTGTCGATATATTTTTATATTTATTATTTAAATTTATTTAGTTTGACAATGAAATATATGGATAAAAGTGAGTAAAATTTGAATTTATGAGAACTTCGAATTTTAAGGATTTTAACATTGGACATTGATATCTTACAAAGAAAAACTCAAATATTGGATTTATATAACTTAATTTTAA
>CAYVNP010000005.1:63802-122021 GCA_964452905.1 uncultured Bacteroidales bacterium
TTCTATTTTTTTTCATTTTAAAAAAAATATAATTAATTTGCATTCGAAATGAATCTACACATTTTAATAAATTAATCAATTAATTAAAACTATGATGAAGAGAAAGTTTACTCAAAGCAAATTGAAATCGTATTTGCTGAACAAAAAAAGTTTTTTATCAGCTTTTTTTGTGTTGTTTTTTATTTTTTGTGTCCAGGCACAAGTTGTAGTGAAAGGAATTGTCAAAGGGAAAGATGGAGCAACAATTCCAAGTGTTACTGTTAAGGTCAAAGGCGCCACCAAAGGTGTTTTAACAGATCTAAATGGAGGATACAGTATTCAGGTTGAAAATCTGAATCAGACATTGGTATTTTCTGCAATTAATCTTCAGGAAAAGGAAATACCGATCAATGGCAAAACGGAGATGAATGTTGTTATGGAAGAAATTGCAAAAGCGCTTGACGAGGTAGTCGTATTAGCATATCAAACGATCAAGAGGAAGGACATGATAGGAGCCAATTCTGTTGCACCGATTGAGCAAATGCAAAAACAAACAGCGACAACTGTATCTGAAGCATTACTTGGACGTGTACCCGGGGTTACAGTTCGATCCAGTGGTGAACCGGGTCAAACAGCTTGGATTACAATTAGAGGTATAAGCAGTATTGGGTCTGATGTCCAACCACTCTTTGTTATTGATGGTATACCCACCAGTGAAACCAAAGATTTAAATCCCAATGATATTGAATCTGTGGTCGTATTAAAAGATGCTTCTTCAGCTGCTATGTACGGTTCTCGTGCATCAAATGGTGTTATTTTGATCACTACCAAAAAAGGGAAAAAAGGGAAAAACAAACTTGATTTTTCTATGAAAACGAGTATTGATCAGGTAACCAGAAAATATGATTTAATGAGCACTCCTGAATGGCTTGCAACCATGAAAACCAAATACAAAAATGCCAATAATACGAGTTTACCTCAAATTTGGGATACAACTCTAAATCAGGATTGGCAGGATGCAATAACTCAAAATGGAGTCAGATCGGATTATAATTTATCTGCTTCCGGTGGCACTGATAATTTGACGTATATGATTTCTGGGGGATACATGTCACACAAAGGTGTTTTTGTTGGTCCTGGGTTTGACAGATATACAGCCCGTATCAATGGATCATATCAGAAAGGCAGAGTTAAAATTGAAGAAAACTTAGCTTTATCACGCTCTTTCCATACATTAAATGATCTTGACCTTAATAGTATTATTCGTATGCCCCCGGTCATTCCGGTTAAAGATACAGCCGATCAATATACATTCGGAAATTATAATACAAAAGGCGCTGCTGATAATTTAACCAATGGGGTGAACCCTTTAGCAATTGTTGCAAAAAATCATAGAACAAATATTTCGTATCGTATTTTGGGGAATGTTACCGGCGAATTGGAAATATTCAAATGGTTAAAATATAAAGCCAATGTGGGTGTTGAATATAATCCCAATGAATACAGGGCTGAAACAAAGCAAATTAAGACAGCCACCAATGATGCGAATCCTCCCGGTATGCTTTATGTTGACAAAAATCAAAGTTTACATAAAACACTTGAAAACTGGCTGACTTTTGATAAACAATTTGGCAAGCATACTATTAATGCAATGGCTGGATACACAAAAGAAATGTGGAACTGGACTTCAGTTAAAAATTCTGTGGATTCAATTCTCAGAGATAATTCCGGTAATTATTACTTTACGCTGAAAAATGGGAAAACACCATCTATTAATGAAGATTTTTCTGCGTCTGCTTTACGTTCAATTCTCGGTCGGGTTTCTTACAATTACAATGATAAATATTATATTACCGCAAGTATCCGTAATGACGGTTCGAGCAAGTTCGCTAAATCAGGCAGATATGGTACATTTCCTTCAGTTTCCGGAGCTTGGAAAGTAAGCAATGAAAAATTATTCAAAGACATAGAGGTATTAACTAAATATGTCAGTGACTTAAAAATTCGCGCCAGTTGGGGTAAACTTGGTAATCAGGCAATCGGGGATTATGCTTATCAGCAGATGTTGAATGTATATGAACCATATTTTATTGGGGGTACAAAACTATTTGGTCAACTGCCTATTCAAATAGTTGATCAATCACTTAAATGGGAAACAACACAATCTACTAATATTGGATTTGATTTAGGATTACTTAAAAACAGAATTAATATAGGATTTGACTGGTTTAACAGAAAATCTATAGATTTACTTTATTCTTATCAATTCCCATATGTTATTGGAAGTGCTAATCCAAGTACACAACGAAATGTTGGTTCAGTCCAAAATAAAGGAATTGAATTAACGCTCAATTATAAAAAAATGGAAGGAGATTTTCATTACAGTATAACTGTTAATGCAACTCATCGTACCAGTAAAGTGTTGGCATTATCTCAGAACAATGCTCCAATTTATGGATGGGGTACAAAAACTGAAGTCGGACGACAGATGGCTGAATTTTATCTGGTAGAATATGACGGTATTTATCAAAACACACATGCTGATTCAATGGCTATTCAAGCGGTTAAATCAAATTCCGCTTACAAACCACGTATCGGTGATATGAAATTTATTGATGCCAATCATGATTCCATTTTTGATGATAATGACCGTGTTTATTCAGGTAGTTCAATTCCCAAATTAGAGTATAGTATCAACATAGATTTGGAATATAAAGGTTTTGATATGATGATTTATTTTTATGGCATGCAGGGACGAAAAGTGTTGAATGGTCCAAAATACTGGTTATATAATGTTGGGGATGGCGGGAATTATAAAGCCGGATTATTAAATGAATCATGGACTCCTGAAAATCAATCAACCACTTACCAGAAAATATATTATCAGGGAACTATCCCATTTGGAGGAGGTACCTGGCAGTTGGAAAATGGTTCATTCTTAAGATGTAAAACATTACAAATAGGTTATACCGTTAAACCGGAATGGTTGAAGAAAGTTAAGATAGATAAAGCACGCATTTTTGTCAGTGCGGATAATTTATTTACAATTACTAAGTATTCAGGTTTAGATGTTGATTTCAGAAATACGGATTATTTTGCGCCTGCAGGTGATCCAGGTGGTTGGCCAAATGTAAGAACAATCAGTGCAGGATTACAATTCACATTTTAATGAATAATCATAAATTAAATTATTAATAATATAAAAATTTTTAACCAATGAAAAAAATAATTTTAATTCCGATATTAATATGTTTGCTGGGAGTTTTTTCCTGTAAAGATGATTTTTTGCAGAAAGATAATCCGAATGGAATCCCATCATCTCAGTTCTGGAAAACAGAAGCTGATGCAACTGCTGCTGTTACTTCTTGTTATGCATGTTTACTATTTGAAGGCAACTTTTCAAAATGGTGGATGTGGAGTAATGAAAGTCGTTCCGATTTAGGTTATTGCCAGAGTGACTGGGGTGGTTTTGCGACGTATGCAAAATTTAATTATGACAACAATGATTTTGAATTAATCAGATATATGTGGCAAAGTATGTATACAACAATATATCATTGTAACTCAGTTTTAACCTATGTTCCTCAGATTACAATGAATGAAACTCTTCGTAAAAGATATTACGGTGAAGTGAAATTTATCAGAGGAATGATGTATTTTCATCTTGTGACCCAATATGGTAGAGCAGTTATTGTTACTGAACCTTCTACAACAGCTACTGAGAAACCATCCAATCAGGACCCTGATCAAATAAATAAAATTTATGATTTTGTTGAACAGGATTTAAGGGATGCAGTCTATAATTCAGGTATCCCGTGGAAAAATGCTTCTAAAGATAAAGGTCGCGTTACACAAGGGGCTGCCCGTGCTTTGCTTGCAAAAGTATATATGCAACGTCATAAATGGGATAGTGCATATGTTCATTTAAATGCTATTGTTGATGGAAATAAAGGAGGTTATAGCTTGGTGTCTAACTGGAGAGATAATTTTGGTGATGAAAAAGAGTTTAATACAGAATCTGTTTTTGAAATAACGTATGATGGGAAAACTCCAGGATCACCCGGTTGGGACTCACCAAAAAGTGGAACTACCAGCCAATATGCACAATATCTTGCCCCTCGTAAAATCGGTGGTCATTCCGATTTACAACCTACTTATTATTGGCTAACACAATTCTCAGATACAACTGAAGCCGTTGATACAGGCAGATGGGCATGTTATTCCAATACTGACCCCAGAAGAGACTGGAGTATTTTCTGGCGTTTTAATCCCAAACTGGTTAGAGGTACTACGGAATATGATACCTATCAACAACTGTGGTATACAAAAGATGGTAAATATTTTGGCGCAAAATCAGATACTTTATCAAATCCTGTTCTTTCTATTGATACCAACAGAACAAACGGGGTTCCATACAGAGTTATCTGGTCTATGAAATACACCAATGGTTACAAAGCCGACAGAGCGTATGAAGATTATAAATCAAGTATTAACTGGCGTTATATTCGGTATGCTGATGTATTATTATTATATGCAGAAGTATTGAATGAACTCGGTCGTACATCAGAAGCTTATTCTTTTGTTGACCAGGTTCGTCAGCGTGTAGGTGTGGTTAAACTTTCAGTCATTAATCCAAGTTTGAATATAGATGATATGAGAAAACAAATTGAACATGAACGTATCGTCGAACTCGGAAATGAGGGCTGGCGCTGGTTTGATCTGGTTCGTTATGGTTATCTTGATTCCGATGCAGGTATCGCAGAATTACAAAAACATGATTTTGAATTCAGAGGTTCAAGCAATGGACATCCGTTCAGAAAAGGACTTGATAATTATTTACCAATCCCGAAACATGATGTTGATTTAGATGCAAATCTTAAACAAAATGAAGGTTTTTAAGGATATTCATTTTAAAAAAACCCTGCATTTTCGTGCAGGGTTTTTTTATGACCTTTCAAATTTAAAATATATACATATTTAAACAGTTGATTTTTCTCTTTTCCCGTAAAAGATATTTAACGTAAATTTTTTACGAAATACATTTATTTTTATATTTACAACAACTAATACCGATAAGGTATCTGTATCAGTCCAATGAATTGTCCTGTAACAGCTACTCTATCGGCATTATATCAAAATTGCTTGGACTAAAATAAAAAAGGTAATGGTATAACATCTATTGTTTTATGGCAAAGAATAAAATTAAAAGTAAAAATACTTTTGAAGAGTCAGTACTTGGCGTATTCAGAAAGAATCCTTTTTCACCTTATAATTACAGACAAATAGCAAAAGCTATCGGCATCAGTGATTCCGCCAGCAAACAACTTGTCGTTGAGATGATGAATAAACTCGCTTCCCGAAAAGAAATAATAGAAATTAAAGTTGGTAAATATAAGCTGAACCCCAAACTACAGTCTAATTTTCAGAACCCGAAATCATATATTACCGGAGTAGTTGACATGAAAAAAACCGGTAAAGCGTATGTGATAACCAGCGAAATGGAAGAAGATATTTATATTGCGTCAAATAATACCAATCAGGCATTGAACGGTGATCAGGTAAAAGTATTATTGTTCCCTAAACGTGGCGGTAAAAAAACAGAAGGACAAATTGTAGAAATCATTTCCAGAAAACAAACCCGATTTGTCGGGGTAATAGAAATATCTAAAAATTTTGCATTCTTAATTCCCGACAGTCAGAATATGCCCGTTGATATTTTTATTTCATTGGAAAATATTAATGGCGCGAAAAACGGGGAGAAGGTAATTGCAGAAATAATTGATTGGCCCCATTCATCAAAGAACCCATTTGGTAAAGTGGTTGAAGTACTTGGGAAACCGGGTGTACATCAGGTTGAGATGCAATCTATTCTTGCCGAATATGATTTTCCGCTCTCTTTTCCTGACATAGTTGAGCAGGAAGCAAAAAATATTTCAGATCAAATTCCTGCTGAAGAAATAAATAAACGCAGGGATTTCAGACAGGTGACTACTTTTACTATTGATCCAGCAGATGCAAAAGATTTTGATGATGCGTTATCCATTAAAAAATTATCAAATGGGAACTGGGAAGTAGGTGTTCATATTGCTGATGTTTCATATTATGTCAGACCAGATACACTGCTCGATCAGGAGGCCTTTTCACGCGGTACTTCAGTCTATCTTGTTGATCGTGTAATACCGATGCTGCCTGAACATTTGTCAAACGGATTATGTTCATTATCACAAGGGACTGATAAATTATGTTATTCAGCCGTATTTGAACTGGATGAAAATGCACAAATAAAAAATGAATGGTTTGGACGAACCATCATCCATTCGAACAAAAGATTTAATTACGATGAAGTGCAACAAATCATAGAAAATAAAGTAGGTGAATTATGTAATGAGATTTTAATACTGGATGATCTGGCAAAGAAATTACAAAAAGAACGATTTGAAAATGGATCCATTGCTTTCAAATCAAGTGAAGTTAAATTTAAACTGGATGAAAACGGTAAACCTGTTGGGGTTTTTATTAAAGAACAAAAAGATTCAAATAAACTGATTGAAGATTTTATGTTGCTTGCCAACCGTCGTGTTGCAGAATTTGTAAATAATAAAAAAGAAAAAAACAATGAAAAAACTTTTGTTTACAGAATACACGCCAGTCCCAGTCAGGATAAGTTGGATGAATTCATTCATTTTGTTGCAAAGCTCGGTTATAAAATGAAAACAGGGAACAGGAAAAATCTGGCAGAATCATTTAATAAACTTTTAAAAGATATTGCCGGGAAACCAGAGGAATATTTAATAACTGAATTGTCCATTCGAACAATGGAAAAGGCACACTATTCTACAAAAAATATTGGTCATTATGGATTAGCATTTAATTTCTATACCCATTTTACTTCACCTATCCGACGTTATCCCGATTTAATGGTTCATCGGTTACTGGAAAGGTATTTGCACGAAGGCAGTTCAGTAAGTCAAAGAGAATATGAAGAAAAATGTGAGCATTGTTCCGAACAGGAAACAAAGGCAGCTAAAGCTGAACGGGATTCTGTTAAATATAAACAGGTGGAGTTTCTGATTGATAAAGTAGGTGAAACATTTGAAGGAATTATTTCAGGCGTTAGTAAATGGGGTGTTTTTGTTAAACTGAAAGAAAACATGTGTGAAGGCATGATTTCACTGAAAGATATGGATGATGATTTTTATTATCTCGATGAGGATAATCATTGCGTGGTAGGTCACCATCAGGGTGCTGTTCTTCGTTTAGGAGACACAATTAGCATTACAGTTAAAAAAGCCGATCTATCCAAAAAGCAATTGGATTTTATTCTTGCTGATAAATAGAAATCTAAAAATTTATCAAGTTCTGTTTCAGAAGCGCAAGATGAAATTTATTTTTGTTGTCAAATAACTAGTTAATTTGTTTTTATAAATATAATAAAGTGCTCCTATGTGGAACCTTGATAGAAAAATTTTTGGTTTAAATTAGCTGAATTCATTTTTACTATGGTTTGAATACAGAAAATATCGAGAATGTTTAAGTAGAAAAAAACAAACTCCTTTTAATAACTATAATTTGTTGCAACATGAACCATTGTGACGTATTCTTTTCCGGGCACATTCAAAAACTACAGAATCCTTGCCTAACATCGGTTTTTGTATTTTTAGAAATGGTAATATATCTTTGTAATTCAAATTGTTTTAAGAACTATTTTAATACATCAACACTCCCCATTCATTCTAAATATGAAAAATGACCAGAAAACAATTCTTAAAAATAATATCAATCTTCCCATTAACCAGAATAGCAATGAAATTAAATGCAATTAATATATCTGACCCATCATCCAACACAGAGTTGATGCCTATGCTGTTCCTGGGGCATGGCAGTCCGATGAATGCAATTGAAGAAAATGAATTTGTAACAGGATTCAGAAACATAGTTAAAACAATTCCAAAACCGGATTCTATTTTATGTGTATCAGCCCATTGGGAAACTAAAGGAACATTTTTAACAGCTATGGAAAAGCCGGAAACGATTCATGATTTTGGTGGATTTCCCAAAGTCCTGTTTGATGTGCAATATCCGGCCACCGGCAATCCTGAGTTAGCCAATGAAATAAAAAAAATGATTGCTAAAACGGATGTGGGTCTTGATTACAAATGGGGGCTTGACCACGGCACCTGGAGTGTTGTTAAACATTTGTATCCCCAAGCTGATATCCCTGTTATTCAACTGAGTCTTGATTATGAAAAAAGTCCGCAATTTCATTATGATCTGGCAAAAGAACTTTCATCTTTACGTAAACAAAGAATACTCATTATTGGTAGTGGGAATATTGTTCACAATTTGGGTTTACTTGCATGGGATCAATTGAAAACATCTGATTATGCCTTTGACTGGGCAACAGAAGCTAAAGAAAAAATTAAAAAATTTATTCTCACGAATGATCATAAAGAATTAATACAGTTCCGTGCACAAGGAAAATCATTTGATTTAGCGATACCAACTCCTGAACATTTTTTACCCTTACTTTATATGCTGGCGTTAAAAGAAGAAAATGAAACGATACATTTTTTTAATGACAAAACCGTTGCCGGTTCACTTGCCATGACCTCGCTGAAAATTGAGAAGGCATAAATATAAAATTGTAACTACTGCCATTTTCAGAATGATGGAATAAACGGATTTATGAAGGAATTAAATAATTAGTATTATTGATTTATTCAATCTATCTGATACTAATAAAAAAAGGGTCATCCAACCGGATAACCCTTCTTTAATTTTTAAAAAAAATTACTTCACAGCTTTTGCTAAAACAGCGCCTGCTTTGAATTTAGCAACTTTTTTAGCTGCAATTTTAATTGCTTTGCCTGTTTGCGGATTGCGACCGGTTCTTGCTGCACGTTTAGCAACAGAAAAAGATCCGAATCCAATTAAAGCAACTCTATCACCTTTTTTTAAAGCTTTTGTGATAGATGAAGTTGTTGCATCAAGTACTTTACCAGCATCTACTTTGCTGATTTTTGCATCTTTTGCAATGGCATCGATTAATTGTGCTTTGTTCATCTTAATAGGGTTTAAATTAATACTAATAACAAACATATTGTAAAATCAATGATAATTCAAGTATTTCCTATGAAAGATACTGATTTTGTTGATAAATCAGGCGAATTGTTAATAAAGTGGCTTTAAATAAAGGGTTTTTAAGAAAATAGATTTAACAAATATTAAATTTTTCTAATTTTGTTTTATGTGAGTTCATTTTTTTTGAATGTATTTTACAATTTTTTTCCCCTTTAAGATTATTTTTTGATGAGGACTAAATCTTATCCAATTCAGGATATTCAGCTGGTTGAATGATTTCAGGAATATTATGTTCTTGTTTCGGATCTGTGATCAGTCTGCTGATTGTGTGTGCTTGCATTGTATTATAGGGGATAGGCAGAAAATAATTTTCCAATTCTTTTTGACTTAGGTTCATGTTAAGCCAGTTCATTTCATTTTCCTTTTGAAGCACAACAGGCATCCGTAATTTGGTGTTGTGTATTTTAGCCATGAACGGATTGGCTTGCGTGGTTATGATGGAAAACGTATTTATTAATTCGCCTGTTTCTGTATCTACCCATTCCTCATGAATACCTGCCAGGGAAAATATATTTATATTTTCTAAATATATAAAATACGGATATTTTTTCCCTCTGCAATCGCGCCATTCAAAAAATCCAGACGATGGAATTAAGCATCGTTTGCTATGAACGGATTTACTGAACGATGGTTTTTCAAAGATGGTTTCACTACGTGCATTCAGATTGAACTGTCGCATTTTTTTAGCATCCTCTTTTGTTTTCACCCACGATGGGATCAGACCCCAGTTGTAGGTATGGATGATGTCCGGTTGTTGTGCCGTAATAACAGGATATTTGAGAAATGTAAATCCGCTTGCATGATAAATTGGTTTAAATGCTTCGCCATCCGTGAAACGGGCATTGTACCTGTTTTCTACTTCTTGTGCTGTTTTTGATAATGCAAGATGAAAACACATTGCTTTGTCTGTTTAAACATGAACAACCAATAGATCACTCAGTCGTGTTGTGTAGCATGGAGAAAGTTTTTCCTGTTTCAGTTTCCACTGGCGATTGAAGCCCTGCTGAGCAATTTTTACTTTTTCCCGTCCGTATGTTGTATTGAGTGCATCCATCACCTGAAGCACCTTTCGTTGTTTCTCTCTGTCAACAAGGTCAAACAATGCACCCTGCACAGCTGTTTCGGGAATGATATCACTGACGATGACACCTGCTTTCTTGTAACGGTAACCGTGTTTAAATATTTTTTCCAATCCTTGCAGGGCATAGTGTATCAGCTCCATGCTGCTGTTGGTTGCCACAGGCAGTTTGATGACGATGTTGCGTGCATATTGCGGCAAATCCTTCCGGTGCTGGTTGGTGTGTAAAAAAATCATGATCATCTGAGCGCAACCCTTCTGATGACGAAGCTTGGCAGAACAGCTTGCAGCGTAATAGGACACCGCTTCTTCAATATGTTTGTATTCGGTCAGCATGTTGCCAAAGCTGCGCGAGGTGCAGATCGCTTTTTTATCCGGCGTAACTGATTCCATGTCAATGCACGGGGTGCCTTGCAGTTCTTCCCAGGTACGCAGACCAACGACGGTCAGCTTTTTCTTTATCCACTCTTTGTTGGTATTCACAAAATCAAATGCCGTGAAAATATTATGTGTAGCAAGAAATTCAGCATATCTTCTGCCTATACCCCAGATATCACCGACAGGAAAGGTTTTTAAAATATGCGATAAATTTTCATCTGCATGGAGCACATACACGTTTTTCCCATCCGTATTTTTTTTTGCCAGCTTGCTTGCAAGCTTTGCCAGTGTTTTGGTCGGGGCAATGCCGATGCTGACCGGCAGACCAGTATGGCGTGTGGTGGTGCGTGCAATTTCCACACCATAATCATATAAATTAAATTTTTTAAAACCTGACAGATTCAAAAAAGCTTCATCTATTGAATAGATTTCGATATCGGGCGTAAACTGCGACAGGGTTGTCATGACGCGGTGCGACAGGTCGCCGTAAAGAATATAATTGGACGAGAACACAGCCACATTGTGTTTACGGATGATATCCCTGATCTCAAATGCAGGTATGCCCATGCGTATGTTCAGCGCTTTGGCTTCATTGCTGCGTGCAATCACACATCCGTCGTTGTTTGACAGTACCACCACCGGCTTGCCAATGAGAGAGGGCTGAAACAACCGCTCACACGATGCATAAAAATTATTACAGTCAACCAGAGCAAACATTTTATTACAATTAATCGTACGATAAATCAATAACTTTTTTTAATGATATACGTTACCACGCCCCATATCTGGAAGTCGTTCAGTTCAGTTACCCGGATGGGTTTGAAACGCTCATTGGCAGGCATCAGGTAAAGACAGTCTTTGTCCACCTTGATTCGTTTCAGCGTAAACTCGCCGTCGAGATAACACACGGCGATGCAGTTGTTAATCGGCTCCACCGAGCGGTCCACCACTAAAATATCATTATCGTGAATCCCGGCATCTTTCATGGAAAGCCCTTTCACTCTGACCAGGAATGTAGCGCTTGGGTTTCTTACAAGTTCTTTGTTGAGGTCAATGCTCAAATCTATGTAATCTTCGGCAGGTGACGGAAAGCCGGCATGCACAGTAGAACCCGCCAAAGGAATACGCACCGATGTGGTCAGGTCGGTGGTATAAAAATCAAGATTCTTAGTTGATTTTATCCGGTGTGCTTTCATGGTAAATCTTTAAACAAAGATAATTGTTTAAAAAGAGAGTTGAAAGAGAGTTCATAATTTTTTATTCCGGATTTAGATATTCAAATTCTTTAATATTTTTACATAAAAAAATAGTCTGAGGAAATAATTTAACAGATGAAAAAATATCAAAAATTCCAATTCGGGTGGGTGATTGTAATAAGTTTTTTCAGCATAATCATATTTATAACTATTGCATATATTTTCCAATGGGGAAATAATCCCATGGATCAAACAGGATATATCCTCTTTTTAATACTTTTTGGCGTTCTGCTGCTTGTGTTTTATGGCATGACCATCATTGTAACGGATAAACAGCTCATACTCAAATTCGGCATTGGACTTTTTACGAAAAAGATAGACCTGTCAACTATCTCGTCGGTAGAAATTAAAAAATTTCCTCTCATTTACGGCTATGGAATCCGGCTCATCCCAAACGGTATATTGTATAATGTTAGCGGTAGATATGCCATTGAACTGAAACGCACAAATAAAAAAAGTGTGCTGCAAATTGGTTCCAATGATTGTGAAAACCTGAAAGCAATCATTGAAGAAAGAATAAACAACAATCTTCATTAAGTTCACTATTCATTTCGCACTTTCCCAATATCTTTCGTTTCCGTATATAACTAAAATACAAATACGTATTTTACGTAATTTTTAATTGGATATAAAAAATCTAACTATTTACTGTACTTTTAAATTTTGGTATTGTTTAATACATAGGATTTTTATTTAACTTAATTAAAAAACGAAATTATTAAAACATGAAAAATAACATGATAAAATATGGAGCATTATTCATGGTGTTTCTTGGTACAGGATTACAAGCCAGTGCACAGGAAATGAATAAAAACGGATTATCCTCCATACTGGAAGTACAACAATATGATCGGGCAATACACATTATGGCAATGTTGTTGATTGGTTTCGGTTTCCTGATGGTTTTTATCAAAAGATATGGACGTTCGGCATTAACAGCAACATTTCTTTTAGTAAGTGTTTCCATACCAACGTATCTTGCCATTAAAGGCATGGACGTTTTTGAAGCCAAATCGGAAATAGAACAATTCATCCTTGCTGAATTCGGCGCTGCAAGTTTACTCATTGCTGCAGGCGCTTTGTTGGGAAGAATTAAAATGTATCAATACCTTTTGCTGGGATTATTATTTATTCCTTTTTATTTGTTGAATGAATTGATCGTTGTGAATGATTACTTTCAATTTGTCGGGCAAGTAGCTGATACAGGCGGTTCTATTGTCATTCATGCGTTTGGCGCTTTATTTGGAATTTCAGCTGCTGCATCACTGACAACCAAAGAACATCTTGAAACTCCGATCGAATCGGATGAAACAACAGATAAATATTCTTTGTTGGGGAGCATGGTGTTATGGGTATTCTGGCCAAGTTTCTGTGCAGCGCTTGTTTCGGTTGATGCTATTCCTTACACGGTTGTAAATGTGTTTTTAGCACTCTGCGGATCAACGCTTGCCACTTATGTTACAACCGTTTCCATCAGAGGAAAAATCAGTGCAGCTGATATTGCAAATGCTGCACTTGCCGGTGGCGTTGCCATTGGCGCAACATGTGATTATGCTTCTCATCCGGTAGCTTTGGTTATAGGACTTATTGCAGGAACGATTTCTACAATCGGGTTTGCCATCCTTCAAAAGAAACAGGAAAAGTTTCATAAGATCATTGACTCCTGTGGTGTATCAAATCTACATGGCATTCCGGGTGTGTTCGGTGGTCTGGCTGCTATTGTTGTTGTCAAAAATATTGATGCAGTTGCACAATTGAAAGGCATTCTGATCACTGTGGTACTTGCAGTTGTTGCCGGTTTGGTGACAGGTAAACTAATTTCCCTATTCGGTCATTCAAAAGACGTATACAACGATGCGGGTGAGTTTGATGTAACCGATTGAAATTTTTAGATCATTTATTTTAACCGATAGACCAATCGTTTTAATTCTATTTCGGAAGTTTTTGCAGCATATTGCAGATTCACCAACAGGTATCCGGCATTTTCATAACTTGCCTGAGCTGCTTTTACATCAAGGATTGTAGCTTGATTCAATTGAAATTTCTGAATGATAAGATTAACCAATTTGCCCGAAAGCTCATAATTGTTCTTTTGTGTATTCAATTGCTGCAATGTATTCTGATATGATTGATATGTTTTTAGTGCATCTGCTTTCAGGGATGTAAGTAAACTTTCTTTTTGAAGTTCAGCATTTTTAACATTATACCTTGCCGTATTTTGCTGCACTTTATATACGTTTCCATTGAATATGGGTATTTGCAAAGTGGCGCCAATAGCAGGACCATAGTTTTGATTGTATAAATTAAATCCGGCTGCATTTTTATTGTAATTGTAATTATAACCGGCATTCAAGCGAATAGCAGGATATCGCTGTGCTGACACTTCCTTGACTATTTGTTCATTGATCCGTATCTGTTGTTCGGCAGATAAATATTGTGGATTCCTGTTCAGAAAAAGAAGAATAGAATCCATCTGAATATTTTTGTCAATCAAAATAGTATCATGTATTGTGGTAGGGAAAAATTGTTTAACACCCAGTAAAAGCAACAGATCTGTTTTCCCTTCATCAACAATTAACTGCTGTGCTTTAAGATTTTGTTCAACGCTATTCAGATCAATTTGTACCTGAAGTAGATCTGCTTCATTTGCCATACCGACAGCATAACGTTCCTTAATGATCTTCAGTTTTTCCTGTGATACATCCAGTAAGCGTTGCATGATCTTTACATACGTCTGTTGGCGAATAATATCAAAGTACTTTATCATCACCGCCGCCATCACATTTTGAATTTGTTGATTCAATTGCAATTCATTTAATGTTTGCAAACTGTTCAATCGTTCTTTGGCAGCGGTAATTTTAAATCCGTTAAATAATACCATACTTGCAGCAATCCCGGCATTCACGGTATTGCTTGAAGCATTGTTCTTATTGATCTCAATCCCATTGCTTAGTTTCTGATTGATATTGGTAATTGAATTATTATCAGTTGCTGAAGCATTTAATGAAGGTAATCCGCCTGCCACTCCGAAAGTATTATTAATTCTACCTATTTCTGCATTGTTTCGGGCAATCAAGATATCAAAGTTATTTCGTAGTGCTGTATCAATCGCATTCTGCAGGGTAAGTTGTTGCTGTGCATGGAGAATAAAGGGAAATAAAATAATTATATATATGTAAAATTTTTTCATTTTTTCTTTATTATTCAATGTTCTTGTTTTCAGAATTATTTTCTATTCTCTTACCGGAAATAAATGTATAAATTGCCGGAATCACAAATAATGTTAAAACCAATGAAAACAATAAGCCACCTACAATAACAATTCCTAAAGGGATTCGGCTGGTTGCAGCAGCACCGAGACTCAATGCAATCGGCAAAGCACCCAGTGAAGTAGCCAGACTGGTCATCAGGATAGGACGTAAACGTTGTGTGGCTGCTTCAATCACTGCCTGCTGTTTGGTCATTCCCTGTTCCCTTTTTTTATTGGCAAATTCAACAATAAGGATACCGTTTTTGGTAACTAAACCTATTAAGGTGATCATTCCGATCTCAGAAAAAATATTCAAAGTTTGACCGAATATCCACAGACTCAAAAGTGCTCCGGCAATAGCTAAAGGAACCGTTAGCATAATGGTGATTGGATCTTTAAAACTTTCAAATTGCCCGGCCAATACAAGGTATATAAGCATCAATGCCAAAACAAATGCAAACAATGTATTTGATGAACTCTCCGAAAAATCCCGTGATGGACCGCTTAAAGATGTTTGAAAACTATCATCCAGTAATTTGTCAGCAATGGTTTTCATGGTTGCTATTCCATCACCAATCGTTTTCCCTTCAGCTAATGAAGCAGAAAGAGTAGCTGATTTATACCTGTTGAAATGAAACAATGCAGGAGGATTGGCATTGGAAGTAATATTGATAACAGAAGCCAAAGGAATATTTTCTCCTTTATTGTTTCTGACATATAATTTTGAAATATCCGTCGGTACTTGTCTGTCATTTAATCCGACCTGGCTGATCACCTGATATTGCTTGCCATTCATGATAAAATAAGCCAACCGTCTACCACTGAAAGCGCTCTGGATCACATCTGAAATATCGGTCACGGTCAATCCCAATTCACGCGCTTTGATCCTGTCAATGATGATATCTGCTTCAGGTTTATTAAATTTCAAATTCACATCCACATTTTGAAAGGTCTTATCATTTCTTGCTTCCTCTAAAAATTTTGGGATAACTTTTTTTAATTTTTCAAAATCCAGATTTTGAACAACAAACTGAACAGGTAAAGCACCTCTTGACGCTAACCCAACAGCAATGGTTTGTTCTTCAACAGGGAAGATCCGCAGGTTGTTGAACCGCATTACTTTTTTTGCCAGATCACGGGCAATTTCGCTTTGACTTCTTTTTCTTTCAGTACGAGGGACCAATCCTATTCGCCCCATACCGCTGTTCATCCCAATGCTGCTATAGCCGGGAATGGACATAAATGTAAAATCCCGTTCAGGGATTGAATCAATCAGGTAATTACCAAACTCACCACCTGCTTTATTCATATAACTAAAACTTGCCCCTTCGGGACCGGTCATTTGAAAACGAATCATTCCTTTATCTTCCATGGGAGCCAACTCGCTTTGAATGTTTTTCCCAATGATAATAATAATTAAAACACATCCAATTACAATTGCCCAGGCTACCCATCGCTTTGTAATGAAGCGGGTAATTAATCTTTTATAACCCTCTTCCATTCCGCTAAAGAATGGTTCTGTTTTTTCATAAAAATTTCCGTGTCGTGGATTTTTTCTATTCAGATAAACATTTAAAACAGGTGTGATGGTCAACGAAACGAATGCTGAAATTAAAACAGCGCTTGCTACCACTACCGCAAACTCACGGAATAAACTTCCAACAAACCCTTGTAAAAACAAAACAGGAAGAAAAACAATCGCTAATGTAATGGACGTTGAAATAACAGCAAAGAATATCTCCTTACTCCCTTCCAGCGCTGCTTTCCGGATAGGCATTCCATTTTCAAATTTTCTGAATATGTTTTCAGTAACCACAATGCCGTCATCCACCACCAAACCGGTTGCCAATACAATACCTAAAAGGGTCAGAATGTTGATGGAGAAACCGGCAAAATACATGACTGAAAATGTCGCGATCAATGAAATTGGAATGTCAATCAGCGGACGAATGGCAATCAGCCAGTTCCTGAAGAAGAAAAAGATGACTAAAATTACCAGTAGAAAAGCGATTGCCAATGTTTCTTTCACCTCGGTCAATGACCTACGAACATTGGTGGTGTTATCAATCAGTTTGGTAAAAATCAGATCACTTCCTTTTTGTGATTTTTTGATCTGTTCCAGACGTTTGTTGAATTCATCCGAAATGTTGATGTAATTAGCGCCAGGTTGCGGAACAATCGTTAATCCCACTGCACTGACCCCATTCAGTCGCCAGCTTTGTTCGTATTGCTCGGGACCCAGTTCCACTTTTGCCACGTTACTTAATCGGACAATCCCATTTGCATCTTCACGTATGATCAAATCCCTGAAATCTTTTTCAGTTGATAATCTGCCCAATGCTTTGATGGTTAATTCCGTTTTATTTCCATACACCTTTCCTGACGGCATTTCTACATTTTCTTTGTTTAGGATGGTGGTAATATCATTGAACGCAATATTGTATGCATTCATTTTATCCGGATCAATCCAAAGCCGCATGGATGGGCGTTTTTGTCCAACAATGTTAACAGCGCTGACTTCAGATATCGTCTGAAATTTATTTTGCAAAACATTCTCTGCATAATCACTTAACTCCAGCAGCCCTTTGCTTGGGCTTTGTACGGCTAATAAAATTATGAAATCACTGTTGGCATCTGCTTTTGTTACAACAGGTGGAGCATCAATATCCTGAGGCAGGTTACGGATTGCCTGACTAACTTTATCACGCACGTCGTTAGCAGCAGTTTCAAGATCTGTGCTTAAGTTAAATTCAACGGAGATATTACTGATACCGACCGAACTGGAAGACGAAATTGTTCTGATTCCGGGAATACCATTGATCGACTTTTCAAGTGGTTCGGTGATCTGACTTTCAATTATATCGGCATTAGCACCAGCATAAACCGTACTTACACTAATAAGCGGAGGATCAATGGCCGGATATTCACGAACACCCAAATAATAAAAACCGATCACCCCAAACAAAATAATGAATAAGTTCATTACTGTTGCCAGCACAGGTCGCCTTAAAGAAAGTTCTGAAATATTCATATCAGTTCGAAGAGATTATTTATTTTTTATTAGGGGTATCATACACTTTTCTTACTTTCCTAATCTTAACAATTGCGTTCGGTCTTACAAAAAGTACCCCACTAACAACGATCGTATCTTTTGCATGTACTCCACTTGACAATTCAACTACATCAGCCGTTCTGACTCCAGTTTCAACATTAACAAATTGTGCTTTCCCATTTTTAATGACCACAATCTGATTTGACATTGCATCAGGAATGATGGCATTGGTAGGAACAATGATTCCTTTAGCTTTTTCATTCAGCAGTACTTTTACAAATGCACCCGGGTTCAGATTGCCTGTATTCAAACGTGCTCTGACTTTCAGGTTTCTGGTCGTGGTGTTGATCAATGGCTCAACAGCAACGATGTTTGCAGGGTATATTTCCTTTGACCCGTTTGTTTGAATACTGATAGTATTTCCAATATGAACAAAATCCGCATATACTTCAGGAATCGTGAAATCAATTTTTACCTGTTCGTTTTGCAATAAGGTACCAATTAATGTTTGTGGAGTTACGTAGGCACCCACGCTGACTAAACGCAACCCCAACACTCCGTCAAAGGATGCACGAATGATGGTTTTATCAATTTGAGCATTTAAAACATTTATAGTAGATTGAAAGATATGTACCTGACTTAAAGCCGCATCATAATCAGATTGATTAACTCCATTGACTGCCAGTAATTTTTTTAAACGCTGTTCTGTTTTAACAGCAAGATCAAGTTGTATCTTTTGTTGTTCCAGTTGAGCTTGTAAGTCAGCATCATTGATTTTGGCAAGAATCGTACCTTTCTTGACCCTGCCACCATCAGGGATATTCAGATAGGTTAAGCGACCGCTTATTTCCGGATGAAGTTCAATCATCTCTTCTGAAAGGACAGTGCCATTCACTTCGATATTGTTCGGGAAATCTTCAATCCCTGCAATAATAACATCAACAAAAACCTGTTTATCTTTTGAAGATTGTTCTTTCATCTTCGGTTTGCAGGAGAAGAAACCGATCAGAAGACTCAAGAAAATTAGTTTATAAATTATATACATTTAAATTTTTCTTTAATCGTTGTAATGTTTTATAAAAAGAATCTGTTTCATTTTTTCTAATTCCTTTCAGTGCAATGGCTGTGGTATCTTTTAATGCTTTTTTGATATTCGGGATTTCCTTCAATGCCTTACCTGTTAGTGAAAGACAATATTTTCTCCGATCGTTTTTGCTTTGAATCCGTTTCACATATCCCTTCTTTGAGAGATAATCAATCATACGAACCATAGACACTTTATCGGTACCGAGCAAATCCGCCAATTCCTGTTGGGTGATAACACCTTGCCCCTGTTCAATTAAAATCAAGGAATAATAGTACCGCTTAATATCCAGATAACTCAATTTTGAATTCAGGATACTTAAAAAATTTCTCCCCAGACATGATAGCAATCTGCCCAAAGGTTGTTCAAAATATGTTTCCTTGTCGTTTTTCATATATTCAATTGCAAATATAGTTAAAATTGTAAATAGTATACATTATTAACTAATATTTTATTATTTTTTCTGTTTGAAAAAGGAATGAATGAATGAACGCGAAACGATTTTATATTTATCTATTCATTTTTCAAGGGCTCATCAATAATCTTTTTTCACAAACGATCTCTCCGGATAAGATTATTTATTAGGATACAGTTGAAACTTCACAAAAAGAAGAATCCATCAGATTGGCTGAACAAAAAGATATAGTTGATGTTTATCATAAAATCTTTAAACCTAAAAAGTCTGAACAAGGAAAGATTCTCTGAATCTGAAAAGTAAATTTTTCTCCATCATGCCTGCAGTAGGTTATGCTATGGTTTCGGGATATACCGGTGTTCTTGCTGCAAATATGTCCTTCTATGCTGATACGAACAGGGATAAAATTTCATCTATAATGGGGAGTGGATATTATTCGCAATACAATCAGTTCTGGGTGATAATCAATTCAAATATATTGACTGCCCGGCAAAAGTTGAATCTGGTGGGCGACTTGTGAATCTATAGATTCCCAACATATACTTACAGACTTGGTGCACATAATACATTATCCGATGCCAAAATGATAGATTTCAATTATTTAAAGATTTATCAGATCGTCTTTCGTAAGATTGTTAAAAATTTTTATGCAGGGATCGGCTATCATCTCGATTATCACTACAATATTAAAGAAGTGGATCCGCCGGATAGTTTAAAGAGAAATGATTTACAAAAATACGGGTTCAGCAATAAGACCATCTCATCCGGTCTTTCTTATAATCTGTTGTATGATTCCCGAAAAAATATTATCAATCCTAAATCCGGAGCCTATTTTAACTTTCAGTATTATCAGAATTATACATTTCTTTGCAGTGACTAAAACTGGCATTCAATGTTGGTCGACATTAGAAAGTATGTAAAATTTCCAAATACGTCTTCCAATGTGCTTGCATTCTGGAGTTAAACAAATATTGTTTTAAGCGGTCAGCCACCTTATCTTGATCTACCAAGCATCGGCTGGGATAGTTATAATAATACCGGCAGAGGTTATGTTCAAGGCAGGTTCAGAGGCAAAGGGTTAATCTATTTTGAAACTGAATACCGGTTTACTTTAAGCCGCAATGGATTATTTGGTGGTGTTGCTTTTGCCAATGTTGAATCTGTATCGGATTGGCCTTCCAATAAATTTACTACTGCTCTTCCTGCTGCCGGTGTTGGATTGCGACTCAAATTAAATAAAACATCCCGGTTGAATCTGTCCATTGACTAAGGAATCGGTTTGAATGGTTCAAGAGGGTTTGCATTGAATATCGGCGAAGTATTCTGACATCATTTTATTGATTGTGATATATCGTATAGTTTGTATTAATTTAATTTGAATATTTATAATGGTTTATGCTGTTTAACTTTATCTTTCAAAGGGTAAAACTTTTTAATAAACAAAACAAGCTGCCCTTGTGAGGCAGCCAGCTTGAAATTAAAGAATCTAAATATCAACAGGAGGTTGTTGACCAAATAAAATTACATTCAAAGACTTTAAATAGGAGAACTAATGAAACGTATTATTTGCTTAATACTTTAAATTCTGTTCTACGGTTAAGTTGACGTCCTTCCTCACTATCATTGGGCGCAATTGGTTGGTTGAAACCATAACCTTCAAATTTCAAACGATCTTTTGACACGCCATGTTCAATCAGATAATCAACAACAGCTTTAGCCCGTTCACGGGATAATTTTACATTTGCTTCCTGTGTTCCAACATTGTCCGTATGCCCAGAAATCTCGATTTTCAAGGTTGGGATATCTTTGAGTAATTTAGTCAAACGATCTAGTTCCATAGTAGATTCAGGACGCAATGTTGATTTTGCAAAATCAAAAAAGATATTATTTAAAACAATTTTACTTCCAACAGCAATGCTTTTCAGTTTGATATCTTTATTAACTTCTCTGTAACTGTATGCTTTGGGAACATTCACATTTTCTGAATGGAAAAGATAATTTTCAGCTTTGACAGCAATTCCATAATCATGACCGGAAGGCAATGAAACAAGATATTTTCCTGTAGCGCTATTGGATTTCAAAGTAAATAGGACCTGATTTGTTTGATTATCTACAATCTCAATATCGGCTTCAACAGGTTTGCCGGTCTTTTCATCAAGGATGTTTCCTTTTAATAAAGTAAGTTGGGGAGGTCTTGCTTTAAATGTAACACGATACAAATCACGTTCGCCGCAACCATTCGGACGGATAGAAGACAGATATCCATGTTGTCCGTTAGCCGTAATGCTGAAGAACACATCATCATCAGCGGTATTAACAGGATAACCCAGATTTTCAGGTTCAGACCATTTTTTATTTTCATAGACCGATTTAAAAATATCATATCCACCCATGGTGCTGTGTCCTTTTGAACTGAAGTAAAGTGTTTTTCCGTCAGGATGCATAAATACGCCTTCTTCATCGTAAGGGGTATTGATGACTTTGCCGAGATTCTCTGCTTTACCCCATTGTTTTTTGGCATCCATTTTTGACATATAAATATCTCCACCACCATTACCTCCCGGGCGATTACTTACAAAATAAATAATATGCCCGTCGGGAGAAAAGGATGCTGAGGATTCTTTAAATGGTGTATTAATATTATCATTTAATTTTTCCGGTTTTGACCAATCTTTTCCATGTAAAGTTGAAACATATATGTCTCCTCCATCAATGCCACGATATGAAAATAATTTTTGTCCGTCAGGAGCTAAACCGACAATAGCGTCATTTTCGATGGAATTTAATGGTTTTCCAACATTGACAGGGGATGACCAATTCAAACTATCAGCACGAGTCACTTTATAAACATCTTCAAAATAATTGAGATCTTCCGGTGAAAGTTCTCCTCCGGTTGAATTATCCCTTTGAGAAATAAAATACATGACAGATTCATCTGCATTGACAATGCCATTATATTCAGGAAAAACAGAATTGACATTGCATCCTAAATTTTTAATATAAACTCGAATCGTGTCCCCATCTGCATTGATCCTAACGGTATCCCGTATCATTTTTTTACCTGTTTCACATTCTTTAATCCTTTTTTCTATCAATGCAGGAGTTATTTTATCTGAGATTGATATATATTTACACTCTGAATATAATTTTATTGCTTTATCAAACTCATTGATGATATGATAAGCAGAAGCAAGCATATACTTAGCATCAGGAGTCACATTGGCATCAAGCAGAACTGCCTTTTCAAAATAATCCAGTGAACTCAACTTATCAGCTCCATTTAAATAACATTTACCTATTTTATAGTTCAAAAACGCATTATTCGGATTGAATTTAGCAGCTTCAAGATAATAAGGCAAAGCATGAGCATAGGCACCTTTCTTATTCTGATCATAATACATGTCGCCATCCTTAATATTGCTGATTGCCTTCTTTAAACCTTTGGTGTCATTCTTAAAATAGTTTTCATTAAAATCAATATTCTGAGCTTGGATGATAAGGGTTGAAAAAAGAAACAATACACTTAATAGATGTGTATAACTTACATAAGATTTTTTCATATTTTTATATTTATAATTTATACAAAAATAAAAATATTTCAAGCGAAAGCAAAAAAAAATTGACAATTCAAAAAATATGTATAATTTTGCAAAGAAAATGTATAAATATACATTCTATGAACAAACAAAAAAGATATATTGCTATTCAGGAAATTATTTCAAAACACCAAATCAGAGGACAGGATGAACTCTTAAATAAACTTGAGAAAAAAGGATTCTCTTTAACGCAGGCAACACTTTCCAGAGATTTAAAATTTCTAAAGGTAGCCAGAATATCAGATAATAAAGAAGGATATATTTATGTTTTGCCACAAAATTTAACTAAAATCAATATTACAACCGATGAACCAATGCATGTTGAAAATATTAAATCCATTGAATTCTCCAATAACATGGGGGTGATGAAAACATCTACCGGATTTGCTAATGGAATCGCTTTAAAAATTGATAATATGGAATTATACGAAATATTAGGAACAATTGCAGGGGATGATACAATTCTGATTATACCACGTGAGGGTATAACCCGACGTGAAATCTTGAATGCACTGATGGCAAGGATTCCTGAATTAACGAAAATCATTAACCATTAAATTATTTTTAACTTTTTTTATCTACTTATTATGAAAGAATCAACACTAGAAAAAAAAGTAAAACTGCCTTCAACTATTAAAATTGAAGACGCATCAGAAAAACATTATCAATATGCAGAAGAAATATGCAGCATGATTGAAGAATCTGCCAAAATACGCGGAACCGGTATTGCCAAAAGAAATCCTGAATACATCCGGTTAAAAATGAAAGAAAATAAAGCAGTAATTGGTACTGCAGATGATTCAAAAGTGGTAGGATTCTGTTATATTGAAACATGGGAACATCAAAAATTTGTTGTACATTCAGGGTTGATTGTTCATCCCGATTATCGGGAACTTGGGCTGGCAAAAGAAATTAAAAAAAAGGTTTTTGAACTATCACGAAAAAGATTTCCGAATGCTAAAATTTTCGGACTTACAACCAGCGTGGCTGTTATGAAAATCAATACCGAATTGGGTTATAAACCTGTTTCTTTTCAAATGCTCACACAGGAAGATGATTTCTGGAAAGGTTGTCAAAGCTGTGTTAACTATGATATTCTACAACGAACCAATCGCAGAATGTGTCTATGCACCGGCATGTTATATGAATCTGAAAAAAAGAATGAAAAAAATCTATTGAAACATTCATGGAAAGCATATGAACGTTGGTTATTATATAGAGCTAATATTTTATTGAAAAATATGAAAAAACTTGGAAACGGAAATAGAAATCAGTAATTTTAATATCAAATAAAAATGAAAGAAAAAGTAGTATTAGCATTTAGTGGCGGACTGGATACTTCATTCTGCGCTATTTATCTGGCAAAAGAAAAAAATCTTGATGTCCATACCGCTATTGTAAATACCGGTGGTTTCACGGATAACGAATTAAAAGAAATTTCAGTTAAAGCCAAAAATCTTGGGATAAAAAATCATACCGCTATTGATGTAACTGAAAATTATTATTCCAATTGTGTAAAATATATGATCTTTGGAAATGTATTGCGAAACAATACCTATCCGCTTTCGGTCAGCTCCGAACGTGTTTTTCAGGCAATTGCTGTTTTGGAATATGCAAAAAAGATCAATGCTAAATATGTAGCACATGGCTCTACCGGCGCCGGAAATGATCAAGTACGATTTGATCTGGCTTTTAATATTCTAGCCCCTGAAATACAAATTCTCACTCCTATCCGAGATCTGAAACTATCCCGTGAAGCTGAAATTGAATATCTTAAAAAACAAGGTATTAAAAGTGATTGGAAAAAAGCTGAATATTCTATCAATAAAGGTATATGGGGAACCAGTGTCGGGGGAAAAGAAACTCTTTCCTCTAATAAAACATTGCCCGAATCAGCTTTTCCAAGCCAATTAAAAGTGAAAAGTGAAAAAATTATCAAATTGCATTTTACGTCCGGTGAATTAGATGGTTTGAATGATAAAATATATAAAAACCCCGTGGATGTTATTAAACAATTAGATCTCATTGCTTCACCTTTTGCAATTGGCAGAGACATCCATGTGGGTGATACGATCATTGGTATTAAAGGGCGGGTAGGTTTTGAAGCTGCTGCTCCGCTGATAATCATCAAAGGACATCATTTGCTGGAAAAACATGTTCTTACAAAATGGCAACAATACTGGAAAGACCAACTAGGTAACTGGTATGGAATGATGTTGCATGAAGCATTATATTTTGATCCGGTAATGAGAAATATTGAAAAATTTCTTACCGACAGTCAACAAAATGTAACAGGAACTGTGATTGTTAAACTGATGCCTTATCGTTTTGAACTTGTTGGTATTGAATCGCCTTTTGATCTGATGAGTGCCAAATTCGGAAGTTATGGTGAAACCAACAAAGCATGGAGCGGTGAAGATGTAAAAGGATTTACAAAAATTTTATCCAATCAACTAAATATCTTTTATTCTGTCAATAAATTAAATAATAAAAAATAACATATGATAAAAGTAGGAATAATCGGAGGTGCAGGTTATACGGCAGGTGAACTGGTTCGAATATTACTTCATCACCCAAACGTTAAAATTGAATTCATTCAAAGCAGCAGTAATGACGGACAGCTCGTCAGTTCTGTCCATCATGATTTAATTGGTGAAACAAATTTAATATTTTTATTTTCAGATTACTCAAATATAGATGTATTATTTTTATGTTCATCTCACGGTAAGTCAAAAGAATTTCTTCAACTACAAAACATTCCATCATCAGTTAAAATCATTGATCTTGCACAGGATTTCAGAATCAAAAGCGAAGGCAATGATTTTGTTTATGGATTACCTGAAGCATTTCATGAGCAAATCAAACATGCTAAAAAAGTAGCCAATCCCGGCTGTTTTGCAACAGCTATTCAACTTGCTTTATTGCCTCTTGCAGCTAAACATATATTATCAGATGAAATTCATATAAATGCCATTACCGGCTCAACCGGTGCTGGTCAGGCGCCAAGTGCTACCACCCATTTTAGTTGGCGAAACAATAATGTATCGGTTTACAAAGCTTTTACGCATCAGCATCTGAAAGAAATAAAACAAACATTGAATGATCTGCAACCCGGAATGAATCAGTCGTTGAATTTTATTCCTGTACGAGGTAATTTTTCCAGAGGAATTCTGGCGATGATCTATACACACTGCAATTTGACAATTGAAGAAACAAAACATTTATATAAAAATTATTATCATGAACAACCGTTCGTGGTTGTTTCAGATGAAGAAATTGATATGAAAATGGTTGTTAACACGAATAAATGCGTTCTCGCACTTGAAAAACATAACGATAAATTATTTATTGTTAGCGCTATTGATAATTTGATCAAAGGCGCATCAGGACAGGCAGTGCAGAATATGAATCTGATGTGTGGATTGGATGAAACAACCGGATTGAAATTAAAAAGTATCGTATTTTAATTATAACACCATGAAATTATTTGACGTTTATCCACTCAACCAACTTGAACCCGTTAAGGCAGAAGGTTGTTACATTTGGGATAAAGAAGGGAAAAAATATTTAGACTTGTACGGCGGACATGCTGTCATTTCGATAGGACATACCCATCCACATTATGTTGCACGAATGAAAGAGCAGTTGGATAAAATTGGATTTTATTCTAATTCTGTTCTAAATCCACTGCAGGATGAACTTGCTTCTAAATTAGGCATAGCATCAGGGTATGAAGATTATTCTCTTTTCCTTTGCAACTCAGGTGCTGAAGCCAATGAAAATGCTCTGAAAGTGGCTTCATTTTTTAATAAAAAGAAAAAAATAGTTTCGTTTAAAAAATCTTTTCATGGTCGAACATCGGCGGCAGTAGCCATTACAGACAATCCTAAAATTGTTGCACCAGTAAATGCCGGACATGAAGTGGTTTTTCTTGAATGGAATGACATTGATTCTGTAGAAAAGGAATTAATCAAAGGTGATGTTTGCGCTGTCATCATTGAAGGCATTCAAGGTATTGGCGGCATCCATGTTCCAACTGATGAATTTTTGATTGCACTTGAACAACTTTGTAAAAAAAATAATGTTGTTTTGATTCTTGATGAAGTTCAAAGCGGTTACGGTCGTACCGGAAAATTTTTTGCTCATCAATTTGCAGGAATAAAACCGGATATCATTTCTATTGCTAAAGGAATGGGAAATGGGTTTCCAATCGGCGGTATCCTAATCAATCCCAAATTCAAGGCAGAGTACGGAATGATCGGAACAACCTTTGGGGGTAACTATCTCGCATGTACGGCAGGACTTGCAGTCCTTGAAGTGATGAAGGAAGAATATCTTGTTAAAAATGCTGAAATCACCGGTTCATATTTATTGGAGATGCTATCAAATATTTCAAAGATAAAGGAAGTAAGAGGGAAGGGATTAATGATTGGAATTGAATTTGATTTTGAAATTTCAACATTAAGAAAAAAATTATTGTTTGAACATAGAATCTTTACGGGATTTTCTGGAACAAAAATAATGCGATTACTTCCACCATTATCTTTAAGAGTAGCAGAAGCAGATTTCTTCATGGATGCTTTTATGGAAGAATTAAAAAATAGTTGATCCGCAATTTTTTATAAATCCATTACTGTTTCTATGGAAATCAAATCGTTGTTAGCTGATTCTTCTAAGAGGACAGCATATATTGCGGTAGAAACGATACGTAAAAACCCTAAACAGTTAAAATCATTTATTAATCTTGCGTTTAGTAACATCCCTCTGTTTTCAATGCGTGCAGCCAATGTAATTGAAAAATGCAATGCGTTGTATCCTACTCTTGTTGAATCATATATCGAACAAATCCTTGAACAACTCGATTTATTCAAAATAGAAGGGGTTAAAAGATGCTTCCTCAAATTACTGACACATTATTCTTTTAAAAAAAATGAAAAAGCGCAAGGGATCCTGGTTAATATCTGTTTCAACTGGTTAAATTCTACCAATGAAAGTATTGCCATCAGATATTATTGTATGCAGATATTATATTCAATAACATTATATATACCTGAACTTTCTCAGGAATTGACTTCAACCATTGAATTAATTCTTGAAGAAGACGGAAATTCATTGAAAATACAAGGTCGAAAAATCTTACACAAACTCTATAAAAAAACAAAATAAACCTTTGTAATTGATAAAAGGCAATACAGGTTTTTTATATCTTTGAACTTTACTATTTAGAATATTATTATGACAACAAATAAAATTGCTGTGATTGGAGGTGGTAACCTTGGTAAATCAATTATCAACGGGTTGATCCTGTCAAAAACAATAAATAAAAAAAATCTAACTGTTACAGACATTCATATTTCATCCCTTGAACTTTTTAAAAAATCAGGGGTAGCAGTTCACAGTGATAATAAAAAGGCAGTGAAAAATTCTGAAATCATTATTATTGCTGTTAAACCAAATGATATTAAAAACATTTTAAAAGAAATAAAACCTTTATTGAATTCAAAAAAACATATTCTTGCTTCAACAGCAGCAGGAGTGAGCATTGATGATATTCAACAAATCATCGGAAAAAACATAACGTGTTTCAGAGTGATGCCCAATACGGCTATGTCAGTCCAACAATCAATGACTTGTCTTGCTTCCACTAATGCATCCGATGAAGAAAAAAAATTGATGTTGACTATTTTTAAAGAACTTGGTGAAGCAATTTTCATCGAAGAAAAACTGATGGGTGCCGCTACCATATTAGGCGCAAGCGGTATTGCTTTTGCGTTGAATTACATTAAAGCTGCAATGCAGGCAGGGGTTGAAATGGGGTTTGAGCATGATATATCTCTGATGATTGTTGAACAGACTGTAAAAGGCGCTACGGAATTATTAGAGAAAAATAAAAATCATCCTGCCAAAGAAATTGATAAAGTTACGACTCCGGGTGGTGTTACCATTACCGGCTTGAATGAAATGGAAAATAAAGGATTCAGCGCTTCTGTCGTTCAAGGAATCATGAAAGCATATACTAAAACATTAAAGTTAACAAAATAAATTTAATTGCATATATTTATTGCATGAATAAACGGATTGCCATAAAAATAGGTTCTAATGTATTAACAGGTTCTGACTGTAAGCTTGATCAGAAACGAATTGCCAACATAGTTGAACAAGTTTCTCAAATCATCAGTCAGCACATTGAAGTAATCTTAATTTCATCTGGTGCAGTGGCAGCAGGCCGTTCAATCATACATTGCAAAGAAAAAACAGACGAGATTTCACAACGACAGCTATTGGCATCCATCGGGCAAATTAAATTAATGAATATTTATTCGCAACTTTTTGAAAAATTTAATTTGCATTGTTCTCAAGTACTTGTTACCAAGGAAGATTTTCGCACCCGTCGCCATTATCTCAATATGCAGAATTGTATCAATACGTTATTACAAAACAATGTAATTCCTATCATTAATGAAAACGATGTAGTTTCAGTTACAGAATTAATGTTTACGGATAATGACGAACTTGCCGGATTGATCTCTACCATGATGAATGTGGATACACTTTTCGTTTTATCCAATGTTGATGGCATTTACGATGGCAATCCCGAAGATGCAAAATCAAAGTTGATTCGGGTAATAGATAAAAACATCATTGATGTGAACACAATTATATCAGCCAAAAAATCCAATTTTGGCAGAGGTGGAATGATCACTAAATATTCGATTGCAAAAAAAACAGCACATGCTGGGATAAACGTCTACATCGTAAATGGGACTAAAAAAAATATTATTCTTGATGTTCTGAAGGATGATGCAAAAATACCCAATACAAAATTTCCAGGAATTGAAAAAGAAACTAAATCAAATGTCAAAAAATGGATTTTATTTTCCGAAGGATTCGCAAAAGGTGAAGTTTATATAAACAAAGGCGCCAAAGAAGCATTGCTTTCAAATAAAGCCAGCAGTCTGCTTTTTATTGGCATAAATAAAATAATAGGAACCTTCAAAAATGGAGATATTATTAAAATTTTTGATGAAGATAATAGTTTGATTGGCTGCGGCAAAGCACAATTTGATTCAGATATAGCAAGTAAAAATATTAGGAAAAAAGATATTAAACCGCTAATACATTATAATTATTTGTATTTAAATCATTGAACATGGATATTTCCGACATATTAAAAAAGGTTAAACAAGCAAGCCGTCAATTACAAGTTACAGATCCAGATCAGATTAACCGACTGCTTTTATTATTAGCTGATGAAGCAATAAAAAAATCTGATTTTATACTGGCTGAAAATAAGAAGGATCTTGACCGGATGAATCCTGATGATCCAAAATACGACCGGCTCCAACTGACCAAAGAACGAATCGAAGGAATTGCTTCAGACATTAAGAATGTCGCTGGTTTGGATTCACCTTTGGGTAAAACTTTAAGCGAAACCATTCGTCCGAACGGATTAAAAATATCGAAGATCAGTGTTCCGATTGGTGTGATCGGCATCATCTATGAAGCACGTCCGAATGTTACTTTTGATGTTTTTTCACTTTGTGTAAAATCAGGGAATGCGACGGTACTGAAAGGGGGCAGCGATGCGCATGCGTCCAATACAGCTATTTTATCTGTTATTCACGAGGTACTTGAAAAACTTGGAATGGATATAAACTTTGTGCGTCTGCTTCCTCCTGAAAGAGAAGCGATCAAAGATGTATTGAACGCCGTTGATTATATCGATCTGGTGATTCCAAGAGGCAGTCAGAACCTGATCAACTATGTTCGAGATCATTCAAAAGTACCGGTAGTTGAAACAGGTGCAGGAATTGTACATACGTATTTTTGTGAATACGGAGATAAAGAAAAAGGAAAGTCTATCATCCATAATGCAAAAACTCGCAGAGTTAGTGTATGCAATGCCTTGGATTGTTTGATCATTCATGAAAAAAGACTGAATGAATTGCCATTCCTTGTTAAATCGTTATCTGACAGTAATGTTGAGATTTTTGCTGATAAAAAATCGTATGCCGTTTTAAAAGGAAATTATCCAGATAATCTTTTAAAACCTGCGACAGACGAATCTTTCGGAACGGAGTTTTTATCTTATAAGATGTCTGTAAAAACGGTTGCTACTCTTGAAGAAGCGCTGGATCATATTTATAATTACAGTTCTAAACACAGCGAAGCGATAATTTCTGAAAACAAAAATTGCATTGATACTTTTTTTAAATCAGTGGATGCAGCGGCTGTTTACTCGAATACATCGACCGCTTTCACTGATGGCACTCAATTCGGTTTAGGCGCTGAGATAGGCATCAGCACACAAAAAATTCATGCTCGCGGTCCGATGGGACTCAATGAACTTACCAGTTATAAATGGATCATCAATGGAGACGGACAAATAAGACCGAAATAATTATTTATTCAATATTTTATTTTATATTTCAGTGAATCCAACTACTGGCAAACATTATAATACACTTGTTAAAAATATTAAAACGCTTGTTGAACTGGCTCGTAAGAACATTGTAAAAAATGTAAATAGTACAATGGTACTTACTAACTTTATGATTGGGAAATTAATTATTGAACACGAACAAAAAGGTAAAATACGTGCTCAGTATGCCTCCGAAACATTGAAACAAATAAGTATCCAATTAAAGGAAGATTTTGGTAAAGGATATTCCGTTGACAACCTTGAAAATATGAGACGTTTTTATCTTTCTTATCAAAAATCCGAGACGGCATCTCGGATTTTGAACCCATCTTCAATTTCCGAGACGGCGTCTCGGAAATCTTCTAAAAAGCCCACTAACAATGAATTCGTTTTACAAAAAATCATAACAAATCGTTCAACTTTTAATTTATCGTGGTCTCATTATGTTCTTTTATCAAAAATTAAAAATCAAGCTGAAAAAACTTTTTATGAAATAGAAGCTATAAACAACAATTGGTCAGTTACAGAATTATACAGACAATATGACTCCGCCTTATATGAACGCTTAGCATTAAGCCGAAATAAAAAAAAGGTACAAGAACTTTCGCAAAAAGGACAAATACTAGAAAAACCCAAAGATGCCATTAAAGAACCATATATTCTTGAATTCTTAGGTTTAAAAGAAGATAGTATCTATTCCGAAACAGACTTGGAAACAGCTATCATTAATAAGCTTGAACAATTCATGCTTGAATTAGGTAAAGGATTTTTATTCTCGGGTCGACAAGTTCGCTTTACATTTGATGAAGAACATTTTTTTGTTGATTTAGTTTTTTATAACCGTTTAATGAAATGTTTTATATTGATTGATCTTAAGATTGGGAGGTTAAAACATCAAGATATTGGGCAGATGCAAATGTATGTCAACTATTATGATCGCTTCATAAAAACAAAGGATGAAAACAAAACTATTGGCATTATAATTTGCAAAAATAAAAATGATAGTTTGGTTGAAATTACCTTACCTCAAAATAATAAACAAATTTTTGCCAGTCAATATAATTTATATTTGCCTTCAAAAGAAGATCTTAAACAATTGGTTGAAGAAGAATCAGTATTATATAACACTTTAAAATCATAAATAAACATGCGACATTTTACAAATGTAAACGATATTCCTGATCTTCAAAAAGCAATGGAATTGGCTTTCGTACTTAAAAAAGAACCACTCAAATATATTGATCTCGGAAAGAATAAAACCATTATCCTTATTTTTTTCGATTCTTCATTGCGAACACGTTTGAGTTCACAGAAAGCAGCATTGAATTTGGGAATGAACGTAATTGTTCTGGATATCAATAAAGATGGATGGAAGCTCGAAACAGAGATGGGAGTTATAATGGATGGCGATAAAGCAGAGCATATCCGTGAAGCAGTCCCTGTTATTGGACGTTACTGCGATATAATCGGTGTTCGTTCATTTGCCCGTTTCCAAAGCAAAGAAGATGATTACACGGAAAAAATATTAAATCAGTTCATTGAATTTTCAGGCGTACCAATAATCAGTCTTGAATCAGCTACACGACATCCATTGCAATCATTCGGTGATTTAATTACCATCGAACAATATAAAACCCAAAAACGTCCTAAAGTGGTTCTGACATGGGCTCCTCATCCACGCGCCTTACCTCAGGCAGTTCCAAATTCTTTTGCCGAATGGATGTTGAAAGCGGATGTTGATTTTGTCATCACCCATCCTGAAGAATATGAACTCGCAAACGAATTCACACAAGGTGCAAAAATTGAATACGATCAGAAAAAAGCATTTGAAGGAGCTGATTTTATTTATGCTAAGAACTGGTCGTCATTCAAACACTATGGACAGATCTTATCAAAAGATAAATCGTGGACGGTTGATGCAGCAAAGATGAAACTGACAAATCATGCAAAGTTCATGCATTGTTTACCTGTACGAAGAAATATGATCGTGACAGATGAAGTGATTGACAGTCCTGATTCTATTGTGATTGAAGAAGCTGCGAACCGTGTTGTTTCTGCTCAAACAGTTATCAAAATGATCTTGGATAATCAAAAATAAATTTAGTAAATACAAAAAAATACTAAATTATATTTAAATAAAAATGGAAAAACTAACAATTGTAAAAGTCGGTGGAAAGGTTGTAGAACAAGAAAAAACATTACACCAATTACTGGAAAATTTTTTAAAAATAAGTGGTCATAAATTATTAATTCATGGCGGTGGTAAATTGGCTACCGAAATTTCAGGTCGATTGGGTATTGAAACCAAAATGGTTGAAGGAAGACGGATCACAGATTTAGAAACATTGAAAGTCGTCACGATGGTTTATGCCGGACTGGTGAATAAAAATATTGTTGCACAATTACAGGCAATGAATTGTAATGCTTTAGGTATATGCGGTGCTGATCTCAATATCATTCGAGCAATGAAAAGACCGGTTAAAACAATAGATTATGGATTTGTCGGTGATATTGAAGAAGTGAATGGAAACCAACTTTTAACATTGATTGAAAATAAAATTACACCTGTTGTTGCACCATTGACACATGATTGTAAGGGGCAACTATTTAATACCAATGCCGATACAATTGCACAGGCAATTGCAATTTCAATGAGTAAACATTTTCAAACAGAATTAATCTATTGCTTCGAAAAGCGCGGTGTGCTTAGCAATGCAGATGATGAGGATTCTGTCATCCCGATGATCAATCAAAAAATATTTGAACAATATAAACTGAAAGGAGTTATTACAGAAGGCATGATTCCTAAATTGGATAATGGTTTCAGCGCTTTATTTCAGGGTGTCGGGAAGGTCATTATTACCAATGCACTGACACTCGGTGAAATTAATTCAGGAACAACTTTAACATTATGAAAATCACAGATCTATATTCGGAAGCTGTCGGTTTATTGAAACAACTGATCTCTACACCTTCATTCAGTCGTGAAGAACGTGCTGCTGCTGATATCGTCCAGATTTTTCTTGCAGATAAAGGATTTGCTTCACAGCGAAAAAATAATAATATATGGGTCAGATCAAGATATTTTGATACGAACAAACCCACCATACTTTTAAATTCTCATTTAGATACAGTTAAACCTTCGAAAGCATGGACACATGATCCCTTCACGCCTATTGTTGCTGACGGGAAATTATTCGGTCTGGGCAGCAATGATGCCGGAGCATCTATCGTATCATTATTAGCTGTATTTATCTTTTTTGCGGAACAAAAAGATCTGCCATTTAACCTGATATATGCTGCAACTGCTGAAGAAGAAGATTCAGGCGTTAACGGGATTGAAAGTATCACAGATGATCTGGGAAAGATTGATCTTGCGTTGATTGGCGAACCTACACAAATGCAAATGGCTATCGCTGAAAAAGGATTGATGGTGCTTGACTGCATTGCCCATGGAAAAGCAGGGCATGCCGGTCGTAATGAAGGTGAAAACGCAATATACAAAGCGATTAAAGATATTGAATGGTTTCAACAATACAAATTTCCAAAAGTATCCGAATTGATTGGTGCTGTGAAAATGTCTGTTACTCAAATATCTGCAGGGTATCAGCACAATATTGTTCCTGACAGTTGTTCATTTGTTGTGGATGTCAGAACCAATGAACTTTACAGCAATAAAGAAATCTATAAAATCATCAAAGAACATGTAAGTTGTGACGTTAAAGCACTTTCATTCCGTTTAAATTCCTCTCATATTTCCATTGAACATCCGATTGTTCAGAAAGGATTAAAAATTGGGTTAACCCATTTTGCATCTCCGACAACTTCTGATCAAGCAGTATTAAAATATACCTCTTTAAAAATTGGACCCGGTGATTCTGCCCGTTCACATTCAGCGGATGAATATATTAAATTAGAGGAAATAAAAAACGGAATAGAAACGTATATAAAATTATTAGACGATTTAAAAATTCAATCCATTAACATATGAAACTTTGGGATAAAGGCAATTCGGTAAATAAAATTGTTGAAGAATTTACCATCGGCAATGATAAAGAACTTGACATTGTTTTGGCTGAACATGATGTAATTGGCAGTTTGGCTCATATTCGGATGCTTGAAAAAATCGGATTATTAAAAAATCACGAACTTAAAAAATTGCAAAAAGAATTAATCAGCATCTATCAATCTATTAAAAAAGGTAATTTTAAAATAGATGCTGGTATCGAGGATGTGCATTCTCAGGTGGAACTAATTCTTACAAAAAAATTAGGGGATGTTGGTAAAAAAATTCACAGTGGTCGTTCACGTAATGATCAGGTGTTGGTTGACATAAAACTTTTTATCCGCAAGGAACTTAAACGAACAGTTGAGTTAACATTCGATCTGTTTGATTTAATGATTGACCAAAGCAATACGTATAAAAACATATTAATGCCCGGTTATACGCACATGCAGGTTGCAATGCCATCTTCTTTCGGTTTATGGTTTGGCGCCTATGCTGAAAGTCTTACGGATGACATGATTTTACTGCATGCAGCGTATAAAATTGCAAATCAAAATCCGCTTGGTTCAGGTGCCGGCTATGGCTCTTCATTCCCTCTTGACAGGCAGTTGACAACCGATCTGCTTGGCTTTGACAACATGAACTACAATGTGATTTATGCCCAAATGACAAGAGGAAAAACGGAACGGATCACAGCACAGGCACTATCATCCGTGGCAGCTACATTATCAAAAATGGCGATGGATGTTTGTTTGTACATGAGTCAGAATTTTGAATTTGTCAGCTTTCCGGAAGAATTAACAACCGGGTCCAGTATCATGCCTCACAAAAAAAATCCGGATGTGTTTGAACTGATACGCGCCAAATGCAATAAGATTCAAGCGTTGCCTAATGAAATCAGTATGATCAATACAAATCTTTCTTCCGGTTATCACCGTGATCTTCAAATCATCAAAGAGTGCATCATTCCTGCATTCTTTGATTTACAGTTCAGTATACTTATGACTCAACTCATGCTGAATCACATCATCATCAATAAAGCACTTGTTAAAGACAAAAAATATAAATATATGTTCAGCGTAGAGGAGGTAAACAAGTTGGTGTTAGAAGGTATTCCATTCCGCGACGCATACAAACAAGTCGGCAAATCCATTACTGACGGCACTTTCAATCCTTCATTAACGATTAAACATTCTCATGCAGGCAGTATCGGGAACCTCTGCAATAAGGATATTCAAAAGAAAATGACAGACGTTCTTAAACAATTTAACTTTGAGAAAACCGAATCTGCTGTTAAAAAATTATTATCTGCAAAATAATCAGTCCTTCTTCTTATCCTCATTTAACTGACGTTCAATGAATTTATCTAACTGATCAGCATTGAGGTTTTTAGCAATAATCTTTTTATTCTCATCTAGAATGAATTTAACCGGTGTTGAATTGATACCATAATCCTTTCTGAAATTACTGTAATAATTTCCATCTTGGGATGGGATATCAATTGCATTGATCCAACCATTTAACTTTTGCTCACGAATAAAATTCATAATCTTGGCTGTATCTCTGTCAGTACTGACAGAATAACCCGTTAATCCTTTATTTTTATATTTTTCATATACTTTATGTAACTCCGGTAACTCTTGTTTGCAGTGAGAACATTCCGGACTCCAAAAAATCAATAATGTATATTTTGATTTTATTTCATATAATGAACTATTTTTTTTATCAATAGTGGTTAAATAATTTATATTCGGTGCAATATTCCCGATCAACACTTTTTTATAATCCTTTGCCTGATCAATCAGTGTTTTCAAGATAGATGGCGTTGTCCAGTTGGCCTGACCGGTTTGATAATATTTTTCAATCATATGAACATAAATTGCATCATACCCCATGATCTTTGGCGACACATAATGATTGGTTAAAAAAACAACAATATATTGAAACATTTCCTTGTTGGCAAGACTTTTTTCAACCAGTAAATCACATTCCTTGATTATCGAATCGGGATGCGGATGAACTACTTTATCAAAATATTCGGTCAACTTAGGATAAAACAAAGGGGTACGTAATATCCTGTCATCTGAAAAATCCACATGATCAAAAAAATGTGCACGATAATATCTGTATTGAAAAGTTGAATCAATCTTTCCATTGGGCAGTTGAGGCGGTTCAGGAATTTCAATCTGATCGGAAAACCTAATAATTTTTGAGATAAGAGAAGTTGGATTTTTGTCAACAATAGATTTACGATATGAATCTACTTCATCATCAATGCGATCCATTTGCTTTTTCAATAAGTTAATGGAATCATTATTATTTTTTATATTTTTCAACATATTTTGTAAAGGTTCCTTTTCTTTTCCCTTTTGTTGAAGAAAATGTATATAATTATAAAATGTTTCATTCAATTCGGAATCTTTGAAACGGACATTTTTCATATATTCGATTGTATCTGTGCTGACAGAAAAATATTGATCATCATCAACCAATAGTTCAAAGAAACCTCCTTTATTTTGTTTAACCACCAAATAAATTCCGCCAGGTAAACTTTCTTTTCCTTTAAAAATAAATTCTCCTTTTGTATTTATTTTTGCCGTATCTTTCAGATATTGTTTATCATTGTAATAATAAGCCAAATAACTCACTGTGTCACGGGTCAGATTGACTTTTAATCTGATCTCATACCCTTTTGATTTAAGATTAAAATCATTTTGTAAATTACTGTTAATCTTTGACTCCATGGACTCATATCCAAATGCACTACATATTAAATTCTGTTTAATATTATCCACTTTTAATCTATAATTACCATGGAAATCAGATTTTACAATATTATTAGAACCTTTAACCGTAATGATAGCACCGGATAAACTGTCTCCCTTATAACAAGTTACCTTCCCTTTTATTTCAATTTGCTGGGCATTTGTTAAAAAGGAAAATACAACGAACATTGTTGTAGTAAAAAAACATTTAATCTGAATTAAAAATACTTTTAACATATTTAAAATTTTAATATTTAATTTTACGCTTGATAAATAATTCTTTTGAATTTTTTTTAACAAAAATAACAATAAATTTAATTCTGAAATTTTATTAAATAAATATTTAAACACATAAATATAAATCAATAAAGGCAGTAGGTTTAATGACTAAGATATATTTATTTTATTTATATGCGTTAAACTTTATTAAGAATCTATAGACAATTATAAACATTGTTAGTTTTTTTCAGGACAAAGTTTTACATTTGCATCCCGATAAATCATAAAAACATTTCAATGTCCGATTCCAAAAGCATTAAGTTAGTTTTAGAGGACGGCTCTGTTTTTCACGGTAAATCATTCGGTTATGAAAAGTCTGTTTCAGGCGAGGTTGTGTTCAATACAGCCATGACCGGTTATACCGAGAGTTTAACGGATCCATCCTACAAAGGGCAGATATTGGTAGCAACCTATCCATTGATAGGGAACTATGGTATTCCTGCTGAAACCGTCGAAGACGGTATGTTTAAATTTATGGAGTCTGAAACTGTTCAGGTTTCAGGTTTTATTGTTTCTGATTATTCCTTTAAATATAGTCACTGGAATGCTGTTGAGAGTCTTGCCGACTGGCTGAAACGTTATCAGATACCTGGTATTTACGGTATTGATACACGTGCACTGACCAAGATTCTTCGTGAAAAAGGAACTATGCTGGGTAAAATTATTTATGACGATCAGGATATTCCTCTTTATGATCCAAACAAAGTCAATCTGGTTGCACAAGTCAGTATTAAAGAGAAAAAAATCTATGGGAATGGCAAATACAAAATAATTCTCGTTGACTGTGGAGTTAAGAATCATATCATCCGATGCTTTCTAAAACGCGATACTACTGTGATACGTGTTCCATGGGATTATGATTTTTCTAATGAAGATTATGATGCATTATTTATTTCAAATGGACCTGGTGACCCAAAAATGTGTGATATTACCATTCAAAATATCGCTAAAGCTTTAAAAGAAGATAAACCAATTTATGGCATTTGTCTTGGCACTCAGTTAATGGGCCTTGCTGCAGGAGCAGATACCTATAAACTTAAGTACGGTCATCGCAGTCACAATCAACCCGTCATTAAGGTTGGCACTCACAAATGTTATATCACATCCCAAAATCATGGTTTTGCAATTGATAATAATACATTGCAGAATAATTGGGAACCATTGTTCATCAATGCAAATGACAATACCAGTGAAGGGATCAGGCATACACAAAAACCATTTTTCTCCACTCAATTTCATCCTGAAGCATCCGGAGGTCCTACGGATACTGAATTCTTGTTTGATGAATTTATCGAACTGATTAAAAAAAATAAACGTTAATTTTTTCGTATACAGATAAAATAGATGGAACACACTATTAAAAAAATAATCATACTTGGTTCCGGCGCATTGAAGATCGGAGAAGCAGGTGAATTCGATTACTCGGGCTCTCAGGCACTCAAAGCTTTAAGAGAAGAAGGCATTGAAACGGTTCTGATCAATCCCAATATTGCAACCATACAGACTTCTGAAAATATTGCCGATACGGTTTACTTCTTGCCTGTAACACCTGATTTTGTTGAGCAAGTCATTGAAAAAGAAAAACCGGACGGTATCTTGCTTTCATTTGGAGGTCAAACAGCGCTGAATTGCGGAGTAGCCCTTTATAAAAATAATATTTTTGAAAAATACAATGTTAAAGTTCTCGGCACACCCGTTCAATCCATTATTGATACGGAAGATCGAGAGAATTTTGTAAATAAACTAAATGAAATAAATGTCAGAACACCGAGAAGCATTGCTGTTCTGAATATCGAAGATGCTGTCAAAGCTGCAGAAACATTGGGTTATCCGATCATTATCCGGGCAGCTTATACATTGGGCGGTCAAGGAAGCGGCTTTTGTTCGGATGAACAAGGGTTAAGAAAACTTTCTGCCACGGCATTCTCCTACTCAAATCAAATCCTCGTTGAAGAATCGTTAAAAGGTTGGAAAGAAGTGGAGTATGAAGTGGTACGTGACAAATACGACAATTGCATCACCGTTTGTAATATGGAAAATTTCGATCCGCTTGGAATCCATACCGGTGAAAGCATCGTTGTAGCTCCTTCTCAAACACTGACCAATAGTGAATACCACAAACTCCGTGAACTCTCCATACGAATCATCCGTCATGTTGGAATTATCGGTGAATGCAATGTTCAATTTGCACTTGACCCGTATTCAGAGGATTACAGAGTAATTGAAGTAAATGCACGTCTGTCGCGATCTTCAGCACTGGCATCAAAAGCAACCGGCTATCCATTGGCATTTGTAGCTGCTAAACTCGGTTTGGGATTCGGTTTGCACGAATTAAAAAATTCTGTTACCAAAACAACGTGTGCATGTTTTGAACCTGCGCTTGATTACATTGTTGTAAAAATTCCCCGATGGGATTTGAACAAATTTGTAGGTGTATCCAAAGAAATCGGCAGCAGCATGAAATCAGTCGGGGAGGTAATGGCTATTGGAAGATCCTTTGAAGAAGCTATCCAGAAAGGACTTCGCATGATCGGACAAGGCATGCATGGGTTTGTGGGGAATAAAGATATTGAAGAAGGTCGAATCCAACAGGAGCTTTCAAACCCAACGGATATGCGCATCATAGCCATAGCCATGGCTTTCTATAAAGGATATTCCATTGATCATATTCATGAACTGACCAAGATTGACAGATGGTTCCTTGAGAAATTAAAAAATATTTTTGAATACAGGGCTATACTTAAATCGTATAATTCTCTGAAAACATTACCGGACGAAGTTTTGCTGAACGCAAAAAAAATGGGATTCTCTGATTTTCAGATTGCACGTTTCGTTTTAAAGTGCGAAAATAAAGATATGGAGTCAGGACTCTTGACTGTAAGAGCACACCGGAAAAAGAAAAATATCGTTCCCTATGTTAAACAAATTGATACGCTTGCTGCCGAATATCCGGCTCAAACAAATTATCTGTATCTGACCTATAACGGAAATACACATGATATTGATTTTGTTCATGATAAAAAATCAGTGATCGTTTTGGGATCGGGAGCATACCGAATCGGTAGCAGTGTTGAGTTTGACTGGTGCGGTGTAAATGCCATCAATTCAATTAATAAACAAGGATTACGATCTGTGATGATCAATTATAATCCTGAAACTGTAAGTACGGATTATGACATTTGTGATCGTTTATATTTTGATGAACTGACGTTTGAACGGGTGCTGGATATTGTTGATCTTGAAGTACCAAAAGGATTGATCGTTTCTACCGGCGGACAAATTCCGAATAATCTTGCCATGAAACTTCATAGGCAGAAAGTGCGGATTCTTGGAACATCACCTGTATCCATTGACAATGCTGAAGACAGGCATAAATTTTCCATGATGTGCGATCATCTGGGTATTGATCAACCCAGATGGAAAGAATTAACAAGTATTGAAGAAATTTATTTATTTGCCGAAGAAGTTGGATTCCCTTTATTAATCAGACCTTCCTACGTGCTTTCAGGAGCAGCCATGAATGTTGTTTCTAATAAAGAAGAACTGGAACATTTTCTTGAACTGGCAGCCAATGTGTCAAAACAATATCCGGTTGTAGTAACTGAATTTATTGAGCAGGCAAAAGAAATTGAGATCGATGCTGTTGCCAGTAAAGGCGAAATTATGGCATACGCCATCTCTGAACATGTTGAATATGCCGGTGTGCATTCAGGTGATGCAACCATGGTTTTTCCTCCCCAAAAAATTTATATTGAAACTACACGCCGAATTAAAAATATTTCACGCAAGATTGCCAAAGAACTTAATATTTCAGGACCTTTCAACATACAGTATCTTGCTAAGAATAATGAAATAAAAGTGATTGAATGTAACTTAAGAGCATCCAGAAGTTTTCCATTTGTTTCAAAAGTGCTCAAAACAAATTTTATTGACCTTGCCACACAGATCATGCTTGGTAAAAAGGTTAAGAAACCGGACAAATCTTTGTTTGAACTGGATTACATTGGCGTCAAAGCATCACAGTTTTCTTTTTCCCGTTTACATAAAGCCGATCCTGTATTAGGTGTTGAAATGGCTTCTACCGGTGAAGTTGCTTGTATCGGTGACAGTTTCAGCGAAGCATTATTAAAATCCATGTTATCGGTCGGTTATCGTATTCCGAAAAAAAACATACTTGTTTCTTCCGGACCAATCCATTCAAAAACTGAATTTCTAAAAAGCGCAGTATTGTTAATTGAAAAAGGATATTCTATTTTTGCAACAGGTGGAACAAATGAATTTTTTGAAAAAAATGGGATTCCATCAACCATGCTTTATTGGCCGAATGAAGATAAACATCCGAATGTGCTGGATTATCTGAAAGAAAGAAAAATTGATCTGGTCATCAATATTCCTAAAAATCTTACCAAAGGCGAATTGGACAATGATTACCTGATCCGCCGCAGCGCTGTGGATTTCAATATTCCGTTAATTACCAATGCACGTCTTGCCAGTTCTTTCATCCATGCGTTTACACATTTGAAACCAGGCGGATTGGCTATTAAAAGCTGGAATGAATATAAATAATAATTCTTTATCTAACTGATACATTGAAAAAATACAGTTTCTTTTTCATGTTATTTACATGGCTTTTTTTTATTAATTGCGGTGACCATCATCAAATAGCTGATAAAAATAAATCCAAACAAAATATAGTTGTCAATAAAATACGTATTTCTCTTGATGTTGATACATCTTATAAAGATTTAGCTGTTGTTGTTGATGAATATTTTACTGCACGTTATAAAAAAGGTCTTTTCAATGGAAATATTCTTTTTGCCAAAGACGGAAAAGTAGTTATAAAAAAATCATATGGTTATGCTGATATAATAAAAAAAACTCCTCTGGAGATAACCACACCTTTTCAACTTGCTTCCGCATCAAAACCTTTCACAGCATTTGCCATCATGCTTTTAAAAGAAAAAGGAAAACTTGAATTTGATGATAATATTCAAAAATTCTTTCCTGATCTTCCATATAAAAACATTACTATTCAAGAACTTTTGTCACACCGTTCAGGACTTGCCAAATATGATTATTTCACTGAAAAACTATGGACCAACAAATCAGTATTTATGTCAAATAATGATTTACTTGGTATTATGAAAAAAAATCCCGGATTAACCTATTCAGCACCCGATAAAACTTTTCAATACTGTAATACCAATTATACCTTCCTTGCTTCGGTAATCGAAAATATAACTGAAACAAGCTATAAAAAATTTATGGAATCAGAGATTTTCAAAGCATTGGGAATGAACAATACATTTGTATTAGATATTAAAGACACGAATGATTTGAAGAATCGAATCAATAGTTTTGATGCAAAAAATAAAAGAATTGCTGATAATTTTAAAGATGGAGTAGTAGGAGATAAAAACATATATTCAACAGTAGAAGATATGTTTATTTTTGACCAATCATTGTATTCCGGCGAACTACTTGCTCCTGAACGTTTACAGGAAGCATTTAAACCAACCAATAAAAAATGGAAAAGCGGTACCCGAAATTACGGCTTTGGATGGAGGATCATCAAACTGGATGACGGGAGGATTATCCCCTACCATTGCGGTTGGTGGCATGGATTCAGAAGTTATTTTATTCGTGTTCCTGAAAACAAAGGAACCATCATTGTCCTGAATAACTCCATGAAAGGAAGTTTCTTATCTGTCATCGGGTTATTAAAACTTTTAGATTTAGATCATATATAATTATTTATTATTAATTTGCATTCATTATTTTTTTCTAATTCTCAATGAATAAAAATGATTTTAATTTAACGGATCATCCACACCGAAGATTCAATCCACTGACCGGAGAATGGGTGCTGGTTTCCCCTCACCGTGCTAAACGTCCCTGGCAGGGACAGGTAGAAAAACAACAGGAAGATCAACGACCCGCATACGACCCCACATGTTATTTATGTCCAACGAATAAAAGAGCAGAAGGAAGCTTTAATCCTGATTATAAAGAAACATTTGTTTTCACCAATGATTTCAGTTCAATGCTTCAGGATACTCCTTCAGGAGGAATAAATGAAGATGAACTTTTTGTTGTACAAAGTGAGAGGGGTCTTTGTAAAGTTATTTGTTTTTCTCCTCGTCACGACCTCACTGTTCCAGAAATGGACATTTCAGATATTAAAAAGGTGATTGACCTTTGGCAAACCGAATATATTGAACTCGGTAAAAATGAAGTTATTAATTATGTTCAGATCTTTGAAAACAAAGGCAGCATCATGGGTTGTAGTAATCCGCATCCTCACGGTCAAATATGGTGTTCGTCTTCAATTCCCGTTGAACTTTCAAAAGAATCTATAAAGCAAAAAGAATATTTTAATAAACATCATACGACTTTATTATCAGATTATCTTAAAAAAGAACTTATTAAAAAAGACAGAATCCTTTTTGAAAATTCAGATTTTGTTGCACTTGTTCCTTTTTGGGCGGTATGGCCATTTGAAACCATGCTCATCAGTAAAAAACCGCATGCAAACATCAGCACCTTGACTGATGCTGAGAAGCAATCATTTGCTGATGCTTACAAACGTTTGACAGTAATGTATGATAATTTATTTCAGGTTTCATTTCCTTATTCAGCAGGACTTCATCAAAGTCCGACCGACGGAAAAGATTATCCCGAATGGCATTTGCATATGCACTTTTATCCGCCATTGTTGCGATCAGCAACTGTTAAAAAATTTATGGTGGGTTATGAAATGCTTGGAAATCCGCAACGGGATATCACGCCAGAATTCAGTGCAAAACAATTAAGAGAATTACCAACTAAACATTATAAACAAAATGGCAAATAAAATTCTAGTTACCGGTGGTACCGGCTATATTGGTTCACACACTGTGGTTGAATTGATCAATGCCGGTTTTGAAGTGGTTATTATTGATGACCTCTCTAATTCATTGATTTCAGCCCTTGATGGTATTGAAAAAATTATCGGCAAACGCCCTGCGTTTGAACAGTTCAATCTTTGTGATCGGGAAAAAGTTTTTTCATTTTTTAAAAAACAACCTGATATCAACGGGATCATTCATTTTGCCGCATCCAAAGCAGTTGGTGAATCGGTCAATGTACCACTTAAATATTACCGAAATAATCTTTTTTCATTGATCAATCTGCTGGATGCTCAGATTGAATACAATATTCAAAATCTGGTTTTTTCATCTTCCTGCACAGTTTACGGTCAACCGGACAAATTGCCAGTTACAGAAGATGCTCCTGTTCAAAAAGCCAATTCGCCTTACGGCAATACAAAACAAATCTGTGAAGAAATTATTCAGGATACGATTAAAGCTAATAAAAATCTGAAAGCTATTTCTCTGCGTTACTTCAATCCGATTGGTGCTCATGATTCTGCATTGATCGGTGAACTTCCATTAGGTATTCCCGATAATCTGGTTCCTTACATTACACAAACAGCTTTTGGTATCCGTGAAGAATTAAAAGTCTATGGTGATGATTACAATACGCCGGATGGCTCATGTATCCGCGACTACATCCATGTAGTTGATCTTGCCAAAGCGCATGTGATTGCATTGAAACGAATGATTGAAAATAAAACCAAAGCAGATTACGAATATTTCAATCTGGGAACTGGCAATGGCTTTTCCGTATTGGATGCTATTAAATCATTTGAAAAGGTTTCCGGACAAAAACTGAATTATAAAATTGTCAACCGTCGCCCGGGTGATATTGAAAAAATCTGGGCTGATACTTCATACGCTAATAATGAACTCGGTTGGAAAGCTGAAAAATCGCTGGATGAAATGATGCTTTCTGCTTGGAACTGGGAAAAAAGTTATAGGGTTAAAAAATAATATATTTTTTTCACTTCAGAATTGTCAATGTCCCTTTATATTCCTCTTTTTTATTTTTTCTATCTCTTGCACTTATTAAATAAAAATAGACTCCGTCAGGATAATTGGTTCCTTCCCATTTAAAATTTAGATCAGTGGATTCGAAAATTTTGTTACCCCAACGATTAAATATTTCAATATAAAAATTCATTATTGTTCCTTCGTAAATTATTTTAAATTCATCATTTATACCGTCATTATTGGGAGTAAAGACATTGGGTATTTTCAATTCAAACGGATGAATTGTATCACAGTGCTCGTCAACATACACAGTAGCTTTATTGGAACAACTATATTCATCAGTTACAGTAATGATATAACTTCCAGAAGGTAAATAATTAATGGTGGAATTATTTTTTAACATAAAATATGTCGAACCCTCTATCCAACTATAATAATATGTCTTTGATGAACCTGAAATATGAACGGATATACTTCCATTATTTGTTTTGCATGAATCGTCATGAGATGTTATTGAATTTATTTGAAATCCTTTTCCAACATAAATCACCACACTATCTAAATTCTGATCATCATCTTCATTGGTAATAGTAACATAATAGGTAGTTGTATTCAAAGGAGCAGCCACAGGATCGGCAATTGTATCCGAACTTAAAAATTCTTTGGGACTCCATCGGAATTTATTTGCATTTATAGAGGAGGCAAGAAGTTTGACCGATTGCCCTTGGCAAATTGAATCAATACCTGTACCTGATTTTTGACTGACTGCATCCACATCCACAATCCCTGAAACAGGATTGATAGTCACATCACAATACTCAGTCGCTCCAGTTTCAAAATATTTACATCCATCCAGATAAACATAGTATGTTTTTCCGTGTTCTAATTTGCGAGCAGTGATGGTGAAAGAACTGTCATTCCCTTTTGATGAACATTCAGAAACTGCACGGTATTGATAACATCCCGTATTTTCCAGGACGATCATCTGGATTCCTGTATGATAAACACAATTATCCTGATACACATTAAATACAGCACTATCGATTCCTGCTACAAACTTAAACCAGGCGCTGTTTTGAACACTCCAGCCTGGACATAAAGCACCACCATATAAATATTGCATGTAAATATTTTCATCTATTCCACGAATATCTGTTGAATCATACCGTGTATCTAAAGGTATTTTGTAATTCCTAAATTTTTTAACAAAAACAGCATTCTCCATGATATTACCTGCTGCAAATGTTGATGTATTTTTCGACGGTGGAGCAGTAATTGAAATATTATATGTCATACATATCCCTATTAGAACAGAATATATGAAAAAAGCCAATAAAATCAAGGAATTTAACACTTCTTAATAATTTTGATTGTTAAAACATATTAAGATAACAAGTTCTTTGACGTATTGACATAAAAAAAAAGAGGCTGTATTTCAACAACCTCTCTATTTGGATAAAAGTTAAAATTTATTTTTTCTTTTTTGATTCTAATGGCAATGTTGCTTCCAAATCTTGTCCTGCAACAATCTGTACTTGTCCGTATCCATCCCACGATGTACTTCCTATTGAATGGTAGCAATCGTAATAATAATTTCCTGCAATAAGTTGCCCAAAATCTGCTTGCCCTTTAGAATCAGTAACTATTTGCTTTAGATAAACTGAATTATCAAGATTTGCTTGTGATGTTGCTAATCCAACTGTAACACCAGTTAGGTATCCAGTAGAACCTGTCAGTTTAACTTTAATAATTAATCCACCAGTTGTTCTTGCTGGTTCGTCTTTTGTGCAACTATTAAAAATAGTTGTTGCTCCGATAATGAGCATTAATACAATGATTGTTTTTGTTTTCATAAATTTTATAATTTAAATTACCCTACCAGTCCCAAGCAGAGCTAATAAAAAAATAGGCGTGGAACTGTAACCTATTCGTTTTAGAGGTACTACCACGTACCCACACAACAGAATAAATCAGTCCACGCCTTGACGTGGACGTTTAAACTTTATTCTTTGTTGTGTTTTAAAAGTGGTAGTTTCCTAAAACAAGAAATAAGCTAACGCCTAAATTATTTTATAAGTAAAGAACTTTTTTATGTTAATACTGACAAATATAATAATTTTTCAAAATATAAACATTTTAACAAATTTAAAAACATGAAAAAAAATATTTCAGTTACGGAAAAAATAAACATTCTTGAAAAAAATATTTCAGAAATGTCAGAAGAAATGAGAGATTTAAAAAATTCAATCTATTCTGCCTTAATAAATAAAAAAAGAACAGATTTGGAAGAAATTTTAGCTAAAGCCTGCCGTCCATTTTGGATGTCAGCCGATTATAAAAAAAAATTAGATAAAGAGGTAAAAACTAAAAAACATTAGAGATGTCAGAAAAAGGAAGAATGTAAAATTAGAAGCATCAGACATAATTTTGTTGACGTATTCTACTGATTTTCCTTCATTTTCAGCGTCTTTTAATTTTTTTAAACCAGCACCATGAATAAATTTAACTGTTTTGTTTGCTTCATCAATTTTATGTATTCCTGCTGCTATTTCTTCGCCCGATTTAAGAGTGAAATGTTTTGCTTTGCCAATGTTTTTTTGTAACTTATTTAATATTGCATCCATATTATTGTATTTTTAAAGTTTTAACAAACATAATCAACGTTATTTACAGAAATTAGCATTTGAAAAAATCCTTGAAAACGCTGTAAAAGACGAGAAATGTTTACTAAATTACAAACCCAAAGGAGATGTTAAGCAAATCGTTTATGGTAAAGGGATTCACAAAAAGCGTCTGTCTTAAAAGGGATATGTATGTTATATGTTGTATTTTGAAAAAATCCGGAAACATAATATAAATCAAAATGAATATATATTTCCTCATTTGCTTTATAACAATAAATAAAAGAAAATGGAGAATCTGAAAGATAACCACTCTTTATGCAGTATGCTTTATCAAAAGGACAATTCTTTAATATTTCAAAACAAGCATAGTTTGAAACATAAGCATCCGTAATTGAAAATTTAAATAATAACAGAGTATCTTTATTAAACTTAAATTTAAATACTAGATCTTCACCATCCATTGCTTGAACAGTAGGACAAATCATTCCCATCTTATTTCCCTTGCCTTGAGAAGAAACAGAATTAATATAGGGCAAAGTATTAATAATAATAGGATCTGAACATGAATTACCACTTTGAGAATAATTTTTTTGCACCAGGAAAATAAATACCATAAGCATTATTATGAGTCCCTTAACCATAATCATTATCTTAATAAAGTAATAGTCCCGTTATCAATTACTTCTCTGTCAGAAAAATTAATTAAACGTATCACATATGTATAATTTCCTATAGGTTGATCAATTCCCTTGTATTTGCCATCCCACCCGAGCTGTAGGTTATCAGATATAAATACGAGTATTCCCCATTGATTATAGATTTCCATATGGATTGATTTAATTTCTCCTAACACATTTAAAACATCATTAATCCCATCTCCGTTAGGTGTAAAAGCTGACGGAATCCATACATTAGAATTAGAAATTATATTAATGAACTTCTCAACCTCTATGCTGCAGCCTGAAGGACTTATCACAGTTAATTTCAATTTATATTTTCCTGATTCTTGATATTTATGTTTTGTCTTATTCTTATCATCTGTCGAAAAGCCATCTCCAAAATCCCACTTCCATATATTCACATCTTTTGCATTAAAAGAATTAAAATATAAAGTGTCATGAATAAATATTTCCTGCGGATTAATAGTAAAATCAACCTTAGGCAATGGATTCACCATAACAATGGCTGATGCGATATTCGTATTAAGATTTGCATCTGTACTTGTGACTAGATATGTGGTAGTAACTGTCGGATGGACAGATATTATACTATCTGAACCTAACCCATTACTCCATGAATATGTATTACCCCCTTTCACAGAAATTGAAGCAGTTGATCCAATACAAATTGTATCTCCGGTAGTTACTAAATTTCCCTGTTCACCAATATAAATCCCGAGTATACTATTTACTGGACTTCTGCCACAGCCGTTATAAGAGTATACAGTTATATCTCCGGAAACTGCATTATCACCAAAGTCAACTTTTATCAGTGTATCTCCCTGTCCATAAATAATTGATGCCCCGGGTGGAACAGTCCAAATATACTTGAATGCTCCGATGACCGGTTGTATTGAATAATAAACACCTTTTTGTCCCTTTGTGACAATAATTTTTCCGGCTATATTACCAGTATTGCCCAACGGAGGCAGATCACTGAAATTCCATCCTTTATTTTGTCCAAGATCAACAGAATGATAGGCATTGAATATTCCCCCTCCTTCTAAATGAATTCCCTGCATATGAACATTGTAACAATCAATTTTACCATCTTTCATTCTTACAGTTACAAACGTTTTAGATGTATCTCCAAAATAAGTAGACCTTAATAGGATATATGAATTACATGTTCCCGGTATAATCCAGTTACCATTAATAAACTGTTTTGTTTGATCACTAAATATATAAGTCTTACCTGCAGAAAAGGTTAAATTTCCTTTTATTACATTATTACCCCTAATTACTCCATCTCCGAAAAAAGTTACATTATTAAAAAATAAATACCCTCCATAATTATATACATTACGAATAAAACCAGTGGAATTGGTATCAGGGAATATAACATTGTTAAAAACAAACAAATTTTTCTTATTTGAATTTTCAACTATTTTGAGATCATTAAAGACAGTTGATGTTCCGGAATTCAATTTAAAATCATTATCTGATTCAATATTGACTCCACTCATTAATAGCGATGCACCTAAAGTCAGAGAACGAGCTTGATTATCATTATACCAATATAGTTTGGGTGAAAAATATCCACAAAATATAGTTTTATTATTTGTAATTAAATCTCCTCTGTAATGTGTAATATATCTACTGCTCCGAAAATCATCCTGCAAAGTCCATTCACCTCCTACTCCATCAAAATATACTTCTTCATTAAACGAATGTTCAGCCAGAGTAATAGTTTCTCCTTTAGAATTAGATTTAAAATATATTTTTCCTGAATATAAAAAAAGCATCTCTTTAATTAACGTAAATGATCCATATATCTCAATACTTAATGAATCGTCTGGCATCTGCTTTGTAAATTCAGGATTATATTTTGCTCCTGTCCAATCCATATCATGACAATAAGCGATTTCAACATCCACATTCACTGTCTGATTTGGGTTGTCAAATGAATTGATATCAAAATACACATTATCTAATTCCGTAGGAATACATCCGCTTCCCTGCCCACCACTGGATAAAGCCCAGTGTGTACCATCGCTCCAGTTCCCTGATCCTCCAACCCAATAATAATTTTTTGAATGGGTTGCATCAAATATCCAACCCTCGTTATTTCCTAAATCTACTGTATTGTTTGAAGTAAAGGTTGCCCCACCATCTGCTTTCACTCCTTTTAAAATACAATAGTTTAAAATAATATTGCCTGACACTTTATTCAGCAAAGCTTGTTTTCTACTATCAGATGATTGAATTTTAATTCGGTTGGAACAATTACCATTTGCAACGATATTAGCATTCATACCAAAAGATTGCGTACAATTAGTATCAAGAGTATATAATTTCCCTTCACTGAAAGTAAGTGTTCCATTAATCAGATTATTCCCCTGAATAATTCCGTTATCCAAAAAAGTAATATTATTAAATATAAGTAAATGTTGAGAACCGTTACATAAAATTCCATTTGTTTTATATTCAAATTCAACATTATAAAAAACGAAATCCATTGCAGACCTTAACACGACAAATCCCGAGGGAATCGTCTTAGATGATTTTATCATTCTAATGGTAGAAGTCCCGGCATTGATTGTAAAGTTATTTCTTACTTCACAAATAAAATCCATTGCTTTAAATAATGAGCTCCCTAAAACTAATGAGCGTGGAAATAAAGACATTTCAAAAGAACCAGAATCATATGTATTACAACTGATTTCCTGATTATTTGTATTTAATATCCCTGCAGAATGATATATATCTTTATTACAATTAAATGCATCTGAAAGAATCCACTCACCACCATTGCCTGTAAAAAATACATACGATTTAAATTGCTGACCAGCCATTTTAATTTTTCGTCCCTTAATTTCAGATTCAAAATAAGTATTTCCGTCAAACGCAAAATTCATATTACTATTTAACGTAAGAGACCCCCATATATGAAGATTATTTAAATAAAATGAAGAATTAAAAACAGGGTTATAACCTGCATCTGTCCAATCCATGCTGTTACATCTTGCAAAGGGACTGTCAATGGTTACCGATTGTCCATATGCATTAAAAGATTTTGCATCAAAGAAAACATTGTCAACCGGAGTAGGAATACAGCCACTGCCAGGGCCTCCACTGGAGGTTGCCCAGTGAGACCCGTCACTCCAGTTACCTGTCCCTCCAACCCAGAAAAAATCCCGTGAAATAAAAGTATTAATTGACCATCCTGAATTATCCCCCATATCTAATGAATTATCGGCTATAAATTCAGCTCCACCTTTAGCAATAATACCCCGCAATTCAACAAAAGATACGGTTACCTTCCCTGAACTACAATTAATTACAGCCGGATATATTTTTTCATTATTTTGAATGGTTATTAAATCTTTACAATTTCCTGTTGCTGAAAATCTAATGTCTTTTCCTAATGTTAAAATATCAGACAATTTATATGTCTTCCCTGCTTCAAAGTGAAGTTGCTCATTAAATGTATTTTTGCCTTCTATATCTCCGTCTTTATAGAATGTGACATCATTAAATACATTATTCCCATATATTTCACCATTTCCGTAAAATGTTACTTTATTAAAAAAAAGTTTACCCTCTGAAGCATTCCATATACTCCCGCCCCATTCTTTATCTAAAAGTTCGATATTATTAAAATTTAAATTTTTCTTCGATCTATTAGTCACATTTATACCTCCTCCACTAGTGCAACGAATAGTGGATGTCACTGCATTTAAAATAAGATCATTATCATAATTATTATAAAATGTAAGCCCTGAAACAGTAAACACAGATGAACCCAGGTCTAATTCCTGTAATTCCCTTGAATCACCTGTTGCATAATATTTGACTGTAATCTTTAGATCATTTGTTCTAAAAATTCCATTAATATGAGAAATTGAACCCGATGAATACAACGAATCCTGTAAAACCCACTCGCCACCACTTCCATTTAATACAATATCTCCATAGTACTGCTGGCCAGATGATTTAATCTTTTTGCCTTTTGTTGTTGATTTGAATTCAATAATTCCTTGCAGGTATGATTTCATGTTTTCACTTAACACCAAAGAACCCCAAATTTTAAGACTGACTGAAGATGCACTATTAAATTCAGGACTATACATTACCCCTGTCCAATCAATATCATTACAATATGCAGTTTCTACATTTATATTAACTGATTGACCATTGCCGGAAAAAGAATTTGCATCAAAAAAAACATTATCAAGAGCAGTAGGAATTTCTAAATGAAAAATATTCCCCCCACTTGTTGTAGCCCAATGATTCAGATCATTCCAATTTCCAGTACCTCCAACCCAATAATAATTAAATGCAGAGGATGTAAAAAACGTAAAAAAAAGAAAAACAAATAACACCAACTTTAATTTCAAATTTTTCATATACTTATTTTTAATGATAAGATGCTTTTATTTATTATCAGGTTGCAATAAATATTTAAAATTACAACATATATATTTCTACAAATCAATTTTTATTAGATAAAACACTATATTATTCAAATAAATACACTAAATATAAAAATTAAAAAATTTTAATGTTTCAAAAATAAAGGATAGTTAAATGAAAAAAACACGTATAAATACCTAATGGGTTAAGAGTATATTTACCTAACCATAGCGTAATTTTACGCAATAATATCTAAAGAATTTTTAAATGTAATTTCACTAAGAAAACAGAGAAATTAAAGATGATTCTATTAATAGTGAAAAAATATTATCAATCAAAAGCAAATTTTTCTTACACGATCGGATGCAATAAACATCAATATATTTAAAACTAAAAAACTGAATTATTTACAACTTTATCTCACAAGCAACACTTCACCAGTCTTAGTTTCTTCTTTCCCATCTTCTTTGGTCACTTGAAGATGCCAGACATAATTCCCTTCCGGTTGAATTTTATTTTTAGATCGACCGTCCCACCCTTCAGTTTTATCAGATGTTTCAAATACGTTTAATCCCCATTGGTTAAAAATTTCAAACTTCATCTTTTTTATTGGACCTCTGACAAATAAGAAATCATTCACCCCATCTCCGTTGGGAGAGAAACAAGCAGGCACCCAGATATCCACCCACGGCTTTATATATATACTCTTTGTTAATGTGTCTTTACATCCATGTTCATCCAAAATATTAAGCGTAACAGAATCCTTTCCGGATTGATAAAAAATATGTGTAGGATACTGATAGGTTGAGTTTCCCTTATCTTTTCCAAAGTTCCATAACCAACTTCTGATTTTGGCATCTTGTGAAAATGATGAATCATAAAACAAAACAGGTACACGTTCAGTAAAATCAATTGGTTGATAATTGAAATTGGCTGTTGGAGGTGGAAAGATCTTTATCTCTGCACGAGTTCTGATGGTAGAACGACATTCCTGCGGATTGATCGATTCAACAAAAACGATTACATTTTTATCAATCACACCTGTATTATAAATGTTTCCTGTATGTAGAATAATTGAATCTGTTAACGAAGTATACCAGTTATAAATATATTCTTTATTCATATTATTTACCCGAAGTATACCAGTAGCTGAACCATATGTACAGATAGTTGTATCAGGTACATCCGGAGATGGGATATATAATATATCAACATTAACTTCGTCAGAATCTGTACAACCATTAATACCTTTAACACTAACAGTATATGTACTTGAGACAAAAGGACAAACATGGATAATCTGAGTATTCCCTTCATTCCATTGATAGGCAATACCACCATCCGCTTTCAAATCAACACACTTGCCTGAACAAATACTTGTATCTTTTCCGGCAAAAGCAACCGGTAAAGGTTTAACATTGATTATTCCGGAGACACTATCTTTGCACCCTGAAGTGGAATACACATAAATTATTTCATGATTTCCTATTCCGGCAATCATCGCATCGAACATATTTATTTCAAAGATACCTGCACCCTTATATTCTCCTCCCTGTGGACTGGCTGATGTAAGTTTTAACGGGGGATCATTCAGACAACATTCAGGAAGGACAGTCATAACGGGCTTGACAGGAGTAATCACATTTATATTTATTTTTAATGAATCCTTATCCCCTGCCTGATCCGTAACGGTAACAGCATAATCGGCAGGTGATTGAGGTTTAACAGTTCTGATGGAATCAATATTTCCATCGTTCCATAAATATTTGTAATGCGCTTTTCCGGCAACTGATGTAGCAGTTAGAATAACTGAATCATTCAAACAAATTGATTGTTTAGAAGCTGACAATGATAGCTTGACTTTACAATAATCATCCACATTAACTGTGGTTTTATCCGAACAACCGTATTCATCAGAAACAGTTATAAAATATTTTCCTGATGTAAGATTAGAAATTGTATTTGTGTTTAATGAAGAATTATATGTTGTTCCATTTGACCAGTTGTATAAATATTTTTTTGAATTACCTGAAATATTAACCGTTGCTGAACCATTTTTTGATTTACAATATTCATACTGCGAAACAACAGATGAAATATGTATATCCTGACCGACATAAATTACAACACTATCTAAATTCTGATTATCATCTTCATCGGTGACTGTAACATAATAGGTCGTAGTATTAACAGGCGATGCAACAGGATCAGCAATGGATGTAGAACTTATTGTTGAGTTGGCATTCCACTGATACAACTTTGCGCTAGTAGAAGTAGCAAGTAGTTTAACGGATTCTCCTTTACAGATTGTATCAATTCCTGTTCCTGAACTCTGACTGACAGCATCCACTAAAAGCACGCCGGATGCTGGATTGATGGTCACATCGCAATACTCAGTAGCCCCGGTTGCAAGATATTTATATCCATCCAAAAAAACATAATATGTTTTTCCAATTGTCAGATTATTAGCTGTGATTTGAAAAGGGCTGTCTTTCCCAACAGTTGAACAGTTTGATACGGCCTGATATTGATAACATCCTGTATTTTCAAGTACGATCATCTGTACTCCGGTATGATACAGACAATTATCCTGAAGAACATTGAACACTGCGGTATTATTGCCTGCCACGAATTTGAACCAGGCGCTATTTTGTACGCTCCATCCCTGACACAAAGCACCACCATAATTATACTGTAAATAGGAATTTTCATCAATCCCACGTATATCCGTTGAATCATAACGTGTATCAAGAGGAATTTTATAATTTCTGAATTTTTTAACAAAGACAGCATTTTCCATAATATTTCCTGCAGCAAATGTTGAAATGTCTTTTTGGGGAGGTGCTGTTATTGAAATAGAATAATAGGTAAATTGAGACAATCCAACAATATAATCCAGATCAAAATGAATATAAATATCTTCTCCTGCCTTGTAACAATAAGGGAATAAAACCGGCTGAAAAAGAAAATCACCGCTTTTAATGCAAGTTGACTGATCAAACGGACATCCTTTCAATATTTCATATTTGGCAAAAACCCTGAGATTCACATCAGAAATAGAGAAATTAAATAATAAAACGGTATCCTTGTTAAAATTAAATTTTAATACCAGATCTTCACCATCCATTATTTCAGGAAAAGGACAGGTCATTCCCATTGTATTCCCCTTACCTTGTGACGAAATGGAATTGTTGTATGGTAAGGTATTTATATTAATCGGGTTGGAACAGGTATTTCCCTGGGAAAAAATAAAATTACAATGGAAAATTAATATAAATGGAAATGATATATATAAAAAATATTTCACTATATGTATTAAAATACAAATATACTTAAAATAAATTGTTCGGATTCTTAATTAATCTCTCAGGACAATTCTATTATACGAATAATTATTCGATATGCAAAGGTTGAAACTTCGTATTTGAAGAACGTTTTTGATTAACAAAACAAGCCGGTTGATTCAGAATGTTAAAACCCTGCTGTGATCTGTAATATTCTCTTCTAAACGAACAATAACAACATCTTCGGGGAGGAGTTCTTCAATCATCTCAGGCCATTCAATAAAGCAATACGAACCGCTGTAAATATAATCTTCGTACCCGATATCATAGGCCTCCTGTATTTTTTTTATTCTGTAGTAATCCATATGAAAAACAGATTGGTCAGTATCTGTTTTATATTCATTTATTATGGCAAAACTAGGACTATTCACCATTTCCTGAACACCTAAGTTTTTACAAATAGTTTTGATCAGTGTTGTTTTTCCAACACCCATTTTACCATAAAAAGCATATACTTTCTTATTCGGAAATGCACTCAATAATCTATTTCCGGCTTTTATATAATCTTCAACTGAACTGCAAATAATTTTTTGTTTCATTTAGAAACTCTTTAAAATTCATTTAAAAATTTATATACTGATTGTCATAGTGAGCTTGTCGAACT
>CAYVNP010000006.1:0-69305 GCA_964452905.1 uncultured Bacteroidales bacterium
ATTAATAACTTTAACTATTCTCAAGTTAATTGCTTTTACCTGATTGCCTCCCATTCTTCCAGCCATTCTCAATCCTTTAACAACTTTTGAAGGGAAATATGATGCTCCCAATGAACCGGGTGCTCTTAACCTGTTATGTTGTCCGTGGGTTGCATCACCAACACCACTAAAATTATGACGTCTGATAACACCTTGAAAACCTTTTCCTTTGGAAACACCAACCACATCAACAAACTCACCTTCCTGAAATATTTCAACAGTAAGTGTTTCACCAAATTTTTTACGATGTTCAGCTTCAAACCTTGTAAATTCCTGTAAAACTTTTTTAGGAGTTGTATTTGCTTTGGCAAAATGTCCTTTTAAAGCTTTGGTTGTATTTTTTTCTTTCTTTTCATCAAAGGAAAGCTGAATGGCTTCATATCCGTCTTTTTCAGGTTCACGAACCTGAGTAACTATGCACGGACCGGCTTCGATCACCGTACATGGAATGTTTTTACCTGAGGCATCAAACAAACTGGTCATTCCTATTTTTTTCCCAATTAAACCAGACATAATATTTTAATTTATTAATAATATAATAATGTTAATTACTTGAAAAATTACACTTTGATTTCTACTTCTACTCCACTTGGTAATTCCAATTTCATCAGGGCATCAATCGTTTTTGTTGTTGTACTATAAATATCAAGTAATCGTTTGTATGAACAAAGCTGAAACTGATCTCTTGATTTTTTATTGACAAACGTTGACCTGTTGACCGTAAAAATCTTTTTGTTTGTAGGTAACGGAATAGGTCCGCTTACAATAGCTCCGGTTGATTTGACTGTTTTCACAATCTTTTCACATGATTTATCTACCAGATTGTAATCGTAAGATTTTAATTTGATTCTTATTCTCTGATTCACGTTTTTAACTATTTAAATTTTATGATTTCTTATTAAAATTGATTAACAAATTGCAAAACCTTTTATTTTATTGGTTACTTCATCAAATACTTCTTTGGGTGCTTCGGCAAAATGTGAAAATTCCATATTTGAAGTAGCTCTTCCGGAAGTGATTGTTCTCATCACAGTAATATATCCGAACAATTCACGCAAGGGCACTTTGGCTTTCACAATCTGATAACCTATCTTTGATGAAACACTTTCAAGATTACCTCTGCGTTTGTTTAAATCTCCTGTCACATCTCCAATATAGGTATCAGGTGTGACAACTTCAACGTTCATGATCGGTTCAAGAATAACCATTTTTGATTTTCTGCATGCTTCTTTTAAACCAATAGCTGCTGCAACTTCAAAGGATAATGAATCTGAGTCAACACTATGATACGAGCCGTCAATCAATCGGACTTTTAAACTATAGATAGGATAACCAGCTAATATTCCATTGGTCATGGCTGATTTAAATCCTTTTTCAATAGCAGGAATAAATTCTTTAGGAATATTACCGCTTTTTATTTCATTAACAAATTGAAGTCCTTTAAACTCTTTATCATTGACCGGAGAAATTTCAAATACAAGATCAGCAAATCTGCCTTTACCACCTGATTGTTTTTTATATACTTCATGATGCAATGTAGTGGAAACAACTGCTTCCTTATATGCAACCTGTGGTCTACCGGAATTACATTCAACATTATATTCCCGTTTCAAGCGATCAATAATAATTTCCAGATGCAGTTCACCCATACCACTAATGATAGTCTGACCTGTATCTTCATTCACTTTCACCTGAAATGTAGGATCTTCTTCGGCTAATTTTGCAAGAGAAATATCCAGTTTATCCACATCTGCCTGTGCTTTGGGTTCAACAGCAACGCTGATAACGGGGTCAGGGAATGTGATAGATTCAAGAATCAAAGGATGTTGTACATCGCATAATGTATTTCCAGTACGAATCTCTTTTCCACCTATGATCACACCTATATCGCCCGCTTCAAGGGCATCTACCTGAATCTGTTTATTGGAATGCATCTGAGCAATACGCGCAATCCGTTCTTTCTTATCTGTGCTTGTATTCAACACATAGGATCCATTTTTCAATGTGCCGGAATATATCCGGATAAAGGAAAGCTTGCCAACAAAAGGATCTGTAGCAATTTTAAATACCAAACCGCTGAAATGTTCAGAAGGATCGGTTTTTCTAATTTCTTCTTTTTCAGTATAAGGATTAATGCCTGTAACAGGAGGAATGTCTAAAGGACTGGGTAGATAATTTAAAATTGCATCCAATAAAAATTGAACACCTGTATTTTTCAAAGAGGATCCGCAAAGTACCGGTGTAATTCGTCTTTCAAGAGTTGCCTTTCTGATCTCGGCTATAATTTCTTGTTCGGTGATAGAATTGGGATTGGACAAATATTTTTCGAGAAGCTCTTCTCTCTCTTCAACGGCTCCTTCTATTAACTTTTTTCTGTATTCTTCTGCGGTGCGTCTCAGTTCATCTGGGATAGGCACCTCGTTAAAATTTACGCCTTGCGAGGACGGCTCCCATTCATATGCTTTGTTTTTAATCAGGTCAATTACCCCCTTGAATTCTGTTTCAGCTCCGATAGGTAATTGAATGATCAACGGTTTAGCAGCAAGTTTATCTTCTATTTGATTGACCACACTGAAAAAATCAGCTCCAGAGCGATCCATCTTATTAATATAACAAATTCTGGGAACGTGATATTTATTGGCTTGCCTCCAAACGGTTTCGGACTGTGGCTGAACACCTCCTACAGCGCAAAAAATAGCAACGGCACCATCCAATACTCTCAACGATCGTTCTACTTCAACAGTAAAATCAACGTGACCGGGAGTATCTATTAAATTTATTTTATATTGGTTCTCATTCTGGTTCCAAAAAATGGATGTAGCTGCAGACGTAATGGTTATCCCTCTCTCCTGTTCCTGCACCATCCAATCCATAGTTGCAGCACCATCATCAACTTCACCTATTTTATAATTTTTACCAGTATAAAACAGTAAACGTTCGGTCGTAGTGGTCTTGCCGGCATCAATATGAGCCATTATCCCGATATTTCTTGTATGTGTCAGAGCGACCTGCATGAATGCGTTTACTTCTAAAAAATTTAAATTAAAATCTAAAATGTGAAAATGCTTTGTTCGCATCAGCCATACGATGCGTATCTTCTTTCTTTTTAAATGCAGCACCTTCTTCTTTATAAGCTGCAATGATCTCGCTTGCCAGATTATTTGCCATTGATTTTTCTTTACGTGCACGTGAATAGTTGATCAATGATTTCATTCCGATAGACATTTTACGTGCAGGTCTGATCTCAGTAGGAATCTGAAAATTAGCACCACCTATACGACGACTTTTTACCTCAACGGAAGGGCTCACGTTATCAAGTGCTTTTTTAAATATTTCCAGACCGTCTTCTTTGGTCTTGGTTGAAACGATTTCAATGGCATCGTAAAAAATATTATAAGCAACACTCTTCTTGCCGCTAAACATAAGATTATTGACAAAACGAGTTACCAAACGATCTTTAAATTTTGGATCTGGTAATACTTCTCTTTTCTTGGCTTTTGTTTTTCTCATTTTTTTACAGTTATATCTGTATTAATATGTTATTTTTTTGCAGCTTCTTTAGGTCTCTTGGCACCGTATTTCGATCTTCTTTGTTTTCTTCCTTCAACACCAGATGTATCAAGAGTTCCTCGGATGATATGATATCTAACTCCCGGTAAATCTTTTACTCTGCCACCACGTATCATCACGATTGAGTGTTCTTGTAAATTGTGTCCTTCACCGGGTATATATGCATTTACTTCTTTCTGATTGGTTAAACGCACCCTCGCTACCTTACGCATGGCTGAGTTCGGTTTTTTGGGGGTTTGTGTATAAACCCTTGTGCAAACACCTCTCCGTTGAGGACAACTGTCTAATGACGGAGATTTGCTTTTAAAATTTAATTTCTTTCGCCCTTTGCGGACTAACTGCTGTATTGTTGGCATATTGTTTAAAAATCAATTTACTCAATAAAAAAATTGCCCTAAATTTTAGGGGACTGCAAAATTAAAAATAATTTTCTGAAATACAATAATTTTTTGAAAAAGTTTTTATTTTTTTTATTGTAAGGGATTTTAAAACATTAAATATTAAGAAAAATCATAAAAAAATATGGATATCAAAAATTATAATTAAAGAAACCTGATTTATTTATTTTTTGCAAATCCCTGAACAACAAATTAGTATAAAGAAATTCCATCATTTAAAATAGTCAAATCACATAATCTATTTTATTTAAATAATAAATCTATTGATTTGGGTGTAAAACTAAATCTGATAAAATAATAAAATCATTAAATCAGCTTTTACTCTTTTGTATTTTACAAATTTCAGTTAATTTTGCAAAAAATATTTCAATGAGTCGTAATGGAGATAATAAGAGATTTAATAAAGCAGATCAGTTTGATGAAGCGAGTGTTGAACAAATTGCAACACATTACAAAGAAATTTTAAAACTTATCGGTGAAGACCCTGACAGGGAAGGATTACTCAAATCACCTACACGAGTTGCAAAAGCAATGTTGTTTCTCACACAAGGATATGATGAAAAACCCGAAGATATTTTGCTTTCAGCCCGTTTCCAGGAGGATTACAACGAAATGGTCATTGTTAAAAACATCGATTTATATTCGATGTGTGAACATCACTTGTTGCCCTTTATTGGCAAAGCACACATTGCCTACATCCCGAGAAATTATATTGTAGGTTTAAGTAAGATCCCACGCGTGGTTGATGCATTTGCCCGTCGTTTACAGGTGCAGGAACGGCTCACCACACAGATTAAAAACTGTATTCAGGATACGCTTGATCCATTAGGTGTAGCTGTCGTCATTGAAGCACAACATCTCTGTATGCAGATCAGAGGTGTACAAAAACAAAATTCGATAGCCACCACATCTGATTTTACCGGTGCATTTTTAAAGGATAATAAAACAAGAATGGAATTTTTACGTTTGATAGGAAGTAGTTTACATTAATCTATTTATTAATATTAATTAAATTTAATTATGGAAAATAATTTTAATGCATTTCAAAATTTCCAGAACACAACACGCAAGGAAATCGTAACAGATACCCGCACATTTATGTCAGGTGTATTCAGTTGGATGTTTTTAGGTCTTGCTATTACAGCATTCGTTGCATGGTATTTTGCCACGGATTTAAGTTTGATCCGTTTGCTGATCAATGAAAGCGGGATGTCCATTTTAGGTTGGATTGTAACCTTTTCACCATTTATTTTTGTATTGATCATGGGTATGCGCTTCATGAAACTTTCAGCCCAAACAATGGCAATTCTTTTTGCTGTTTTTGCTATCCTTATGGGTATGAGTCTGAGTTTTATTCTTTTGATCTATACCGCTGCTTCCGTTTTTAAAACCTTTGCCATCACTGCCGGAATGTTTGGTGTCATGGCTTTAACCGGCTATACGACTAAAACAGACCTGACAAAATTCGGATCCATTATGATCATGGGTTTGTGGGGCATCATCCTTGCCAGCGTAGTAAACTTTTTTATGCACAGTGCACAGATTGATTATATCATCAGTATTTTCGGTGTTTTGGTATTCACCGGTTTAACTGCCTATGATGTACAAAAACTAAAACGCATCGGCGAAGGTGCTGAATACGGATCTGAAAATACACGTAAACTTGCTATCATGGGGGCATTGACCTTATATCTTGATTTTATTAATTTGTTTTTATTTCTACTTCGTTTCTTTGGAAACAGAAAATAAACTTCATTATTTTACATTTTTTAACGTATATCATTTTATTTTATGAAAGCATTAATTTTTCCGGGACAAGGTTCTCAGTTTGTCGGGATGGGAAAAGAACTGAATGAACAATCACTTATAGCCAAAGAACTTTTTGAAAAAGCAAATATTATTCTTGGTTTCAGCATAACTGACATCATGTTTTCAGGAAGTGAAGAGGAATTAAAACAAACCAAGGTAACTCAACCGGCTATTTTTTTACATTCCGTTATTCTATCACAAACTATGCTGAATATCCAATTCGATGCAGTTGCCGGACACTCGTTGGGAGAACTTTCCGCATTGGTAGCAAATAAAACATTAACGTTTGAAGATGGTTTGAAACTGGTAAGCATTCGGGCACAAGCGATGCAGAAAGCATGCGAGTTGCAACCTTCCGGAATGGCTGCCATCATTGGCATGGACGATCAAAAGGTAGTAGATATTTGTCAATCCATAACTGAAGAAATCGTTGTAGCAGCAAATTTCAATTGCCCCGGACAACTTGTTATATCTGGTACTTTAAAAGGAATTGAAATTGCCTGTGAAAAAATTAAAGCTGCAGGAGCTAAACGGGCATTGCCTTTGAAGGTTGGAGGTGCATTCCATTCTCCTTTCATGCAACCCGCCAAATTGGAATTGGAAGCAACTATAAACTCCATGCATTTCAACACACCTATTTGTCCAATCTATCAAAATGCTACTGCCCTCCCCTCTTTAGATCCATCTGTTATTAAAAAGAATTTAATAGATCAATTGACATCCCCTGTTCTTTGGACACAATCCGTAAAGAATATGATTACTGATAACATTCAACAATTTGTTGAAATTGGGCCAGGACAGGTATTGCAAGGATTAGTGAAAAAAATTTCTTCGAATGCTGAAACTTCAGGAATAAATTAATGAATTAACATTCTTTACAATGTTTGATTAATTAAATTGCCCGACAAGACTAATTTTTCCAAAAAAGGATTGTGAAGAGTTTGTTTTATTTCATCAATATATTTTATTGCATGGGTATCTGTTCCCACCAATTCAATCATATTATTTTCAATCATTCTTTCAGCAAGCTTTTTTACCTGTGGAGAATAAATTCCTGTAAGTGAAATAATATTCATTTGAAAAATAATTTCTCTGCTTTTTAATTCTTCAAATTTATCAAACTCATCAAACCAAAATAGATATCTTTCAGGATGAGCTAAAACAATTCTATATCCGTTCACCTGTAATTCAAAGATCATATTATTCAGATTTACCGGAGGATTCATAAAAGATAATTCAACCAACACGAACCCATTTCCAAAAGTTAAAATTTCCTGTTGATTCATTTTATCAAGCAAGCCATCATCAATAAGGTATTCCGCAGCCACTTCAAGAGTTACAGGGATATTTGCATCAGCAACTGCTTTTTTAAGATTTTCAAAACTAGAAAGTATTCCTGCTTTAGAATTTTTAAAAAAATCATTCATCACATGGGGAGTAGTAATTAGCTTGCTATATCCCAGTTCATATAACCCCTGAATAAGTTCAAGAGATTCATTCATGGATTCAGAACCATCATCCAAATTTGGAATTAAGTGCGAATGAATGTCTGTTTTTATCAATGACAAATCAATGGGATCATTTGATTCAATTGTTTTTTTGTTAAAAAAATTATTAAATAACCCCATAACTGATTTATCTGAAATTTTTAATAAAACTATCCAATGTTATTTTCAACCCCTCTTCAATTCGAACTTCAGGGTTATAACCAAGCATTGCTTTCGCTTTTGAAATATCAGCAAATGAATTTTTAATATCCCCTACTCTTTCTTCTTTATGTATTGACACTAATGATGATCCCGTAAGAGTTTTCAGTATATTGAATAACTGATTTACAGAAGTTTTTTCACTAACAGCAATATTAAATACCTGATTCAATGCATCTTTATTTTCTGTAAACAATGCTTTAATATTTGCCTGAACAGCATTTTCAACAAAAGTAAAATCGCGCATTTGCTCACCATCGCCAAAAATAAGAGGCGAATTATTATTTAGCAATGCATCAATAAACAAAGGAATTACAGCGGCATATGGACCTGCTGGGTTTTGTTTTGGACCAAAAATATTAAAATACCGAAGTCCAATAATTTCCATATTATATGTTTTTGAAAAAACATCAGCATATATTTCGTTTGCCAATTTTGTAACAGCATAGGGAGATAATGGTTTTCCAATTCGATCCTCTGTTTTAGGTAATTCTTTTGAATTGCCGTACACCGAAGAAGAACTGGCATATACAATTCGTTTAACCTTTTTTTCTTTTGCTGCAAAAAATATATTTAGAGTCCCTTCCACATTGACTTTATTAGAATCAATTGGATTTTTAATTGAACGTGGTACAGAACCAAGTGCACCTTGATGCAAGATATAATCTATCCCATCGCAAGCTTTCAAACATGATTCGTAATTACAAATATCTTCTTCTAAAAACTCAAAAGTGGGAGAAGCAAGATATGTTGCAATATTATTTTTAAATCCGGTTGAAAGATTATCAATTACTCGTACTTTACCGGCATTATATTTAATCAGGTACTCAACTATATTTGAACCAATAAATCCTGACCCGCCGGTAACAAGAAATGAAAATTCACTAATATTGCTGGTATGAAATGGTTTGTCAAACATTGTTTTTATCTTTTTATATATTGTTTTTCGTAATAATTCAAATACACTCCTGTTGTAACTTGATTTAACCATTCTTGATTATTCAAATACCAATCTACTGTAAATTCAAGACCTTCTTCAAACTGAAGGGAAGGTTTCCAACCCAATTCATTTTGTAATTTTGAAGAATCAATTGCATAACGTAAATCATGACCTGCCCTATCTTTGACAAAAGTGATTAAAGAAGATGACTGAACGGTTCTGTTTAATTTTTTATCCATAATTGCACAGAGCATCCGAATTAAATCAATATTTTTCCATTCGTTATTACCACCAATATTATAGGTTTCACCCACTTTCCCACGATGAAATATCATGTCAATGGCTGCAGCATGGTCCTCAACCCAAAGCCAATCTCTAGTGTTATCCCCTTTGCCATAAATAGGTAAAGGTTTATTATTTTTAATATTATTTATACAAAGAGGAATGAGTTTTTCAGGAAACTGATTTGCACCATAATTGTTTGAGCAATTGGAAATGACAATTGGAAATCCATAGGTATGAAAATAAGCTCTTACTAAATGATCCGAGCTTGCTTTAGAAGCAGAATAAGGACTTCGTGGGTCATATGAAGTTGTTTCTATAAAAGATCCAATATCACCAAGTGATCCATAAACTTCATCAGTAGATATATGATAAAAAAGTTTATTATTAAACTCATTTTGCCAGATATGTTTTGCCGCATTTAACAAATTTGTAGTTCCAAGAATATTAGTTAAAACAAAATCCGTAGGATTAGCAATTGACCTGTCAACATGTGATTCAGCAGCCAAATGAATCACACCATCAAACATATGTTGTTGAAATATCTGAAGCATCTTCTCCCCATCAACAATATCTGCCTTAATAAAAGTATAATTGGGTTTATGTTCGATATCTTGAAGATTTGATAAATTTCCAGCATAAGTCAACTTGTCCAGATTAAAAATATGATAATCAGGAAAAGTATTAACAAATCTGCGAACTACGTGAGAACCAATAAAACCAGCTCCACCTGTTATTAAAATCTTCATTAATAAAATTAAAGACTTAGATAATGAATATTTTTAAATTTATTTCTGTAAATGCTCTTCACATCGAATAAAACACCATCATTCGTTAGAAGTGTTTTAAAATATTTTTCATCAAATGTAAGATATTGTTCATGATTCACGGCAACAACAATCAGATCATATTTATTTTTTGTGAAATCATCTACCAGTTCGAACCCATATTCATGTTTTAATTCTTCTGAAGAAGCATGCGTATCAGTAACATCAACTTTAATACCATATGATTTTAATTCGGATATTACATCGGCTACTTTTGAATTTCTGATATCACTAACATTTTCTTTAAATGTTGCCCCCATTACCAGCGCTTTGGCATTCAACACCTGTTTACCAATGGCAATCATTTTTTTGACAGATTGTTTGGCTACATAAAAACCCATAGAGTCATTAACAAAACGACCGGAAAGAATAAGTTGGGGATGATATCTGAATTGTTTTGCTTTATATGTCAAATAATAAGGGTCAACACCTATACAATGCCCACCAACCAAGCCGGGGAAAAAACGAAGAAAATTCCATTTGGTACCTGCTGCTTCAAGGACGTCATGTGTATTAATCCCCATCCGATTGAAAATAATTGACAACTCATTCATCAAACCGATGTTAACATCACGTTGGGTGTTTTCAATAATCTTTGCCGCCTCAGCTACTTTGATGGATTGTGCTTTATATACACCCGCTGTGACAACCAACTCATATACTTTTGCAATAATATCCAGTGATTCTGCATCACAACCTGAAACCACTTTACGAATAGTAGTAATCGTATGTTCCTTATCTCCCGGATTAATTCGTTCGGGTGAATAACCGACTTTAAAATCCTTTTCGGCTTTCAATCCTGAAAACTTTTCCATTACAGGATAACAATCTTCTTCTGTACATCCCGGATAAACGGTTGATTCAAAAACAACATAATCCCCAATCTTCAATGCACTACCAACAGTTTTTGAAGCGCCAATCAAAGGCGTTAAGTCAGGCATATTGTGATTATCGATTGGCGTTGGAACCGCTACAATATGAAATTGTGCTTCTTTTAATTTTTCAACGGAATCCGTAAACTCTATATCACAGCCATCAAAAGCCGAAGAAGGTAATTCGTTACTCGGATCAATTTTATTTCTCATCATTTCAACCCGATCCGCTTTAATATCAAAACCAATCACTTTAATTTTTTTAGCAAACTCAAGTGCAATAGGTAATCCAACGTAACCAAGTCCTATCAAGGAAAGTTTTGCTTCTTTTTTTAAAAGTTTTTCATAAATATTCATAAACTCAATTTTTATTTATTACTAAAATTTATCTTCTTTTTTGTAAGTTTGGAATCACGTAAAGCATATATCCTTTCAATAATTTCAACTACCTTAAGACCTTCCAACGCATTGGTCGTAATGGTTGTCCTCCCTTTTAATGTATTAACTACATTTTCAATAATATAATGATGATTGGCAGCAGATCCTTTATAGTGCCCATAATCATTGGGTGGATTTACCGGAGCAAGTTTAGGCATCGTATAATCTTTAATATGACAATACTCTACCTGATTCATATACTGACCGCCAATTTTAACTGAACCATTCGAACCTATAATTGTTATACTGCTTTCAAGATTCGTATCCCAAACAGAGGTAGAATAATTAATACATCCTAAACCACCATTTATAAATTTAAAATGTACACATCCTGAATCTTCAAATTCAGTTAACTCTTTATGACTAAAATCATCAAAGGTAGCTTGAATATCAGTGATATCGCCAAAGAGCCAGAACATGATATCAATGAAATGTGAAAACTGGGTAAATAGAGTTCCACCATCAAGTTCCTGCGTTCCTTTCCAATCGCCTTTTAATTTTTTATAATATCGTTCGTCTCGGTTCCAGTAACAATTGATCTGAACCATAAATATTTTTCCGATGGTTTCTTTTTCAACAATCTCTTTTAACCAGACAGATGGTGGTGAATATCTGTTTTGCATCACAGTAAAAAAATGACGTGACATTTGCAATGCTTTATAAATTACCTGTTCACAACCAATTTTTGAAAGACCAAGCGGTTTTTCGCAAACAACATGTTTTTTAGCTTCCAGTGATTTCAGGGAATGTTCTACATGTAATCCATTAGGTGTACATATGTTGACCACATCAATATTTAACCCTGAATTTAATAATTCATCAATTGATGAATAAAAAGGAACATTATATTTTTCAATATTTAAAACGTCTTTAGCCCTTATATCACATAATGCAACAAGATTTGATTCTTCGTTTTGAACAATCATTTCAGCATGCCTTTTACCTATATGTCCACAGCCAACAACTGCAAAATTAATTTTATCAGAAATAATATTCATACAATCTAAATTAAACTAGACTTACTAAACCATTTTTAAGTATATACTTTTCTTTACTTTCAGGACAAATAGCTATATTCTGGTTATCAAAATTCAATCGATGTCCATAACGGCTCATCCATCCGATCTGACGGGCAGGATTACCCACCACAAGTGCAAAAGGTGGAATGTGCTTGGTTACTACAGCACCTGCACCGATAAAAGCATATTCGCCAATATCATGACCACAAACAATTGTTGCATTTGCACCAATTGTAGCGCCTTTTTTTATGATCGTTTTTAAATATTGATCTCTGCGATTTACTCCACTTCGTGGATTTATAATATTGGTAAACACCATTGAAGGACCCAAAAATACATCATCTTCACAGATAACTCCGGTATATAATGAAACATTGTTTTGTATCTTAACATTTTTACCTAAAACCACTTTAGGAGATATCACAACATTTTGACCTATATTGCAATTTTCGCCAATTATACAATCAGGCATAATATGTGAAAAATGCCAAATTTTTACACCTTTCCCTATTTGACAACCCGCATCAATAAATGCAGTCTCATGAGCAAAATAGTCCATTAATGTGAATTTATATAGTTCAATAAATGCGAAGTAATATCATTGAGCTGTTCTTCATCCAATTCAGTATGCATTGGCAATGAAATTACAGATTTACATAATTGTTCAGTGATTGGCAAGTCACCTTCTTTATATCCTAAATATTGATAGGCTTTCTGCAGATGGAGAGGTACCGGGTAATAAATCATTACAGGAACGTCTTTTGTTTTCATGTATTCCTGAAGATCAAACTGATTTATATTTTTAAGTTTTAATGTATATTGATGAAAAACATGTGAAGACTTTTTATCTCTGGCAGGTATCAGTATCCGTGAATGATTTCCCAATTTTGAATCATAATACAATGCAGCATGATTACGTGAAGATATGTAAGTATCTAAATAATTTAATTTCACATTTAATATAGCTGCCTGAATACTATCAAGACGAGAGTTCACACCAATAGTTTCATGATAATACCTGACTTTCATTCCATGATTAACTATCATTTTAATTTGTTCTGCTAATAAATCATTGTTTGTAAGTAAAGCACCACCATCACCATAACAACCGAGGTTTTTAGAAGGGAAAAAAGACAGACATCCGATATCACCGATTGTACCAGCTTTTAATTTATGACCATCATTAAATGTATAATCAGCACCTATTGCCTGACACGTATCTTCAATGATAAATAATTTATTTTTTATAGCAATCTCCCTTATTTCTTGCATCGACGCACATTGACCAAATAAATGTACCGGCACAATAGCTTTTGTTTTGGGTGTTATCTTCTTTTCAATCTCTTGCGGGTCAATATTGAACGTATCCGGGTCTACATCAACAAAAATTGGTTTCAATCCAAGTAAGGAAATTACTTCTACTGTGGCAATAAACGTGAAAGATGTTGTGATCACTTCATCTCCCGGTTTAAGATCCAATGCCATCATGGCAATTTGTAAAGCATCAGTTCCATTGGCACAACCTATAACATGCTTTACATTTAAATATTTTTTTAAATTGGACTGAAAACTCTCCACTTGTGGTCCATTGATAAATGAACAATTATCAATCACATCTTGAATGGACTTATCAATTTCCATTTTGATTTGCAAATATTGTTTTTGCAAATCAACCATTTGAATTTTTCTCATGAATAAAAAAGAATAATCTATTAAAAATATCGCAAATATAATATTTAGTTATTGATTTCTAAAATATTTATTTTTTCTTCAAATAAAATATAACATTCAGATTATTTTTCAGTATATTTGTTTATAAATAAGATGTGGAAATATTAATTACATTTTAAACTATATTAAAATATGACTATTTTGAACGCAAATATCTCAATCAATTGGTTTAATAAAAAAATTTTTAAACTTTATTTGAATTCAACAGTTATATTAATTGTTGCTTTTTTGTCAATCTTTCTGCCCTATCAGATTTTAACCATGATTACTGCTTCATGGATATTTGATGTTCCTACCAGTATTCATCATTTGAAAATTATTTTCCTGATACCTGATAATTCACGTTTATGGACATATTTCTCTGTTTGTTTCATTTACGCTGCGGGTCCTATATATTGTTTAGTATGTGCAATTTATTTATTACGATATTTAATAAAAAATAAATTTAAAGAAAAAAACGCAAAAAAAACATATTATCTCTGGTGTTATATTATTGCCGTTAATCTCTTTTTTGGTGGACTTTTTGCCGGCACACCCATTATGAAAGGATTTGGGTATGTGCCTTGGTGGGCATTATTACCAGGCGGATTACGAAATCTTATTACTATTATTTCAGCAATTTGTCTTATTGCAAATGGAATTTTTCTAAATTCTATTTTTTCAGCATTTGCTTATAACTATCGGGTATTAATGGATAAATATTCTCAAATACTTTTTAAAACTGTATTCGTTCTTTTACCTGTTCTTACTTTTAATTTAATCTTATTAATCACCGGGTTACCTGATAATACGCTTTATGAAAGACTACTTCTTGTAACCATATTTTTTCAAATTATTCCAATATTACCATTCAGTCTACAAACCATTCAACCTAAAGAGCAAAATGAACTCTTCGATAAAATTTCAATTAAATATATTAAATATATGTTTATATTAATTGCTTTAGTGTCAATATTTTTTATTATAAAATACTTTCTTCTTTGGCATTACTTTAAACTTTGGCTCAATTTATAAACCCTATTTATTTTACCATAAAATACCTGCCAACCTCTAACTATCAGTATATTTAAAATAATACTAATATTGACAGCAATATTGCCTGTACGAAATAAAAAATCCTCTGAATTGATTGAAAACAGAGGATTTTAACATTTTCTATGTTGACCTACCAGGATTCGAACCTGGAAACTCAGCTCCAAAAGCTGATGTGTTACCATTACACCATAGGTCAAGAACTTTTATTTATTCTAATTTTTTTGCAAAAATAGAAAATAATTGATAATAGTAAAATATTATTCGTAATTATTTCAGGCAATCGCACGGTGAAGGAAATTCTATCTTTGTATCAGGAAGTAAATTACGTATCTTATTCATTATATCCTTGTCTTTGATAAGTGTCATGCTTAAATTCAATCGTTTGATCTTATCCTTCAGTTTAGCAATGTTATCAGGCAGGTTGGTTAATGGATTATCCCATACTACCAGTTGTTCAAGATTTTTCAGATTACCAATTTCTTCAGGTATTTCAAGTATCTCATTCCTGCTAAATTTCAATGTCTTCAGATTTTTCAATTGTGTGATCACTTTGGGAAAATAAACGAATTTATTTCCTGAAATATCCAGCTCCTCCAGCTGATCCAATTGCGCCAGTTCATCAGGCAATGAATAAATCTTATTGACACTTAAAATTAACACCCTGAGATTTTTCAACTTTAAAATTTCTTTTGGAAACTGTTTTAAATGTTTACGTTTTAATTTAAGAATATAAACGGAGTCAGGCATTTTCATTGCATCTTTCAACGAAGTATATTCAACCTGATCAGGTAAATCGTATTGACTGTATTTTTGAGAAAAAACAGCCGAAGAAGTAAAAACAAATATAAGTATTACTATGAAAATCCAATTTTTCATTTAATAAATCTGTATTAATAAAAGAGTTTGCAAAATTAATATTTAAGTTATGATTAATGAAGGAATAACAATAAATAATTCATTCATACAGAAAGATGCATATTTCAATTAAAAAATAAATAATACTTTTGCATCTGAATTTTCAACATGAGTCTTTTCGGAATATTTAATACAACAAAAACACAGACAGCTTTCAATGTCCTTCGCATCAAGGATTTCCAGTTCTATGTCTATGCCCGTTTTTTTGTCACCATAGGCATCATGATGCAGTCGGTCATTGTCGGATGGCAGGTCTATGAAATCACCAAAGACGCACTGGCGCTGGGGTTGATTGGTCTTGCCGAAGTTATTTCATTTCTTTCCATTGCTTTGTTCGGGGGGCATATTGCGGACATTTACGACAGGAAAAAATTAATTGTCATTTCCGTATTCATGTATTTTATCTGTTGTCTGATCTTACTGTCATTAAGTTCAAATATGTCGCATTTGCTCATTATTTATAAGGCATTGCCAATATACACTGTTATATTCCTGACCGGCATAGCGCGTGGGTTTCTGGCTCCGGCTCAAATGGCATTCATGTCACAGATCGTTCCTAAAGAACAATATACGTATTCGAGCACATGGAACAGTGTGGCATGGCATGTTGCTTCAGTGACCGGTCCTGCTATCGGCGGTTTGGTTTACGGTTTCTGGGGTGTTGAAGTAGCGTATGTAACCGTTTCAATCTTTATTTTTATCGGCTTACTCTTTTATTTGATGATAAAAAAGAAACCAATGCCTGAACGCATTCCGAGTGAATCATTGTTTCATAGTCTTGCTGAAGGGATCCGGTTTGTGTTCAGCAATCAGGTCATTGTCGGCGCGATGACGTTAGATATGTTTGCAGTCCTGTTTGGCGGCGCTGTTGCCCTGCTTCCAATATTTGCTCATGATATTCTGAAAGTAGGTCCTGAAGGACTGGGTTATCTGCGTGCTGCTCCTGCCATAGGTTCTGTGGCGATGTCGTTATTTTTATCCTATTATCCTCCGTTACGAAATTCAGGAAAAAAATTCCTGATCTGTATGGCCGGTTTTGGTTTGTGTATGATTGCTTTTGCTTTATCCTCCAATTTCTATTTGTCTTTGTTCATACTCATATTAAGCGGAGGGTTTGACAATATGAGTGTGATTGTACGCACAACGATCATACAGATTTACACACCCGATCAGATGCGTGGCAGAGTTGCATCAGTCAATAGTATATTCATCAGTTCATCCAATGAGTTAGGCGCTTTTGAGTCAGGTTTAGCTGCCAAGGTAATGCGATTGATTCCATCCGTTATTTTTGGTGGAACCATGACATTGCTGGTAGTGGCAGTTACATCACGATTTGCTCCATTGCTACGCAAGCTGCATTTGTCAGATAAAATGAATGAAACATAAAATATATAAATTAGCATGTGGAGTTTATTAGCCATTGTTAGCGCACTACTGCTGGGGTTTTATGATCTTCTGAAAAAAAAATCGCTGAAAGAAAATGCCGTCATTCCTGTATTATTTTTTTCTACTTTAAGTGGAGCTGTACTTTTCGCTTTACTTCTGGCATTCTCACGCATTGTAGGCGCTGAACATACAGGGATTTTTTACATTCCGTCAGCCCCGTTGAAAACACATGCATACTTTTTAATCAAATCAGTGATTGTGGGCAGTTCGTGGATACTTGCCTATTTTGCTTTTAAACATTTACCTATAACAATTGCCAGCCCGATAAGAGCTTCAGCACCCGTGTGGACACTGGCAGGAGCATTTATTATTTTTCACGAACAACTGCAACTATTACAATGGTTAGGTGTTTTAATCACGATGATCTGTTATTATCTGCTTTCCTTTGAAGGCAAGAAAGAAGGTGTACATTTCCGCAATAATCGCTGGGTATTTTTCATGGCTGCCTCCACAATACTGGGTTCAATCAGCAGTTTGTATGACAAATTTCTTATTCAGCATTTTAACCGGATGGCTGTACAGGCGTATTCCACCATTTATATTGCAGCTATTTTTCTTCCAATAACTTTGTTTTTATGGTATCCGCACAGGATGAAATCTACTCCTTTCACATGGAGAATCACTATTCCGCTGATCGGCATTTGTCTTGCTTTTGCTGATTTTGCTTACTTCTACGCTATTTCTATTCCCGGTTCGCTGATATCTGTTATTTCCATTCTTCGCAGAGGAAGCGTTATTGTGGCGTTTATGTGGGGATATTTCATTTACAAAGAAAAAAACTTTAAACGCAAAGCAATTATTCTCTCCGGTATTCTTGTCGGTCTGATGCTGATCATTCTTGGGAGTCATTAACACTATAGAAAAAATATACTGCCTTTATCTATCAATGGTCCATCATAAAGTTCAATTATATTAAAATTTATTTTGGATAAACATAATTTTAATTTGTCTCCTTCTGCATAATATTTTAAACTGCCAATCACAAACAGATTATTATCATAAACACCGCAACAACCGCCCAAAAATCCATGCTTCTGCCCTGACAAGATGATTGTTTGAGGATCAAAATAGTCAACATTCATTTTATTTTTTTTCAATGCGGAAAAAATTCCTTTGTCCGAAGTAATAAAACTTTTTTCATTCAATGACAAAAGATTGCATCGACAATAACCTTGATTGACATGTATGATTTTTTTTGTTTTAGATATATCTAAAATCATAGAATCTGTTATGTCCGAATGGTGGATCAAATAATTACTGGTTATAACTGCATTATAAGTAGCAGTAAAAGGATATTCATGCCCGACAGGACGATCACCAAGTATAAATGGAATTTTATTTATTCTGAAAAGATCAAAATATTCTTCAGGAAGATTAGGCGCCACAACCAACATATCATTTATCTGACACATAAAAATATCGGGGTGGCAGGAAACGGAAGGATAGGTTATACCGCTTGTTTTGAATATAATTAAATGTCCATATCGTGAAAGTTTTATTTTTACTTCATCAGGTATTTCGGCACTTGCAATTATATACTTTTTTTTATCATTCATTATTTCCACACCGTATAATAGTTTCTGTCATTTAATTGTTCATCCATTTTAAACGTAACAGATTTACATTTTGTCATCAGTAGTTTTTTATTCGAAGCGTGATATCCGACCGAATAATTATATTCCTTTGATGGAACAAAAACAGTCAGCTGTTTATTTACATCACTTTCAATCTTTTCGAATAAATCATTCCAAATCGCAGTCATTACAAGCTCTCTGATCGAAACATGAAAAGGTCCTGCTATCAATGATGCACCATTGACCAATTCTTCCGAAGGATGCAAACCTAAACGCAAAATATTTATTCCTGCTTTTTCAAAAATAAGATAAAGTTGTTTGCACCAGTCTACTGCAGTTTCTAATGGCAATGGAGTATATTTCTTTTGATTGTATAAATCTTCAAGTTCAGTTTCTTTAATGACCAACGTTGGATAGATCCGCACATCATCCACACCCAAAGAAATAAATTGTTTTGCAGTATCTATTGATCTATTTAATGTATCCCCCGGTAAACCGATCATCATTTGTAAACCGAGCCGGAATCCTTTATTTTTTATCAATGCTGATGTACGAATAACATCTTCTGCCGTATACCCTCTCTGAACATTCATCAATACTTCATCATCCAAAGACTGTACACCAAGTTCAATCGTTTCAACACAATATTTTTTAAGTAATGATAAAATAGCTTCATTAATATAATCAGGTCGTGTAGACAATCGGATCGATTGAACCTGCCCATTTTGAATATACGGTTGGACCTGCTTTAAAAAATTTTCCTGCATTTCCAAAGGCAGTCCCGTAAAATTGCCGCCAAAAAACGCTACTTCAATGATTGCATTTTCTTTGGGCAGCGTTACTAAATGCGAATCAATGATTTGACAAACATCATCAACTAATGGAATAGAATGTTTTCCGGAAATTTTTTGCTGATCACAATAAATACATTGAAACGGACAGGCAAGTTGAGGAATAAAAACAGGTATATTAAAGTGTTTATACATTCCTTAAAATTACATTCTTTCCGGTACATCAATACCGAGAAGTTTCATGGATTGCTTAATGATCCGTCCGGTAAATGCAGACATTTCCAAACGAAATGCAATCAGTTCTTTGTTCTCTTCTTTTAACATGGGTATATCCTGATAAAACTGATTGTATTCTTTCGCCAGATCATAAACATAATTTGCAATCAATGCAGGACTTAATCTGTCTGCTGCTTCAGCAATTACCTGCATAAAATCTGCAATTAATTTTAAAATATTTCTTTCCTTCGGATGAATTGAAATCTTTTCCGTAAACACTAATTCTTCCTGTTTGAATTTTTCATTTGCTTTTCTTAAAACAGATTGTATCCGTGCATGTGTGTATTGAATAAAAGGACCTGTATTGCCATTAAAATCGATGGACTCAGTTGGATTGAACAACATCGTTTTTTTAGGATCCACTTTTAAAATAAAATATTTCAAAGCGCCGAGTGCAAGCATATTGTATAATTTCTGAGCTTCTGCGTCCGACAGATCATTTGCTTTACCCAGTTCTGTTGACATTTTTTTTGCGGTAGCGATCATCTCTTCTATCAGTTCATCCGCATCCACCACAGTACCTTCGCGAGATTTCATTTTCCCTTCAGGCAACTCGATCATACCGTACGAAAAATGAAAAATATCATCAGCCCAATCATATTTAAGTTTTTTCAATATTAATTTCAGAACATCAAAATGATAATTCTGTTCATTCCCCACCACATAGATCATTTGGGCGGGTTGGTATTCATCATAACGTTGACGGGCTGTTCCGAGGTCCTGTGTCATGTAAACCGATGTGCCATCCGAACGGAGTAATAATTTTTCATCCAGACCTTCAGCACGAAGATCAGCCCATACAGAGCCATCCGGTCGTTTTACCAATGTGCCTGATTGTAATCCGTCATCCACAATGGATTTACCTAATAAATAGGTTTGGGATTCATAATAAAATTTATCAAAGCTAACACCAAGATGACGATATGTTTCATCAAAACCCTTGTAAACCCAAGCATTCATCATCTTCCAAAGTTCAACCACTTCAAGGTCATGCGCTTCCCATTTTTTCAGCATCTCCTGCGCTTCAATGATCAAAGGGGCTGTACGCTTGGCTTCCTCTTCATTAATGCCTTTGCTTTTTAATTCATCAATTTCCTTTTTATAGTGTTTATCGAACAACACATAATACTTTCCAACCAGGTGATCGCCTTTCAATCCGGATGTTTCCGGCGTTTCGCCTTGTCCCCATTTTTTCCAGGCGAGCATGGATTTACAAATATGTATCCCCCGATCATTGACCAGATTGACTTTCACAACATTTTTCCCATTCGTCTTTAAAATCTCAGCTAAAGAAAAACCAAGCAAATTATTTCGTACATGTCCCAGATGTAAGGGCTTATTCGTATTCGGCGATGAATATTCAATCACATACGGTTTCGTTTTTTGTGATGAAAATATAGTAGAATGAGTTTGGTCTTTATTTTCAATAAAATACGTTAGCCAGTAGGAATCATCAATAACAAAATTTAAAAATCCTTTTACAACATTAAATGATTTTAGATATGAAAAATTTGATTGAACATGTTCACCAATAAGTTGAGCCGTCTGTTCAGGTGATTTCTTGAATTTAGAGACAAACGGAAAAACATTGATGGTATAATCTCCTTCAAATTCTTTTCTGGTCTTCTGTAATAATAAAAGCGGATCATTCTGTAAAATACTGAATCCTTCGCTGTTCAAGGTATTGATAGCATCACAAACTATTCGCTTAAGTTCTTCATTTAAATTTACCATATTCTCTAATCTAAACACCAATTAATTTTAAGCAAAAGTATTAATAATTCAGAATTTTTAATAATAATAAAGCAATAACAAATTGTTAATTCATTTTGAATCAAAATTCAATCAAAAACTAAAATTTATAACTTATTCCAAATTGAAAATTTCTCGGATTGCCTGGAGTGAAACAAATATCATTCACAGGTTGATTTTCTCCTTTTAATTTTGTTAAAGTTTCAAACTGAGCTTCATTCCAGTTGATATTAAAAATATTTTCACAATAAAATGAGAATAGAATTTTTTTTAACTGATAAGAAATGTTGGCATTAAAAATGGTATAGCCAGGTGCGGTAAGCGTATAATCCTCATCACCCGGGCGATTGCCAACATGCCTGAATCGAAATGCTCCACTAAAACCTTTTTTGGGTAAAACACTTAAACCACCTGAAGCAACAACAACTGGGGCTAAAGGAACATGGTTATGACCTTTTGAGAGATTCTTTATTGTAGCATTTGCATAAGAAACATCTGCATCAAACCATAACCATGAAAGGAAAGGATAACGAAATTCGGCATCAATACCAAGTCGTTGAGTAGGATTGCTGAGTTCTGTTGTTCCTCCATCACCTGCATAAACATATTCTTTTTCTAAATATAAATACCAGACTGCAAGATTTACATGCAACTTTTTAAAAAGTTTTGTTTGTAGTCCCAATTCCCCTGCTGTTGCTTTGGGTAATGTTGAAACACCATTCATCCCTGAATCAAAATTATACTGCTGAAGTTTAGTATTTATCTGGTTTTCATTCAGACCATCTTGTTTCCAGTTAGATGTAAGATTACTGATCGTTTGTCCAATAATTATATCACGAGCATCATTGGAATGGAAGCCCTGACCAAAGTTCAAGTAAACTTCTATCTTTCGATTTGGTGAAAAAATAAAATTAATTTTCGGACTGAAAACAGATTTACTTGCCGTCCCTGAAGTATGAGGTAAACCGTTATTAGTAGTATCCAATGCATTACTTACATTATCATTTTTAGAAAATGTAAAATAATCATGACGAAGACCCCAAACAATTTTAAATTTCCGACTTAAAATATATTTCTGTTCTGCCCAGGCAAATAAATTTCGAATATCCACATCATCATTTGTAAATACATTCATTCGAACACGATTGGGACTATGCCATAATTGAACTGCAATATCATCTCCCCGATAACCGCAGCTAATTTTATTAAAACTCTTCAATCCAAAAAGATTTGCAGATAATTTATAGGTTGCATTTAATCCGCTGATGGTGCGATGTTCAGTTTGTTCAATCATATCACCGTGAATACTATCAAAAAGCAAATAGGTAAAATTGGAAAACAATTTAAAATTATAATTTGACATAAAAGCATGTACTTCAAATTCATTTCCTTCGGTTGAAAGAAAATTGTATGAAAGATTTATATTTTCTCTATTCGTATTACCGCCTTCATTGTGATCTAATGCACCAAACCGACTGATTAAACCTTGCTTCACAGCCCGTTCAGGTATTTGTCCGGATGCATTCCATCCTGTGTTAAAACCACTAAAAGAAAAAGTTAGTTTACTATTATGAGTAAGTTGAAAAAAATATTTCCCAAATACATTCATTCGTTGAAAACCTTCCTGTGTTTTATAAGGACCATCGGTATGAAAATATTGAGCAGCCAAATAACCGTTTTGTTCCTTTCCTCCTTTATTAGGTTGAAGCAGAAGCGTATATTTCTGCGTATTAAACTGACCTGCTTCTAATTTGAAAAGATTATGATCCAAAACATCTTTTGTTTTAAATGATACTGCGCCGGCTGTATAAAAATCACCATATTTTGCCAGATAAGGACCTTTATTCACTTCCATCTCATCGACAGTTTCGGCAATGAGAAAATGCAGATCTGCATACCCCTGACCATGCGCATGTGTGGGCATATTAACCGGCATCTCATCAACATTCACAGAAACATCGGTGCCATGATCACAATCAAACCCTCTAAGAAAAATCTGTTCTGCTTTACCTCCTCCCTGATGTTGTGCAATAAACAATCCAGGTACCATCAATAACATATCCTGAGACGAACGGATCGGTTTTAATTGCATATCAATTGCTCTAATCTCTTTGGATGATGCGGCAGAAAAGGAGTTTGTTGTTTCAATGGTCAGTTCATTCAGGTCAATAACAGATTCTAACATTTTAAAATGTATCGTATCGGTGACATTTTCTTTCACTATAATTGAAACATTCATTGTCTTATAACCAATCTGTGAACAGATTAATTCATAATTACCTATTTGAATATTTTTTATTTCATAAATCCCTGAAATATCTGAAACTGTTCTTATTAATGTTCCTTTAATTTGAATAATAGCCCCTATGATTGGTGCACCATCTTTTACATCTGAAACTCTACCAGTTATTGTCCCTGCATTATGGGCGTAAATAAAGAAAGGAAAAATATAACTAATTAAAAAAAATAAATTTCTCATATTGATAATATTACGTTTTTTATATTCGTGTTACTTTATGATTAAAAAAATTATTCGATATCAGTCATCACCAATTTACCGTGTTTTATTCCTTTGGTCGCAATAATTTTATCTGCCAGTTTAATCAGTTTTTGCGCATTTCCTTTGACAGCAATTGTTTCAAGGCATAGGTCGTGAGCCAAATGAACATGTTGCGTTGAAAGAATAAGATCATGAAAATCATGCTGTACATCCATTAATTTACTGTTCAATTCTCTTTTATGGTGATCATAAACAATCACAATAGCGCCGGCAACAATTTTATTTTTATCCCATTTTTCTGCAACAAGCGTATTTTTTATCAGAAAACGAATTGCCTGTGAACGATTGGGAAATTGGTTTTTAAGAACCATTTTATCCAAATCATTCAAAGCATTTTCCTCAAGGGACACGCCAAATCTTTTTATATTCAAGGTGTTATCAAATTAAAATTCGTAGCACAAAAATAAAAAAAAACTAATATAAAACAAATTAGATCAATTAAATTTTATAAAAAATAGATCCCTCCCATTTTCTTTGGCTATTTGCATTGCCGGTTGGTTTTGCATAATAGAGCCACCCCATTTGTTAAAATCAAATTCATGTGGTGTTTCAAACCAACTGTCAACGTGCATGATGATTTGAATTTCTTTTGTTTCACCTGATTTTATTGTGAAATAAGAGTTTAGCAATTTGACTGTAAAGTAGTTTTGAACATAACCTATAATTGAATCCGTATTAAAAGTGTTTCCTTTGTAAAGCTGCCCAATACCTAAATGAAAATCAAAACTTTGAATGTAATTTACTGTGTCTTTCCATTTTCCATTAAGCATCAGGTAATGATACCCACCCCCGAGTATATCAGGCCAGCTCATATTAACTTCAGGGGGATTGACAAATATGAATGATTTATTTTTTTCTTTAGTAATGCCTAAAACAAATGTGATTGAATCATAAGTACCTGTGGGGATTTTGTCATATACCTGCCAAGAGAGTGTTGATGGAATATTGCTATCAACATAATATATATCATTCCATTCATTTATCATTTTGATTGTACCATCGGATTTATAAAATGTTACATCTGAGATAAAATATTTAATCTCTGTAACAAGATAATGATTACCAGCTTGATTAATATATTTCAATGTATCAAATTGAATAGGCTGACCATTTACCTGATGAGCAAATGAAAAAATAATTCTACCTGTATGATCATTGGTTGTTTCAGGATTTTTATCTTTTTTACAGGATAAAAACAAAAGCAGAATACAAACAAACTGAAAATAATGTTTCATTTATAAATTTACTTCAACATTAATAAAAAAAACTCTTCCCGGTTCATACAATTTTGTTGTACTTCCAATTATTTTCCTGTTAAGATGTTCGTAATATGGGTGATTAAGCATATTATCAATACCGACAGAAATAGTTGCAAAGGAATATAATTTATATGATAATGCAACATTCAATAAAGCAAATCCCGATGAGCTTGGTTCATAAAATGCATTGGATGTTCTTTTTTGTGGTGCAACAACTCTACATATTAACTTTGGTGTAAATTTATTTTTCAACATCTTATAATAAATAGACAGAGTTGTTTCAAAAGGAGGTATTTCCGGCAAAGGATCGTTTTTAATTATTTCATCTCCGGTAACATTACCTCCTTGAACTATATATTTTGTTGTAGATGGGATTGTCGCTTGTGTAAAAGCAGCAATTATTGTTCCACCCCATTTAAATCTTTCGGGCGAAGAATATCCACATTCAAACCCTTGCAGATTAACTGCATCAACATTAACAAATTGTTTAACACCCAATGCACCCTGTGTTTTTGGTGTTGCAACTGATGGTGGCAATTTCTGACCCGTAATATAATTGGTAACATACGAATAGAAACCATTTACATAAATTGAGCCGTATTTAGTATTTGCATATTCAATTGTTAAATCCACTTGATGGTTTGCTTCAGGTTTCAGTTGTGGATTGCCCAAATAATCATAATTGTCATATCCTACTGCTAAAAATTTAATATATCGTTCAAGCATGTTAGCATTTCTGACACCTCGACCAGCAGCTAATCCAACTGTAATGTATTTGGTTATCTTTTTATTTAAACCTATACTGAAATTATTAAACTGAGAAGAATTCTTTTTAAAATATTCAATATCGCTTTTTACTAATTGAAGCGTATCATCAGATGAAGCAATATTGTGATCAGCTCTAATTGATGCAGTGAAATCTATTGACTTGAATTTAGTTTTATATTCAGCAAAAAGTCCGGTATTTTGTATAAAGGCATCATTCCATAAATTTGAAATTTTTGTTGATTTAGTTGTAATACCGCCCATAGTCATTATCATGGTTGTTGTTTTCCCACCATTTTTTTCAATCTGTTCGTAGTCAGCACCAATATTGAAAATATGCTTGCCAACATTCAAACCTATTTCTGCTCTTCCTCCACTATTTAATGCATCAACAACTGAAACGGCTTGCATCGTATTATAATTAGACCTTCTACTATTGTCCATTACATGATCTACATCTGAACGGTAAATTTTTAAATCTACAAAATTAATGATCTTTGATATTTTCTGTCCGTGATAATCAACAGACATGATTTTTGTATCATCACTTTTTTCATCCATAGGCAGAGACGGATAAGATACGTCACGACCATGTGTTTCATAATAGGAAAATAAAATAGAATGATTTTCTTTTAAGCATATTCCCAAATCACCATTATAGTTATATTTCATGAATGAAGAATTGATGGTATTTTCATTCCCATCTTTGTAACTGCCGTAGTTTTTATATCCACCGGCAACATTAAAGTAAATATTTTTATTTCCGCCAAAAACCGATACTCGTTCACGTTGACCGTTCCAGTTAGATTCAAAACCATATAATGCTTTCGTGTGAACTGAAAATTTGTTATAAAATATTGGCTGTTTAGTTACTAGATTAATAACACCTCCCATCGATGAACCATATTTTAATGAATAGGGACCTTTGATGATTTCTATTTTTTCAATGTCTTCAACTTCTACATGAGATGTAACAGGATCCATGCGGTTAGGGCAACCGCCTTCAACCTTAACACCATTATTTAAAATCACATTCAACTGGCTATAGCGAAATCCTCTTACCACCGGGTCAATCCCTGCACCTCCTTTACGAACACCTGAAACATTAGGCGTACTACGAAGTAAATCTCCAATATCGCGAATATTCTTAATACTTAGCAGGCTGTCGCTTATAGTTGCAATGATGTATGGAATGGGCTTATTTGCTTGTATTAGCACAGTGTTTAATACACGAATCGAATCTCTTTTAATTTGTGCTTCAATAAGTAATTGGGTGCAAAAAAACAATATAAAAAGAAATATGTATTGCTTATTCATACAATAAAATTATTACTATAACAAATATATCAAAAATCAACAGCAGTAGTTATTCCAAGTATTAACCTAATAAAAAAACATTCCTAATTGACTCTTTTAAAAACCAGTTTTGTTTTATCAACCCAATACATAGCATTCACATCACACGCAATAACACAAAGCCCACAAGCATCACATTTTTTGTATGAGAATACATAGTGTGCCGGATTACAAGGCACCTTCATGGAAATACAGTATTTAATACATTTAGCGCAAGTATTATTTGTGGCATTCTTTATTGCTCCTGTCGGGCAGGCTATCATGCACTTATCACATCTAATACATTTTGATGAATCTATGACAGGTATATTTTTTAGAGAAGTTTTATTCATTTGTAATATTTAGCAAAATTGTTTGATGTATTTCATTTAATAAAATTTAATCCGAATGGTACTTTCAATCTTAAAGAAATGTTTCTGCCGGGATTGTACAAATTTACTTCTTTTAATGTTGATAGATGATCAACATATTTTTTGTCAAGGATATTATTTGCACCAATTGCTATTGATACAAATTGTTTTCTAAATTTAATATTACCGCCAATACAAAAATCTAACAATGTGTACCCAGCAGTAGTTGTTTCATCTGGAGCAGCATGATTTTGGTCAAAAGCTGTATTTGTATTTACAGAGAAATAAACTTTTTGCAGAAATAATAATTTTTCTTTTTCGGCTCGAAATTCAAACTTTAATTTATTAGCAGGAACAAATGGTAAAAAATCACCGTTTTGTTGTTTGCCTTTAACCATAGAAAATGTACTTTCAAAATGCAACCATTTTAAATAGTTGGGATGAAAATGAATGCCGGCTTCACCACCAAATAAAACAGCATTTGTTTGTTTATATTTGTAAATATTAATGCCAGAAGAAGTCGCATCATCTGTTGGTGAAATAAATATGTAATGATTGATAATATTGTAAAATCCTGCAACATCAAAAGTGAAATTATCTATATGATAATGTGTACTAAAATCAATCTCGTATGAGTTTTCAGATGTCAGGTTTCTGTCACCAACTTCATAACGCGTTTCGTGTTGTCCATTTGAAGTAAGCTCTGCCAAATTTGGCGTACGATAAGCAGAAGCAACGTTTGTTCTAAATAACAATTTTTCCGAAATATTGTATGTTGTTCCAATTGATCCGCTGAAACTTCCATAATTCTTTTCAAGCGGAACATGAAATCCTGAATCCTGAGGCAAGCCAATAGCCTTAGTTGAAATAGTTTTATTATCATAGCGAATACCTGTCTGTAATTTTAGTTTTTTGAAAAAAGCATGTTGTAATAAAGCAAATGCAGAATAATTATTTATAGCGGCATCCGGTAATATTTTGGTTGTTCTGTCATTCATATTTGTATTCATTTGATTTAAACCCTGAAAACCGACAATGTATTCTGAATTTTTATTTGATGGCAAATGAAGTCGTGCTTCATAAGTGAGTGTCACGAGCTTCATTTGTATTTCAGTAACATTAATTTCGCCAAAATGAATTAATTCGGTATTTTGATAAGCTGAATTCAGATCGAGTTTAAATTTACCGAGATATAGTTTATTTTGTGAAGACAACAGATGAGTGTTTAATTGCTGGTACCAGATTTTATTTTCTCTTGCTCTTTTAGTAATTTCTTTAATAGCTTGATCTTCGACTAAGCCAAGTTTTTGATTATTGAAATCATAAAACAGTTTGAATGTACCAACTTTCCCGGTGTAACCTGCATTTGCCTTTAGAGAATATTCATTAAAACGCGAGTTGGGAACAAAAGCACCGCCACCTTGCAGAAAATCGGCATTTGTTTTTTGACCAATTCTAATTCCGCCAAAGAATTTTTTCGATGCTCCTTTAATTCCTATATTATTGGTCATTCCGAGTGTACTTGAAAAAAGTTGCAAATTGTAATCACCTATAATACTACCAACAGGCGCGGGTTTTTCTTTAATAAAATTAATAACCCCACCTATTGCATCGGATCCATAGAGCAATGAAGCCGGCCCTTTGATAATTTCAATATCTGCTATTCCAAATTCATCAATGCCGAGAGGATGATGACTGGAATACTGATAATTTTCAAACCGCACACCATTATTCAGAATTAAAATGTCATTCATTGAAAGACCACGAATTACCGGTTTTGAAACGCCACTTCCTTTTGAGATCATATCTACACCAGGCACTTTGGTTAACACTTCAGCAAAATTAGGTGTGTTAAGAGTTGTGAGAGAATTCAATTTTAAAACATCAATTTTTACAGCATTATCATGCTGTGTTGAATTAAATCCACTTGTAACAACAACCGCTTCCAGTTCAATAGTTAATCGTTTCATAATAATATTTAATTCTACAGTGCCGCCATTCAGTACAACGGGTTCAATTAGGTTAGTACGTTCTATAAATGAAAATTGAATCTTAAATTTTCCATCAGGCAGATTCGATAATTCATATTTTCCATTTGTATCTGATACTGTACTTTTATTCATTTCCAAAAGGAATACATTTGCCCCAGCCAATGGTACATTATTCTGATCTGTGATTTTACCTGTGATTTTATTTTGTGATTTTACGTTATGACATAAAAATATCATAACGCATATAATAAATATATTTTTCATTTTAAACGCTGTATTCAATAAACAAATTTTTAGTTAGTACCCCGAAGGATGCTATAATGCAATTTGTTTACAATGGAGGTGCTCTTAATAAAAATGAATATTTTGAAAGAATGGAAGAGGAACTAAAACGATAATTATTGCAGTATTGATCTGATGGTTGTTCGTTTTCAAGATTGACATTTTTAATTTCTGATGAAAAAAATGAAAAATCAAAAATACAGATTTCACATTTCTCGTGATAGTTGTGATAATGTTTCTCGTTTTTCGCTTTGCAAATAAAATGTTTGTGATGATGTTCCATCTTAACTATTGAAGGTGCAAGAAAAACAAACACCAACAATATATATGTAATATGATTAAGCTTTTTTATCATTTAATTAAAATGAGTGTTTAAAAAGTCAACACAATTTTATTATTTCTGATTAATTCATACAAATCTTTTAATGATGAGAATTTACAAATCTGTGGTTCATTATTCTTTCGACTTTGTAAACATGTACCGCAACCAAGTATAACACCACCACTATGTAAAAACTCATCAGCTTGTTCTTTTATATTTTTATTTTTTTTTACAATGTTATCGAGTTCAATACCTTTTCCAAGAAGAAAAATACGTACGGTGTCACCTTCTTTTTGGGAATAATTAGCAAATCGTAATGCATTCCAGATTGTTTCAACATCATTGGAATAGATTACAATCCCAATGCTTGTTGCTTTAGTAGTTTTGGTAGCTGTTCCGCCACACTGCGCATAAATATTGAGAAAAGATATGCTCCACAGGATTGTCAGAAAAATAAATATTTTTTTCATTTTAATTCTAATTTTAAAAATTAATAATGATTCTATTTGAAAAACAAATATATCAAAAATCATCAATAGGTAAGTAAGCGAGTATTTTCGGGTTTGCCAAGTTCTTTGCCATTTAATCTCTGATATTTCTTTTTAATATCATAAGTATATTTCATGGTATCTTTCATAATTATTAAATGTTCTCATTGGATTTTGATTTATTTAATTTTATTGGGGTTGGTCCTAATTTTTTAATGGTATTAACCATTTCGTTAATTGTATTCACCAGCGTGGTACCTCCGGCGGCTGAGTTATTTACCATGCGCAGACGTTCTTTCTCAATACCGCATTCTTCAAGAATATTTCTGGTAGCATTAACACGTTTCTTTGCAAACAAATTGCCATCAATAAAATGACAACCACCTTCAAGGCAACCGGCAACTAATACCCCGTCAGCTCCGTTTTCAAAAGCTCTCATATAATATTCAACTTCCAGCCTGCCTGTACAGGGAGTGCGGATGATGCGAACATTAGGCGAATATTGAAGTCGCATTGAACCTGCTAAATCTGCTGCTGCATAAGCGCAGTAATGACAAAAGAATGCGACGATTTTAGGCTCAAAATTTTTATCATTCATAATTTTTATTGTTACTTTTTTTAATTAAAATATAATCTGTCTGATTCAACAACAGGAAAGCAAACGATTATTCTTAGGTTTGCCAAGGTCTTTGTCATTCAATCCCTGATATTTTTTCTTAATATCAAAAGGATATTTCATCTTATTCAGCAAAGGCGCAACATCTACCTGATGTACTTGTAATCCTATATCCCAAGGGTTGTAGCCAAGTATTAATCCTGCTAATTCTTCATAAGTTAATACAGGAATGCCATATCCTTTATCATCGAAGGAAGTGTCTGTCATTTCACTGATCACATATTGCCATCTGTCCATAAAAAAATTACACCCCGGGCAGTTGGTAATAATTAAATCAGGATTGTATGGCTTCATTGAATCAAATTTCTTTTTTGTATTTGCAACAGAATAGCCCCTGTTTGCTTTAATAAGATATTGCCTGAATCCAAAACCGCAGCAATGTCTGCGTTCTGGATAATCCACGCGATCACCACCCCATTCATCAATAAGTCCGGCTAAAACATACGGATATTCTGCGCCTCCAATACCTTTATCAGGAAAGATTTTTGCATAATGACATCCGATATGTTCAACTACTTTTAATGGTTCGCCTGTTGTTTTATTATGTAATTTAAATTTTGCTTTTGCAGAAATTTCTTTACGGAATTTATAAATCACATCACTGGTGTGAACCAGATTCTTAGGTGGTACAAAATCTTTTCCTGTAGCTTGTTTTAACAATTCTTTCGTTTTTTTCAATGTTACAGGAAAGTGTTTCCATGTTTCCAATACTTCACCATAAATGCCAAAAGAAGTAACACATGAACAAACAAAATTTTCATAACCAGCTTCATTCATCAGTGCAAACTGGCGGGCAACAACTGTCATCGTGGTTTCCATCGGAATAATGCCTGAATGATAGGCAATACCTGTGCACGTTGTTTGACGGGGATCATCAAAAATATCTTTCCCCAACTCTATATTAAGAATCTTCAAAAATAATTCTTCGGCAGCAGGTAATACATTTTGTCTGATACAGCTTCGTGCAAAATAGTAGTTATCATCAGCAATTTCTTTCTGATAAGTCAACCAGGTTTCAGATGCTTTTTCTGTTTTCATTTTAATGTATGTTCACCATTATAGACCATTTTGAAATAATCATCACTCGTATCTTTACCATAAGAAACACCGAGTTCTTGCGCTTTTTGTTCTGAATATTTTTCAATTTTTTCAAATCGTTCGGTTGCGCCTGTTAGATCAAAAATCTTTTGTAAATCATTTAATGATTCCTGACAAATTTTTCTGAGAGTACCTGCTCCATCGCCTTTATAGTTAGCACCTAATCTTTCCAGAATATCTGTTGCATTTTTCCTCATCCATTCCCAAACAGGTCCTTGTTCTGGATACATATCAGTATTAATTTCATCAAAATAAACACAATAGCCGTATTTCAAAATATGCTCACCAATAGTACGTTTTAAAGCCAATTGCTGACGACCTTTTTCTGATTCAATAAATAATCCGGTTTCTATTGATAAAGCTCTTAATGCCTGAATTACATAGCCGGGTACATTATTTCTTGGACAACGTGTTTTACAGCTTAGGCATTCTCCACACATCCAAATCATATCGCTTTTTAACAAAGCTTCAATTTCATTTTCATTTCGGGATTGAACAGTGTCAACTATCCTACGGGGATCGTAATCATAAAACTGTGCAGCCGGACATATTGCTGTACAAGTACCACAATTGATACAAGCAGACAACCCTTCAGTAAAACGGATATCCTTAGCTAATAGTTTGTACCAAAGTTCCATATATTGAATTTTTTTCTATACTATTTAACATTTTTCTTATAGCTGATAATACGGAGCATTGCTTTTTAAAATGTTAGAATTAAAAAATGTATTTTATTTTTTCTTTTCAATATATTCAATAATTATTTTTTCAACTTCACTCATTCTGAAATCATATTCTTTTCTTAACCACCCAAGTTTTTGTTTATCAGAAATTGTCTTTGGAATGTTCAGTTTTGTTTTTATGTATTCAGACGGAACAAAATATTTTTTCGACACATCTTCAAGAGTCATATACCCTTTTACTTCAATCGAATTAGAATGATTGTGTGTTTCTAAGGAATGATCTTTATCAGTGTGGCTATTTTTTATTGGAGAGATAACTTTTTTTTCGCTTATAGGATTGTTAGTGTGGTATTTTACTTGTCGTCCCTTTCCTTGTTCAATTTCAACTACTTCAGGGTTAATTATAAATGAAATAAAAATTAAAAAAACAGAAATAATAATGAATAATGATGCTATTATTTTTCGTGCCATTTTCCTTTGTATTAGTTTATTATATATACAAATTATAACATTCCAATGTAAAATAATATGAAGCACTAATAACCCAAGTAATATAAATCCAATTACGAGATGAATAGTCCCCCATTCATGTCTATCCATTCCCCAAAAATAAAGATCAACATTTTTCTCATACTTAATCCATCTTTCTTGTCCTGGAATCAATGTGAATTTTATTAAAAAACCTATCCCGGCAATAGCTGACATACATAAAAACATTAATCCATTTATTATGAAATTCAGAAGTGATTGATTCATGATAATTTTTTTACATAATAATAAAACATTTATTTATAGGGAACATGTCTTTAATTGAATAAAAGTGTTATTGTTAATGATAAGGATCGGAAAAATCCATTGCATAATAAACAGTATTACTTTGCAAAGCAAGGATAGAATTATGATTGAATTCTCTATCTTTAACCACAAGAGTAGTGACAGGTGCTTTAGACGTTTTATTAAATAAAATGTCATGCCCCATACATAAACCTAATGTGATATTGAGTTCAGTTTTGCTTTGTGACAGTTCATGTGCCTGACCGACCGGATTACAAGTCAGTCCTTTTGCTTCATAACCAAGAATCTCTTTTGAAGGAACCCTCCCTATTTTACAGTTTGAAGTAAAAACATCAAATTCATCAGATAATAGTTCTTTCAATTTATCAGCTTCTTTTTGGAGTGCAACACAATTTGCAATACCTATACGCTTATATCCAGATAGGCGAGCGAATTTTTTTATTTCTTCCACTCGGTTTTTACCTACAATACGGGCATCCTCTGCTATCTGCATGATTTTTTTATCTTCGTCAGTATATAATTCTTGAATATTGTTATTTTCCATGTTATGTTCGTTAATGAAAGCTCGTTTGTAATTCAGATACTTTAATTGTATTAAATGTATGAAGGATATTAATTATGTTTTCTGGCGGATGACAAGGTTGTCGACTTCCTTTATGTATAAAAGCAACAACGATTTTAGCTTCATTAATCAGTTCACCTGCTGCATTAAACATTTTATATGAAAAAAAAATTCGAGCACCTTTGATATTATTCAAAGTAGTTTCAATGGTGAGCAAATCATCATAAAACGCAGGTTTAATAAATCGAAATGTCATATCTGTTACAGGAAGCAAATAGTTGTCTTTTTCAATAGACTTATATGAGATACCTACCTTGCGTAATAATTCCCATCGGGCGGTTTCATAATACCTAACATAATTGGAATGATGCATAAAACCCATCTGATCGGTATCAGAATACTTAACCCGTTGTTTTGTTAAATTTGTGTACATAATTGATTAATGATTATGACAGTCAGCTTGTCCTTCATGTCCGCCACATCCGATACCACTGTCTGTTAATGTACCATTTAAAAATGATTCGGCAACTTCTTTTGGATGTCCGCTACATCCACGAATTACATTAATACCGTGCTGATTTAAAACATTTAAAGCACCCATACCCATATTACCGGCAAGCATTACTTCTACGCCTGTTCTTTGTAAAACCCCAGCTATATTTGACTTACAACCACATCCTTCAGGTGATTTGATCGTTTCTTCATAAATAATTTCTTTTTCGTCAACAGTAAATACAGTATATGATTCGCAATGACCGAAATGATCATCAATTCTGTTTTCTCTTGTTGGAACTGCAATTTTCATTTTTTTCTCCTTAATTTATTATTTAGTTATTTTTATTGATTTCTGACATGTAATATATTTGATTTAGTGATTGAGCTAATAAACTAAAAGCATTCTTCCCTGTACAATGCCCGGTAAAGAAAGAAGCATCGGGAAGTAACAGTTTCAATTCTTGTCCTATAAATAATAACTCATCATCTTTTTCAGTTTCTATAAATTCATTTTTATCTATCAAATGAAATCCGCCAATAACCTTGATAATCCTTTCGTTTGGGAAAAAATTCTTAACTGTAGATACTACATTCAAAATGCCAAGGTGTGAACAACCGCTGAAGATGGTTAAGCCATCCATTGATTTTACTAAAAATATTAATTCATGTAAAAAAACATCATTCACAAAATTATTATCCTGTTCTTTCAATAACAGTTTATTTCCTAATGGCAGCGGATATTGCCTATCAATCCTGATAATGAATAATAGATTATCTGAAATAAAACAATCATTCTGAATAAATACAAAGCGTTTATCATATTTTAACAATTCATTAGAATATCCAATGTGCTTCATAGCTCCGTTTCTAATGGAAAAATATTGACTGGCGAATATTTCATTTTTAAGAAATACTTTTGCTTTTATATTGTATTGTAGAAAAGGTATTAAACCACCAATATGATCAGAATGTCCATGAGATATAACAACGGTATCAATATCCTTCAAATCAACATTCAACTTTTCGGCATTATGCATGAATAAATCTGAAGCACCTGTATCAAAAAGAATTTTATGCGCTACAGTTTCAATATAAAGTGATAACCCATGTTCGCTTTTCAGTGTATCTGAAACTAAATTATTTTCTATTAGTGGTATGATTTTCACTCGATTTTATAGAGGGTTAATTTGTTTTAACTTTTAGCACGCATTAATACAATATAATCTTTCAATGTCTTTTCTGTATCAACAACTATGATTATTTGAATTTTTAATTCTTTTAACAGTATTTTAACTTTCTCGCCTATTTCACTTGAAATGATACGTTCAACTTGTTTCTCTTGAAGCAGCTTAACCGCTGCGCATCCCGCATATTCTTTTATTTCCCTATATGAATTTTCAATAAATTCATATTCACCTGTATGGGTATCATAAATCATAAAATAAGCACACCGGCCAAAGTGTTTATCAATTCTGGAATTAAGCGAATTATTTTCTGCTGCAAATGCTACTTTCATTATTAATCGTTTTGACTGATTAATTCTTTATAATTTTCAATTGTTTTTGAGCCACACATTGGACAAGAGATTTTTTTGGTTTGATTTAAAGGATTATTGAAGTTGCTATTGCATTTTTTACATCTGAACCATTCTTCATCAAAATAAACTTGCCCTCCTTCAATTTCAATTACTTTAGCTTCAGCAAAAGCTTTTGCAATCTTGCGTCTGTAACTCTCATAAATTCTAGTAAATGTAGGTCTGGAAACATTCATATAAATTGCCGCTTCTGCTTGTGTATGCAATTCATAATCACATAACCGCATAGCTTCAAATTCTTCAAAATTCAGAGTAACGGATTCTTTACTTTTTCCAAAATATCCAAAAGGTCTGTATCCCTTAAATGGTGGAGGATTGAGCATTTTTCTTAATCTTTTTGGACGCGACATAAAATAATTTATTTCTGCAAAGATAATGAACATTTGTTCATTATTAATATTTTTTTTATCTTTGTTTAAAAATATTTTGAACTAAACAAAAAAGTATTTTAAATTTGGAGAAGTATTTTAAAAAATTTCGTAAAAAAATCATTGGTGATGAAATGGAATATATTACCCAATATGGTACTCAAAAAATGCTATATCTTGATTGGATTGCAAGCGGTAGACTTTATCGACCAATTGAAAAAGCTATTAGTGAACTGTTTGGTCCTTTTGTTGCCAATACCCATACCCAAACAAGTGAAAGTGGAACTCGTATGACATTGAGTTATCAACAAGCTCATAGAATTATTAAAAAACATGTTCACGCAGGAAATAATGATATTATCATAACGTCTGGTTTTGGAATGACTTCTGTGGTGAATAAACTACAACGAATTTTAGGGCTAAAAAAATATAAAACTACAAACACAAATTTTACTGAAAACAAACGACCTGTTGTTTTTTTAACACATATGGAACATCACTCAAATCAAACCAGTTGGTATGAGTCAATAGCTGATGTTGTAATTTTAAAACCAAATGCAGACCTTTTAGTTGATACACAGGAACTATATCTACAGCTTGAAAAATATAAGAGTCGAAATATTAAGATAGGTGCATTTACTGCATGCTCAAATGTTACCGGAATAATTACGCCATATCACGAAATGGCACGAATAATGCACGAACACGGAGGCGTTTGTTTTGTTGATTTTGCAGCATCTGCTCCTTATGTTGATATAAATATGCATCCTGCAAAGGAAAATGAAAAATTAGATGCAATATTTTTCTCGCCACATAAGTTTTTGGGTGGACCTGGTTCATCTGGGGTTTTAATTTTTGATTCGAGTCTATATAGCAATGAAGCACCAGATGATTCAGGAGGTGGCACATTAGACTGGACCAATCCATGGGGAAAATATAAATACATAGATAATATTGAAGCACGAGAGGATGGAGGTACACCAGGTTTTATACAAGCTATTCGGACTGCTTTGGCAATAAAGCTAAAAGAAAAAATGGGTGTAGCAAGAATAAAAGCTCGCGAAGACGAATTACTTTCAATTGCTTTTAACGAATTGGATAAGATTGAAGGACTTCAGGTATTAGCAAACCAACACCGAGAGAGACTTGGAATTATTTCATTTTATCATCCAAATATACATTATAATCTTATTGCAAAATTATTAAGTGATCGTTTTGGTATTCAGGTTCGTGCTGGCTGTGCATGTGCCGGAACATATGGACATTATTTATTAGAAGTGAATTATGAAAAATCGCAAGAAATTACTAAAAAAATAAATTATGGCGATTTATCACAAAAACCGGGATGGGTAAGAGTATCCTTACATCCAACATTATCCAATAAAGAAGTATTATTTTTTGTGAATGCGCTTCGTGAGATAACTAAAAATCATTCTATTTGGATGAAAGATTATTTTTATAATAAAAAGAATAATGAATTTCAAAACAAATATGAATCAAAAAAAAGATTAAACGTTATTAAGAATTGGTTTATGATTGATTAAAGTTGTATGTTTAGAATTAATTCAACATTATTTATTTCTTTATCTTTGATAAAAAAAAATGCCAAAAGAATATTTTGATCGGGAAGCTGCAACATGGGATAACATACCTCAGCGGTTGAATTTAGCTAAGACTGTTGCGGAAGAAATTATTAATTCTGTTCCTTTATTAAGAATTTGGACTGCTCTTGACTATGGATGTGGTACAGGATCACTGAGCTTTTTCTTAAAGTCAAGTCTTAATTCCATTACTTTGGCAGATGAATCAAAGGGAATGCTTGATGTTTTGGAAAATAAAATCAAAGCACATAACGTAATAAATCTTCATCCTATTAAATTGAATTTACTGGAAGAAAAATATACTGCCAAACATGATCTGATTTATACATTAATGGCTTTGCATCATATTAAAGATGTACATGGAATCATCGCAAAGTTCTATTCAATATTAAACAAAGATGGTTATCTGTGTATTGGAGATTTGGTTGAAGAAGATGGATCTTTTCATGCACATCATACAAATTATGACGGACACAATGGGTTTAATTTAAATTCTTTAAAAGACATATTGCAAAAATCCGGATTTAAAGAGATCAAAACTAAAATTTGTTTTGAAATGGAAAAAGAAATAAATCTGAAAACCTGTAAATATCCTGTTTTTCTTATGACTGCCAAAAAATAATTTCAACTAATAATAACCGTTATTAAGTTCAATAAATTAGTTACTAAAATGAAAAGTCTGATTAAAAAGAAGAAAAATTGCTGTACAGCATCAGCACAATGTTGTGCAAAGATTTCAAAGAATATTGCAGGTTGTCATGATTAATATAATCAAATAATTAGAATCTTTCTATTATTTAAGTTTAACATTAATCAAAAACAATATCCCATTTTAAAATGAAAGGTCAATTTGAAAAAATTATCAATTCATCACCTTTAGTGCTTGTTGACTTCTTTGCCGAATGGTGTGGACCATGCAAAATACAGGCACCTATATTAAAAGAATGGACGTCGGAAGTTGGTGAACGTGTAAAAATCATTAAAATAAATGTTGATACAAATAATGAGATTGCTACTCGTTATCAGGTTCAAAGTATTCCGACATTAATATTGTTTCATCATGGACAAGTTGTTATTAAACACTCAGGTGTTATGTCAAAACAGCAACTTAACGATATGATTAAACAATTTAAATAAATCTATATGTATGAATTTAAAAGCGATTGTTTGGTCTGTAGCAATTCATATTTTAATAGGAATGCAATTAATGATGAACTAAATTTTTAATCCACTTATTTGATAAGAACCTATAAAATCCCAAAAGCATTTTCACCAGTTCTTCTGAATAAACAAACAACACCACAATATATACCGGTAAGTGAAGGTAGTAAGCAGCCAAAGCACCCATCGGGGCGCCAATCAGCCATACACCGCCAATGTCAAGCATCATGCTGAATCGAGTATCACCACCGCTGCGGAGTATGCCGCCATTAAAAATAATATTCGCTGACTTCATCCACATAACGCCGGTCATCATCAGAATCAAAAGGTTAACAGTATGCTTCCCTTCTGCATCCAGATTATATAATCCAATAATCTGATCTTTTATTAATAAAACTACCCCTGCTACCAACATGGCGCCGAAAATTGAAATGAACAAAAACTTTTTCCCGTAATCATACGCAAGATCTTTACGTTTTGCGCCAATACTATTGCCAACCATGATTGCACATGCATTCCCAATGCCGACAAAAATCATTAACCCGATCTTCTCAATGGTTTCAGAAATATTAATTGATGCCAAAGCAGTGGTACTGATGGACGCATAAATATGCATATAAATTGACACGCCCAATACCCATCCGAGACTATGAATCATCACAGGAAAAGCTGTAACTAAATATTTACGCTGAAGTTCTAACTTACCTTGCAGTAAAGTTCTAACATTTCGGATGGTTGGAATACGCTGATAACGCGTAATTAAAACAATCAATGAACATTCAATGACCCGTGCGACGATCATGGAAATACCTGCGCCTGTCACTCCCAAAGCAGGAAACCCGAAATGACCAAGTATCAGACAATAATTAAGCAAGGTATTGATACTTAAAGCCAATACACTGACATATAACGGAAGTCGGACCAATCGCGTACTTCGGAGAATTGACACATACATCATTGTGATAGAAAAGAAGATATAACTAATTCCTATTAACTTTAAATAATGCCCGCCTAATTGAATCACTACCGGATCAGTTGTATAAAAACCAATGATCTGTTTTGAAAAAAAGAAAGTAAGACTTGTAAAAAGCAATCCCGCAATTAAAGCGAACCTCAAACCTATTACAAATATCTGACGAATATGTTTCACATATTTTTTACTCCAGTATTGTGCGGCAAATATCGCTGCTCCACTGCCTATTCCATTTACAAGCATCATAAAGATCAAGGTGAATTGATTCCCCAACCCGACACTTGCAATGGATTGCGATCCTAATTGTCCTACCATCAACACATCAACAAATGTTAAAGATGTAGATATAAAACCTTGCAGGATGATGGGTAAAGAAATTTTCAGTAAAGTTGAATAAAACTCGGTATTAGTACGTAAAAAGGAAAACATGAAAAATGAAATTTAGCTTTTTGAGAACTGCAAAAATAATGAAAATAAAAACAAATGCCATCCTTAATAATCAAGGATGGCATTCACAAAACAAGTAAACAAAAATTTTATTCTTTAATAAACTTTTTAATGATAAAGCTATTTAGCGATTGTACCTTAACAAAATACAACCCGGAAGTAAAGCCGGTTACATCAATTTGTTCAATATCTTCGGCAACTGAATTAATTTTTTTAGAAAAAATCAACTGCCCGGTCGTATTGAAAATTTCTATTTTATTGGAAACAACTCTTTTATCAAAAGCAATATTTATGAGATTATTAGCAGGATTAGGATATATTTTAATACTTGATTCATAATTATTTTTTAATCCCACCTCGAGATCAAAGCCATCAACATTAGAAAATGAAGCACCTTTAAAATCAACTGGGAAAACACCTTTGTTTTTGGTACCGGTTGGATTACAAGGTGCATCAGGCTTAACAGCCGCAACAGCATATTGAACCAGTCCGGTCAAATTGGTTGGGTCCGTATACGAGGTTTTATTATTTGAAATTGAATCAATTTTTAGAAATTTTCCTCCCGATGCTTTTCTTAAAATATAATAGGTGTAAAATGTAAATCCCTCATAACTATCCTGCCAGTTTAGATTAAATCCACTTCCCATGGCATTTTTAGAAACAGTTAAATGGAGCGTACGATGATGATCGCTCAAAGCAGATTCATTTCCACATGTATCTACCACTGAAATTTTATACCGGTCGGATTGTACCATAGGTCGTGAAGACGTATCAACAAAGGCGCTAAAGAGATTTGCCTTTACATTCCCGATCTTCTGATATTGTCCTGCCATTGTTGTTTCCTTGTAAATAATGTAGGATTGAAGTGATGCAATCTGTGTTTTTTCCCAAACTATCATATTTTTAAGCGAAGCAGTATCAACTGTTACCAAGCATATTGTTTGATTCTTCAAGGGTGTGCAATTAGGTATAATGTTCTTGCATATCGTATCTGTACCGCATCCATTAAATGTTTGAAGGCAAACATTATATGATTTTGAAGTTGGATAATCGTATTTTGGATTTACAGTATTTGTCGCATTCCCATCTCCAAAAGTCCAGTAACAACCGTCAAAATTTGAACTGGTATTGGTAAAAGCAACATTCAGCCCACTGATATTATTAATAAAGGTAGACATCGGTTTAGTACATACGCTAATCGTTTTGCTTATACTATCCGAACCGCATGAATTGGTAGCAACTAAACGAACTGTATATGCTCCATTTGAAGGGAATTTATGAACAGCAGGATTTTTAAAAATACTGGTTGATGCATCACCGAAATTCCATTTCCAACTGGTTCCGTTTAAACTGGTATTTTCTACTTCCATATTCAAACCATCGGTTATGGAGTTAAATGAAGGTTGTGGAACAATACAATTCAATGTAACTGTTTTCTGAAAAACATTTGTTCCGCAACCATTCTGTCCAGTTAGTTTAATTGTGTAACTGCCGGCATTGGCATATTGCACAATTGGATTATGATCTGTATTATTTGTTTGTGTGTTTCCAAAATTCCAAACAAATTGATAGGCATTCTTGGACGTATCGGTTAAAATAACTGTTTGACCATTAACTTCATAAGCAAAGCCGGCAACAGGAGCTTTACAGGTAACACTTACATTTTGACATTTGGTATTGCTTCCGCATCCATTAGCAGCTGTGAGACAAACATTATAGGTTGATGTTTTCTGAAAAACATGTGTTGGATTTTCTAATATTGTTGTTTTACTGTCACCAAAATCCCATAAAAAAGTACTACCCCCTTGTGAAGTATTTGTAAAATCAACTGTCAGATTATCTATGCTTGAATTAAAAGACGCAGTGGGAGTAACACAGTTTAACGTTATATCTTTATATGCCGTATCATTGCCGCAACCGCTGTAAGCTACAAGTTTTACGCGCATCACCCCCCCGTTAGCATAGGTATGAACTACATCACGCGCAGTGTCAGACTTTCCATCTCCAAAAATCCATTTTGTACCAAAATCATTTAACGAAGAATTTGTAAGAGTAACGGTTGCATCATCAACAGCAACGCTGAAATTAGCTGTAGCTTTTTGAGTACAGATTGTAAAGACTTTACTGTCAAACAAACTCCAGTGACCATCTGCATCTTTTGCGCGGATATTCAATGTATGCTGTCCTGCATCTAAGCCAAACAGACTAATAAGAGGAAGATCCTGGGTGATAGTCACTTCATCTCCTGCAGTAATTGGGCTAAACGGATTGCACTGCCCAACTCCAACATCCTCATTATCGAAGAAATACTCCATAGCTACAATCTTAGATGGTTTAGCCGGTTTAGTTGTATCATAAATATAAAATAAAAACTCATCCGTTAAACCATAGATTCCTTTGGTATCCTTGATCCTCACATAGATTTTATGAAAACCAATTGTAAGATTTGAAATGGAAATATTATTCAATTTAATACTGTTGGAAGAATCTATTGCACTAAAAGAAAAGGATTTTCCTTTGCCTTTGCCAGGATCAGTATCAAAGAAGTATTCACCACCATTTATTTGAGGAGCGTTATAGGCAGTGGTTGTTTGATTATCATATACATAAAATAAATGTTCATCCGTTAACCCCCAAAGCCCATTGGTGTTTTTGAACCGGATATATAATTTATGGTAACCGATATTTAATCCGGTCGTTTTAAAACTGAACGGATAAACAGTAGAGTCAACTGCACTGCCAAGAACAAATGCAGTACCTTTGCCGGTGCCGGGGTCAGTATCAAAGAAATACTCCCCTCCTTTGAGCTGTTGTGCCGATAAACGGAACACGAACAACATCAGCAAATAAGTTACAAAAATTAATTTTTTCATCATTTAAATTTTTAATGAAAATATTAATTGTGTTTGCGTGCTTTTACAGTAACATTAAGAGTTCCTCCCTGAGGACAGGAAGATGAAGGCATCGTAACTTTTTGAATTTGTGGAATAGGTGGCTCACCGGTTAAAGGATAAGGTGTCGCATAATTGTAAATATTTTTCCCGCCTCCAGTTGGACCAATATCCGTTCCGTCTGTACCCGCATTGATAATAACTGAACCTGCAAGTGGTCTAAAATTAAAAGACATAAAATCATCCTCACATAGATAATTTAAAAAAACAGATGTTTGATTTGAAATATTACCGGATCCAATGTTTGTTCCATATGGTAATGACTTTGTCCCAAAAACATAATTATTATTAAATGCACAGGCAATATTCCCATCTCCTGGAAAACAATTAAAGAAAATATTATTTTCAAAAATTGCATTATTGCACCATCCCGGACTCCATGCAGTATTACTTAAACATAAAAATAAATTATTTTTAAGTAAATGCGGAACACTTTTAGAATTATCACCCATGGATTGTATTAACCATGATGATTTAGTAAAAATATTATTTTTAAAAGTTACAGGTGTTGATTTCAAATAACACCCTCCCTCAACAATACAGTTTTCAATTGATATGTTAGAAACTATAACCGGAACATCATCAGTACCAAAACTACCACCTGTAATTAAACATCTGCTAAATAAAAAATTTGAAACTGCAAAAATATTTGTATAGGATATTAAAATATTAGATAATCCTATCAACTTTGAATTGCTTGAACTTATTCCAAATTCAATCTGGTGACCGGAAAAATCGGCTATAAATCCATTATCTGTTTGTGGATTATAACCTGGTCCTATCAAGACTAATGTTTTGGTAATTTTAACATCTACATTATAGGGAATTGGAGAACCTTGAATCATTAAAGTATCACCGCTGTTGGCTGCATCAATCGCATCCTGTACAGACGCATATTGCCCTGGAGTACCTGGTAAGTTAGTATTATTATTTACAGTAATGATTCCTGCATGACTTATAACTACAATGAATATTGCCATTAAAAGTAAATTAATCTTTTTCATGATGATTTGTTTTTAAAATTTTACTTTGAGTTTTATTATATAAAAATTCATTAAAACTGAATTCTGTTTCAAATATAATCAAAGAATAGCACCCTTTAATTTTAATCTAAAATAAAATTAATTAATTCTAAAATCATTATTGTTTGAGCGAAATAAAAAATTGAAACGCAATACTAAAATACAATATAAAACCTATTCAAACGGATATTTGAATTTGGCTTTCTTCCTGACTTCATCCATGATACGGATAAGAATCATGCTTGTATCAAGCGACATAACAGGACTTTCTTTTTTATTCTTAAGTAGCATTTGATTCACTTCATCGGTCTCGTAATTCATGCCAAGTGTAGGATGTTCATTGACAAACTCAACAGATGTTTCATTGTTCCTATTGAGAATTGCTTTTTTCGCCATCCAGAATTTGGGTATAATAATATATCCTTTTGTTCCAAACACGACTGCATCATTCATCAGATCTGTTTCCAGCGAACTTGATAGTTGAGCTGTTACACCGTTCCCATATTTCAACAGCATAGTATTTGAAACATCAACGCCTGTCTGTCCGATACGCATTTCGGAATGTATTTTTTCAGGTGCTTGTTTCATGATCAACGTAGCAAAAGCAATCGGATAAATTCCAATATCAAGCAGAGCGCCACCGGCAAGGTCAGGATTTAATAACCGATGATTTTTATCAACATATGTTTTAAAACCAAATTCAGCTTTGATTGAAACAATATCTCCAATCATTCCTTGTTCAATCCATTCAAGAACTTTTACGACCGGTGGCAAAAAATACGTCCACATGGCTTCCATTAAAAACAAATTATTTTTTTTTGCCAGATAGATCATGGAAGATAATTGCTGAACATTAACAGCCATCGGCTTTTCACAAAGAACTGCTTTATTGTTCTTCAAACAAAGCAATACATTCTCAAGATGGACATTGTGAGGCGAAGTAATATAAACGACTTGAATATCCTTGTCTGCAACCAGTTTTTCATAGCTGTCATAAACTCTTTCAACCCCATATTCATTGGCAAACTTTTCAGCTTTTTCTTTACCTCTTGAAGCCACGGCAAGGATCTTTCCATTGGAAACAAATTTAAAATCTTTTGCAAATTTACCTGCAATATAGCCGGTACCTAATATTCCCCAATGAATAGTCATGATCTATTAAAATTTAAATTAGTGCTGATTTTTCAGACTTTTCAACTGTTGTTCAATCACTTTGATCTTTTCTTCCGCATCGGTCTGTTTTTTACGTTCCATCCCCACCACCTGTTCTGACGCATTGTTCACAAACTTTTCATTGGAAAGTTTTTTCATTACTGATGTCAGAAAACCTGTTGTGTATTTCAGTTCTTCTTCCAGCTTTTTTATTTCACCTGCCACATCCACATGACCTGTAAGGGGAATAAAAAACTCATTGGAACGAACCATGAACGAAGCAGCGCCATCTACTTTCAAACTGACTTGTTCAATTTTTTCAATATGACATAATTTTGATATGACAGGAAAAAATATATTAATTGAATCATCTTTTTGATTCTCTTTCACAAAAAGCTGCAATGATTCTTTGATCGCAATATTTTTTTCTTTGCGGAATGTCCTCACAGCTATGATCAGTTCTTCAGCAATTTCAAAATTTGAAATAATTTCATTATCAAATTTATCAGCTTTAGTCCAATCGGAATTCATGATACAATCCAACTCTGTTCTGTCTTTGATCAGATGCCATAATTCTTCTGTAATGAATGGCATGAAAGGATGAAGAAGTTTTAATAATTGTTCAAAATAATTAATAGTTTGTTCAATGGTTAATTTGTCAATCGGGTGTTGGTATGCCGGTTTGATCATTTCAAGATACCATGAACAAAAGTCATCCCAGATCAACTTATAGATGGTCATCAGCGCTTCTGAGAACCTGTATTTATCAAGGAGATCATCAATATCTTTAATAGTTGCATTTAATCTGGCATGGAACCATTTTATAGCAATCCTGCTTGTTTCGGGATGTTCAAGCGAATTTTCAATCTCCCATCCTTTGATTAATCTGAATGCATTCCAGATTTTATTATTAAAGTTCCTTCCCTGCTCGCACTGTGATTCATCAAAGAGCAAGTCATTACCAGCAGGAGAACATAATAGCATTCCCATGCGGATGCCGTCAGCACCGTATTTCTCAATCAAATCAAGAGGATCGGGAGAATTGCCCAACGACTTTGACATCTTTCTTTTTTGCTGGTCACGAACGATTCCCGTCAAATATACATTTTTGAAAGGTGCATCATTCCTGTATTCATAGCCAGCCATGATCATGCGTGCCACCCAGAAAAACAGAATTTCAGGTGCGGTCACCAAATCATTGGTTGGGTAATAATAGTTGATATCATGGTTGTTTGGATTGCGTATGCCATCAAAAGTTGAAATAGGCCAAAGCCAGGAAGAAAACCAGGTATCCAGTACATCCTCATCCTGACGCAAGTTCTGAATGGTTAACAGGTCATTCTTAGTTTTATCTTTCGCAAGTATCAATGCGTCTTCAATGGTTTTGGCAACCACATAATCATTCGGTCCATGACCATAGAAATAGGCAGGAATACGATGACCCCACCAAAGCTGACGGGAGATGCACCAATCCTTCACATTTTCCATCCAGTGTTTATAAATATTTTTAAACTTCGGAGGATGAAACTTGATGGTATCATTCAATACGTTTTCCAGAGCGGGCTTAGCCATCTTCGACATATCGCAGAACCACTGCAATGAAAGTTTCGGCTCAATCACTGAATCCGTTCTCTCAGAAAAACCAACTTTATTCACATAATCTTCCATCTTAACAAGATGACCGTTTTGTTCCAGTTCTTTGATGATTTTTTCCCTGACAACAAACCTGTCCTCACCGATAAATAATTGGGCATTTTCATTCAACGTCCCATTATCATTGAATATATCAATTGTTTCAAGATTATATTTGATGCCGATGTTGTAGTCATTGATATCATGTGCAGGAGTAATTTTCAATGCGCCTGTTCCGAATTCCTTGTCAACATATTCATCCTGAATAACCGGAATAGAACGATTGATGAGTGGTACAAGTACATGTTTGTTTTTTAAATGTGAGAAACGTTCATCTTCAGGGTGAACACAAACTGCCGTATCACCGAGAATTGTTTCAGGACGAGTGGTGGCAATTGTCAGCCATTCATCAATTGTACCTTCCACGCGATAACGAACATAATATAATTTTGATGCTACTTCTTTGTAAATGACTTCTTCATCTGATATCGCTGTCAATGCCTTTGGGTCCCAATTAACCATGCGTACTCCGCGATAGATATTCCCTTTGTTATACAGGTCAATAAAAACATCAATAACTGCTTCGGACATATCATCATCCATCGTAAATTTAGTTCTGCTCCAGTCACATGAAGCCCCTAATTTTTTGAGCTGTTCAAGGATAATACCTCCATGTTTGTGAGTCCATTCCCATGCATGTTTAAGAAACTCATCGCGTGTCAGATCGGTTTTGTTAATCCCTTCAGACTTCAGTTTTGCAACAACTTTTGCTTCCGTTGCAATAGATGCATGGTCTGTACCGGGCAGCCAGCAGGCATTTTTACCTTGCATGCGCGCTCTGCGGGTCAGAACATCCTGTATGGTATTATTTAAAATATGTCCCATGTGCAACACACCTGTTACATTGGGCGGTGGAATAACAATAGTAAATGGTGTTCGTTCATCGGGTGATGAATGAAAAAAACCTTTTTCCATCCAATACGCATACCATTTGTCCTCAGTAGCTTTTGGATCATATTTAGAAGCAATATTCATAGTACTTTTCAATTTATTGGCAAACCTACATGAAATTTAGAAAATACACAAACTCATCAGAAAAAACAAACTGCTCAACTTATCCCTCCCTCCTGCAAGAACCTTTCTATTGGCTTAGGAACGGCATATTGGTTGAATTTTCTTTTACTCACTGAAATATATTTTGAATCTGAAATAAATTCATTTTTCAGAATTTTTATTTCATAAAAACTGATCACCAATTGCTGATGGGACAAAAGATGTTTGGTACTTCTACTAAATTTAATATCTATATTTTCAGTATGTAAAAATGTTTGGATTTTCTTTTTGGTTAATTTTAAAGTTGTATGTGTTTCAATCAGCGGCAAATCATAGAGTCCTTTCCAGATGTCGTTTTCAACTCTTTTCCTTAAAAAAAACTTTTCCCCATCACTGATAAACAGATAATGAAAATATCTTTTCTTTAATTCAATTTTAATGTTTTTAACAGGCAGTTGATCTTGTTTATCATTCTGAAAAGCATAACAATTGTTTGTTAAAGGGCAATCTTCACATTGAGGATTCTGCGGAGTACATATCATGGCGCCAAGATCCATCATGGCTTGATTAAAATCTCCCGGTTTTTTTTTATCCAGTAAATCATATGCAGTATTTTTAAATATATTTTTTCCGGAAGAAGTTTGATGTGATTCTTTCATTCCATATAATCGTGAAAGTACCCGATGAACATTGCCATCCACAACTGCCAGTGGTAGATCAAAGCAAACAGACAAAATCAATGAAGCGGTATAATCACCGATTCCTTTAAGTTGGATCATCTGTTTATAATTATCCGGGAATTTCCCATTGAAATCATTAACAATTATTTTCGCTGTTTCATGCATATTTCGACCCCTGGAATAATATCCAAGTCCCTGCCATAGTTTCAGGATATCATGTTCAGATGCGGCAGCAAAAGCAAACACATCGGGATATCTTTTCAAAAACCGCAGGAAATAGGGTGTACCCTGTTCAATACGTGTTTGCTGCATAATAATCTCTGAAAGCCAGATGACATAGGGGTCTGTGCTGTTTCGCCAGGGAAGTTCACGTTTGTTTTTGGTGTACCAGGCAGAAATCTTTTTTCTTATCCGTTGCATGAAAACAAATTATTTGCGTGAAGCAAGAGATTTGTTTTTCAAGAAATCATAAAACAATCTAACACCAACGCCTGTACTACCAAGTCCTCTGTAATTGTCTTTCTTTTCAGTAAAAGCTGTCCCGGCAATATCAAGATGAATATATGGATAATCTGTAAAATGTTCAAGGAATTTTCCGGCTGTGATTGCCCCTGCATCAGAGCCACCTGAATTTTTTATATCAGCAACATCCGATTTAATAAGTTCTTTGTAATCATCCCATAACGGAAATTCGACTATTCGTTCAAACACATTCAATCCGGATTGCTGGAGGGCTTTCAGTTCATCATCTGCTTTTGCCTGCATGGCAACGCTTGCATATTTACCAATAGCCCGTGCAGCAGCGCCGGTGAGTGTGGCAATATCAATCACAGTCTGGGGATTATATTTTTTTGCATAGCCAAGAGCATCCGCAAGGATCATCCTCCCTTCGGCATCGGTATTTTTTATTTCAACAGTTGCACCGGTGTACATGGTAATAATGTCATCCGGAACATAGGAGTTACCGTCAGGACGGTTATCTGTTGCAGGAATCAGACCAACTACATTAACAGGTAAATTATTTTTCACAACTGCATAAAGCGCGCAGGCAACTGCAGCTGCGCCGGACATATCATGTTTCATGGTTTCCATGTATGCGCCCGGTTTAACATTGATACCACCCGTATCAAACACAACTCCTTTACCAACCAACACATATGGCTTTTTATTAATTGCATTCTTTGGTTTCCATTCAATCACGGTAAAAGTAGGAGGATCAATACTACCTTTGTTAACAGCAAGCAAACCGCCCATCTTAAGAGTTTCTATTTTCTTTTTGTTCATCACTTCTACTTTGGCTCCTGTGTTCTTAAACATCTTTTCGATTTCATTTGCCAGTTGAACAGCATTGAGCACACATACCGGTTCATTCACCAGATCACGGCATTTATGGATAGAATCTATTAATATGTTTAATTCATTAAGTGACTTAGTTTCAACCTTGTCGGAAAAAATTTCCACTGATTGTAATGTATGTTTTTTCTTTTCCTTATCAGACTGATAATGGATGAATTGATAATTTGACAAGGCAATGCCTTCAACCAAAGCGATGATTTCTTCTTTGTTGGCATTTATTTCCTGAACCGTAATTTTTTTAATTTTTTGAGCATTTAAATGATTTGCAAGCTCATTCCCATATTTTCTGCAATTTTCATAGGTTTTATACGTTTCATTTTCTTTTTGAATAACAACAACATATATCCACTTATCCAATTGATTAATTCCGATAACTTTTTTTTCGTTTTTCTCATATTGAAGTTTTACATAATTTATTTCTTTAGTATTTAATAAATCTTGCTTCAGATGTTTAATATCAGTAAGGAGTATTACATTGCTATCTGATTTTATAACTTTGTTAATTTTATTAATTTTTATATTCATTTCTCTTTTATTTTATTTCTATTTTTGCACAAATTTACAAAATCCGAAATGCAAACAGAGCACTTGTTGAAAAAAGCACTGAATAAGGAATTTCTCTCCATTGACGAAGGAGTGCATCTGTTCAATCATGCCGGAACAAGTGAACTTATTTATACAGCAAACGAAATACGTAAACATTTACATCCTGACAATCAAGTTACCTGGATCATTGACCGCAATGTAAATATTACCAATGTTTGTATATCCGGATGTAAGTTCTGTAACTTTTTTCGTACTCAGAATAGTTCAGATGCCTATATTACCTCCATCGAACAATATATTGAAAAAATAAACATATTAAAACAAAGAGGAGGCAATCAGTTGTTGTTGCAGGGTGGTTTGCATCCACAACTTGGGTTGACATTTTATGAAAATTTATTTCGTGAACTGAAGTCCATTTTCCCTGATATGAAACTGCATGCATTGGGACCTGCAGAGATAGTTCATATAAGTAAATTAGAAAAACTAACCTTTATACAAGTTCTACAACGGCTTAAAGATGCAGGACTTGACAGTTTACCCGGGGGAGGAGCCGAAATACTTGTTGACCGGGTACGAAAGATCATTTCAAAAGTAAAATGCTCAGCGGGTGAATGGCTTGATGTAATGCGAGCTGCACATCAATTACATATTACCACCTCTGCAACCATGATGTTCGGACATATTGAAACCATTGAAGAACGAATTCAACATCTCGTTGCAGTCAGGAATGTACAATGCGATAAACCGGAATCTGCAAAAGGTTTTATTTCCTTTATTCCTTGGCCCTTTCAGGATAAGGATACTGTGCTGAAAAATAAAATGAATATTTCAAATACTGTTACAGGTGAAGAATACATCCGAATGATCGCCATCAGTCGTTTGATGTTGCCTAATATTTCTAACATTCAGGCATCCTGGCTGACAGTTGGGAAAGACATTGCCCAACTTTGTTTGCATGCAGGCGCCAATGATTTTGGTTCAATCATGATCGAAGAAAATGTAGTTTCATCTGCTGGCGCTGACAATCAGTTTGATGCACAAGGAATTCAAAATGCAATCAGAGAAGCAGGATTTGAATCTCAATTAAGGAATCAGGAATTTGAATATATTCAATAAATATATAATTAACAGAACAATTTACGTTTTAAGAATGACCCTCAAAACAAAATATATTTTTTTTATTTTGCTTTTCATTATATATTCCTGTACAACAAAGATCAGGGGTTACAGAGTACAGGGAGGATCAAAAAAACGCGCATTATCATTTAATAAATACAGCACCGGTTCAGGATCACGCTACGGGAAAATGAGATTCGGTTCATCACGTCAACAGAAAAAAAGTTTTAAATACAATTATGGTAGAATAAATAGTTTCGGCGGAAGAAATAAATCCGGAAAAAGTAAATATTCAGTCTACGGAAGCAGTATCTCTTTTGGCCGTAATTCCTATAGAAACAATGCCAGCAGAAGTAATTTCGGACAGTTCATTTCATTTGGTAAAGGAAGAAAATCACGTTCCCAGGCATATTCAAAATCAGTGTATGGAAGTAATATTACTTTCGGCAACAAATCAAAACGACGTTCATTTACTCGCAAAGGAGGCATATACGGCTCACAGATCAGCTTCGGAAAAAACAAAAAATGGAAAAGAGCCAATAATAAAATTTACGGCAGTGATATTCGTTTTGGCACCCGAAGTAAAGGAAGAGCCAATGCATCCGGAACTTACAAAAGAGGTGATAACAGTTTCTGGAGTTTCAACTGGCTACGAGGTAAACACAGAGGTGCGCCGCAAACAAGAAAGAAAAAATCATTGCAGTTACGACTATTTGATCCCAAACAAAAAGCAAAGGGCAGTAGGTAAACAGCAATCAATGAACAATCATCATTGATCAGTGAAAAATTATCATTGAAAAATGAATGTTAGATTGGTATACTACTAATCAACTTATTTTAAATATAATACCAATACCTTTTTTTATCCATGTCAAGTCGTAAATGGTATAATGTCGATAAAAAAACTGTTACAGGACTATTTAGTAAACCGTATCGGTAGGATTATTCTTTAATTTCAGGATAATACTTTTTAACACAATCAGGACAAATACCATGAGAAAAATCAGCATCCGTGTTGTCCCTGACATATATTTCAATTTTCTGCCAGTAACCGGAATCGTCTCTGACCTTCTTACAGTATGCGCATATCGGCAATAAACCTTTAAGGACTTTATTATTATCAAGAGCATCTTTCAAACCAATGTTGGCTGTCTCCAATTCAATATTCTTTTGTCTGATCATTTCGGAAGAATTCTGTTGTATGACAAAAAATTGTCTGATAGCAAAAACAAGTACCACAGCGAGACAAAGCAGTAACCCACAGATAATACGTAAAGTACGAAGAGTGGTTTTCATTTCTCTGAATGCCTCACTCACCGGCTGTGTAACCACTACACCCCAACCATAATGCTTGACTCCTTGAAAACCGGCAATCCTGTCTTCCATTTCAACTTCATTATAGTTTTGAGCAACACCATGTTTTCCGCCATGCATCTTTTGTACAATTCCGACCAAGGAGAAATCGATGATCTTGGAATGATTATCGAACTTAGGATGATGAACAATTCTGCCATATTGGTCAACAATATAAATTATTCCACCTAAACCAACGTTTATATTTGTCCATGTATGAAAATATTCCAGATTCAACTGTAATTGCAAAATACCGAGTTTTTGGGATTTAACAGTATTTGAATCTGATGTAGTCTTTGAAGGAGAATGGTTGTCGGCATAAATAGGCACCACAATACTAATAACATTATTACGAGGTTCAGCAGTTCGCTGATAAACCCCGGAAACAAAAGGTTTCCATGTTTTGCGAAATTCCCTGAACCATTCTTTTTCTGCACGACTTTGACCGATTACATTCGCATTAGGGACATCTGCACGAATAATAGCATTTGTATCATATAATACCATCCGTTCAAATTCTGTATTTGAATGTAGCAGATCACTGATCATATCTGCGCCTGTTTCCCAGTGTCCCCCTTCAATATATTTTATCAGCATTCGTCGTGAAGCATAAGAATTACCTAACTTGACCAATGAATTAAGTTTTTCCTCCACAACAGTAGCTGCCAATCGTGCCTGTGATAATTTTGTCTGATACAAAGATTCTGTCATTATCTTATTATAGTTCATCAGGGTTAAATAAACAAGAACTACAGCAGGTATCAAAAGTATAAAAGGCAATACTGTTCGGGTAAATGACCAAATCGTTGTCTGATGTTTATTGGAGTTAATATATCTTGAGAAAGGAAAATTCATTAAAAAATGTTTTTAAATTTTTACAGATCAAATTAAATCATTTCTAATTATTAAATTTATTCCGATGGTTTTGAAATAAGTTAAAATTTATTTGTAAAGGGAGGTATAAACAAAATAATTCTACCAATTAATAACCAAAGTTAATAAAAAAAATATTAACCATTTTTTAAGGTATTTTTTTAATACCGCTTAGGTCTAAATTATTTAAATCCATCTTTTCAATTATAAAAAAACCTACTTCTTTAATTTAATAATTAAGTGTTTATTATTTATAATTCGATTGTAAATCATCGTCAACGAAAAAAAATAATTATTACTGTTTCATAATTTTTAATGTTTGTAAAGATTTATTCGTACTGATTTTCACCAGATATACCCCTTTAGTTAATGATTCACCAAAAGATGTTTCATTTTGAAAATCTTCAGCAAATAATATTCTGCCCATAATATCCATTACTTCTATTTTCCCGCTTATGTTTGATTTCAAATTAAAATTGTCGAAAGAAGGATTGGGAAAAATACTGATTTCGTTTATATTTCTATGAGTGTTCACCTGTGTTGACAGATCCTTTTCAATGATCACAAAATTTATACTATTTGGTTGAATGTCAATATTTGAGATGGATTGACAGGAATGTGAAAATGGGCTGATGGTATCATAACCTAATGGACCACCTTGTGTGTAAAGACTATTTGTGAATCCATTAATAAAAACTTTTTTACTTGTTTTTGAAGATGCAGTCAGTTCATACCAATATACATTTTTCCCGGAAAAGTTTTTCGGAGCAATCGAAACAGATTTTGATTTTTCAGATATGTTTGTGATCCACATACCAAGATGTCCGTTGGCAAATGAGGTTGCATACACCTTCACGCTATCATCATCTGAAACTGCTTTTATCATTTGATCTCCTGCTATCTTATTCAATAAATAATATAAATAAAAGGCAGGGCGAGGCGTTCCGTCAGGCAGTTCGGAATCATTCCATGAAACAAACCCCATATCACCGCCATCCGTACGTGTGCCATTTTGCATATCCCACAAATCATACATTCCATAGTTATTTGCTATTAACTCTCCTATCACCTGCGACAAAAACAATGCAGATAAATGTGATACTTCTTTATTCCCTGCTCTTAAATTAAACTCCGTCATAGCTACAGGCAGATAATTACCGGACTTACCTGAATACTTTGCCACAGATATCTGCATTTTATCTATATCGTCCTTTATCATATGTACCGATCCGAGTACATCTGAAACAGTAATATTGTTCAGATTATTTGAATTAAAGGTAAAATATTCATGCATGATCCAGAAGTCAGCTTTATCAATAACTTTAGGGATCAAGTATTTATTCCACCAATTGTAACCCGAATACGTTTTTATTCCATCATCATCCGGCAAAATAACTGCTCCTACTTTAATGCTCGGATCGGCAGATTTCATACTGTCAACTATCACATTAAAAATATCTGCATACTTCGCTCCAGTGATTGTATCCTTATCAATAATATATCCTGATTGCCATGGACCATAATTCTCATTTCCTATTTCCCAGTATTTCGCTTTATATCCTTTATTCTTCACATACCGTACCCATTCGGCTGCATAATGCGCGGCATATTGGACAGGGGTTGAACCATTGTAATAGCGTGCCAATGAAAGGTTAACACAAAAGACCGGTTCGCTTTTCAGTGAATCGCAGAGTTGAAGGAACTTATCAACTGTCAGTCTCCATGCGCCATCCGTACCACTGACAGCAACAAAATTAGGATCCGTTTTAACCGGGGGTATATTCCCATCCCAAAAATAATCATTTGACAGATTGCCTCCTGGAAAACGCATGTATGTTATGCCGGCGTGTTTAAAATGTTTTTTCCGAATCGTATCCGTTAAAACTTTCTTCCCCATCCACGAACTGCAATTATTTGCAAAATGTGTTGGTAATATTTTAGCTATTATTACACTTGGATCAATGTCAATCCGAACATTTGTGTTATTGCCGGAAAAATTCTTAATAACAAAACGTGCAGGTATAACGGCATTCTTTGGAGTCCAACTATCGGTGAACATTGTTGATTGTGAAAAGGAGTAAAATGAAAATAATAATCCAAGAAAAATAAAAATAAAGATTTTCATGTTGTCTGTTTTTTAAAAAGTTGAATTCTTATATCCTTTCTTTTATTTAATCAAATATCTCAAACAATATACAAATCTCAACTTGTTTATGCAGTCACAATATTCTTGAAGTTTTACAAATACTTTTTTTTATAGTAAAATATTCATTCTTATTATCTAATAGGACTGTTTACTGAATTGTTCAATCTAAAGTATAATACTCCCAATTTATATTTATATGTTAATTATTTTAGACAAAGCCCCAAATCAATTGTTACTATTTCTTAATTAATTTGTGTGTGAATAATTCTTTATTCCTCATTATTTGCATTGTATAAACACCACTTTGCAAATTACTGATGTTAATTTGATTCATCTGATCGTGTTTGGTTAACACCAATTTCCCTGTTATATCATAAATTTGAATTGTTGAATTATCCGGTATACCTTTTATATTAATTAGATTGGTTGCCGGATTGGGGAATACCTGAATTCCGCATTGTTTCAAATCATTTAATCCTGCATTTAAGTCCAATCTCGATACACCATTATCAGTAGCAAACCAGATACTGCCTTGATTTTCCATAGCAATTGCACCAACCCAATTACCGGCCAAACCATTAAACTGTTGATATGTTGTCCAATTGGTTCCATCAAATTTTGATACTCCGCTTCCGGTAGCAAACCAAATATTTCCTTGTGCATCATCAGTAATTGCATAGACAGCTTTATAAGCAAGTCCAACGTTAGTCCAATTTGTACCATCATATTTTGTAACTCCTGCACCATCTGTCCCAAACCATTTATTTCCTTGCTTATCAATGAAAATAGCGTCAACATAATTCATTGCTAATCCATCTTTCATTTGATAAGTAGTCCATTGTGTTCCATTAAATTTTGACACTCCTAATTTTGTTCCTATCCATAAAACACCCTGATCATCCATTGCAAGCGACTTCACTTCATTATTTACTAGTCCATTAGAAGTAGTATATTTTGTCCAAGTAGTACCATCAAATTTAGAAACTCCATTGTCTGTCCCAACCCATTTGTTTCCTTGCTTATCAATAATTAATGCTCTAACGTATCCACTCTGTGAAGAATAATTAACCCAACTAGTTCCATCAAACTTTGCAACCCCTGAAGATGTGCCAATCCAAATGACCCCTTGATTATCAATAGCCAAAGCATTTACATTATCGTTAGGTAGCCCATTGGCTTGTTTTGTAAAAGCGGTCCAGGAAGTACCATCAAATTTTGACACACCACCCCCACCGGTTCCAACCCATTTATTTCCTTGTGCATCAATGGCAATGGCGTAAATCTGTTTTACTCTGATCCCTAACGATGTATTGGTGGGATTGTAATTAGTAAATGTTTGAGCTATACCCAGATTGATCACTAAAAGAAACACACTGAACAAAAAAATAAATTGCTTGTTAATTGTTTCATTCTTCACGTTAAAAGTTTGTGTAAAATTTTTCATATGATAAAAAGATTTAGATGTAATTTATATACTATGTTCATTAATTACATACAAAAATAAAAAAAAGGGTTTAATATTCTTAAACCCCTTTGAAAAAATATTTCAAAATAATTAAATTAACTGCTAAACCTTTTTTTGTCTGCCTATTTATTTACGATCAGCTTACCTTTGCTTAACTTACCATTCGAATGATTGATCAATGTATAGAAGTACAAACCGGCATCCATACCTTCACCGGATAAAATATACTTCTCACCGGTCAGGCAGCTGAATTGCTTAACTTGTCTGCCTTGTATATCTGTTATGGTCAGAGTAAAATTTGCTTTTCCCGGAAGCATTAATATTGTTTGGGTTGTGAATGGATTTGGATAAAATTTTAATTCCGGAATAAGTTCATTTTCCTGAATATTTGTAATTATCAAATTATAAAGAGCCACCAGTGTTGTTGAGTGCATTCCTTTTTTCTTGTTGCATGTAATGGTTAGATACACCAGTATATTCCCTGATTTCCATGTGTCTTTCAAAAATGTTGAAGTGATGGTAAATGTTTTTTTATTCTGCACGATAATCCATTCGAAACTGATTTTATTGTTTTGTATGGAATGACTTTTAATATAAAACGTGTCAATGGGTGAAGTATAGTCAAGTATGCATGAATCCACATCAGCAAGGGGTATGCTGTCAACCGGTGGCACTACTGGTTTTATGATTAATGTATCCGGTAAAACATATATTGATTTTTTCAGCAATGTTCCTTTATTTGTTAAGGTATACAAAGCATTGTTCATGATTTTTAAGTCAACAAAAACAGAATCTTTAAATTCTGTTTTCCATGTGGTACCCGAATCAAGAGATGTATGTATGCCTTTGCTTGCCAGATAGATTGTATTATTTGCAAATTCAAACGTTGTTTTCTGATTATATCCGTAAGAAACAGGATTGCTGCCCGAACTCTTCTTGAACGTTTTACCATAATCCGTAGAAAAATATATATCGGGACCTGCCTTTCCAGTCACTCCGATAATTATACCTTTATTATTTAAATAACTGTAATACCAGTTATACACGGTGGGTGCAAAAATCTCCCATTTGAATGTAGAATTATTTAGTATTCTTGATTGGAAATTATTATCGTATCCGACCAGTGCAATGGAATCATCCGCTGCAATAAACCATTTGTAATGTATGTATTGTATAGAGGGATAATCTAAATTGATCAGATTATTATTTTTATACAAATAAACACCTCCATATTCCCCTTCATTGATCATCAGGTCTTTTTTAAAAAAATCAATTTGAGTTATACTGTTTGTTGGATGCGTGTAAAACAAATTCAACGCATCGGTTTGTTTATAAACATATTTATCGGTTGAAATATAAAAAGCATTATCATTCCTGTCCAGATCAATAATGTTTCCTGACAGTATAGTATTGGAAGAATTAAACATATTCCATACAGAATCATTTGTTGAAATATAATATGAGTTGGAACCCGCTACCATTAAGCTATTGCCGGTAGCTTCCAAAAAGTTGGTTGCAATATTAAATTTCTTTATCACCTGCCAATCATTCTGCCCAAACAAACTGATCATACTTGCTGACAGGATCAATGCACTCATTAAATATTTTTTCATGTGTAATTGTTTTGTTTATAATTTTTATTTTCAAACATCTTGCGTACCAAATTTGTGCAAATTGAAGGAAGATTATTTATTTTTTTTAAAATACTATTTTCACTACTCATATTCATCAAAAGAATATTTAATCTATACCTAAACTCAAAGATAGAAAAAATCTAATATATACAGAAACTGAATAAATAAAAATATTTTTAATATGAAACAATACTAATCCGGCAAGGATTAAATATGAATAAACTCAAATGCAATATAGTGATGACAAACACCAAACTTAATTATTGCTAACCGTATCACTTTTATGAATTTATTTCACTATTAGATAACACAAGTGTAAAGAATGTTTGTGAGTGATGCTCTTGTCAGCCCATCTTAATACCTGATTTGCAAATTAGCGAGTTGAAGTAAGTTTTTATTCTTTTTCAATCACGTCAATAATTTGTTCGTATAATTCGGGGATTTTATTTTTTGCAACATCCCAAACTATAGAATAATTAACACCCATATAGTCATGAATTAATCTATCCCGCATTCCAGCCAGATTCTTCCACAAAATTGAATTCCATTTCACTTTAAAATCAGCAGGAATTTTTTTTGTAGCTTCTCCAATTATTTCAAGACTTCTGACAACTGCTCTTTTTAACGTTTCATCATGAATGAAATCATCTTTGGTAATATCATTGTTGATGACAGATATAATGTAATAACTCTCGTCCCGAATATGTTTTAAGTATTCAATTGGTTCCTTAGACATAAAATACTTCGTTTAAAATCTTTGGACCAATATAAGGACTTAAACCGTTTTTAGTAACAATTTCAACCTTTTCATTTTTAAAAAGGTTCTCAAATATATCATAAACAGCCATATAATTATCGTAATTTTCCTTATCCGGTTCAAAATCAATCAAAATATCAATATCACTTTTTTCCGACTGTTCGCCTCTTAGGTATGAACCAAAAAGTCCGATGTTACGAATCCCTAGTCGTGTTAGTTCAGGTTTGTAGGTTTTTATAGAAGTTAATATGTATTCTTTTGTTATCATATACAAAACGTCAACACAAATATAGCAAACTTAAAATCTAATTGATGCACTATTTATAAAAATATCTGAAATGTATTCAAATGTATACAGAAAGTATTCATGTATAAACAAAATGGAAGACTATGAACTCCTTTTATTTATACTATTTTCATAACTCATATTCATTAAAATAATATTTAATCTTTTCCTAAATTTAAAGATAGATAAATTCTAATATATATAGAAACTGAATAAATAAAAATATTTTAAATATGAAGCAGTAATGATACAGAAGAATTTAAATCTTTATTTCATGCATATTGCATTTAATGGTGAAGGACTAGCTCAATCACCATTAAATTTTTGCAGAAAATAAATTTAATTAAAAAGCTCCGACAATTTATATTATCAGAGCTTTTAAAAACATATTAAGTATTTATCCGAACTTATAAATTAAAAATATAAATATTCGTAATAAGTAATTCGTCATTTGTCATTCTAAAAGAACTATTTTCCGCGAATTGCTTTCACACCCGGAAGTACTTTACCTTCAATATATTCAAGCATAGCGCCACCACCTGTAGAAACATAACTCACTTTGTCGGAGAGTTTGAATTTGTTCACAGCGGCAACTGAATCACCACCGCCAACTAAGCTGTAAGCGCCTTTTGATGTTGCTTTCGCTATTGACTGAGCAATGGCTACTGTGCCTTTTTGGAATTTTTCCATTTCGAACACGCCCATTGGACCGTTCCAAAGAATGGTCTTGGAATTTTCAATCACATCACTGAACAGTTTGATTGATTCGTCAGCAATATCAAGACCTAACCAGCCATCTTTACCGTCAGCTATCTTGGTAACAGCGGTCTGTGCGTCATTGGAGAAGTTATCGGCAATCACCTGATCAACAGGCAGGATCAGGTTAACACCTTTGGCTTTTGCTTTCTTGATTACCTCAAGAGCAAGTTCCAGTTTATCTTCTTCACAAAGCGACTTCCCAATATTACCGCCCTGTGCCTTGATGAAGGTATAAGTCATACCACCGCCAATGATCAGATTATCCACTTTATCAATAAGATTTTCAATCACAAGAATTTTATCAGACACCTTTGCACCACCCATGATAGCTGTGAATGGTTTTTCAGATTGTGATAAAACTTTTTCCAATGCTAAAAGTTCAGACACCATCAGGTAACCGAATAATTTTTCAGTTGGAAAAAAATCAGCAATGATCGCTGTAGAAGCATGTGCGCGGTGAGCTGTACCAAACGCATCATTCACATATACATCTGCATACGTTGCCAGTTGTTCAGCCATTTTCCGTTGTTTTTCTTTCATGGCGGCTTTCTTGGCTTTGGCTTCTTCTTCTGTCAGACCATCTTTTTTAACTTTACCTTCCTCTTCTTTGTAGAAACGAAGATTTTCGAGCAATAAGATTTCACCTGACTTTAATTCAGATGAAAGTTTTTTAGCTGATTCTCCTAAACAGTCATCGGCAAATTTGATGTCTTTCCCTGTCAATGCAGACAAAGCAGGAATAATATGTTTCAAAGAGAATTTATTTTCAGGACCTTCTTTTGGTCTGCCAAGGTGTGACATCAGGATAGCTGCGCCACCATCGTCAATAATTTTTTTAATTGTTTTCAGTGCACCACGGATACGCGTATCATCGCTAACCTGTAATGTTTCTTTATTTAAAGGCACGTTGAAATCAACGCGAACAATCGCCTTTTTCCCTTTGAAGTTGTAATTTTCTATTGTATACATTCTGTTTAATTTTAATGATTATTTATATGAACAAAAATAACAATTAAATTTTATTTTCATTCAAATTTACCTGAATATTGTTCTCAGTTCACTGATAAATACTCACGGATAATTATTTCACTTCTTCATAATCCACATCAGTAACTCCGGGGTCAGATGATGATGCATTTGCATTGGTTGAATCGGGTTGTTGTGCTTTTCCTCCGGGATTCTGTGCTTGTTCCTGACCTTGGCTTGCCTTGTACATTTCTTCACTGGCAGCTTGCCATGCCGTATTCAGCGTGTTGGTTGCACGTTCAATGCTGTCTAAATTTTGTGATTTATGTGCTTCTTTCAGTTCATTCAATGCTTTTTCAATCGGCTCTTTTTTATCTGCAGGAACTTTATCACCAAATTCTTTCAGTTGTTTTTCGGTTTGGAATATCAAGCCATCGGCTGCATTCAGCTTATCAATCCGTTCTTTTTCCTTTTTGTCAGATTCTTCATTGACTTTGGCTTCGTTCTTCATTTTTTCTATTTCCGAATCGCTCAGTCCTGAAGATGCTTCAATACGGATGTTCTGTGATTTTCCGGTTGCTTTGTCTTTAGCAGACACATTGATAATACCATTGGCATCAATATCAAATGCTACTTCTATCTGAGGAATACCGCGCGGTGCAGGTGGAATACCATCCAGGTGGAAACGACCAATTGTTCTGTTATCCTTTGCCATAGATCTTTCACCTTGCAGTACGTGGATTTCAACGGATGTCTGACTATCGGCAGCAGTGGAAAAGACTTCTGATTTTTTAGTTGGAATAGTTGTGTTGGATTCAATAAGTTTGGTCATTACGCCACCCAGTGTTTCAATTCCGAGAGAAAGAGGAGTTACATCGAGCAACAATACATCTTTTACTTCACCGGTCAAAACACCACCCTGAATTGCAGCGCCAACAGCAACTACTTCATCGGGGTTCACCCCTTTAGAAGGTGTTTTACCAAAAAACTTTTCTACCAATTGCTGAATAGCAGGAATACGAGTTGAACCACCCACAAGGATTACTTCATCTATGTTTGAAGCATTCATACCTGCATCTTTCAATGCTTGTTCACAAGGATGTACAGTTGCCTGAATCAAATGATCACACAGTTGTTCAAATTTTGCGCGTGTCAATTGGCGTACCAAATGCTTTGGAATACCATCCACCGGCATAATGTAAGGAAGATTAATTTCTGTTGAGGTTGAACTGGACAATTCAATTTTTGCTTTTTCAGCGGCTTCTTTCAAACGTTGCAATGCCATCGGATCCCTACGCAAATCAATACCTTCATCTTTTTTAAATTCATCTGCCAGCCAGTTGATCACTTCCTGATCAAAATCATCACCACCTAAGTGGGTATCACCATTGGTTGATTTCACTTCAAACACACCTTCACCCAGTTCGAGGATTGAAATATCAAATGTACCGCCACCAAGGTCATACACAGCTATTTTCATATCTTTATGTTTTTTATCCATGCCATAAGCAAGTGCAGCGGCTGTTGGTTCATTGATGATTCGTCGAACAATCAGACCTGCGATCTCACCGGCTTCTTTGGTTGCCTGACGCTGTGAATCGCTGAAATAAGCTGGGACAGTGATAACGGCTTCTTTCACTTCCTGACCTAAATAATCTTCAGCGGTTTTTTTCATTTTCTGTAAAATCATTGCTGAGATTTCCTGGGGAGTATATAAGCGACCGTCAATATGCACACGGGGTGTATTGTTCTCTCCTTTTTCCACTTTGTATGAAACACGTCCTGTTTCTTTCGTCACTCTGTCAAACGTTTCACCCATGAAACGCTTGATTGAATAAACAGTACGCTGTGAGTTGGTAATTGCCTGACGTTTGGCAGGGTCACCCACTTTGCGTTCATTATTATCCGTAAAAGCAACAATGGATGGAGTCGTTCTCCGTCCTTCACTGTTAGGAATTACTACAGGTTCGTTTCCTTCCATAACTGCTACACAGGAGTTTGTTGTTCCAAGGTCTATTCCTATTATTTTTGACATATTTTTATTTTTTAAAATTTATAATTTATGGTAATTAGCTTTTTCAATGATTATGCCAAATAATTATATTCTATTATATTACGAAATATTGTCATGCTTTTTGGAAATACCTATGAAAAGCGAGACTTAATAATTATGACAAATAGACAGAAGAAATTACAAACATATATTATATTCACTTTTAATTAATATGTTTATTTTAGTAATGTTTTGTTTACCATTGAATGTAAAAATTTCCAATATCTGATTTCCAATTATCAATTTGAACATGATATATAACAGCACGAATATCGCTATTTGAAAAAATAATATTATTTTTACGCATTCTAAACAAAAAAATGAGCTATTCTTCCGAACAAATTACAGATGCATTGCGGCATGTGATGGATCCTGACCTGAAAAGGGATCTGGTCACGTTGAAAATGATTGAAGATATTCAGATTGAAAATAAAAAAATTTCATTCACTCTTGTCCTTACTACACCTGCTTGTCCCTTGAAAGATCAGTTAAAAAAAGATTGTATAGATGCCATTCATCAACATATTGATCCAAAAGCCGAAGTTGAAGTTACTCTTACATCAAAGGTTACATCAAGTAGAAAAAAAGAAGATCAATCTTTACCGCAGGTAAAAAATATCATTGCAGTTGCATCCGGAAAAGGTGGTGTCGGTAAATCAACAGTAGCGGTGAATCTGGCTATTGCCCTTGCAAAAAAAGGGGCTCGCACCGGATTGATTGATGCTGACATTTACGGTCCATCCATTCCTATCATGTTCGATCTTGAAGATGCACACCCCGTTGTTACCGAGAAAGATGGAAAACATATTATCACACCGATAGAAAAATACGGAATAAAATTATTATCCATCGGATTTTTTGTTCCCCGTGAAAAAGCGTTGATCTGGCGGGGTCCTATGGCTTCCAATGCATTATCCCAATTATTTTTTGAAGCTGACTGGGGTGAACTGGATTACCTGATCATTGACCTGCCACCCGGAACAGGCGATATTCAAATTACGCTGATCCAGAAAGTCAACGTAACGGGAGTGATTGTGGTGAGTACTCCTCAAAAAGTTGCTCTGGCTGATGCTGGTAAAGCAGTGAATATGTTCATGAATCCTGACGTAAATGTCCCTATTATCGGACTGGTTGAAAACATGGCTTATTTTACTCCTGCTGAACTTCCAAACAATAAATATTTTATCTTTGGAAAAGACGGATGTAAAACACTCTCACAACTTATGAATATTCCATTGCTTGCACAGATACCGCTTGTTCAGAGCGTTTGCGAATCTGGTGATAAAGGTATACCTGCCGTACTTGAGAAAAATTCAATCGTTTCGGATGCATTCATGCATCTGGCAGAAAATACGGCTCAACAAATAGCTATAAGAACAATAAAATAAATAATAAATAATCATATGTCAGAAAATAACACATTACAGGAAAAAGTATTGGCTGCCATTGATCAGGTAAGACCTTATCTGGTTGCTGACGGTGGAAATATCGAATTCATTGAAATTACGGAAGAAAACGTAGTTAAAGTTAAATTGCAAGGTGCTTGTTCTACCTGTCCGATGGGTTTAATGACACTCAAACAAGGTGTTGAAACATTCGTTAAAAAAGCTGCTCCTGAAATTGTTTCAGTTGAAGCAGTCAATTTAAGTATATAACTTTAATTAAAAATACTTTTCAAGTGATAAATAATAAACACGATTAGTCTACTAGTTAAACTTATTAACTACTTTTAATCATTGTTAGTATCATCTTGAATTTTTCCGGAGCTTTCACTGCATGAGGAATATTAGCAGGCATAATGATGGATTCACCTGCATTTAACACATAGGATGTTTTATTAATTATTACCTCAGCATTACCATCAATCACCTGAATCAATGCATCAAACGAAGCTGTGTGTTCACTGAGTGATTGTCCCTTGTCAAACGAAAACAAAGTAACATTTCCACTGGTTTTTTTCACGATCAGTTTGCTGACAATAGCCCCATCGGTATAACTGATCTCACGATTAAAACTGAATATTTCAGCTTTTTTAAATTCTGTATTTTCCATACTATTTAATTTTATATTTTTCAAAAGTAACTATAAAACAAGAAGAATACAGTAACAATTGTTACAAACATGAGTATTTTAAATAATTTCAAATGACGAATTAAATCTAATAATTCTATGTTGCTTTGTAAAATTTCATTGTAATAATTAATCAATATTTGAATAACTAAATTTATGTAGATGGATTTTTATATTCAATTAAATTTTAAATTTGCTTATTCAAATTAATTAGGCCCCATAGTTCAAGGGATAGAACGGAAGTTTCCTAAACTTTAAATTCAGGTTCGAGTCCTGGTGGGGCTACCAAATTTTAAATTAAGTCATTAATAATCAAAAAAAAATTAATGCCTTTTTTATTTTACAGACACTATTACGGACAATATTGGTGTTATTTTAAACATGTCGACTTTTTTGCCTAATTTTATCTTGTAGGATTTTAGGGATACTTACATCCTATCCATATACCAATTCAATTCTTTTTCAATCTTTTTGTACCGGAATATATTCGTGATTATTTTTTGTAACCGCATGAAAGCAGTTTCGCTTTTCACTACATAATCATATGCCTTGTGATGCATACAGTCTACAGCTACTTCAATTTTATCCTGACAAGATAATATCACTACGGGAATATCAGGGTTGAATGCAATTATTTTATCCAGAACCTCAATTCCGTTCATGGATTTTTTTTCAATGCCGTCAAGCAGATAATCCAAAATGATTACATCAGGGTTATGTGATAAATTATCGATACAAAGTTCTCCTGTTGCATATGCTTCAATAATAAAATCAGAATATTGAAGAAATTCAATTTCGAGTGATTTTAAAAACACCGCATCATCATCAACAAGGAAAAGTTTTATTTTTTCTTTATTCATTAGTTCTTACTTTTAATTCTGGTAAATTCTTCCTCTAATTCTTCACATGCCTGTATGCATACATTTTCAATCTTTAAAACAATGTTGGGTATCTCATCTGCTTGTAACTGTGTACTTGCATATTCCATGACTTTTTTAGCCATTTTCTCAAAATCCGAACTGATACCCATTATAGAAAATGAAGGAATCATTTTATGCAGTGCAGCATGCAATGTATTCCAATCTTTATCCTGGAAACTTTGTTTCATTGCCTTGATTAAAGGAGGCGTTTGTTTTAAATAAAGAGAAATCATTTCCATCATCAATTTGGGATCTGCTTTTGTACGATGAATTAAATATGACATATCCGTACATCTTAATTTTTTATGTTCATCGTTCGTAATATCCTGCTCTTCATTATCTTTAACAAGATTAGATTTCTTAACCAATGTTATTATTTTACTGTATAATAATCTTTCGTCTATTGGTTTTGATATATAATCATTCATACCAACTGCCTTGCATTTTTCCAGATCCACCGTAGTTACATCGGCAGTTAAAGCAATGATGGGGATATTCGAGTTCATTATGTTACGAATATATTCCGTAGCTTCAAATCCATTCATTTCGGGCATTTGCAAATCCATCAAAATAATATCGTATGATTTGGCTTTTAGTTTTTCGATGGCAATTTTCCCATTCTCCGCATTCTCGTGTTCAAATCCAAAATCATCTAGGACTGTTTTCATCAATAATTGATTTAACGCTATATCTTCAACCACCAACACTTTAATATATTTAACCTCTGTATCCCATTCCATTATGCCGACATCAAATTCAGCTTGATCCTTTGTTTTTTGAAACGGTAAAATAAAACTAAAAACAGAACCTTCATCTATTTTACTTTTCACACGTATCCTTCCACCCTGCGCTTCAACCAAATGTTTAGCAATTGACAATCCTAAACCCGTACCTCCATATAACCTTGAAGTACCACTGGTAGCTTGTTGAAAGTTTTCAAAAATATTTACCATTTTATCTTCCGATATTCCAATCCCTGTATCCTCAATAGCAAATTCGAGACTTGCTTTTTCCTCATCCTCACTCAGCAAACGAACACTGACAGTAATTTTTCCAGTTGTTGTAAACTTAATGGCATTGCTCATTAGATTCATAATAATCTGATGCAGACGAACCGGGTCGCCAATCAATACTTCAGGGATTTTATCATCGTATTCTTTAACCAAAACTAAATTTTTTTCAAGTATTTTAATCTCAAATAAATGAAGCATGGCTGAAATGGATAAGGCCATTCTGAAAGGTATTTGCTCAAATGTCATTTTCCCTGCA
>CAYVNP010000006.1:69315-82074 GCA_964452905.1 uncultured Bacteroidales bacterium
TCCCTGCAGCAACTTTTGCCAGGTCAAGTATATCATTAATGAGCACGATAAGTGCATCCCCACTTAGTTTTATGGCTGTTAAATATTCATTTTGTTTGGCTGTCAAATCTGTTTTAAACAATACTTTCGTAAATCCGATGATCGCATTCATGGGTGTGCGGATCTCATGACTCATGTTGGACAAAAATTGCTGTTTTGCTTTCACTGCATTTTCTGCTATCCATGTGGCTTTCTCTGCTTTGACCTGTGCTTCTTCAGCAATAACAGTTGCCTGCTCTGCAACCACTATTGCTTCAAGCAATTCTTTTTCAATTCGTTTATGATCGGTTACATCTCTTGCCACTACAACCACACCAAGAACTTTTCCAAACTCATCTTTATATACGGATCCGTTAAATAAAACATCTGTCAGCTTACCATCACGGATGGTTAACGGAAAATCAGCCACAAAACCTTCTGCAAAAACTTGTTTGTAAATTTCACGCGCTTTATCAGGATCTGTAAAATAGTCAAAGAAATCCGTCCCAATCAGTTTCTCGCGGGTAACTTCTGTCATATTTATCGAAGCATTGTTCATATCGGTAATTTTCCCTTCAGGACTGATTGTAAACAAAGGGTCACGACTGGCTTCTATCAAGCTTCTGGCGTATCGGGATTGTTGTAATTTTGATGTTTCCATTTTATTATTTTTTTATTACACCTTCTTAATTTGAATTTTTAAATTTCTTCAATCGATTTCCGTTTTTTGTCTTTCAATTTTTTAAAATCAGAAGGTGAGAGTCCTGTGAATTTCTTAAATTGATTGCATAAATAAGCAACACTGCTGTAATTCATTTTCCATGCTATTTCCGAAATGTTTAATTCATCATACATAAGCAATTCTTTTATTCGCTCAATTTTATGTGAGATGATAAATTGCTCAATGGAAGTTCCTTGCACTTCGGAAAACAAATTTGCCATATACGTATAATCATGATCTAATTTTTCACTTAAAAAAACAGAAAATTTAATTTTAACTGTTTCATTTGAATAATGAACCATTTCAATAATAATATTTTTTATTTTCTCAATTAAAATCGCACGCTTGTCGTCCATCAATTCAAATCCTGAATTGTGTAAAGCAATTTTTAGTTGCTCTTGCTGCTTGATATTAATATCTTCCATGATATCAATCTCACCTAAATCAACAACAATAAAATGGAGTCCCAAATTTTTCAACACTTCCTTTACCACTATTTTACAGCGGTTGCTCACCATGTATTTGATAAATAATTTCAACTATTTTATTTGTTATATAGAATAGCTACAATGTTACATCGTTTATTTACGGAAAGTGTTATATAATTATAAAAATATGTTACAACATTCACACATTAATAATTAGTTCAGAATTTAATAAAAAAAGTGGCTGCTTCAACATTGAGGCAACCACTTTTTAAAATTAATAAATGTCTTGTAATCTTGAACTATATAAGTTTTACATTAATGGCATTTAATCCTTTTTTTCCTTCTTGCAAATCAAAAGTTACTTCATCATTCTGACTGATACTTTCTGTTATTCCAGTTACATGCACGAAGTATTCTTCATTTGAATTTGCGTCTTTAATGAATCCGAATCCTTTCGAATCATTATAAAATTTTACTGTTCCGTTGTTCATAAAAATTATTTTAAATTATTTATGCAAAGGTACTCTATTTAAAACTCATAAACACTACGCTATGCAAAGAAAGATTTGTAATATTCACACATTGATGGTTTTAAAGGATGTTTTCGCATTCCGTTACAATCTTGATGATGACAATTAATTTTTCATTGATATTGGCTGCCCTGTTGTTTCCAATACATTCCACCACAATTCACCATCCATATTAATTTTTTTTCTTTTTGAAACGGCAATGGGAATAGGCAATAGTGTAAACAGATTGTTCCAATGTCCTATGACAAAATCGGTTTTACCTGCCATTGCAGCATGAACCGCATTTTGTGCAAGAAGGTTACAAAACTTGCTGTCATTCGCATTGGCAGGGGCGCTTCGAATAATATAACTTGGATCAATGTATTTAAGTGTAAAAGGAAAATTTCCTGATTGAAATTCCTCTGTTATTTTATCTTTTAAATACAAACCAATATCTTTATTTTTAATATTTCCAGATGCATCCTTTTCCAATATTTCATTTTCAAAAAAATGCTGTCCTGATCCTTCAGCGACTACAACCAATGCATGATGTCTATCATCAAGGCGTTTACGCAATATATTCAAGAACCCTTTTGAACCATGCAAATCGAAATTCATCTCGGGAACAAGAACAAAATTTACCTCCTGATTTGATAGAGCTGCATACGCTGCTATAAATCCCGATTCGCGTCCCATCAGTTTTAACACAGCAATTCCATTGAATGCACCAATGGCTTCATTATGCGCACAACTAATGATGTCATTCGCAATGGTAAAGGCAGTTTCGAATCCAAACGATTTATCAATCAGATTAATATCATTATCAATGGTTTTAGGAATTCCTGCCACTGAAATGGTCAGATCACGTTTTGTTATTTCTTCATGAATGGCATGTGCTCCGCGCAAAGTACCATCGCCTCCAATACAAAACAATATATTTATATTTAATGCGCTGAGCGTGTCAACTATTTGGATTACATCCTGACTCCCACGGGATGTTCCAAGAATAGTTCCTCCAAAAAGATGAATGTTTTCAACGCTTTGAGGTGTAAGATCCAGAATCGGATGATTATATCCGGAAATAAAACCTTCGAATCCATATTGTATTCCTACAATCTGATCAACATTGTATCGATAATAAAGCTGGTTGACAATACTGCGAATTACATTGTTTAATCCGGGGCATAACCCACCGCAAGTAACAATGGCTGCTTTGGTTTTAGCAGGTTCAAAATACAAACACTTATGCGGTCCGGCTTTTTCAAAAGAAACAGGGGTTTCACCGATTTTATGACAATGTTTAAAATGTGTTAAGGATGCATCAAATAAAACTCTGTCAATGGTTTCAATAAAACCAAATGACAATTCTTCATGATTAAATGAAGGTTCTAACGGAGACCTTATCGTTCCTTTGCCAAGCACTTTTACTTCAAAATCTTTGTGAATCATGGTATAAATATTTGATTTCTTAACAAATCTTAAAAAAAAATTTAATTTTCACACAATACATATAAAAAATTTACATATTATTTTCTGAATAATTTTACAACTTAACCTTTTTATAAAAAATTCTTTTGGTAACTTCTGCGGCAACTATATATAAAACCACAATCAAAAATAAAAGCAGATAGGTGGTCATGCTGAGATGAGTAAACCCGAATACTGTTCCAAGCGGTGTAAAGGGTAAAACCAGAGTAATAACAGCTATTGAGAGTGTAGTAATTAAAAGATATTTTCCGGGTTTGCTTCTGAAGAATGGCTTTCTGCTCCGAATTACGAGAACGATCATTGATGCAGAGATAACTGATTCCAAAAACCAACCTGTTCTAAACTGTGCCTCATTGGCACGAAGGACAAGCAATAGAAGTCCAAAGGTGAGATAGTCAAAGACAGAACTTACCAGACCGAAGGTAATCATAAACTTGCGAATCGCCTTGATATCCCATCGTCTGGGATGGTCAATCATTTCATCATCCACTCTGTCAGTAGCAATGGTCATTTCAGGAAAATCAGTCAACAGATTGGTAAGCAATATTTGCTTGGGCAGTAAGGGAAGAAACGGAATGAAAAGCGATACGCCTGCCATGCTGAACATATTTCCAAAATTAGCACTTGTAGCCATAAACACATATTTTAATGTATTGGCAAAGGTTATGCGCCCTTGACGTACACCCTCTATCAAAACGCCCAAATCTTTTTCAAGCAAAACAATATCTGCGGCATCTTTGGCAACATCCGCAGCCGTATCGACTGAAATACCTACATCCGCAGCATGAATAGCAGAAGCATCATTGATCCCATCCCCCATGTAACCCACCACATTTCCGGCTTTCCGCATAGCAATTATTATTCGCTCCTTCTGATTAGGTTCTATTTCAGCAAACACATCCAATTGGCCAACACGTCTGAGCAGTGCGCCATCACTTAGTTGATGAAGTTCAGAGCCCGTGATAATTTTAGTTTCTGACAGTCCCATTTTTTTACTTAAGCTCGCTGCAACAAGATGATTATCACCTGTGATCACTTTTAGTGAAACCCCCAGTTTCTTTAAGCTGGCAATGGTATCAACAATATTACTCTTTGGCGGATCGAAAAGAGTAAGAAACCCTATAAACGTCATATCCTTCTCATCCCCTTTGTTTATAGGTGATTCGGATGGAATATTTTTATATGCAATACCTATTGTACGAAAGCCCTGATCACTGAACTCAATAAAGTGTTTCTGGATTTGATCTTGTATGGATGTGATATTAACGATAGCTCCCTCTTTCGTTTCAGCAGAAGTACAAACTTCGAGTATGTTTGTCAATGCACCTTTGGTGACCATAAAATGTGAATCACCGTGTGCAACTGCTATACTTAATCGTTTTCTTAAAAAGTCATAAGGAATTTCATCTTTTTTTTGATATTCAGTCAAGTCAAGTTTACGATAGTTTAAAATAGCTTTATCTATAGGGTTTGTAAAACCGGTTTCATAAGAAGCATTGAGATATGAATACAGAAATACTTTATCATTCACAACTCCATTCACATCAAGTGCTGATTGAACCTGTACATTTCCTTCCGTGAGAGTGCCTGTTTTATCAGAACAGATTACATTCATGCTGCCGAAGTTTTCAATGGAGGCAAGCCGTTTAACAATCACTTTTTTCTGAGCCATTTTTTTTGCCCCATGTGCAAGATTGATACTGATGATTGCAGGCAATAACTGTGGAGTTAATCCAACTGCAAGCGCCAATGAAAAAAGAAAAGATTCAAGTACAGGACGATGCAGATAAACATTGATGGCAAAAATGATAACGACCAAAATGAGAGTTACTTCACCAAGAAAATATCCAAACCGTCGAATGCCATGTTCAAATTCGGTTTCAGGCGGTTTGAGTTTAAGATGATCCGACACCTTACCAAATTCAGTGTTTACACCTGTAAATATAACTAATACCTTTGCACTACCACTAACGATATGAGTTCCCATCCAAACTGCATTTGTTCGCTGAGCGAGAGCAATATCTGCTGGAAGCACCGCAACTGATTTTTCAACAGGAAAGGTTTCTCCGGTAAGCATGGCTTCATCAACAAAAATATCTTTTGCTTCAAGGATCAGGCAATCTCCGGGAACAATGTCACCGGCATTTAAAATTACAATATCCCCCGGCACAATCATTTCAACAGGAATTTCTTGTTGCTGACCATCACGAAGTAATGCTGCTTTAATTTGTACAATAGCAAGTAACTTGGCAACAGCATTGGAAGCGCTATGTTCCTGCCAAAAACCAAGAAGTCCGCTAATGACAACGATAGCAAGAATAATTGAAGCATCAATAATATTATGCAAAAACAATGACAAACCCGTTGCAATTAAAAGAATAAGAATGATCGGGCTTTTGAACTGAGCAATCAAAAGTGAAAACGTATCCGAATGTTTTTGAGGTTTCAAACGATTCGCACCATAACTTATTAGTCGTTTCCTGGCTTCATGGGTTGAAAGACCTCTGTCGGTTGCATGCAGTCTGTTAAGTAATTCGGAAGCTGAAATACTCCAAAAAGAAGGAGCATCCTGATTAATGTATATTTTCTTCATATATTAAATGCTAATTTAATTCCGTTTATTAACATATTAGCGCCCAACACACCTAAAATTAATCCCATAATTTTCCCAATGACAACAAAGTTTTTTGCCCCGATGATCTTAATTATATAACTACTGTAAATAAAGGCGACATAACTTAAAAACACGATGAAAGCCAAAATAAAAATAGTTATCAGTACTTGAAAAAAATTTGCATTAACCACAAAATTCATTGCTGTAACAATAGTGCCGGGACCAGCCATCACCGGAATAGCAAGTGGGGATATAGCCACCCCTTCATCAAATTTAATCTCTCTATGATGATGTATGCTGGAATTTTTGGATTGCAGCATCTCAAACCCAATATAAAAAATTAAAATCCCACCAAATATTTTAAAAGCCGGAATGGTTAACCCGAATATTTGGAAGATATATTTGCCAATTAAAATAAAAGCAAGAACAATTACAAAAGCAACAATACTGGCTGTTTTAGAAATTTTCTTTTTATTTTTCTCATCAAGTCCTTCTGTCAACTCAACAAAAATCGGGATATTGACAAGCGGATTCATAATGGCAAAAAATGCCATGATTACAGTTAATGTATAGCTCCAGATATTTTCCATATCATTCATTTACTTCATAGAGTCGAAGCTTATTTTTGAGTGTTTTAATCTCATCCTGCAAAGAATTTATCCGATGTAATAAATGAGTTATTGTTTCAATTCCTTCTAAATTAATATCTAACTCATAAAATAAACGAATATATTTTTCTATTTGCCGAAGCTGTTCAGTATCAATAAAAACAGTGTCTTTACGAATAGTAATCTCTATCAATCCTGTTTGTTGTAATGAACTGATAAATGAAATTTCAATGTTATGGTTGGTACAGAATTCATTTACAGGTATTAAATTTTCTGTTTGCATTGTTCTCATTTTAAAAATTACAATCTTGATAATTCAGTATATAATGCTTTTTGTTTATCCGTTAGATTTGTTGGGATTTTAACAGAATAGGTTACATATAAATCTCCGAATTGTCCTTCATTTTTATAAACCGGAAATCCTTTCCCTTTAAGTTTTATTTTACTTCCGTTTTGTGTTTCGGGTTTTACATTCAATTTTACTTTTCCGTTCAATGTATCAATGGTAATTTCACCTCCCAAAACGGCAGTAAATAAATCTAACTCAACAGAAGCAAATAAATTATTTTCCAATCGTTTAAATTGATGATGATTGGCAATTAAAAAGGTAATAAATAAGTCACCATGCGGACCACCGTTAATTCCTTGTCCTCCATGACCGGCTATTTTAATTGTTTGCCCGTTTTCAATTCCGGCAGGAATTGTTATTCTAATGTTTTTCCCATTGACCGTTAATGTTTGTTTATGGGTTTTATAGGCATCTATGAGATCAAGATGTAATTCGGCATTGTAATCTTCCCCTCTGAATTTCACCTGCCTGCTTCTGCCGGTGTTGGATGCCCCACCAAACATGGATTCAAAGAAGTCAGAAAAATCATCTTCAGATTGTGTTCCTGAATACCTTGCCCCGTGCGCATTTGATGATTGCCCCTGATACTGTTTTGCTTTGTCAAATTCATCAGCATGTTTCCAATCTTTTCCGTATTGATCGTATTTCTTACGTTTTTCAGGATCACTTAATACTTCGTTGGCTTCATTGATCTGCTGAAAATTCTTTTTTGCATCTTTATCATTCGGGTTCAAATCAGGATGATACTTTCTGGCTAATTTCCTGTAAGCGTTCTTAATATCTTTCGATGCTGCAGTTTTATCAATCCCTAATATTTTATAATAGTCAACAAAAGTCATGTGTTTAAAGATTTTCTATTGTTTAACTTTATATTGCGGATAATCTATATATCCTTTTTCGTCAGAAGAATAAAATAAATCCATATTGAGATCCTGTGATAAAGGCCAGTTATTTTTAAATCTTTCAACCAAATCAGGATTATTAATAAACGGTCGCCCAAATGCAATGAGGTCGGCTAACCCGCTCTGTATATCCTGTTCAGCTCTTACTTTATCATACCCACCGGAAAGAATTAATGTATTTTTAAAATTAGTTCTAATTTGTTTTTTTATTTCCATAGGTACATTTGGAGCGCCCATGGCCGAATGGTCAACAAGATGGATATAAGCAATCCCCAAGTTGTTCAGTTGTTCTGATAGATAATTATACGTGGCGTCAATTTCAGGGTAATGTGGCATATCACTGGCAATGCCATAAGGTGATACACGAATACCTACCTTCCCTTTTCCAATATTTTGTATCACAGCAGTTAATACATCCAATACAAACCGACATCTGTTTTCAATGTTTCCGCCATAATAATCGGTACGTATATTAGAGACTGGTGATAAAAATTGTTCGAGGAGATATCCATTGGCTGCATGCAGCTCAACCCCATCAAATCCGGCATCCATTGCATTTAAAGCTGCAGTGACAAATTCTGATTTTGTATGCAGCAGGTCTTCGATAGTCATTTCTTTTGGTTCAGGAAAATCTTGTAATTGTTTTGAATCCGTCCACATCTGTCCGGCTGCTTTTATTGCTGAGGGTGCAAGTATCTGAGAACCCTCCTGCATATTCAATGGATGAGATATCCTTCCTGTATGCATGAATTGTACAAATATCTTCGCATTACTTTCATGAACCGTTGAGGTTATTTTTTTCCATCCTTCCACCTGCTGCTTGCTAAAGATTCCCGGTATTCGTGCATAACCCAGTCCGTTGGGAGATGGTGATGTGCCTTCTGTTATAATTAATCCGGTTCCTGAACGCTGCTTATAATATTCCGCCATCAATTCATTTGGAATATTTCCAATAGCCCTGCACCTGGTCATAGGCGCCATTACAATTCGATTTTCAACGTTAACAGATCCAACTTTAACCGAAGTAAATATTTTTTCTTCCGATTCATTTTTTTCTTTTTGTTCTACAATGATGGATTTGGGTTGTGTCATGATTACATCTTTTTTAATTGTAAAGTTTAAATACTTTTTTTTCCTGCCTTTAATCAGAACGGCTTTTGCCTTTTTTGCTGAATACATAATCTCTGCCATAAATACTTTTACAGCCTGGGTTAATAGTGAATTTTCCATTTGTTTATTTTAAATTAACGAATAATACATTTTCTTCAGAAGGAATATTTTTTATTATCTATATGTATTTAAAAAATATTCTTTTTCATTAACTTTTTCAAATCAATATCCGTTTTTTAAATCTAACTAATTTATATATTTCAAACCAAACAATGGTTGTTAATCCAGCCAAACTACAGATGACAATATTGAAGAAAGAAAGTTTTTGAAATTGGAATAAATCCAGAAAAAACGGAACATTTAAAATGATTGCCAGAAAGAGAATTGCACCTCCAGTAATCCAAAATACTGCTTTATTGGGTGTAGCTAATATCTGAAAAATATTATCGCTCCATGATCGGTTGGTTAAAATAATTGCCAGATTTGAAATTAATAATGTAATAAATGCCATAGCACGAACTTCTTTAGCGTCATACCCAAGGCGCAAACCAACAACATAAACTCCAAATGTTATAATTAGAATTCCCAGTCCTTGCAGGCAGCTGAATAAAATTTTTCTACCACCAAAAAATGGTTCATCTATTTTCTTGGGAGGACGGGTCATGATATTTTTTTCTTCTTTTTCTGCTTCAAAAATGATAGAGCAAGCGGGATCAATTATTAACTCAAGAAACACGATATGTACTGGCCATAAAATGAGCGGGAAATTTCCAAATAAAATTGGGATTAATGATAATCCGGCAATGGGCACATGTATTGCAAACGTGTATCCAAAGGCTTTCTGGAGATTGTCAAAAATCCGTCTCCCCATTTTTACAGCTCCCACAATGGACGAAAAGTTATCATCCATAAGTACCAATGAAGAAGCTTCACGCGCAACATCTGTCCCTTTTTCGCCCATTGCAATTCCGATGTGAGCTGATTTAAGTGCAGGTGCATCATTGATCCCATCTCCGGTCATAGCAACAATTTCATTGTTTTTCTTTAATGCTTCTACAATTTTAAACTTTTGCACAGGAATCACTCTTGCAAATACATTTATTGTTTTAATTTTTTCGCATAATTCATCCTCTGTCATTAACTGGAGTTCATGACCAGTGATGCAATTATCAGAATTTTCAAGTCCAATTTCCACCGCAATATGTTTGGCTGTAATCGGGTAATCTCCTGTAATCATTATAACTCTTACACCCGCTTTGTAACATTCGCTAACAGCTTGTTTTACATTTTTACGAATTGGATCAGAAAGACCTATCAGACCAATAAACTCAAAAGTAAAATCGTGTTGAATTTCAGGTAATCCAGTTGCATTAATTTTTGCTTTAGCAACACCCAACACTCTTAAACCATCTGATGCTAATTCTTCTACTGCAAGAGATAATTTTTTTTTATTTTCTTCTGATAAATGACAAAGATCAAAAATGGCTTCGGGAGCTCCTTTTGTTGCAATCGTTTTTTCTTGTGTGCCTTTAAACGAGAAAACGCGTGACATGGCAAGAAGTTCTTTCGAGAGAGGATATTCTTTAATCATTTCCCAGTTCGCATGAATATGTTCAGTTTCTTTCAGAAATAAATCTCCTATATTTGAAATAGCTTTTTCCATGGGATCAAAAGGATTTATTTGGCTGGAAAGAATGCCATACTCTATAATTTCATGAAAATCGGAAAGAAGCTCATTCGTTTTTTCAACTTGTAAAAATTCTTTTCCATTATAAAGTTTTGAAACAGTCATTTTATTTTGAGTGAGCGTTCCTGTTTTATCTGTACATAAAACTGTTGCCGAGCCCAATGTTTCTATTGCAGATGGGTTTCGTGTCAACACTTTTTTCTTTGACATTCGCCAAGCTCCAAGAGCCATAAAAATAGTAAGAATTACAGGAAACTCTTCTGGTAAAATAGCCATTGCAAGAGTTATTCCTGCCAAAAAACCAGTAATTAAATTTCCACGTGAAAGTGTGTACCCAATAATTACTAAAGCACAAAGAATAATTGCAATAATTGTAATTTTTTTTACAAGAGAGCTCATTTCCTTTTTTAGTCTGGTAGGTTCTTCTATTACTTCACCGAGCGCTTTCCCGATTTTCCCAATTTCGGTATTGGTTCCTATGCTTGTAACTTTAGCAATACCATTGCCATGAACAATCATAGATCCGGAAAAAACAAAAGGCAAATCATCGCCACCAGGTTGAACAATTTTTTCAATTCCATCCCAATCATTTTTTCTAACAGGTACTGGTTCTCCAGTAAGTAAAGATTCATCGGCAAGTAAATTCACAGAATGAATAACTGTGGCATCTGCCGGAACCCTGTCGCCTTCCTGTAAAACAATAATATCATCGGTAACAACTTCAAAACCGGCAATACGAATTTCCTCGCCATCCCTGATAACTAAAGCTCTGGGGCTTGCCATATCTTTTAATGCATCCAGCGCTTTTTCGGTTTTCTTTTCTTGAAAAAATTCAATCCCCATGATTACGAAAACGAACAAGAGAAGTATTAACCCTTCTCTCATATCACCCAGAACCAAATATAACGTGCCGCATGCAACCAAAAGAATAAACATTGGCTCTTTGGCAACACCCAGCGCAATAGAAAAAATATCTTTCGGCTTTGAAGATGGCAGTTTATTATAACCTTCGCTGAGTATCTTTTCTTTTGCCTGCCCTGCGGTTAATCCCTTGTATTTAGATAAAATAACATTCAAATTATTTATGTTTTTTTGTTGGAATGATGAATAGTGGTATAGTTGAGTGATGTAAAACTTTTTCCGTTACACTTCCCATTAGAATTTCTTCAACCCACCTATGGCTATGAGAACCCATCACAATAATATCTGCATGTATTTCTTTTGCCGTCTTTAAAATTGAATCCGCAAAATCACCCTCGGTTACAAGGGTCTGAATGGTCTCATCCCCCAGATGTTGTTTTGATTTGTCAAGATAATGCTTGGACGCTTTAATCAATCCTTCAATATTATCTAATTGCATTTGTCCCATTTCCATAAACCCTGCAAACCCCATGATGGGAGTATATTCCCGTGTCGTATAATAAATCAGATCTGAGATAACATGTAATAAGACAACTTCAGCGCCCATAGATTTTGCTAATGAAAATCCAGTTTCTGCTACTTTTTGTGCGGTTGGATTATAATCCAGCGCAATCAATACTTTTGTTATTTTATTTGTTTTCATTTTGTTTTATTTAATAATTCGTATTATCTGGGTGGATTATTTCTACTGTTCTGTGGTTTTGCATTATTCGGTTGCTGCCCCTTATTCGGTTGATTCGTATTTCGTGGTTGGGAAGGTTGTGTTTTATTATTGTTGTTTTGAGGTTTTACGGCATTCGGTTGTTGTCTGCTTGAATTAGTATTGGTTGGATTTACATTCCGTTGCTGTGCAGGTTGAACCTGATTAGTATTGTTCTGCTGTTTAACGGTATTTGGTTGTTGTCGCCTTTCATTAGTATTGGTTGGACTTCCATTTCGTGGTTGGGCAGGTTGTGCTTTATTATTGTTGTTCTGTGGTTTTACTGAATTCTGTTGTTGTTGTCTGTCATTTTTATTGGATGGATTAATTTTTTGCGGTTGTGACGGTTGTGGTTTGATAGTTGAATTTGTCGGCTTTGAAACATTTTGTTTTTTTTCTGTTTTTTTATTTTCCTGAGGTTTTACATTACGTTGTTGATTTGTTGTATTTCGTTCAGAAGGTCGTTTCACATCCTTTATATTAGATATTTTAGCCGGAGCAGGTTTATGTTCCTTATCATTATTCATTTTCACTTGTGGTCTGTAAATCTGTAAATGACCATTATTCATTGCTTGTCCGGGTTTATTATTTTCCTGAATTGCAACCGGACTGATCTTTCGTCCTGTAAATTTTTGCACATCCTCTCTGGCAGGACCTGAAACATACGTGGTATGTCTGCTTTTATCAACATACGTTTTATTAAT
>CAYVNP010000006.1:82084-113771 GCA_964452905.1 uncultured Bacteroidales bacterium
AATTTCTTATGATCTTATCATGTTCGTTTCGATTGACATAATAGCGATGAATATCCTGTCTGTCTATATCTCTGTCTCTAACAAACATCCAATGATCGCTATGACTGTTATAAGGTCTGCCAAAACTCAAACTGACACTAACTCCGGGAGCCATCGGCGACCATCCATAATAACCATTTGATCTTCTCCACGTCACCCAAGAAGGACCCCATTCATTCCCCGGAACCCAAAGCAAACCATAAAAATTATCATAATTCCAACGTCCATAATGAAAAGGCGCCCATCCCCAATTGTAATCCGATACCCATGTCCAGCCAGACTCCGTCAGTATCCAATGACCTCTCGTTGAATAAGGAACAAAGTCCGATCCTTCATTAGGAATCCAAACATAACCATAATTAGAATAATCCACCCATTGACCGTAAGGACTTAATTGATCATAAAAAACCTGAAAGCTGACATTCACTTGCTGTGCTGACGCCTGTTTTGATAATAGTACCGTTGATAATATTAAAGCAAATAATAAAACAGAAATTTTAATTTGTGATTTCATGGTGTTTAAAATCATATATATTTAAAAAATATAATTATGTAATTCGTTCCTTTCAGAGCCATAACAATAATAAAGCGAAGTTAAAGTATGGCGTTGCTAAAAATGTTACACAACTTTTGAAAAGAGTTACATTATTCACACATTCTGTGAACTCAATTATTTATAGACATATTAATTGAAATAAAGTATCCATCGAGAATACAACTCCTCTGCTTTCGAAAGCGGAGTGCTTCTTTTCCTGCACCATGGCAATTTGTGAATAACTTTTTTGGACTTTATTTGTCCATAAATAATAAATATTATTAATTTTGGACAAAATTAGACCAAATGGCATCTATGAAAAAGTATACATCTTTTGGTGAGCATCTTAGAACATTGAGAGAAGATACGGGACAAACATTAAAAACTGTTGCTGAACAAATTAGTATTGATACCTCATTACTTGCTAAAATTGAACGAAATGAAAGACAACCTACTAAACAACTTATAAAATTAGTTGCAACTTTTTTTCAAGTAGACGAAAAAGAATTACATAACGAATTTCTTAGTGATCAAATTGCCTACAAAATTTTAGAAGAGGACGCAGACTTAAACATTTTAAAAGTTGCAGAAAAAAAAGTTTCATACTTAAAAACTAAAAACAATGCTGACTAAAGAATTTATCAAAGATATTAAAAGTTCCGGAAACGGAGCTATTGGACATCTTGTAAAAGATTATAAAGACAGCAGTTCTTTGACATTTATTCTTGAAAATCTTGGACAATTACCAAAGGACTTTGACGGTAGTTTCCTACCTGAATTACTAACACATAAAAATGCTTCGGTTCGGTTATGGACTGTAAAAACTTTTGGTAAACTTGACAAAGAAGAATATTTGACAACACTAAAAGAAACAGCACTAAATGACATGAACACTATAGTTAGGCGTGAAGCAGTTTCTTCTATTGGAAGAATGCGTAGTAAAGAAGGACAAAAAATTCTTTTTGAAATACTTAAAGACAAAGACCCAAAAATTGTAAGCCAAGCAATTCGGGGTTTACTTGTTTTTAAAGGTGAAACAGCAGTTGATGAACAATTAAAAATACTTGTAAATCATGAAAACGAAATGGTTCGCACTGTAATTTACAAAGAATATTTTGCAGAAATAAAAGATACAAATTCTCAACCTCATACAAAAAGTTTTGATTACTTAAAAAATGTTGTTGTTAATGGCGACAATATTGAAACGATGAAATTATTGAAAGATGAGAGTATTCATTTAACCTTTACATCTCCACCATACTACAATGCAAGAGATTATTCAATTTATCCAAGCTATAAACATTATCTCGAATTTCTTGCAGTTGTTTTCAAAGAAGTTCATCGTATAACTAAAGAGGGTCGTTTTTTAATCGTAAATACTTCACCTATTATCATTCCAAGAATTAGTCGTTCCCATAGTAGTAAACGCTATCCAATACCATTTGACATTCATCCATATCTAATTGAAATGGGGTGGGAATTTATTGACGACATTGTTTGGCTCAAACCAGAAGCAAGTGTAAAAAATCGTATTGGTGGATTTATGCAACATAGAAAACCACTTGGCTACAAGCCTAACAGTATTACAGAATACTTAATGGTTTATCGCAAAAACACTGAAAAACTTCTTGATTGGAATATAAAACAATATGACTGGAATACAATCTTAGATAGCAAAGTTGCTGACGGTTATGAAACTACAAATGTTTGGAAAATTGACCCTTGCTTTGATAAAGTCCATTCAGCAGTTTTTCCAATAGAATTATGCAAGAGAGTTATCCAATACTACTCATACAAAGGTGATTTAGTTTTTGACCCATTCGGTGGAAGCGGAACAATGGGAAAAACGGCTAAAAAATTAGGACGCCATTTTTTATTAACTGAAATAGACGAAAAATATTTTGATTATATGCAATCAAAAAAATCAAAAGATATGTTTGATACATTTGAAACAAAATTTTTAACCTATGATCAATTTAAAGAAACTATTAAATGACACTAACTGAACAAGTAACAAAAAATATTATCAGAAAACTTTTAAAGGGTGATGATTATAGAATAGAAGTTGTAACCCTTATCAATGCTGAATTTTTCCAATTTGCAATTGAGTTTTTTAAAAAAATAATTGATGCAAAACTCAAGAATGAAAATATTTCAATAGATTGGTATAAAAAAGAATTTCTTAATCCGAAATTACCTGCAAAAGAAATTGCTATTAATTCAGGTCTTAATAAAAAGACTATTCACAATATGTTTAATTCATCAACCAAAGAAATAATAATTGATGCGGCAAACGAACATTATGATGTACTTTATGAAAGTATCAAAGTTTTAGTTGAAACTGAAAACGAATTGGAATTGACATTAACAATTAAATTCAAAGGTGTAAGTGTTGATTTAAATGTTAGTGAAAGTTTAATTGTAATCAACACATTAGCTGTTAAAAGAGCAGAATTACGAGGAGGACTCTGGAGCACAGCTGGCAAACGTGTTGAAAACCCTTTAATGAAAACTCTTTGCAAACTTTATTCAGTAAGTGAAGAAAATTTTAAAGCAAAGTTTGTAAAAGACAATGCTAAAGGTTTTGACAGAGAAATTGATTTTTACTTACTCATAGACGGAAAAGAATTTTTATGTGAAGTTAAACTAATGGGTAGCGGAAATCCTGAAAGTGCGGACGCAGTAATAGCAAGAGCTACAAATGTTTTTGTAGCGGACAAACTTTCTATTCAGAACAAAAACCAACTTGACCATTTAGGTATTTACTGGATAGAAATGAGAAGTGAAAATGGATATAAAAGGTTTAAACTTGCATTAGAAAGTTTAGGCATTCCTCATAAAAACATATCTGACAACATTGACGAAAAATTAGAAACCATTTTCAAAGAAATATTTGCTTAAATATTGGGTAGGACTTTTATATTTCCCCAACACACAAAGTCAAAAAACACAAAGAACTATCAATTCAAAACACCAAGACAGCCACTAAATAGTAATATATACCTCTACAAAAAAAGATATTTTCTAAACAGAAAAACTATCGTTTTGAAAAATATTCTTTCACAAAGGCGTGTTGTTGGTTCTCAGTCATTTTATCCGTTTGTTTTATTTCAATTTTAATTTTGGCGAAACGATGATCTGTTCGCAAAATATTTAACAGTTCCCCTTTGGCATCCGTTGGACCAAAAAGAATTACGTCATCATATTTCTTTATTTGCTCCCCCATTTTTTTATAATAATCAGATAAAAAATGCTGTTCCTTATTGTGCATCATTTTTTCTCCTTTATCAAAACTATCCACTTTTACCTGATGAGTAAATTTTGAAACAATGGTTTTTGTTTCAATAGGATCGGTTGTAAATTCCATCAAATGTGCGCTTGAATGATCCATCCAAATGCCTAAATTTTTTGCTGTTGTCATTGTATTTTATTTTTGGTTAAACGATTGTTTTGTTCATTAAAATATTATATATATAGTTTTTAGCAACAATATTTTTTGCTGAAACGATGGTGAATCACATTCATAAATTTCGTCAGACTATATTTTTTTTTCTATCTCCTCAATTGCCTGATCAGCCAGTCCGGTATATTCTTTTGCAAGTTCAATTATTTCGCGTTCTGTTTTTTCTTCAATATTAATCATCCCATTTTTAGCTGCTTCGTGTGATGCAATCAGTTCATTTATTTTAATATGCATGGAACCTGAAAACCGGTTAAATGATTTTTGAATAATAAATAAACTTAAAAAAGCAATTCCAAGAATTACATCTCCTATGCTGTTATGAATTTCCTGTGTGTAAAATTCCTTATTCGTCAACCAGAATATTATTGTGAACAAGGCAATAATAAAAGTTATTGAATTGCCGAGTATGGCAATGGCAATAGAGGCAAGTTTTTCAAATCCACTTTCTGTATGTCGGTAGATATTTCTCATATATATTTTTTAACTTATATATTATGATTCATCTTTAGTAGCGCGAATCAGACTGATACCGGCAATAAAGAATAATAAACCAAGAATACCATAAATAACAAACGCTTTAATATCATGCACTCCGGTTGAAGTAGCAACAAATAATATGGCTGCATAGATCAGTCCACCAATTCCAAGCACAGTCAGTAATGCACCAAAGATTCTTTTAATATTCATTTTTAAGATTTTTCGTTTTGAAAAGTATAATTTAATTTTTTTTACAAATTATTCAAAGGTAATCTGCTTACTTTCCTTAAGTGTTACAGAACTTTTAAATTAAATTATATAATTCACACATTAATAAAGTGATTTAATGATATACTTTTTGCATTAAAATTATTTTATTTCTTTAATAACGCTTCTGCTATCGCCACGAATTTTCTTGTATTTATTTCTTGGGGTAATATTATTTAACTCATTCATTTTTTGATATGCCTTCATGATGGATTCAGGAATTTCTCCTTTGTAATTTATTTTGTAAAACGAAAAGCCATTGAATGGGATGATGTTTTCACCGGTATATATTTTTATTTTGTTATCCACACCTTTATTCTTAAAATATACTTTAAAAACATCTTTTCTTTCTTTATTTAATTGATTGAACCTGATATTAACATAGGCAGTTCCTAAAAGCTTGTTACATTTATCCTGAATAGTAAACAACATCGGATCATTCACCTGTTTATTTAGATATTGAACAAAAAAAGAATCCTTTACCGAAATCTTTTCAACCTTTAAAGAATCATCTTCACTAAGAAATTGATCATTTATATTATTAGACACGAAAAAATATTTCTTCTTAGCTTCAAAAAACGTAATATATTCTTTTTCTTTTTCTTCAAACTGCATTGGATAAATAGAGACAGACGCTTCCGGATTTTTTTTCAAAAAATTTGCCAATCTATTTACAAACATTTCCTGATTAGGAAGTAGTGAACTCTGACGCATTTTCCATTTCAATGCAAATGAATTTTCAATTTCATTTTCTATTTTTTTAATTTGTGTTCTATAGGGAGTTGCCGGGGGCTTAACAAAAATATTTCTAAAAATGTCATAGAATACGTCATACAGATGAAATTGAGGATTCTTTAAATTGCCGGTTATAGGAATTTCGTAATCAATCACATTCCCGTTTTCACGAATAAAAAACATGATCAAAGGCAAGGGAATCCATTTTTGACTTTTATTTCTTTGTTGTTTAGTTACACGAGTATCTATTAACTGAAGATGATTATCACTTTTAATAATTCCATTTCTCACCTTCCATGCACCATTTAGCTCTATGGTGCCTCTATCTAAAGGGTAAGAAGTATAGGTGATCAAATAAGGATTAAATATTGTAACAGGTAATTTTTGAATCTGGTAATGCATATCAAAATCACCGCTGTCTTTAGGGTTTATGCTCAGGTGAACCAATACATTTCCAAATGGATGAATACCTGATTTTAGAAATACTTCAACCCGTTTCTGATTTTTATTAACTGAATCAGCAAAAACACTGAGCGGGTTTGATTCAATTGAAAATTTTTCGGACAAGGAATAATCATTGTATTTAAAAACACCTTTATAAATTGCCAGCGTATTAATTTTATAATTACTGCGGAAAAAATTTTTCGCAAGAATTTTTATGTAATCAGCAATCTGAAGAATCAGATTAAACCGCGAGTAGTCTTGTTTTGCATCGGAAATGTTGGATCCGTTTTTTCCAAACATCATTTGCAAATTATCTAAATAATCATAGCGTTCATATTTTAAAAACGGATGGTACAGTAATAAAGAATCGAAAAGATATTGATGACCTTTAGGATTTAATTTACTAACATATATTGCTAATTTATCAAAGGATGCATAATCATCATCCGGATCTTTACCCATATGAAAGTCAGTTATTGCAAGCATCCCGTTGGCATTTAAATTTTCAGGATCTTTAAAATTTCCTTTTACTTTAAAATTTGCATCAAGGTTGGCACTGAAAGTTCCGTAATTGCTAAAATCATTGAAGTATTGTTCAATAATACTCAAATCAAATGAATTGATAATAGTAGTAAGGCGATAATCAAAATTTTTAAAATTAAGCATAAAATCACCCTTCATGTTACCTTTTCCTGTCCCTGACAAGAATGAAAATGTGGCAGCAATAGTATCTGCATTCCAATACAAACCAGTACTTTCAATATCAACCCCTTTAATAAAATAGTTTATCGGTAATACTTTTTCGTAATAATAAAATGTTCCGTTTTTTATTTTTATATTTAAAATATTCACATGTAAATTTGATGGTGTTTTATCATGTTTCTTTGGCGTAAATTTTAAAATTAGGTCATCAAAATTTAAATTCTTTTTGTTTTGAATGATTTTCCCTTTTGGCTGATTTAATGAAAGTTCCGATATTTCGATCATATTCAATAACAATTTTCTCATGGCAAAATCAGCACTTACTCCTTTAGCTGAAAAAAAAATGCTATCCTTATTTGATTCATAAATTTTAATATTTCTTAGATATATAAAGCCGGTAAACGGATTTACATAAACAAAACCAATTTTAATTTCCCTTCCTAAGTATTTCTCATCATATTTTTCAATCAAATATTTTGTAATAGGTGAAATCAATGAAATAATAACTATTACTGTAATGATAATTGAACCGATTACAATGATGACTGTTTTTTTTAATTTGGTATTTGCAATTTTCATTTTAAAATATCATAAAAAGTTATTGATTTCAACAAACTTAACCTTTCTGTTTTTTACTTTATGATTTGAATTGAATAAGCGTTGGGAATTATTTTTCCCCCGTGCGTACAAGCATATACTTTAGTGAATTCGGCGCCAAAATAAAGTATAATGGCTGAATAATACACCCACACAAGTATTAATATAACCGAACCAGCAGCGCCATATACGGAAGCGATTGCCGAACTGCCAAGGTAAGCGCCGATAGCAAATTTACCGATCATAAAAAGAAATGCAGTGAAGGATGCTCCAATGATACAATCAATCAAAACTACTTTCCCGTCAGGTAGTGTTTTGAAAATAACGGTAAATAGAAGTGTGATGATAATAAATACAATAAAAATATTTATACCATAAAACAAATAAATTGCATCTAACGGAAAATGTACTGCCAACCTTACATTAAGAACATCCATTAAAGAATTTATAATTAAACTAACCAATAATAAAAATCCTACAGAGCCAATCATCGAAAAGGACATCAGTCGGTTTTTAATAAATTTCATTAATCCTCGCTTGGGTTTTGCTTGAATCCCCCATATGTAATTTATAGAGTCCTGAATTTCTGAAAAAACACCCGAAGCACCGATTAATAAAATAACTACACCGACAGTAGTAACAAACGTATTACTGGTTGAAAGTTTAACATTTTTAATAGTTTCCTGTATTTGCATTGCGGCTTGATTACCCACCAATCCGTTTATCTGTCCGAACAATTCGCCCCGCACTGCATCAGTACCAAAAAAGAATCCACATAAACTTATAATGATGATAAGCAAAGGAGGTAAAGAAAAAATAGTGTAATAAGACAATGCTGCACTTAGCTTCATCGCATTGTCGGCAATAAATCCTTTAAATGTTTCTTTAAAAAGAAAACTTATTTTTTTGACTGTATGTATTAATTGCATTATATATAATTTTATTTTATTGAAAAACTATTGTTGATGGTTTGCCAATTTCAAAATCACGAAACCCAAAATCAGTTGTTTTATATGAGTTAAATTTAAATACATCTTGTCCTATACCCGGTATGGATGGGTAATATGAAATTGAAAATTGAAACGTATTAAAAACCAGATGTTCATTTTTAATTAAAATACCCAATCCCAGTTGAGAATATACTTTGCTGTTTTTAAATCCAGTGACAGCATCACCAAGCATCCCAAAAGAACAAATGAGATAAGGACCAAAATGGAATCCCACCAAATTCCACGGAGCGTATGATTGTGTTTGAAACTTAAATAATATCCTGTTGGCGCCTGTCAAAGTTGAACTTTTAAAATCATCAATCCCATAACTATCATTAATGGTTAATTTTTCGTAGGGGAAACGGTTTATGCCAATTGTGACCTGAGGTTTTACAAATTGTCTGAATTTCCATTTTCCTATTTCCAACAATCCGGTAAAGTAAATGATGTTAACAGAAAAACTCCCTTGTTGTGCGAGTGATGCACGAAAGAATGTTCCATATTCATAATTTGAACAGAAGTATCCCCATGAATAGTAATTGCCTATGGAAATACGCGCACCTAAATATAAACGACCGATATTATTTTTAACCTGATAACCACCTGTCAAGCTAAAAACCTGACCAATAGGGACGTCTTCAATTAGACCATAATGAAAAATAAATTTATCCTGAACAAATTTTCGTTTAGTAATCCCGATGCCTGCCAGATAAAAATTTTCATTCGTATACAGTTGCAGCGTATCATACATTTCATCCGGCTTAATAAGATAACGTATTCGTAAGAGGCGCAGAGTGGAAACAAAATTTGTCGTACGTTTATTTTCGGTATATCCTTTAAATAGTTGAAAAGCATCACCTATCCAGTAATCCTGTATATTATATTTGAAAGAACGATTAACATAAAGAGAATCAGCTGTCAGAATTGAATCCTTACGAAATTGCTGCGCTAAATATGCACCTGCCGCCCACTTGGCAAAGGGAGAAAAAAAAGGACGATCAACAGCAATACTTTGAGTGGAATTTTTAAATTCATCCGTGCCATAGTGCAATGTTGTGTTAATATAGGTATTGCGGATATTAGGAATGAAATAATTTGCATAATACGCATTTTCGCCTGTTGACAGATATCTGGTATAAGCATTTTTGAATTCATGCCCGAACCCTAAAAAATTCTTATCATTCAATTGAAACATAATATGCGATTTAGAAAAAGTATTTTTCCCAGCAATACTCCAGTTATCTAACTCACGAATAAAAATATCAACAGAGTCGGATTTTTTATATGTTGCTACTGTAAAAAATGACACATCGCGAACATAACCCTGACTACGTACCAACCGTTCAGATTCTTTTACCAGCAATGAATCGAATCGTTGATTTTGCCGAATAATCAAAAGATTACGAATGGTTTTACGTTGTGATTTTAAATGTATCTTATTAGCTGTTTTTGATAATAAGTTTCGTGATCTTATTAAGGTGTCAGCAGTTGAATAACCAAACGGATCGAGTGTTTCAATATGAATATACCTGATGATTTTTCCTTCAAAGGCGCTGTAAGGTTTTTGTATCAGTTTTTTATATCCTTTTTTTTTAACTTTATTTTTTGACGAAGTTGGTGCAACAGGTTTAAAAACTAATCTGTAAAAAAACTTAGTAATCTTGTGTCTCCCTGAAATAGTTTCAAGATTCCTATAAATTTTGTTTGAATCCGATTTGGATGGATTATTTTGTGCAAAAGTAAATTCGTTTATGAATATCGTAAAAAAAAAAGAATGATATATTTTTTGACACACATTTGCATTTACTGTTTCTATTTTTTTATGTTCGGATTTATAAATTGTTATTAGCTTTTGAATCATAAAATATTATGTTCAAATATTTTTCAATATTATCTTATTTTTTGTTCTTCTATCTTTTTTTCTTCAGCGTCCTTCTTTCTTTTTTCAGCTGCTTTTGCCTTCTTATTAAAAAATCCTTTTAAGAGGAAATTATGTTTGGCTGCCTGCATATTTTCATCTAATCCTTTGGTACTTCTTTTAAGATTAACCATGGTCTGATTAAAATTTTCAGCAATCGTTGAATCCTGGATTAATCTGCCAAGCGTTCCATTACCGCTATTAATCTTAACCATAATTTCTGCAAGTTGTTCTGAAATTATTTCTGCATTACCTGCAGTTACCTGCAAACTTGCCATGATAGCATCCGTTTCAACCGGCTCGCTGGATAAAAGGGATTGTCCTTCTTTTGCTATAGGAGCGTTCGTGCTACCTTGCGTAATTACTAAAAGCCGATCGCCAATAAGTCCTTCTGAACCTATTGCCACCTCACAGTCAGACTTGATAAACTTCTGAACATTTTTCCGAATCAATAAATTTACTAATACAGTTGAATCATTAATAATAATGATTTTGTCAACCGTTCCAACATTGATACCCGAAAAACGAATATTATTTCCAACCTGCAAACCACTTACATTTTGAAAAGTAGTTGTGAGTTTAAAAACCGGATTAAATAAATTTTTCTGTTTCCCGATGATAAAAATGGCGAATACAAAAAGCGCCAATCCTCCGACAATAAATATCCCTAACCGTATTTTAAATTTTTGTGTGTGCGTTTCCATAGTGTATTAATATATCGTTGAAAATTTCTAATTAAAGAATGATTTGATTAAAGTTTCTGTTGACTTTTCAAACTTTTCTAAATTTCCTTCCATATAGACCTTACCATCCTGTAACATAATAATTCTGTCAGCTGTGTTTTGAGCACATTTTATATCATGTGTAATAATAATGGAGGACGTTTTGTATTTTTTTTTAACTTCATTAATGAGTAAACTGATCTCATCGGATGTTACAGGATCAAGACCGGTTGTGGGTTCATCGTAAAGCATTATCATCGGATCCACAACAATAGTACGGGCTAAACTTATTCTTTTTCGCATTCCTCCGGATAATTGTGAAGGCATTTTATGCAATGTATCAGCTAATCCAACATGTTCTAAAACCTCATTTATTTTTTCTTCAATTTCTTTTTTAGAAAGATTCTTTTTTATTCTTTGTAATGGGAATTCCAGATTCTGTTTTACTGTCATGGAATCATACAATGCGCCACTTTGAAAAAGAAAACCAATTTTCTGTCTGATTAAATTTAATTCTTTTCTGTTAAATGAAGTTATATTTTCATTGAACACATTTATTGTTCCTGCATCAGAATTTAATAACCCCACAATACATTTGATTAAAACGGATTTACCGGAACCTGATTTACCAAGTACTACTAAATTTTCCCCGTTAAAAAGTTTTAACGTAACATTCGTTAATACCTCTTGTTCACCAAATGATTTCTTCAGATTAGTAATTTCGATAACCGGCTCTTCGCTGGTCGTTTTCACTGAATCATTATTTAATATTTCTGTATGTTCTATGTTCATGATATTAGCATATCTGTTATTTGAACTGCGATCATATCAACAATGATCACCAAGAGTGAAGCCAATACAACAGCTGAATTCGCAGCAATACCTACACTTTCAGTTCCACGTCCTGCATTATATCCTTTATAACAACCAACAAAACCTATTACCGCACCGAAAAAAAATGATTTAATCACTGCAGGAACAAAATCAATAAATTCAACATGCCTAAAAGCCTGTGAAAAAAATAAAATAAATGACACATCGCCTTTTATATTTGCGCCAGCCCAACTTCCTAATATACCAAGTGCATCGGCATATAAAATTAATAACGGGATCATAAGCGTTGCCGCTAAAACTCTTGTTACAACCAAAAACCGAATAGGATTTGTGGAGGATACTTCCATGGCATCAATTTGTTCGGTCACTTTCATTGAACCTAATTCAGCGCCCATACCTGAACCAATTTTACCTGAACAAATAAGTGCAGTAATTACCGGACCCATCTCCCGGATGAGAGAAACAGCAACCATTCCGGGAAGCAAAGTTACAGCCCCGAAATCAACAAGTATCGGGCGCGATTGAATTGTAAGCACCAATCCCATGATAGTTCCTGTAATTGAAATAAGCGGCAGTGTTTTGTACCCAATGTGAAAACACTGGCGGAAAAATTCTTTAAATTCAAAATCGCGTGAAAATGTTTCTTTTAGTACACATGAAATAAATAAAAATACATCTGCAATATCTGTTAAAAAATTATTTGCAATTATTGTTTTAGCAATTGTTTTTTCACTGATACGGATAGTATGTTTTGTAGCAAAACTTTTTAATTTAATTACAGGAATTATTTTTTTCATTTTGTTCAAATTGTTACCTGTTCTATTTTAAAAAACTAAGTTTGTATTTAACTTGACATTATTAATAAAAAATGACTTTAAAAGTAAATGTACACATACAAATTTATGAGCATTTTACTGATAAAGTGTTACATAACTTTATTAAAAAGTTACATTATTCACACCTATCTTCTGATATGTTGAAACTGAAATATTTTCAAGAAAAATTTAGATCTATTCACCGGATTAATGCAGATGGAAAATTCGCCAGATTTTCATATTTAATTAATTCAAGCAACACGGAACCGACTACTAATCCTGAACTTGCAAGCACCGGAATATGATTTTTATCATCAGATATCCACAATATCATCGGATAAGGTTCTTTAAAAACATTTCCTGTAAGCACCATCGGTTTAAAACGCAGACACCGGAATTCACCGGCTTTTGTTTTAATGTTCTCTTTGCCTTCATATACAATTTTAATTGAATAAATGGAATCATCAATAAAAAACTTAAATGGAATTGAATCGTGCAACTTTAACTTTGACACATCATATAATCGGGACAGATAAAAAAATGAAATAATATCCTGTGTGTAATCAGAAACTATTTTTGTCTTTTGAATTCCTTTTTCTTGTGATAAAACAATATTCTTAAACTGATCAAAATAAATATCCTGATTTATAATAAAGCCCCCTTCGTTCACTCTTCTAAAAAATAGCCAGGGAGCAATAGATTCCTCGTCAATCCATGTATCATAGCGGTCATTCACTTTAAAAAACCAATTAAAGACCCCTAAACTGATCCCTGTACCAACTATATGCATCGTGTTTCTTCCGGAAATTTTCTGATTATCATTTTTAATTTCCAGCATAACACTACCTGCTAAAATTTTTCCTGTGATTGCTGAATGATAATATGCACGGAAAGTTAATTTTTCTCCTCGCTTAAATGTTTCATTTTTTAATTTTCTTAATTGTTTGTTTTGTGATTTCAAACACAAAGAATTAAAAATAATAATCAGAAATAATACTATTTTAATAAAACGATTCATGTATAATTTATAAATCAAGAGATACATATACCTTTTTACATTTAAAGAAATTAAGAATCCCATTCTATTTCTCATTTACAATGAATTCAAGACGTATTGCATTACTGCTTTATTTTCGATTCATTTTTACTATTACGTATATCCTCAAAAAAAGGAGTTCTTTTTTCTTCAACACATTTGACGGCATACAGATAAAGTGCTGCGCTCCAGGTTTGCCAATCCTGCCCCATGGGCTTGCCATTCTGTGCTTTTATCCATTCATTAAATCCGAATCCAAGTGTACCTGAATTTGACATTTTAATACAACGGGTAAGTTCAATCAGTTTTTCGCTGGCAAGTGCATACCTTTTTGAAGCAACCAATGCAGCCACATAAAACCCGCAAATAAAAGGCCATATACCGCCATTGTGATATTCACCCTGATTATTATATAATGCATATCGAGTATGCCAATCAGGATCATCCGGTTTAATATATGGAAAAAAATTAGGAGGCATATTAACTGCCAATTCCCCTTTCTCCTTCATGCACTTACATTCTTCTTCAATCCATGAAATCATTTCATCAGCCCTTGAGGACGATGCAATACCAGAGAGAATGGCAAGACAATTGCCCAATAAGTCGAAACGCTCACTACTATGAATTTTGTAAGACCAAAACGCATAGTACGGTTTATATTTTAAGACAAGACCTTCGTGTACGTGATTGTGTATTATTCCACTGGTAATCGTAAACCGACTCATCTCGTGGCGTATCTTATCTGCTCTCTCGTTATTTCCAAAGAGACGAAGATAGCTGTACACCAAGGTGTTCACAAACAAACCATATCCGGTAACCCATTGTTCATCGCGCCAATCGCTTGTGGGCTGTTGGGCAACTAAATATCGATCGGATGGACTTTGATATTCCATCCACGTCATGGCTTTATCTGCTGCTTCCTTAAGAAAATCTAATTCCCCTGATACTTTTCTAAAGATACCTACGCCCAATAAAAACAAAGGTGTTGTATCGCTTGATCCACGGTCATCTTTGTCGTGTACCAACGAAGGAATATGACCATGTTCTGTTTGGTTTTCAGCAAGAGTGATCAATACTCTGCGAATACTATCCAGAAGTTTTTGATTTTCTGAAACAGCAATTCCAAAAATTGAAAACATCAAATCCCTTGTATATGGCTCAGGATAACCCCATCCGGCTGTACGTGGCAGTCCATGATAGGTACCATGAGCATTATGCAACAACACTTCAATAGCCGCTTTCTTTGCATCTTCTATTTCTTGCCAATCTGCAATATGTATAGTTTTATTTTTCAAATTAGTTAATTCCCAATTTATCGTTCAATATGTTGATAAAACGTTTAGCAACGATGCGATAGTCGAAATGTGTAACGACACGTTCTCTGGCAGCTTTACCCATTCTTTCCCTCAATGCAGCATCTGTCATAAGGGTCAATAAATATTTTGCAATATCCTGCACATTTGCACGGTAATCCACTGTTCGTGGTATGTTAAAAATTACTTTATGATTATCTTTAAAACCGGATTCATTCCCAAGCATTACTTCGTTTACAACAATTTTTCGTGCAACACTTGCCAGCATTGCAGTTTCGCCATGTATTAGTGTATCCAACATACCCATTGCCTTAATACTTAAAACCGGTTTACCACATGCACCTGCTTCTACCTGAGGCATTCCAAATCCTTCAAGTCGGGATGGGGCGGCATATATATCACACGCACCAATCAGATACGGCATGAATTTTCTCGAAATTTTATTGGTTGCATACGTCACATTTTTTTCAATGCCTAATTGTGCCGCCATTTCAAGATCGGCAAGGTTTTGCATCTTGGTTCTCGGTTGCGGCCAGACTTTGCAGACATATTTCCAATCCGGTGCTTTCGTATCAATAATAGCAAGTGCTTGCATTACTTCCTGAGCACCTTTGGATGCCGCATCACCACCTACTGTTAGAATCATCAGTTGATCGGGTGAGATACCAAGCGATTCACGGACAGCTAAAATTTTTGGATTATCTTTTTGGAAAGGAATAAAAGCATCTGTATCGCAACCTACCGGTAATACTTCAATTTTATTTCCATCAATCCCGTCGCGGACATACATTTCTTTTACCCAATTCGATGTAACTAATATAAGTGGCAGCGCATTCAACACCTCCTGATAATTTGCAATATACCCATCGGCGACCAACCATGGTACCGGTTGCAGTCCATACCGTTGAGGATGAAGCACTAATTGCGGAGTGTGTCCCCAATAACCAATACCAACAACAACCTGTGGTTGAAACCAGCGATAGTACCATTCCTTTTCCTGAGCTGATTCAAGATGAACAGCATGTACATCCACACCTAATTCAAGAAGTCCTCTGTATAGCAGGTCGCCTTGAGTGGCAAGTCCTCCAGGTGAAGGCGGATAATCATATAATACAAGTATCTTCATTTTAAAATTTTAATTTCTTATTTTTTTACACCAACGATGCGCATTACGCGGATCAGTAAATTGCCAGAATGCTTCTGCACGCGAAGTAACTTTTGCTTCCCAACTATTTTTTTCAAATCCGTATGTCTCTGTAATGATATTATATTTTTTCAACCATATTCGTTTTGTAAGTGTGCGATAAATTGTAGCATTTTCATCAGGTTTGGGATAATACTCCTGATTGTTATCCTCATATGCAAAGGTCCAAAGTTCGCCGGAAGATATTTTATCCGTATGCCAGAGATTAATCACTGCTTTACTTATTTCTTCGTGCCTTAGATGTCTTGTATATTCACCGTTTGGATTATGTGTAATGATCAGATCGAAATGTTTTGAAGGTAATAAGTCAAGTATGGTACGTTCAACTACTTTTTCATCCAAAGGTTTTTGATCAGGTCCATCATCAAGGTCTGCCATGATCCCATCAGATTTAAAAATCTTTAATGCTTTATAAAATTTTAAAGCACGCTCTGTATCGCTACTTCTGCAAAGACAAACAATAAAACATTTCCATGAAGGGTGGCTTAAAATTGTTCCTCCAACCCATAATGTTTCATCATCGGGATGAGCAACAATGACTGCAACAGACTTTGGATTCGATCTATTCATGTTTATATTTTTCCAATGTTAAGCGCGCCATCAGGTAACTAACAGTTGATTCGGCACCCTGATTGAGATTCACCTGATGTTCTTCCAACCCATCATAACATCCGCCGGTGCAAGGATTATAAATGATCTGATGTAAATGATTATTTCCTAAAAACCAATTGAACGCAATTTTCATCTTATTTAAATATTCATCATCCTGACATATATAATAAAATGTGTCTAATGCCAGAATTGAATAAGCAACATCTATCGGTTGTTCACCAAAAAGCTCACGTTCTCCCCCTTTAGAAAGCCAGCTTTTATTGGAAATAACTTTTATTTCATTGGCGTCAAACGTTTGTGATAACAGAAAGTCAAATGATTTTTTAGCGATGTCTAAATAGGAAGATTTTTTTACAGACATCCATGCAAAAAGCATGGCTTCAGGTAATATACTATTTGCATAAGTAAGATAATTTTCAAACCAATTCCAGTTTTTTTCTGATTCATGTTCATACATTGCTGCAAGTCTATCTGCCAGAACTTCTATCAATTCTTTCGTTGATGCTAATTTGTTTGCCGAATGATAATAATACAAACCTTTAATCGTGAACGCCATAGCCCTTGTGGAGTATATATTTTGTGACTGAAGCATCGAAATTTTAATCAAGTCTTCCGCAGTTTTTAACATTTCATATGGAATTATTTCCCCCTTTGAAATTAAATAACCCAAAGCCCAAATCGCCCTGCCATTAGCATCTTCCAGATTGGTCTCCTTGTTTTGAACAGCAAATTGTTTTTCGTTATCAACATAATTTAAAAATTTTCCATCCGGCTGTATGCAATGTTGAATAAATTTAAGATATGTATTCATGAGTTTTAAATCAGCATTCTCCTTTGTCAATTCAAAATGCATACAAACAGCGATCAAAGCTCTTGCATTATCATCAAGTGTATAACCGGAAGTACTATCCGGCAGATTGATTTTTGAAAATTGAAACATCCCAAAATCAGTTGTAAGTTGAATGATATGATCAAGATTAATGGCAGGCAGACTGTATTTTAAAGGATAATCTATTCCCAATATTTTGTCAAACAGCAATCCATGAGCAATGGCTGAATTTTCCCATGCTGAGGGAGCTATTTTATGTAATGTGTTTATACTGATTTCTTTTCTTAATAATTCATCATTTAGTAATTTGATTGCACCGGCAGCTAACTGCTGTGAATGCTGAAATTCGATGATGATCCCTGTATTTTCATCAAGCATTTCGCGTGCCTGAGGTATAGGTGTTGAAATAATTGGACAACCGCAACTCATGGCATACGAAAATGTACCGCTCACTGCCTGAAAAGGATCTTTGGATGAAAAAATATAAATGTCGGTTAATCGTAAATACTCCAATAATACCGGCAACTCCAGATATTTATTGATAAATTTCACATGTTTTTCTATTTTTAATGATATTACTTTTTCTTCGAGCATTTGCCTGTATTTCTCACCATCGTGTTTGATTACTTCTGGATGCGTTTTACCGATTACCAGAAAAAGTACATCTGAATTTGTCTTAATTATTTCAGGTAATGCATCCAGCGTTGTTTCAATACTCTTTCCTGAACTAATCAGACCAAATGTTGTAAGTATCTTACGACCTGTCAATCCATATTTTTCTTTCAAAAATTTTTTGCCATTGTTTGAAACCAAATGTGTGCCATGGGGAATAACTTCTATTTTTTTTTGGGGTATGCCATAATCCTGATCCAACACACCTTTGGATGTATTTGTCATCACAATTATTTTTTCACATATATCCGCTAAACGATTAACTGTTTTTTTAAAACTTTCATCCGGTTTGGGCAGGACAGTATGAAAGCCCAGTATTACGGGCTTAGTAAGCCGAATTAAAAAATGAAGAAAATCATTTCCATTGGAATGTTCGAAGAAACCAAACTCATGTTGAATAACAATTATTTTAATTTTTTCATTTTGATTTATTTTATCTGTCAAAACTTCATATTCGTCTGAATTAGATGTGTTCAACGCATACTGTACTTTATCAGTGTAAACATATTTTTCATTTGTTGTTTCCAATGCACACACTTTTATTGAAAATGATTGTCCAAATTTGTTGTCAATGGAATTTATCAGATCCTGTGAATAGGTTGCGATACCACATTCCCGTGGCGGATATGAAGTTATAAATAGAATTTCTGCCAGACTATTCGTGTCGTCAGAATTTACCTTTTGTTTACTGTTGTTAAAATTTATCAACGTATGTAAAACACTTTCTAAATCAGATGATGATTTTTGATATATGAAAGTTTCATCAAGTTCATTGGTAACAATTTCATTCTGCATCGTTGGTAGTATAAGATAACAATTCATTTAACAGATCCGGCAAATTAACCGAAGCACAAGCTATTCGTTCATCAGCAGCGCCATAATAAATAAACAATGTATTTCCGAAAACAGCAGTCCCTGTAGGAAAAACTACATTGTTCACTTCACCTTTTAATTCCCATTCGTATTCGGGTGAGAATAAAGCATACGGTAACCGGACAATTTTCTTTGAAGGATTATCTAAATCCAGTAAGGCAGCACATGCCGAATACACATATCCTTTGGACGTTTTTTTTACACCATGATAGATCAATAACCAACCGTGTTCTGTTTCAATCGGAGGGCACCCACTGCCAATATAACTTGATTCATGATCGTAAACAGGATCGAAAACAATATGTTCATGAAGATTAATCACATATTTATTCCAAAATTCTTTGGTGAGATCTTTTAAACTTTTAACTGAAACAATTTGAATGCCCGGTCTGATCCGGTGAAGGAATACAAAATTGCCGTTAATTTTTCGAGGGAAGAACATAACATTTTTGTCCCACAACAACATTTTCTTTTCAATATCAGCTTCCTGATGATAAAATTTTTGATTTAAATAATAGTTTTCATTCACCTTTCCTGCAGATTCTAAAAGATATACAAAATTAGCATATGTTATAGGAGGAACTATAATCCCATGTTTTTTAAAATGTATTAAATCTTTCGATGTTGTTAAAGCTCCACGTGCATTTGTTCCATCATAAGCAGTATACGTCATGTAATACTGGTCATCAATTTTAACAATACGTGCATCTTCTACACCATGGGTTTCATAATCATGTTCCGGAACTAAGATCGGTTTATTTAATCGTTCTACTACTGTTAATGGTCCATCAAGTCTGCAATAGCCAATACTTGAAAAATTTCCTTGTTGCACAGCGCGATAAAAAACATGCACACTATCTCCTTCGCGGATGACTGCGGGGTTTAATACACCCGCATTTTCAAATTTTAAATCGGTTTTAGATAATATTACACCTTCTTTTTTAACTTTTATCATATAGAATTATTTTTATTTTTTTTAAAAAAATGATTAATTTTTAATATGGGTGGCATGGTATCTCCTAATAAAAACCCCCATGGTTTTAAAGGTTCAATATGATCGAAAACAAGTTTAATAATTGCCAGAAGAGGGATGGACAGGAACATCCCTGGAATGCCCCACAAAGCATTCCCTGCAATAATAACGATTACAGAGAACAGGGCATTGATTTTTACTTTTGAAGCAACAATTTTTGGAACTATGTAATTATTATCAATCAGTTGAATGACATAATAGCTTGCCAAAACATAAAAGGCATACCATGCCGTAGATTTAGTAGCTAAAGCAACCATCATAGGCAATGCAACTCCCACAATTCCTCCAATGTATGGAATAAGGTTAAGCAAAGCGCCAATAACACCGAGCAAGATTGCATAATCAATACCAAGTATCAAAAGAGCAACTGAATGTAATATGGCGACAATAACAAATTCAATTACCAAACCTGTTAGATAACGTTGAATAACCGTCTTCGTCTGGGATATGATTTCGCTCACCTGACTTTGTTTATCTGCCCCAAATAGTCTATGAATAAATTCAAGCAGGAGAGTTTTATAATATAAAATTATAAATATGTAAAAGGGAATCAAAAGTAAAACCATAACCCCACTGCCAACTTTGACAAGTGTTTGACCTATAAAAGCGCTACTGATATTCGTGAGGTCACCTTTGGTTTTTAACATCCATTCATGGATATGTTGAGGACTTATGTTGAAATAACCGGATAACCAGGTAACGGCTGCATTGAGAAACGCTGTAAATTTTTCAACCAATAATGGCCAAGTATCACTGAACCTGCTTGCTTGTGAAAAAATCAGCGCTCCTATAGCAGCAAGAACAATAATAGTTAGGAATAAGGTAATTACTATAGCTACTACCCTATTTATTTTTTTTCTTACAAAAAAATTTACAACCGGATGGAGAACAATGGAAATAACGATTGCAAAAACAAGCGGTACAATAATGCTTTGAGCAATGTATAATATTTTGATAAAAACAAATAACCCGATAATAAAAAGACTTGCTCTTGCAGAAAAAGGTAATATGAATTTATTGTCTGTCACGGCTTTTAGTATTCATTTCTTTAGTACGAAAAATAAGTTGGAAGAGAAACTGACCAAACGATTTAATAGCATCGGGATGCTTAGCTACGACATTCGTAACACCAAGCTGCAAAATAGAACCAAAGAGCTTTCTAACTAAATTGCCCGATGTTCCGATAAATATTTTTTTGGTTAAATAACCGGTACTCAAACCAATGACCGTTCCAATGATATTATCAATTAAATTAGGTGATGTAGTAATATCACTTAACGTGCTCTTCAGAAGATTAACAGGTTTTAAGCTCTCATAAGTAATGAAGAATTGTTCTTTCAACAATACCATTTTTTCAGCTTGTTCAAACTCTAATAATTGAATTGCATTTCTAAGTTCTACTGAAGGAGTTATATCTTTCATATGTTCTTTATTTGAGTACGAGTTTAATAATATAATTGTTGATCCGTTTTTTAAGCCATTTATGCATAAAGACACGTAAGCCAATCCCTAAAACAGCATAAAAAACTGCTATGACAAAAAAACCATAACAGGTTTTTCCAAGAATCTCACCCAGCCAGAATGCTATGCCAAAATTCAAGAAAATCATGAATGAAACAATTAAAACAAATACTACAGAATGAGGTATCAATGAAGAAACAACATCTGATGTTTTTTCAAGCGTTTTAAGTTTCACTAACTCAAAGCTTGTTTTGCCGTAGTCAGTAGCTCTTTCGAGCAATGATTCAATTAACTTCGGGTTCTCGTCCATGATTTTTAATTTTTAATACATTTGTATAAATGCCGGAACAATTAATTTATAACAGGATTTATCGTGCCATTTTCAATGATTAACAGGAAAACAGTATCTTCCCCTGTTGACAGACTGTACTTAATGTTTTCATGAAGAGTCAATAATTGACCTTGATCAAGGGTCACAGATTCTTTTTGTGTATTAAACTTTAATTTACCTTCAATGATTTGAAAGGTAATCGAATCATTGGATTGAAAAGAATTAATTTCGGATCCTTCATGCAATGCAGTAAGTACAATCTGTTTATCGGGTCTTTTTAAAAGAATCATTGCATTCAACTCCCCTGTTTCCCATGAATGTTTATGCTTCATCTTTCCAATTAAACTTTGCAAATCGAATGTAAGTAATGACTCATTCAATGAACTGACGCCCTCTGAAAGGGGATATTTGATTTTAAAATTTTCTTTTCCCATATTTATCTTTTCCCCTTTTGAACAATTTTAATTTCTTTTTAAATGAATTAACCCTTAGCCGGTTTCACATCATTTTTCGCTTCGTCTGTTTTGTTCTGTACCTGATCAGCAATGTCAGAAACTTCTTCCTTGACTTGTTCAAATTTTTCTGAGATACTATCTAGAAATTCATTGAATTTGTCTTTTAATGCATCTGCATAATCCTCTCCTTTTTTTGATATTTTTTTTCTAGTATCTGACCCTTTTTCGGGAGCAAATAAAACACCTAACAATGCACCGGCGGCAACGCCAGCCAATAAGCCTAATAACACTTTTCCTGAGTTCATAATTTTAATTTTTAAATGATTAATAATGAATGTTAATTTTATTATAAAATTGTTTTTCCTCTGATAATTCTAAGAATTATTGCAATGAGAGCAATAACAAGAAGAATGTGAATAATACCTCCAACACTGAAGACAAAAAATCCGATTGCCCATCCAATAATTAGAAGGATTGCTAAAAAATAGAGTAGATTTCCCATAGCTTTTCGTTTTATTAGTTTTTAAAGACTTTCTAATTTTAAGAATCATTTTTTATAAAATAATTATTATATTAAATAAAAACATCTATACATTTAATTCATAATTAAAAAATACATCCAAACGTACATTGCCCCCATACATTTTTATACCGTGGGGTTGCAGATGTCTGATCCACATTATTATTCTGAACATTCCAACCTGCTCTTACACCAAAAATTAAAAACCTGATGGTAATATCAACACCACCTACAACACATAATATGTTCTTGCGTATTTTGTCGTTCTTAAATTCCTGCTGCTGCACCAAGCTCGTGGTTGCATTGGCAAATTCATCCTTTTGATTTATCAGATACGAATATTGAGGACCTGCCAGTAGCGTAATTAGTTCATTTGGTTTAAAAGCAAAAAACAGGGGAATATCAATATACTGCGTAGTACGTGTAAAATAATAGGTACGACCTAAGAGAATACCTGTTGCAGTAAAACTTTTCGGTGACAAGATTATTTCAGGTTGAACATATAAAAATCTGGTGACCGGAACCACACAAAAAACACCTGTCGCTAAACTATATCTTGGATTAGCATCAAATGCTTCGCCTTTGGTATCATATACATTTGACAAATTCCCCCCTGCTTTCAATCCAAACTGAAACTTATTCTTAATTTCAAATTTGTTTCCATATATACTGCTATCAGATTGCCCATTGATATCGTTAGCCATTATACTTATTAATGATAATATGAAAATTATTTTTTTCATGTTTAATTTTTCAAAATACTTTTTTTGATTTTTTCAATGTTTAATCTTGCAGTTAATTTTATTTGAACTTAAATAACAAACTCTTTCAATGCTTTTCCAAGTTCGTTCATATCGCTGTTGAATTTGGTTTTAAATGCATCCCACTTATCTTTTCCTTCTTCTTTAAAATCTTCCAGTTTCTTTTTCAAGTCACTGTTTTTTTGTTCTAACTCTGCCAATTTCTTTTCATATTTGACTCTGTTTTCTTTTTTCTCTTTTGCTATTCTGGCTTTGAATTCAGCAATACTTTTTTCATGTGCACTAATTTTTTCTTCTGATTCCTTTTTAAATTTCTGATATTCCATTATAGAATCTTGTCGCGTATTGTTCAAATCCTGTTTTGCATCCAATACATTTTCTTTTGCTTCATTTAATTTGTTCTCGGCATTTTCAACTTTTTTTTCCGATGACGTACAACTGGTTAAGATTGTCCCTGCAATTAGCGTTGAAACAGCGAGGGCAAAAATGGTTTTTTTCATTTTATTTAGTTTAATTTGTGAATGAATTTTCACAATACAAAGTTCTATTCAATAAGTACGGAAAGAGTTACATTATTCAGGATAAGAGTTATATTATTCACACATTCCCAATGTGCTGAATTTTCGATCTTGAATTTTTTTAAACTGAGTTGGGGTAACCCCTGTCCATTTTTTAAACTGATTTAATAAATGAGCTATACTGCTATAATGCAGTTTATATGAAATTTCTTTTATACTTAGCTGATCATGTATAAGCATTTCTTTAATGCATGCTATTTTCTTTTTTACAATATATTTTTCAATGGTATCACCCTGTAATTCTTTAAAAACAGAGCTCATATAATTGTAATCAAAATTTACCTTCTTACAGATGTATTCGGATAAAACAGGTTTTCTGATCCCTTCCGGAAGACCAATATATTGATCAATAACATCTTTGATTTTATTGACAAGTCGATATTTCTTTTCAATAATTATTTCAAGTCCTATATTTTTCAAAGCAATATCAATCGACTGTAATTGCTTCAAAGATATTTTATCATTTAATTCAACAGCTCCTAACTCAACAGCCTTATAGGGTAATCCGAAATTAATGAGTTCGTTTTGCACCATTGTTATACACCTATCGCTAACCATATTTCTAATTTGTAAAATCATTTGATTTGAATATTATTGAAGTGATTTTTTCATGCATTTTAATTAAATAATGTTCCATGATATTTGATTAAAAAGCGAGGAGTCTTTATACAATATAAATTTACATTCACCAAACAAACTATATATTATACTATTCCATAAAATAGTTACATCATTCACACATTCATGAATAGGATATATTTTGTATAAAGATTCATATTTACTTAACGCACATCTAACAAGCACCTTTATTTGTAAGAAAAACCCTATTGTTGAATAAATTTAATTTAGCAATGCGGAGAAAATATGTATAATTATTAAATGTAAAAAACCCGCTTCTAATTGAAACGGGTTTTAATTTTGTTGAGCAATATTATTTCTCTATACTTGTTCTATTAAAATAAAAATGAAAATCCAATGTAAACGGAATTTGTTTTTATTTGAGTGCGATCGAGAATATAATAAGAATCCGTCGCAATGGTATTACTATTGTCTCTTATATCTAACAGTCCATAAACACCCCTGTATCCTATGTCCAGACGAACAGTACGTGTTGGGTTGAGTCCAAAGTCAAGACCTGCACCGTATGCAAAACCAAGATCGCCTTTCTTAACAGACAACACCGCTTTGGAATTATTTGTGCCATCACCACCTGAAGTGAATACACTGCTTCCGACACTAACTCCTATCTGCGGACCTAATACAATATTTAAATTAACCTGTCTGGCTTTACCGGTATTGATCGAAAGCATTAACGGAATGTTAACATATCTCAAATTGATTTTCCGTTCAATATCCTGTTCTGTGTATTTTTGCGAAATGGAGTTGTATATTATTTCAGTTTGTATTCCAACAAAGTTTGTAAAATTATATCCCATTAATATACCGGCTCCATAACCGAGACTTACATTTCCGGTTACCGTACCTCCCGTAGACGTTTTCATCTTTAATGAAGAAAATGTTGGCATGAACCGTACACCAAATTCAGATTTTCTTTGCCTAGCTTCATTTTGAGCATTTACATTAAATGTGTAAGCCGATAAAAGTGCAGCAATTGAGATGCACATGATGAGTTTGTTTGTTGAGTTTTTCATTTGGATTATTGTATTAATTTATAATACAAAGATGCACCCGATAATTCCGGAAAGTATTACACAATTGAAGCTAAGAGTTATATCATTCACACTTATTTCAAAAAAAATATTTGATCATATATGAATAGTTATAATTTATAAGAAAAATTTAAAATAATAAAAGAAGCTGCTAAATTTTTAACAGCCTCTTTTTAAAAAGTTCTATTGATTAAAAATTCTATTTTGGAATAATATCAATTAATACTGTTCGGTTATAAAATCGTTCTTCCGGAAATTTGTTTTCAAATGGAGACAATGTTTGATCATTACCAAAACCACAAAACTATTTCTGAAAAGTGTTACACTATTCACATATGTCAAAATGTAATTTTATTAATGTGTTGGTGCTAATTAAAGTACACATTAACTCATAAAATAAATTAAAGAGAAGGAATTGTCATCCAGCGGTAATAGTATTTTTAAGCAATTTCAAATATGTTAATTTTATGAAATTATAAAAGCAGATTTGAGTCTAAATAAATTCATGAAAGGATATTATTGCAACACTGAATTATTCAATTTCCAACCCCACCATTAATACTATTTAAAATGGTTCCACCATCACCTACTGAAAAACCCGTATTGGTATTAATAAAAAAAATAGAATTAATTCTATTTATTGTCTGGCTCAATAAAGATTTCCATAAGCTTCCAGCATTGATGGTTTTCAAAATGGTTCCATTTGCGCCCACCGAATAACCTGTATCGGTATTTGTAAAATAAACTGATCTTAAATCGGTTGTTGTTCCACTCAATAATGCGGTCCAAGTACTGCCAGCATTGATGGTTTTTAGAATTGTTCCATTGTAACCTACTGCATAACCAACATTAACATTCGGAAAATATACTGAATATAACGAATTAAATGTTCCACTTGATAAAGCTATCCATGTGGACAGACCATTAATGGTTTTCAAGATGGTTCCATTGGCACCTACTGTATAACCTGTAGTACCATCGGTAAAGTAAACTGAATATAAATCATTTTTTGTTTCACTCGATAAAGCCGTCCATGTAGCACCAGCATTGATGGTTTTCAAAATGATCCCATTATGACCAACGGTATAACCTGTAATAGCATCAGTAAAATAAACAGAAAATAGATCATTTTTTGTTTCACTTGATAAAACCATCCATGTAACACCACCATTGATGGTTTTTAATATAGTACCATTTCGCCCAACAGTATAGCCTGTATTGGCATCAGTAAAATAGACTGAAAACAAATCATTTTTTGTTTCACTCGACAATACCGTCCACGTATTACCGGCATTGATGGTTTTTATAATAATCCCACCACTACCAACCGCATAACCTGTTTTGACATCAGGAAAGACTACTGATTTTAAAGAGTTCCCATGTGGTAAAGGATTTTTCCACGTCCATTGCGAAAAAGCAAAAACCGAACTAAAAATTAAACCAACTAAAAAATGAAATTTCATCCGGGTATTTATAATTTTAAATTTATTTTAACCATTTTTATTCTTCACTTTTATTTTGAGTTCAGATAATAATGTAAACAAATAATATATGATAAAAAATTTATACTTTGTCAATAAAAATCAGCATCCAATTAATTTGGTGTAAATTATTAAACAATTACCATTCATGTATTAATTACTTTCAATAACCAATTTATTTTCTACGTTACATACACCGGGTGCATTCCATGCTATTCGTTCAGCTTGATTTTTTTGGTACCATGAATGAACTGTCCCATTGAGTATTACGTTATTGCCTGATACTTCAATCTGTATTTCCTTTTCATTAATAGCCCAATTAAACCCAAGAGCACGCTCAATATCTTTTTTTTCAATTGCATCATGTGTTTCGGAATTAATTGCTATGTGGTTGGTTATACCTCTTACACCAACGATTTTACTTACTATTTTTTTTGCGGATTCCTTTTGGAAATTCCATTTAAGATCTCCTTCCAGAGTAACCCATCCATCCTCTACTTTTACTTTTACTTTATCAATAGGAAATTCCATATTTCGTTGAAAAGCATTTAAAACATCATTTGCAATTTCATGATCATCCTTCATCGCATCAGCACCGGAGTGAATTTTAATTTCTTCTACAACAGCTTTCACCCCAGCAACATTTTTTGCAACATCTTCAACTTCTAATTTTTTATCATAACTTTCCACAATTCCTGTTAGGGTAATTATGCCATCTTTAGCAGTTACACCAATTTCCACTCCATTCAATAAAGGTTCCCATTTAATTGCATCTTGAATATCCTTTTGTAAATCTTCGTTATTTTTCATTTTAGTTGTTTTTTAATTTTATTGAAACGAATTTGTTCTATTCTAACTCTTAAGGCCGTTTAATCATTCACACCAAGCTGAAAAAGTTTGCTTACATGAAAACATATATTCAAAACAATTTATTATAAATCTTAGGTGTAGAATGGGTATGATGATATTTTTTCAATTTGATAATTTCCTCTTCAACAACTATTACCAAAAACCCGATTATCCCTAAAATAATAAAAGCCAATATTCTAAAAATCATATTCATTGTAAAACACTGTTTTAATGTTATTAAATAGTAACAATATTTTTTATTTCAAAGTTACTTTCATTTAAAAGCATAAGTGTTACACATCTTTAGAAATTATTTATATCATTCACACATTTTCATAGAATAAAAATCGGGTCCCTTATTTGTAATCAAAAAATATTTTAAAATTTAAAACTCTAAGTTAAATTGAATAATTCTTTATTTGATTTTCACCTCTTTATTTGTATTGTTTATCAGAGGTGTTGGAATAACATCCTGTTGTTGTGCCTTACTAATTCCTTGTGCCATACATGAAGATAACATTATAATTATCAGGATAGCATACACTAAGTTAGTCAGTATTTTCATCGTTTTTCATTTAGAAAATTTTAGTTCCTCAATGTTTTCAAAGACCTCATTAAAACAAAAATTAATTAGCAACCATGTGGAGTTCGTTCTTATTGATTCCATCCATATAATAATACCAAAATGATCTCTCATTTAATTTCAGAATAACCAGTGTGCGTGGGAGCAAATTTTCATTTCCAGTCATATTAACTTCCTTGTAATTGTTTTGAAATGTCCATATCCCTGAACCGATCAGATTTCCCCATGAATACGAATAGTAACCGTTTTCTGAAAATGTTTCAGTATAACAAGAAACCAAATATGTATAATCATTATTATTTATGTTATACTTTTCTACTTTCCATGTCTTAGATATTTTAACAGTTCTTGACTTTAAACTAATATCGGATGTGTTGGTGTATTTGCTGTAGCTGAGAATGACAGGAGTTATAAGCACTACAAGAAAAATGAGCAATAATGATATTTTTGTTTTAGATTTCATTTTTATATGTCAATAAACTATATACTTTCACTTGTTTAAATGTAATATTATAATCCGGAAATTATTTCACGCATCTCTTGTTTTGTCATCCGAAGTTTATATTCTACCATTCTTAACATATCTTGCTCCTTCCCATCTTGATAATTCAAATCAATATCCGTTAATTTGGGATATTTTTGTTTAAGTTTGTTTTGAAGTATTCTCCAGTTTCCTTTTACTTCTGTCAATTTCATTTTTAAAAAATTATATTGTAAATATATTATTGAAACCAAAATATGTCAAGTCATCACAAATGGATCATTCATTCAATTACCTGCCGGCAAACTCTTTATTCATAACCACTTTTAATCACAGATAAAATCATCTTAAAACGTCCGTTTGGTTTAATAAGATTTGATTTATGAGCAGGAATAATAATAGATTGTCCTGTATTAAGCAATATGGATGTTCCGTCAACAACTAGTTCAGCTTTACCTTCAATGATCTGAGCGAACGTATCAAAGGGACTTATTTTTTCAGTTAACCCTTCTCCACTATCAAAAGACATTACACTTATATTTCCTGTTGATTTTTTCAAAATTGTTTTAATAACAACCGAATTAGGAATATATTCAATGATTTCCACTGTGATATGTGCTTTTGATTTTTCAAGTTCCGGCGTTTCCATTTTGGTTTTCTTAAAAAGTTAAAAAATTAATGTATGGCAAAACCAATCGTTGAAACACCGCTTGAAATATCAAGGAATGCTCCAAACCGTTGAGTGATGTGGTATTCTGCTCCTGCATGGACATCCAGAAATAAAGGACTGGCATTATGGTAGTAATTCTTGTCACCGGGATAATCACCCTCCCATCTGGAACTTACGATTGCAAATCCTAATGATCCTGCTAAATAAAAATCCCACTTGGAATTAGTTTTAAGTATTTTATCAAAATAATAAGTTGCTTTAACACCAACAGGGACAACTGTTTCACGATAATAATAATTCTGATACGGGTAATTTTTATTTCCCCAATAATAAGTGTTTCTGTATGTATAAAAACTTACAAAAGGAGCTAACGTAAAACTTTTTACAACATCAATTTCATAATTAAAATTCAAAATAGGTAGGGTATGACCAATATATCCATAATAACCCGAATAGCCACCCACACCCAAACCTAAGTTAAATGTTTTTCCATATTTTTCTGTAGAATTTGTTTCCTGTGCTGAAATATTAAAACTTAATATCAAAAGGAAGAACAGCGAAATGATAATCATCTTTTTCATTTTTCTTTTTTTAAATTGTGAATGAATTTTCACATAACAAAGTTGAGTCCTATATTAAATGAAAGTATTACACAATTAATGAAAAGAGTTATATCATTCACACTTTTAGGTAAATCAAAAAATACAATTTCAACAGATACAGGTCTTTTAAACTATTAGTATTGTCCTAGTTTTTCAGTTAAAATGTAATTTCACAAATATTAACATTTTAATATATTTAATCAAATTCTTTTTACTCTCTATTATTATGCACATAATTTAAATATTTAAAATAACTTAATGAATCAAAGGAGTAATTTCACCTTCAACAGGTTTCGTTTATAATTTGGCATAAGTAAAAAACACCTACTTAAATTTGGATATTAGGTTAAAAAAATTCAAGTATAATATTACTTCCTAATAAATCTCCTATACTGTCCATCATCTTCCTCATACATGCTCCACAAAAAAAATAAAAGCAACTATTACTGATTGCCTTTATTTGAAACAAGCAAAATTTGAAAATATTAATTCTAATATATTATTAAACTACTCTTTTTAATTAAAATCTACAATTGGTAAAAAATATTTTAAAGACTCACTATGTGAATAATGTAACAATTACCAGCAATTGTGTAATACTTTCGGGAATTAAATAACTCAACTTTGTACTTTAAGAATAATTCATTTTTAAAACCGAGACAAATGAAAACATTTAAATTATTAATTATTGGATTGGTATTTTTATTTACAGGCAATATACAAGCTCAAGTTTCGGTGAATGTAAGCGTTGGTTCACCTCCTCCCTGGGGTCCTGTTGGATATGTAGAAGCGCGTTATTACTATTTACCCGATGTTGAAGCGTATTATGATATTCAATCATCCATGTTTATTTACTTTGTTGGAGGAGCATGGATTCACAGAGCATATCTTCCTCCTCAATATAGAGGATATGATTTATATGGAGGATATAAGGTTGTCATGCCGAACTATCATGGAAGTGCACCATACAGCCATTTTAAAGAACATAAAATGAAATACGCAAGAGGTTATCATGGTCCTTTGCAGAAAAATATAGGCCCTAAACCCGGCAAAGGGAATAATAAAAACAATATGCCTCCAAATGATTATTCCGGGCATACTATACCGGCATTCCGGCTCAAAGTAGGCCACCTGAT
>CAYVNP010000007.1:0-38676 GCA_964452905.1 uncultured Bacteroidales bacterium
TTGTTCCGACAGGGAATGTACTACCGGGTGTATGCGATTTAGTCCATACCAAACTGCCTGAAGCCGTACAGTTATCTGTAGCTGTTGGTTCAGTCCAAGTAGTAACAGCCGAGCAGAGACCTGCATCATTATTTTTAGAAATGTTAGTAGGGCACCCTGCTATGACAGGAGCTACATTATCATTGATGGTAACAGTGAAACTACAAGTTTTAGTATTACCAGCTGCATCGTAAGCAGTATAGGTAACAGTGGTTATACCTTTATTAAAAGTTTTGGTTCCAATTAAATTTATTCCGGTAGCAGGAGAGGATGAAATGGTAGCTCCGGTCGTAGTCCATGTCAGCTTGGTTACGCTGCAATTATCAGTGTAAGTAGGATCAGTAACTGTAACAGATTGATTACATGTTCCTGATGCAGTATTATCTGTAATATCACCGGGGCAGGTGATTGAAGGCGCTTCATTATCATTCACTGTAACTTTTTGAATACAGGATGATGTATCGCCAGCAGGGGTGTGGATAACCCATTTAACTTTTGTTTCGCCAACAGGAAAGGTTGCAGGCGCATCATTGGTAAAGGTTGATCCGGCACAACCGGCTGCTGCCGAAGGTGTACCTAATGCAACACCGACAGCACCGCAAATACCAAGGTCGGAATTAACAGTTACATCGGGAGGGCAGGTGATACCCGGTTTTAACGTAATAATAATAACGAGCGGTGAACATGAATTACATCTGTTGCAAAAATCGGCAAGAATAGTATCGCTGCCACAAGGTATGTTGGGAGCATTGTATAAAATACAGGTATCGTGGAGCACGCTGGCAGTAGCGCCTGCCAAAAGTGGTCCATGCTTAAACGGAAAAACAATACTATCTCCTTTTGAAAACTTAAAAGGAGTTTTTGGTTTTGGACAAATTGAAGAAGCAACACCATAAGGTAAGGTAACGTGAACAGTATCAAATTTAGGCATCTCACCATGACCTTGAGCATCAGCACCGCTAAAATAGCTATTAAAACTCCCCAAAAACATTGGACAATTAAAACCGCCCAACAATCCTTCTGAAACATAACTGATACCACTTGAATTATTAAACATTGGACAATTTGGACCTGCTAATAATTCTTTTGCAATATATCCGACACCAGTTGAATTAGATATAAACATAGGACAATTTGGACCTGATAATAATTTTTTTGCAATATATCCGACACCTAATGAATTAGATAAATACATTGGACAGTTAGGACCTGCCATTAAACTCTGTGAAGTTGAACCTGAGCCAGTATTGCCGGATTGATACATTGTTAAATTTAAAGAAGAATTTAAATATAAATATTTAGAATATCCTATTCCTATACCGCCGTGATAAGCATTTTCGCCGTCACTTACTGTAACAGTAAATGTACAGGGTAAACTGATATTGCCAGCATTATCTTTCACTGTGTAAGTAACAGTTGTAACTCCAACAGGGAAAACTGTGCCCGGCAAATTGCTTTTAGTCCATACCAATTGTGCAACAGGAGTGCAGTTATTGGGATCGCTTGCTGTTGGCTCTGTCCATGTTACAGTGGCATAAATTTGCCCCGGGTCAGTATTTTTGGTAATATTAGCAGGGCAGCCGCTGATAACCGGCTTGGTGACATCGGGTGTACATTGCCCGAAACTTTTAAAAGAGACCAATACCAACAACAGAAAAACATATTTCCTGAATGTTTGAAGCGTATAAGGTATATTCATGTTGAATATTTATTTAATTTCTAATTTTCAATTTCCAAGTTTTATGACTAATTACGAATTTCAAATTACTAATGATGTAATTTTAATTTCCAATTTCCAATTTCCAATTTTCAAGTATTATGACTAATTACGAATTTCAAATTACTAATTACGAATGATGTAATTTTAATTTCTAATTTCTAATTTCTAATTTCTAATTTTCAGATTCAAAGTATTACAATTATAAAATTTTAATCTTATTTTTTATACTCCAGTTAGCGGACATCTCATGGTTCGACAAGCTCACCATGACCAAATTAATGGTCATCCTGATCATGATAAAGTGTTATAATTATATACATATATTGATTCAAACATTATTTATTAATTACGAATTACAAATTACGAATGATGTAATTTTAATTTCCAATTTTTAATTTCCAATTTCTAATTTTTAGATTCAAAATATTACAATTATTAAATTTTAAATCTTATTTTTTATACTCCAGTTAGCGGACAAGTATGCTCATGGGTCAATTTCTATGATTCAATTTTTTTTAATTTTAAACCCTTTTTACTTTTTAGCTATAGACTTTTACCTTTATTAATTAATTACAAATTACTAATTACGAAAGATGAATTTTTAATTTCTAATTTTTATGTTTTATAACTAATTAAGAATTAATGTTCACTGATCACTGTTCATTGTTACATTGGGCTTTTAGCTTGCAACTTTTTGAAAACCTCTCTCCCTTTAAAAATAAAGGAAGAGAGAATTTTGTTCAATTATTGTTCAATGAAAACTGTTCACTGATAACTGTTATTATCTTACCCCGCGTGGTTGGAAAAGTGATGTTACATCTCCAAAATCAGTAGTATACTGATTAAACCCTGCAGCTCTATCTGAAACTGGATGAAGTCCCCCTGTAAAAGAACTTACATTAGTAGCGTTTCCACTATTAAACCATCTGGAATAAAGTATGCTGCCCCCTTTAACTCCATAAAAATTACGATATCCTTGACCATTATAGCAAATCCATGCATTCCAACTATATTGGTTTGCAGTTCCACCTGCTGTTAACAGACCATCTCCAACATCGTAATATACATTTGCATAAGTTGTAACAGCACCACAACTACCATTATTATTTCCAGTAAGACCATAAGTACCTGATTGTCCGCCTTGATAAACAACAGCTACAAATTCGCCCGCATTACCGGTCATGTCCATAACACCGTAATAGGAAGCGCCGGATGCTGTACGATCTGTACCAGTCTTTGCGGCAAATCCACTTCGATATACCTTGCCGGTTTCGTCAGCGTTTTTATTACTGACAGCAATACCATATCCAAAACCTAAATTTGTTCTATGTGTTTCACTGATAGTCCCAAAATTTAAAGTGTCGGGTCCGGGAGGATAAGCAGTAGGATTGGAAGGTCGAAATGCAGTTACAGATGCAGTTCCCCATGCATATTCTTTTTGAATAGGTATTTTTGGGCCTCTGCATATTTTTTCATATTCCAGTTCAGTCATAGGACGCAGACCACACCAGTCGAGGATAGTCCAAGCTAAAATAAAAACAGAAAAATTAGTACCATTTAAATAATTAAATTTTCTCCAAGGTGAACTAGAACCTGAAAGAGTGTCACCAAGTAAAGCAGATCTGAATGGATATTTAAATTTCACGTTTCCCCATCCACTGGAAACCAATTCCTGACCATATGAATTTGAAGTTTTAAAAGCAATATTGTTTGAATTCCAATAAGTGGTATATGTTTGTTGGGGGGCGTAATTAAAAAAATCTGCAAGCATTTGCTGTGTCATCTCGTTTTTCATACAATAAAAACCAAGATACCCTTTGGGATAAGTAGCAGGAATAGTCCCTGCAGTTATAGAAGTAGAACCATCTGCTTGTGCCCATAAATTACCGCTCGTATTTGCAACACTAATTGCATTGTTATTGCCCACATAATAGGGTCCATACGCAGCAGTTCCATTACTTGTGCCCCAACATTTGTAAGAACCATTACCAGTAGCACCGGATTGGTTATCACCTAAGTAAAAACCTTCTGTATTTATCCAAACCATTTCCAACGCAAATACTGAAAAGTTATAGTTATTACTCGTAATTCCTTTTAACCGTACTTTCACTTCTACGTTCGAGATGTTGCCACTGCCAACAGAGGATCGTCTAAGAAATAGACCTGCTGAAACCTTTTCAGTATACCCTGAAGGTTTTACAGAAAAAGTATCACAATAAGGTTCTAATGGAGATCCAGCATAATGTCTGGTTTTATTCATGCTGACAAACGTATGTTGCCAATCAGTGGGTGATGAGCATTCTGCACGTTTGATAAAAATCCAAACAGCATCATGGTTTGATGGTGGAGCAGTAACTTTCCAACTGTTTTCCCAACTGATTTTAAACCGAAGTGTGGAGTCATCCACAACGGATACGGAATCCACCTTTACATTGCTTGCCAACAGGCAGCTTGTTGCTAAGCTCATAACAAGCGATAACACGAGTAATTTTAATGATTTCATTTGATTTTGGTTTTTGGTTTTTAAATTAAAAATGTTTTTGTTTACGTTCATGTTTGAAATTTTGTTACATTTAAGTTATTAAATTTTTATTGTTAATAATTAATAATTTGAATGTACGAATTGAGTTTAAATATTATATGAAAGCAAAATTATATGTTAAACAAGGACTTATAATAGGTAAAAATACGCTATGCTTATTAGCGTATTTTTACGCATGTATAGGGTATTATTACGCTATTCGATATCGGGTTAATTTCAGTATGTCTTTAGTGTATCGGAAGGTATAGATTTATTTTGAATATGTAAATAATTGAACATTTTTAAAAAAGAGTGACAAGATTTTTTTTTAAAAAGAGAATTTTTTATTAACATTTTATTAAGATAATTGTAAAATACATCAATTCGTCTATGTTTTTTTAATATTTAAATTTGATTAATTAATATATTTAGATTAGATATAATCTTTTAAAGACAAGGTATAAGTGTAATATGATAGATGTTGGTTTTTATATATGATAGGATATAGATTACTGTCTATTTCTCTTGTTTGTTAATTCTAATAAAAGAGATGGTACAGAATAAAGGAATATTTAGTAGTTTCATGCATTCTGTCATATTAAGAATTTTATTAGAAAATAAATACAATAAATCTTTACTATTCACTTTCTTTATTTTGAAACATAGAAAGTACGCGAGAAGAACTCGCGCACCAAGAATCGTATCGTAGCGATGAGTTTGACTGCGGGGTTTTACAAGGCGAAGAAAATAGTGAATGTTCAATCAGTGGTGATTTTTCTTTCGCTTCCTTTACTTTTCATAGCAGGAAAAAAAAGGGAGAAACAAATTTAATATTTACTTTTTGCTTGATCAAAAAGTAACCATCCGCCTAAGGCGGACAAGACAAAACAAAGCTACTTGCGCACGAGCAATCGCACGCCCACTGTTTTGTTGTGCCGGCGCTCTTTAAAACAAAACTGATATTATTTAAATTTTAATGACCTAATAGGAAATTCGTACGTTTACAAAGGAAGTTTCGTAACGGTGGATTTATGTAGCGACACAGAAGACAAGGAAGGCATGTGCGTTGGTCGGCTTGTGTCGCGTGGCAGAAACGACCTGTAGTAAACAAGAATTTACTATTGAGACTTGTCCGCCTTAGGCGGATTGGTGCTTTTCTTTCAAGAGAAAAGCACAAGAAAAACAAACATTAATATTTACTTTCTTTGTTATGAAACAAAGAAAGTACGCGAGAAGAACTCGCGCACCAACAAGTGGCTTACCTGAATAATTATTGAAGTTTAACAGATTATCTATTTTGATCATAATCATCAACGTTTCAATAAAAATTATTTGCTGATCAGATTATCAACAGTGCTGATTTCAATGAATGAAGCGCCGTGGGAAGTGCCAAAGTTTCCCCCAAGAAGCACTACTTTATCTTTTTCGGAAAGGATTCCGGCTTCCATTAGTTTTTTTAACGATGCCACCCTGAAATCAGTGCTGGCATGTGATTCGCAGTATTCGGCATAAACGCCAAATGAAAGTGCTAATTCCCGAGCTACCTGATTGTCATAACATGGGGCATAAATAATTTTTTTGCCTCTGAAACCTGATAGATTCCGTATGGTTCGTCCCGAAGTGGTATCGGCCACAATTAACCGTGCATCGAGCTTGATAGCAGCTTCAACGGCAGACATTGAAAGAAATGCAGAGGTGTCGGTGCTTAATATTTTAACAGGAAAATCCAGTTTGTCAGGTGTACTTAGTTCGGTTTCGGTAGCAATACGAGCCATGATTTCAACGGATTCTACCGGATATTTGCCAATGGTTGTTTCATTGCTAAGCATGACCGCATCAGCAAAACTGAAAATTGCATTTGCCACATCACTCACTTCAGCACGGGTAGGACGGGGGTTTTCAATCATGGTATGTAGCATTTGAGTTGCAACTATAACAGGTTTACGTCTGTCAATACATTTTCGGATAAGCATCCTTTGTATTCCGGGTATTTTTTCAAAAGGTATTTCAATACCGAGATCACCACGGGCAACCATAATTCCATAGGCATAATCAAGTATTTCATCAATATGATCAACCCCTTCCTGATTTTCAATTTTGGCGATCACCTTTATTTTGCTGTTTTTCTCACGCAGCATTTCCTGAACAGCCATCACGTCTTCTTTGTTTCTGACAAAAGAATGAGCAATGAAATCAATATCATTTTCAACAGCAAAATCAAGATAGGTCTTATCTTTCAAATTAAGTGCCGGTAGTTTGAAACTGACCCCCGGTACATTCACGCTTTTTTTCCCTTTGATGATGCAGTCATTCATGACCATGCATTTCAATTTATTTTCTTCAATGCCGATCACATTCAGTTCAGCTTCACCATCGTCAATCAAAATGCGGCTGTCAACCGGAATTTCATTGCCGAAATTATTATATGAAACAAAAATACTTTCAGGAGTAGAAACAGAATTCAGATCGCCTCCTTTTAAATAAAGGATATCACCTTTTTTTGCAACAATCGGTTCTTTAACCATTGAGGTTCTGATCTCCGGACCTTTGGTGTCAATCATAATTGGAATCGTATCAGAAACCTTTCTGACATTTTTTATTATTTGGAGTGTTGCTTCAAGATTCTGATGAGCTGTATTCAATCGAACAACATTCATTCCTGCGTTGTATAAGCTTCTGATAAATTCTTCACTGCAGCGGAGGTCAGAGATAGTTGCAACGATTTTTGTTTTTTTGAGCATGTTCATAAAATATGGGGTAGAATTTTTTTGCAAAGATAAGCCATTCAGTTATGAAACAAAAAATATTTATTCTTTGAATTTGATAATTAAAAAAATCAGAGTATCTTTGCCGTCCTTTTAAGAAAATTTAATTTGAATAAGCAATGAATAAGTCGGAAACAATTAAACTGGTGTTAAGTCAAATGACGATTAATCCTGATCTTCCAACCTTTAAAGCAGGAGATACGATTACTGTCCATTATAAGATTAAAGAAGGAAACAAAGAACGTGTACAGCCATTTCAGGGTGTTGTCCTTCAGGTAAGCGGTTCAGGTTTAAATAAAACGTTTACCATCCGTAAGATTTCAGGTGGTGTTGGTATTGAACGTATCATTCCTGTTAATTCACCATTTATTGAAAAAATTGAAGTAAATAAAAAAGGTATTGTTCGTAAATCAAGAATTTTTTATTTGCGAAAACTGACAGGTAAAAAAGCGAGAATCAAAGAAAAAAGAATGGTCAGCACCCACGCTGATTAATAGTAAAAATAAATTTATATTTAGGCCTCGAATTTTTTCGGGGCTTTTTTTTTAAGAATAAAAGTTACCAGTGATCAATGAAAAATGAACAGTAAATAATAAAAAAGTAATTAGTCATTTGAAATTTATTTATAAATTGGAACTTGGAAATTAGATATTGGGAATTGAAATTTCATTAGGCATAATTAATAATTTGTAAATACTTATTTCGTCTAAATACATCCATGATGAATAGTGCACTTTACTTTGATCAACTTGAAAATAATAAGGTTCAGTGTCGGTTGTGTCCTCACAATTGCATCATCATTGAGAATAAATCGGGGAAATGTCAGGTTCGGAAAAATGTACAAGGGAAATTAATCAGTTTAATGTATGGGCGGGTTTCATCTCTCCATTTTGACCCGATCGAAAAAAAGCCACTGTATAAATTTTTTCCCGGATCAATCATCTTTTCTATAGGAAGTATTGGATGTAATCTTCATTGCAGGTTTTGTCAGAATTATTCCATTTCACAATGTAATCATGAGGAACTAAATCAAACTTCGGTTTATACCCCTGATGAAATAATTGAAATGGCTGGTAAAAGAGTTGATAATATTGGTATTGCTTATACATATAATGAACCTACCGTTTGGTTTGAATATATGTTAGATATTTCCAAAGCCGCAAAACAAAAGGGAATGAAGAACGTAATGGTTACCAATGGATTTATCAATGAGAAACCATTGAGCGAGTTGTTAAATTATATGGATGCATTTAATGTTGACTTAAAAGCATTCTCAGAATCATTTTATAAAGAAGTGACTTCTTCCGCACTCGAACCTGTTTTGCAGACTTTGAAACAAATCCGAAAAAGTAAAAAACATTTGGAAATAACCTGCCTTATCATTCCAGAATTAAATGATCAGCCGGAGCAATTTGAAAAAATGGTTCAATGGATCAGGGAAGAATTAAGTGAAGAAACCATATTGCATTTATCAAGATATTTCCCACGATATAAATTGAATATTACTCAAACCCCAATTGATGTTCTACTAAATCTTCAACGCATAGCGAAACGATATTTGAAAAATGTTTATTTGGGTAATGTTTAATGTAAAAAGAATTGAGTTTGGAATTAAACAGTATATAAGAATTATAAATAGATCATATTACTTTTCATTTCCTACTTTTTAACAAAATATTGTTTTTAGAAAAAAGTTAGATATTTGTATTTTAATTAAAATTCATGTAGGTTTGTTTCATTAAATTATCTATGCCTGTAAAACGAACAAAACTATTTTTAATAAATCTGTGGAATCACAATACACAGATTTATAAAGGTCTGCTTTTTTTAATCAGTGCAATCATTCTGATTTCATTGTTCCCGCGCGAAGGAAATATTTATTTTGATTATGAATTAGGAAAACCATGGCTTCACAAGGATCTGATTGCCCCTTTTGATTTTGCTGTCAATAAATCAAACGATGAGATACAGCTTGAAAAAAAACAATTAATCAAGGATGTCAAAGTTTATTATAAAATTGATTCATTGATTCTAACCAAAGAGAAAAATGAATTTCTTGCTGACATTGAATTAAAAAGTAAAGAAAAAAATATTAGTGAAATTGAAAAACAATTTTACACCCGCTTCGGCTTACGAATTATTGACTCCTTGTTTTTCAGAGGGATCATACGCCCTACTAAATATAAAGAGGATAGTGTTCAAACGGAAGAAATTTATTTGTTGAAAAAAAATATCGCTGAAGAAAAAAATATCAATGATTTTTTCACGATCCATTCAGCAGATGAATTCATTCGCAGAGAGGTCAATAGATATCCTGAAATAAAAGCAGATTTTTTAATTCCTCTTTTATTAGATGCAGTAAATCAGAATATAACGTTGGATGAACAAACAACCGAAAAATTCAAACAAGCTGCATATGATAATATATTTTTAACCAAAGGATTGGTTCAGCTTGGACAATTGATCATTTCACAGGGGGAATTAGTTACCAATGAAAAGAAAATTCTTTTGGATTCCTTTTTTGATGAGTTCAGGAAACATGTTCATTCACGTTCGTTTTTCCAACAGATATTGTTGGGGCAATCTCTTCTGATATGTATTTCTTTGGTGTTACTCGCCCTCTTTCTTGCTTACTACCGGAAAGATTTTTTTGCGGATAATAAAAAAGTGTTACTGATACTTTTACTTATAATTTTAATGGTTTTTACAACCAGCATGGTAATAAAATTCAATGCCAAAAATCTGTATGTAGTTCCAATATGTTTAGTGCCGATTATAGTTCGATCATTTTATGATACACGTCTTGCGCAGTTCGTTCATATCATTATGATCATATTAATCGGATTCCTTACTCCAAACAGTTTTGAATTTGTTTTTCTTCAGTTGGTTGCAGGTGTAATAGCGATCATTACCATTATTAAACTACACCAACGTTCTCAATTTTTTGTTACCGCTTTAATTATATTTATAACGTATGCCTTAACCTATACTGGATTAATGCTGATGAAAGGTGGACGGTTAGTGGATATTGATCTGAATAATTATACCCGGTTTGCCGGTAGTGCTTTGTTGACGCTGTTTTCATATCCAATGATATTTCTTTTTGAAAGAACATTTGGTTTTGTAACGGATGTTTCTTTAATGGAATTGTCGGATACCAACAGTAAAGTGTTGCGAGAACTTTCGCGCAAGGCGCCGGGAACTTTTCAACATTCACTTCATTTGGCAAGTCTTGCTGAAGAGATCGTTTATCAAATAGGTGGAAATGCTTTATTGACAAGAACAGGAGCTATGTATCATGATATTGGGAAGATGGAATCACCGATGTTTTTTACTGAAAATCAATTAAGCGGCATGAATCCTCATGATGATCTAACGTATGAAGAGAGCGCTAAAATTGTTATCAGTCATGTCATCAAAGGAGTTGAAATTGCCCGTAAAAATAATATTCCTGAAGCGGTGATTGATTTTATCCGTACACATCACGGTACGACCAGAGCGGAATATTTTTTTAAAATGCATCAACGGGATACATATTCGGAATTTATGGATGTAAGTTTGTTTACGTATCACGGACCAATTCCTTTTTCCAAAGAAACAGCTGTATTGATGATGCTTGATGGTGTTGAAGCAGCAGCCAGAAGTCTGAAATCACCTGATGAAAAGGCAATAAGTACATTGGTTGATAAGATCATTGATGATAAGATTGCAAATAACCAATTAAGTAATAGTGATATAACACTGAAAGAAATAACAATTATCAAGAGAATTATTAAAAAACAGTTATTAAATATTTATCATATCAGGATTGAATATCCGTCTTAAGCAAAATAAAATAAATTGAATACTCATAAAAAGTTACATTAAATGTCAGCGAATTGTTTAAATATAATTAAAACACCCGAGTATATTGATACTTTGATTCAGGATGGGTTTGAGTTGATTGGACCCCGAAAGGATATGGAAAAAGATTTAAAAACCTTTAAGTTATTTCTTGAAAAAGGGAAAGAGTTTGCACCTGAGGACTGGTTGAAAAGCAATGGTTACCGGTTTGTTGCTCCGAATCAGTTCACCAATGGGTTTTGGATAGCATTTAAAATGGTCAATGATTTTCCGGATGAACGGTTCAATTCAAATTACACCTTGAAAAAAGGAGAACTTGAAATTAAACTTTTTCTTCAAAAGGAAATGCCCAAACTGGATTAATAATTAGAGCTTTTTAAGTGTAAATACAGCTATTTCAGGACGAATGCCAACTCTTCCCGGAAACCCTATAAATCCGAATCCTGCATTAACATAAAGATATTGTTTGTTTTCAGAATATAATCCTAACCAATGGTGGTATTGATATTGCACCGGACTCCACTGGAATTTATCCAGATTAATTCCGAACTGGAAACCATGTGTATGCCCTGCTAAAGTGAGATCAATATTGGTTTTCCCTTTTACTTCTGCTTCCCAATGTGGTGGATCGTGTGATAACAGTATTTTGAAAGGAACAGTTCCAACCCCTTTCATAGCTTTAACTAAATCGCCGTATTGATGAAATGGAGGTTTACCCCAGTTTTTAATGCCGATCAACACAATAGAATCTTTCCCTTTTCTAATTAGTATGCTTTCATCCAGCATTAATTGTATAGGGGTTTTTTTGTATTCGTTAATCAAACCAAACATATTTTTTTCAATGTCTGCTTTTACAGAATCTACTTTACGGTAATCATTCATATCGTGATTACCTAAAATGGCAAACTGTCCGAATGGAGCATGTAATTGGCTAAGTGACGATAAAAAAGGATTCATTTCATCAGCAACCATATTGATCATATCGCCGGTAAATACAATCATATCGGCATGTTGACGATTGATGAGATCAATCCCATCGCTAACATGATCGATGCCCGAAAAACTACCGAGATGGGCATCACTGAACTGAACAATTTTAAAATTATCAAAAGCAGGAGGAAGATTTTTAAAATAAAGTGTAATATGATTTACTTTGAAATTTGTTTTATTGTAGATCATTCCGTAAGCGATATTAAGAAAAAGGATAACAGATAAAATAATTCCTGTGATGCTTATGAATCTTGCTCTTTTAAGGATATGTGTGGTATTCAATATGAATTCCACAAGAATAAACGGAAATAGGAGTAATTTGGGAATGTTTATTAAAATGGTGGCTCCGAAAAAATAAAAGTAATATCTGTATTTTGTATAATCCATTTCGGGACTTCGGACAAAAATGATAAAACAAATCAGAACGAAAACATATAACATACTGATCATCCAATAAAGGAAAGTGAAAATTTTTTTATTTTTTTTCGTTTTGATAATCCTTCTGATACCAAAAAAAGTTAGTGTGTCAAGCAGCAGAAGGATCAATGAAACGAATATGAATATTTTCATAATTGAATTTAATAAATTAGATTGCAAGATAATAAACAAATCGTTTTTGGACAGGATTAATTTATTTTTATAAAAGTAGTATTTTTGATAATAAAAAAATGAAATGAGTGTTTTTGAAATTCCTTCTAAGATGAAAGCAGTCCTGCTGCAATCCTATAATACAAATATTGTCAGGGCAATGGTGGGATTGAAAGTAATGACGATCGACATGCCTGTAATCGGGGCGCAACAAGTTCAAATTAAAATTGATGCTGCACCTTGTAACCCTTCGGATATTGCTTTTATTCGAGGTCTTTATGGGGTGAAAAAAAATCTTCCTGCTGTACCCGGTTTTGAGGGATGTGGATTGGTGGTTGCAGCCGGTAAACATGAAGAAGCACAAAAGCTGATCGGTAAAAAAGTTAGTTGTATAGCTTCTGATGATGGTTATGGTTCGTGGGCTGAATATATGATAACAGATTTTAAGAATTGTATTGAGGTCATTGAAAATATTCCGAATGAACAATCAGCCTGCATGTTCATCAATCCCTTGACAGCATTTGCTTTAGTTGAAACAGCTAAACAAAAAAATACAAATGCAATTATTTTGAATGCTGCTGCAAGTCAGACAGGACAAATGATTAGGGTGTTTGCTCAGAAGAATTCAATAAAAACAATAAATATTGTCCGAAGTGAGATGCAGGTTCAACAATTGCAAAACAGGGGAGAACAATATATTTTATATTCATTGGACGAACAGTTTGAGCAAAAATTAAATGAAACTGCACTTGCTTTAAACGCAGTGGTTGCTATAGATGCAGTCAGTGGAGCCATGACGGGTAAACTGCTACACGCAATGCCTGTTGGTGGTACTGTCATAATATATGGCGGGCTATCTGGTAATCCGGCATCTGATATTTCAGTATTGGATATAATTTATCAGAAAAAAACAATAATCGGCTTTAATCTGATGGACTGGATTCAGGAAAAGGATGCTGCTTCGTTTAAACGAATTACAGATCAGTTACAAACGATGATTATTTCCAATGAACTCATAACAGAAGTACAAGGTAAATATCATTTTACGGAATTGAACAGTGGATTAAAGCAATATTTGGGAAATATGTCTGCAGGGAAAGTTTTATTTTTACCGTAATTCATTCAGCGTATCAATGTAACCAGCCCTTTTTTAATGGTGATCTTGCCTGCAGTATCTTTGAATGTGACCACGTACGAATAAATACCTTCAGGTGCATAAGTCCCCTTTACATTCCCGTCCCATCCATTATGCGGTTGATTGGTTTCAAATATTTTTTCGCCCCATCTGTTGTAAATTAAGAATTGATAATTGTTTTCATCGATGAGCGAACAAACAGGATAAAAATACGGATTTAAACCTCCCGGAGTAAATGCATTTGGAATCCAAACAAAAGGATTTTGCTTTACGGTGATTTCGTTGGAACGGCTGGTATCAGAGAATCCGAACTTATTAACGTTTGATTCGATGGCTTCAATGTAATAGGTGAAATATCCTTGTGAAGACAGAAATGCACTGATATCGTCAGAATAATATTTTTGGGAAACTGAAAGATGAGCAGCCAGTTCAAAATTATTTTCGTCCACTTTACGATAAATATCATAATATCCTGTTTGAGCATCAAATCCTTCATAGTCATTCCATGATAATTTATTTGTTAATGATTCATCAGCAGAAGAGGTTAGTATCTTCATCGTTTTAACAATATTGGAAACCACAGATATTTTACCGCAACTATCATAAGCAATTACCTGATAAAAATAATTATTGTCTTTCACATTGGTCGAATCATCCAGAAATGTAAGGTCTGAAACACCCGAAGGGAAGAGGGTTGAAATCAAATTAAATTTTTTTGATTTATCATCGGATTTTAATATGTTAATTTTTGAAATATAAGATGAGCTGTCAGAATAAATTTTCAGTCGTATGAACTTGTTTCCTTCAACGGTGGCAGTCCGGATATAAATAAATTTTGGTTTTGAAGGGCTGTGATACCTGATGCAACTGATATTGGAAGAAGATGTTTTGATTTTGTTCCCTGCATTGGCACGAATAAAATAACAATAATTAAAATTATTAGTTACATTTTGATGAATGAAATTAGTCGTTGATGAGCCAACGGAACCGAGCAGATGATATGCACTATTATTAATACTCACAAAGATATCATATCCGCTTATTGACGGATTAAAATTAGAATAGCTTGTCCATGACAGACTGATCGAGCTATCACAAGGATTCGGAAGTGGTTTACTTAAAAAAATAGTTGAATGAATCAGTCCCATTGGGCTGGTAAGATTATTATTATCTAAGGCCGCAATCCTGTAAGGACGGGCTGATGATTTTGGATCAAGTTTTAAATCGGTATACGTAGTTGAAGTGATTCCCCAAACAGTATCAATGGGAATACCAACACCTCCTCCGGCAGATTCGTAAATAATATACCCTTTTGTGTTTGGATCAGCGCTTGGTTGCCAACCAATCAATACATGTTGAGAAATTAGATCTACACTGACACTATCCAAAACAGGGATATCCGGTTGACAATAGTTCTTTCGGATGAATGAAAAAAAAACTATGAATATGAATAAAAATAATTTACCCTGCATGAATGAATTATTTTTTACCAACTACCAGTTCAAGCATTGTCGTTGTGTCTAAATATTTAATAGCAAGTTCAGATAGTTCTTCAGAACGAATGGATTTTAGTTTATCAACATATTTTTCATAATATGAATTTGCAAGTCCATATTTCATAATCGTTTTGAACAAATCAGCTTGTGCAAACGGTCCATCCATATTGCGCATAAGGTTTCCTAAGAGATAATTCTTTACAAGTTCCAGTTCGTTTTCGGGAACAGGTTCGTTTTTTAAACGTTCAATTTCAAAATATATTTCATCAAGGGTTTGCTTACAGTCTTTGATTCCGACTTCAGTAGAAATATAAAAATAACCCGCATGCAGGAGAGACATTACATTCGACCCGATCCCATATGTAAATCCTTTGTCTTCCCTGATGTTAGACATAAGACGTGATCCAAAGTAACCACCCAGAACAGTATTGAGCAGACGAAATCCAACGTAGTCGGGATGTGTGCGGTTAAATAAAGGTTTTCCGATGCGAATAGCAGATTGGACTGCATCCTTTTTTTCAATAAAATGAATTTTTTGTGATTCCGTTTTTATGGTGAAACTGTTTGAATTTATTGGGCTTTCTGATGACCAGTCATTATCGCCAAAGAATTTATTCAACAGTGACATGATTGTCTGATCAGTTTTGCCTGCAACAATGATTGAACAGTTTTCAGAAGAATAATGAGCTTTTTGAAAGTTTAGTAGTTCATTTCTATCCAATGTCTCAAAATCCTTAATGTCTTGAATGTTATTATAGGGATGTGAATTGCCAAAAATCAATTTGTCAAAATACTCTTTTGCAACAAAATTTACTTTTTCTCTTTTTATGATCAGATTTTGTTTTTGGTTCTGAAGAAAAACAGATAGTTCCTGTTCAGGAAAAACAGGATGTTTGATAATATCTTCCAGAACCGGTAAAAGATTTTCGATATATTTATTTAATGTAAAAAGTGCGATCTCAGCAAAATCAGAACTGCAATAGGTTTCCAATTCGGCGCCATAAAAATCTAATTTATCCGCAATAGCAAACGACGAATATTGTTTACTGCCTTCTCTCAACATCCGGTTTGCAGTAGAAGCTATTAAAGGATGCTGCTGATACCAGTCACCAGCTTTGAAAACAAACCGGATCACGGTCACGTCCTGAGCCCCAGCATCAATTTCATAAACAGGTACCTTATTGTTGAGCAGTTTTTTTTCAGGAACGATGAAATGAATTTGATCAATATTTTTTATTTCCGGTTGAATTTTCCTATTTAACATGTGTGATTTTTTTGACTATTATTTTTTGGAAAAATAATAAAGAGTTGAGCAATTATTCGTTGTTAAAATTTTATTGCTGATTTTTAATATATCATTTGCAGTTACTTCTCTGTATTTATTCAATTCTTCGTTGACCAGAGATGCATCGCCGAGGAGTTCGGCATAGGCAAGATTCATGGCTTTGTTTAAAACATTTGTTTCTGAAAATATCTGTTCCGATTCAATCTTATTTTTCACTTTTTCCAATTCATCTTCATGGATAGGTGACTGTTTTATTTTTTCAATTTCGTTTTGAATGGCTTCATCTGCTGTTTCCATTTTAACACCTTTTACTAATTTCCCAGATATGCCAAGGAGTCCTTTATCCAAATGGTCAAAATGATATGCATCAATACTGCTGAAGAGTTTTTGTTCTTTCACTAAATTTTTATAAAGTCGCGATGAATTTCCATTTGATAATACATCGGTGATCAGGTCGGTTACATAGAATTCATCTTCAGTTCGACTGCACATATGATAAACTTTATAGATCGCATCAAAGGGAACATCTCGTTCAACAGATAAATGTCGCGGAGAAGTTTGTTCAGGTTCAACTGGTAATTGTCGGGTTTGTATGTTACCTTTTGGAATTGAACCAAACCATTTTTCTGTCAATGCTTGAACTTCCTTTAAATTTAAATCACCGGCAACAACAAGGATTGCATTATTTGGACAATAAAAAGTATGGAAAAAATCTTTCACATCATCTATGTGCGCATTTTTAATATGTGTAATATCTTTTCCTATTGTATTCCAGAGATAAGGATGAACCGTAAAGGCAAGTGGACGTAGCAAAAGCCAAACATCTCCGTAAGGTTGATTCAAATAGCTTTGTTTGAATTCATTAATCACCACTTTTCGTTGAACATCCAGACTCTTTTTTGAAAAAGCAAGTTCATTCATTCTGTCTGATTCAAGCCAGAAAGCTGTTTCAATATTCTGTTTGGGAAGAGTAAGGTAATAATTCGTAAGATCATTTGTCGTAAAGGCATTGTTTTCCCCGCCAACACGTTCAAGTGGTTCATCATAGACAGGAATATTTTTTGATCCACCAAACATCAGATGTTCGAAAAGGTGTGCAAACCCGGTTTTGTCAGGGGACTCATCCTTTGCACCAACATGATATAAAAGGTTTACGGCAACAATGGGTGTCAGTTCGTCTTTATGAAAGATAACTTTCAATCCGTTGGCAAGTTCAAATTTTTCAAATTCTATCATTCATTTTGAATTTTTACGAAATTAAGCAGAATAGGGTTGGAGGCAGCGTGATTTGGTATGAAAGTTATGAACGTGATTATGTGAATAGGAAAAAAGAAGCCGCTCAAACTGAGCGGCTCAATACCAACGGCAACCCTAAAAAAGCAACCAAAAGGGCAGTACGCTGGCGATAACTTTAAAGTCCAAAACCATAATAAGCTCTCATTCCGTTAGGATAAACACCTTCAAAAAGAACACCTCCGTTTTTTCCTTCTAACGCATCTTTAATATCATCCGTTGAACGAATAGGTTTTTTATCAATATGTGTAATGATAAAACCTTTTCGGATACCCGAGTTGCTCAATTTTCCGGGTTTTAAATCAGTGATTTTAACCCCGTATTCAACTCGTAATTTCTTTTTTTCCTGATCGTTTATAGTTTCAAATGTAGCTCCCAACATGGATATGATGTTTGTTTCTACTTTTGTGATGATTCCTGTATCTCCATTTTTATTTTTGAGAACAACATCAATTTTTTTAATTTCATTATCACGATTAATGGTCAACGTAATTTTATCCCCGGGTCTATGCTGCCCAACTATTTCAAGTAATTGGGACGAAGTGTTAATGTCAGCACCGTCAATCTTTAATATCACATCACCTGTTTGAATACCGGCATCAGCAGCTGCGCCTTTATCCGTTAATTTAAGTACGTATACACCTGAAACATCTTTTAAATTTTTTTCATGAGCAAACTGACTGTCTATTTCGCGTATTTCAACTCCGATAAATGCTCGTTGTACTTCATTGTAATTAAGTAAATCATCAATTATCTTTTTTACGATATTGACAGGTATGGCAAAAGAATAACCTGCATATGATCCTGTATTTGAAGCTATTGCGGCATTAATTCCAACTAATTCTCCTTTTGTATTGACCAATGCTCCACCACTATTGCCGGGATTTACAGCTGCATCTGTTTGAATAAAAGATTCAATGGATACACCCCCACCGAGTATATTGATGTTGCGGGCTTTGGCACTAACAATACCGGCTGTAACCGTTGATGTTAAATTGAATGGATTACCTACTGCCAAGACCCATTCACCAATTGCCAAACTGTCAGAATTTCCGTAAATTAAAAAAGGAAGATTTTTTTCATCAATTTTTAATACAGCCAGATCAGTAGTGGGGTCTGTACCAATAATTTTAGCATTGAAACTGCGTTTATCATTGAGTATGACCTCAATCTCTTCTGCTTCAGCAACCACATGGTTATTGGTCACGATATAACCGTCCTCGGAAATAATCACTCCTGAACCAGCGGCTTGAATTTTTTCAGGTTGTATTTGTCTTTTCTGAAAAGGATTGTCAAAGAAATCTCTGAAGGGATCAAATCCGAAATATTCATCATAATACGTATTTTTTTGCTGGAAAGAAGTTTTGATGTGAACAACAGCATGTACTGATAATTGAGCAGCATATCTGAAATCCGGATACCCCCCTTGGTTACGTTGTGTATAACTGGCGAAATGTGCAGGTATCCCAATACCTGAATCAGAAAATCCAATGGTTTTTTTTGTTAATTTAGCATTGACTCCAAGAGCAATCATACCGCCTAATGTAGCTATCAAAAGTGTGCTGATAATTTGTTTTGCTTTCATCGGTTTAAACATTTTTAGTGTTTTATTTTCAAAAATAATGCCAATTAATTTTGTCATTTTAACGTTATTTTTGAATCTTTATTTTGTCAGTCAAATTATTATTGACTTTTTAAGAAATATTTGATTGATGATTAAAATAAGTATTTAAATCGCAATAGAAAAAAATAAAATTCAAAAAGGATTTTAGGTTAAATAAAATGCAAAGGAAGGAGGAATCCGAATATCTGATAGAAAAAGTAAAGGTGTTTAAAAATGTTGAATATATCCAATCAGATCTTCATCCGCCTGTAATTTTAGTTTTTTTCTTAACCTGTGGCGAGATTTACGAATGGTTTCATAATTGGAGAAACTCAATAATGAAATTTCCTTGGAAGATAAACCTTGTTTAAAGAATGCACAATACTTTAATTCATTTGGGGTCATATCCGGATGTGAATCAAGGAGGTTTTTATAAAAATTGGAATATACTTTTTCAAAACGAATATGGAATTCATTCCAGGTTGTTTCGTTGATCAAACCTTTATATTTTGCAATGATATGTAAAATACTTTTACTGATATTGGGAGTCGGATGTTCAACTAACTCCATTAAATCATTAACCATATTCACATTCAATTCATTTGCATGTGTTAGTTTGAAAATATGAGTAGATAATTCTTTTTTATTTTCTTCCAGTTCATTATTTAATTTTTCATTTTGTTTTTTAAGAATTTCTTTTTCTTGTAGGTAAATAATTTCTTGTTGTTTTTTATTTTCTTTTATTGATTGAGAAAGTAAGAGCGTAGAATGAACTCTGGCTTTTAATTCAATCAGGTCAAGTGGTTTTCGAATATAATCAACAGCACCAGCTTCCAAGGCGATACGCAAGTTGTCGGACGTAGTCATACGTCCGGTACACATAATAGTTGGTATTTCTTTTGTGTCTTCAAAAGAAGAAAGTTGTTGAATCACTTTCAATCCATCCATTACAGGTAATTCCCAATCCATGATAATCAAATCAGGGATTTCTTTTAAAGCTATATCTAAAGCTGATTGTCCATCCTCTGCATACAGAAAATGGCATTGGTAATCCTTTAATGCAACTTTAATAATTTCAAAAAGATAGGGTTCGTCATCCACAAAAAGGATTTTGTACTTTTTATTCAGATTGTCCACGGTTTAAAATTTTAATTGTTTTATAATATTTACCATAAATATGCCAATTTTTAAAAGTATCCGTATTAACACTATTAACAATGAATTTCTACCGTAAAAATAAATAATTTGTTTTCCAATTTAAAGAAAAATTTATCCCAAAATTGGAATAGTATTAATTGGCGTTTTTTTTAGACTAAAGGATTAATAAGGTCTACAAGGATTTTTCCTGTTTGGCATATAATCTGTTTAACTATACTTGATTAAAATAATTTTAATTATAAACAACAACATAAAACTTTAAAAATTATGAAAATGATTTTAAAAATTTTAGCAGTTTTAATGGTAACGATGTTTTATACACGAGTCAATGCTCAAGATATGACATTAAACCAAACGTTGGAATACATTAATAAAAAAATTAATGAGAACAAAGCTATAAATGATAAGAATATGATGTATGTTTGGGAAGTAGATAATGCGGGCAGATTAATTATTACCCAGTATATTAATGATGAGTGGTTTTTTTCTCAAACGGTTTATTTAAAATCACTTGATAAATGTAATATTGTTATCAATGATGAAAATTCGGATCAGTCTGAATATTTTTTCACATTAAACGTAAAATGTAAAAATAATAAAGCAAATGTTGCGAGAAAGCATCGCAGAACTTTGAAGACTTCATCTGTTTTTATTCGTATAGCTCCGAATCTTGAAGTAGCCAATCAAATTAGAAATGCAATTTCTACATTAATTTATTTGGCTGAATCAAAGAATGAATATCAGGTTGCTGATTTTGATCCATTTGATCCTTCGTTGATATTGACCAGTACATATTAATTTTTTACTTTTTTCCCTATTTCTATGTATATTTTTTTTTTCGTTTAACTTTCAGTTTCCTTACCTTACATTTCCTTACCTTACCTTTCCTTTTTAATAATACTCTTTCATTTTCTTGACATTGCCAGCCGCTTTTTGTAAATTCGATTATTAATTTATTAATTGATTTTATATATGTTTTTATTTTAATATTAATTTACTATAAGGAGGTTTGTATGGAAAATTTATTGTATAAATATTTATATGAAAAATCATCAGATATAAAATCAAAAAAGACTGAAACCGGACCTGTGATCACTATTTCAAGAACCCTTGGTTGTGATGGGAGCGAAATAGCTCAACTGCTCTCGGAAACAATAAATAAAGAATATTCTGTTAAGAAAGATCAGAAAAAATGGTTTTGTATCAATAAAGAAATATTAGGTAAGGCGGCACGTGAATTAGATTCAAAACCATCAAAAGTGGAACGTTTGCTTAATGGTGAAGAACTTGGTTACTGGGGGGATATTGTTGGTTCATTTCTCGATAAGAATTATCTAAGTGACGAAAATATTAAAAATACTGTTACCAGAGTGATAAAAGGATATGCAGAAGAAGGACATGTGGTTATTGTCGGTAGAGCAGGTTTTATCATTGCAAAACATATTCCCCAATCTTTTCATGTTAAACTGACTGCTCCATTTGAATGGCGAGTTGATAATGTCGCCGAACGGTTTAATATGAACCACAATGAAGCGCAAAAAATTGTAAAATCAATTGATGAAAAAAGAAAAATGTTCCTTCATTACTTTAAATTTAATCCAGAAGATGAATCAAATTTTGATTTGATTGTCAATAGGAAAGTAATCCCCAAGCAAGCAGTTGTAAATGCAATAATCAGCATTTTAGATTCAAAACATTTCTTTTAATGATATTTGTTTGGTAAGATTTTTTGAAGAACGGAATGAGTATCTTTTGTTTTGATATTCAACAAAAACCTCCTGTTTATTTACTGATAGCAGAATATCATTCGATTTGAATTCATTCACAATGAAGTTAATGAGAAATAACGCTTTTTCTATTCCATCACCTCTGCCAAAATTCCAGACCTCATCGGGCTGCGCTAATCGGACAGAATCATATATTGAAATTTCGGGCATATCAGTTAAGAGATGATAAACTTCTTCAATGGATTTATTTTTAATTGATTCAAGGGAAACTGGATTTCGTTCAATTCCAGACACAATAAAAGGGTTCCAGTCAATTTTGTCCATTTGTCTGTATACATATAAAGTTAAACGAGCAGTTTCGTTATCATCTGCTTGATTCGTTATGATATCAATAATTTCCTCTCTTGAATTTGATGTGTTTAATACGATGGGATTATGTTGGATAAATTGCTTTTCAAGAATGGGTAATTCAGGTTTGACATGAATGAATTTTTTTAATTCGGCAAATAAAAGAGTAATATTTTCAAAATTGTCACACCTGCTTTCTTTTGCCTGAGATAGTAATCTTAATTTGATCTCATCAAAAGACAAATGTTTATTTTCAATCAGGAACTTTTCTATTGTATTGATGCACATCCTTCCTTCCAGTGGGTTTAAACTGAAATCTTCAGTTTCAATATCATTCAAGAGCATTGGTCTTGTTTTTTCCGAAAAATTATGTTTGCTGAGATGTTCATATTCGAAAATTTTTTCCAATGCAATATAATGTTCTCTTCCATTGATCAAATGAATGTATTGAAAACATTTTTTAAAACTCATATCATAACGGAGAAAGTTGATGAAGATAGCAGGTGTCAAATTTGTGTTCAGATATTCATTTAATTTTGAAGAAAAAAGCATGTAATCCTTACTGTTAATTGTTGCCGTAGGATAAATAGTATGAATATAACCTGAAATATGTGAAATAATGGTTACTTTTTCATTTTCAAGAGCTCTTCTTGCTTTACTTGATAACGCTGTACCATTGAACCACATGTTTTTAGTAACAATGCGTCGGTTGTTTGTTAATACCCCATCATTCTCAGCAACAAAATTTTGTGAATGCAAAGGAGTCGCAATAAGAAATATTTTTTCAAGAGGTATGCGCCCGATGATAAAGAAAGCAGCAGCATATAATGCTGATAATGATACGCATTCACCGGCGCCACTGCTGTGACTGACTTTATATTTAAATGCAGTCATCGCTTCAATGGTTTCAGTTTTCCAGTAAGGTATTACATTGGTAGTGTATTTATCCAACCCAAAATGTTTACGGATATCAATGTCAAAATAATATTTATCTCCTTCATAACCGAAAAGTGCATTTGATTGTTGTAAAACTTCTATGTCCATGAAGTCCTTGAAGCGTTCTAACTCTTTTTCTTTAGTTGTCAATCCCCATGTTTCAAGATCAAGGTTGAACACATAATGATCCATAATGTATTGTTTGATACGGTTGATCCTGTAGTTAAAAGATTTTTTATGTATATCCTTAAACCAAGGATCATCACGCCATTTCCAAATAATAGGGGACATGATATTGGCTAATACCAATGGGTAAAATAGTTCGGGAAATATAAAAATTTCCATATCCGAAAGTGTAAATGCAGAGGAGTATTTTTCGAACGTTCGTTTATCGTTCAATTCAGGTTTCAGTTCCATGACCGATGTCAATTTAGTATTACAGCAAAATTAATGTATTTGAACGAATCGATTTCAAAAAGATGATATATAATAGGTTGGTGTAATTTTTTGTGATTAATAAAAAAAGTTTAAAATAGAATTAGTCAATAAATTTCATTAAGTTATATGTTTGTATTTTTAATATAATATTCAGATGTATTTAAATTTATAAAGATTGATCATGAATGTTTTTATATTTAGTGGAATACATACATATTTGTCAATAAATAATTATCTTATCATTATTCTTTTTAATTTTGAAAAAAATCTAATTCAAAATTGGGTTTGAATGGTGTTAATTTAATTGTTTTATTAGGAGGTAAAGAATGAGAAATATTTTATTGTGTTTATTGTTGTTTCGATTGACAACAGTTTTTTCTCAAACAGTTTTAAAAAACCCTGCGGAAGAGCCGGGTTTGGTGAAATGGATAACAATTGAAGAAGCTGAAAAGAAATATAAATCATTTCCCATGCCAATTCTGATTGATTTTTATACTGATTGGTGCGGATGGTGCAAGTATATGATCAAAACCACATATTCAAATCAGGAGATTGCATCTTATATCAATACAAATTTTTATCCGGTAAAATTTAATGCTGAGACACATGATACAGTTAGGTTTCAGGGGGAAAAGTATGTGAACAAGAATCCGGCACCACGTTCGGCAAATGATTTTACTTATAAAATGCTTGGGAGTAGTTTATCCTATCCAACAACTTTATTTATCAGTGATAGTCTTAAGTATAATTTGAAAGTACCCGGATATCTTGCTCCGGATAAAATAAGTCCGTTGTTGGTTTTTGTGGCAGAGAATGTTTTTAAAACCACTGAATACAGACGTTTTGAAAAGTGTTTTAATTTTGCTTTCAATGATTCATTAAAAAAAGATACGGCATCCATTCACTGGATATCTTTAACGAAAGCACTTGAATTAAATAAGAAATCACCTAAGAAAATAATTGTAAATATTAATACGCCATGGTGTATCAATTGTTCCGTGATGAATAAGTCAACCTTTAAAAATAAAGTAATTGCCAATTATATCAATGATAAGTTTTATGCTGTTGACTTTAATGCCCAATCTTCGGATTCAGTGAATTTCATGGGAGATAAATTTGTGAATGGGGGAAAAGAGAAAAATTATTTTCATGATTTTGTGATTGCAATCATGAAAGGACAGATCATACTTCCATCACAAGTGTTTTTTAATGAGAAAAATCAGCTGATCTATAATATGCCTTATTTTATGACTCCTGTTGATTTTGAAAGAGTGATTTACTATTTTGGAGAAGATGAATATTTAAAAACAAAATGGGATGATTTTGTGAAAAAATTCACAGGTAAAACGACAGAGTAAAATCAGGTTAACTGATATTTTTTTGCATCCGAAAAGTTTTTCTTAAAAGCAGAAGGCGAGCATCCTTTCCGTCGTTTGAATAAATGATTAAAATGGGATTGATTATTAAATCCGCATGAGAACGCTATATCAGATATGGTTTGATTGGTGTCAAGCAACAGTTTAATTGCTTTGCTAATTCTATATTCGGTTAAGAATTCAATGAACGTTTTTCCTGTTCGGTGTTTGATAAACCGGGTGAAGGTAATGACGGTCATATTTAATTTTTCTGCTACTTCATCCAAGGATATCTTATCGTGAAAATGATGTTCAATATAATCATACAATACTGAAATACGATCGCTTTTTTTGATCTCTTCGGTCTGGTCTTTCATGGAAGATAAAATCTTTTTATCCTTTGAATTTGCCAGCACATTTAAAATATGGATTAATTCGATCAATGAATTTACGCCCTTTTTTCTGCTTAATCGTTCAATCTTATTTTTTATTGAAAGTATGGTATTCTTTGAAAAAGCAATTCCTTTGGATGAATTGTCGAGCAATTCTTTAATGGATCTCATGATGTTTTTGTTAAGTAATGTGTTGTGGAAAAGATCATGTTGGAATTGTATGGTTATTTCATGAATGTTTGTTTTTTTTGCATTTCCCCAGTCCCAAAAATGATACAAATTTGGACCGATCAGTACCAATTCGTATTTGTCAATGATGCTTAAATGATCACCTATTATTCGTCGGGCACCGGAAGCATTGTAAATAAAGTTCAATTCATACTCCGGATGGAAATGAACAGGAAAATCCAGTTCTCTTTTTTTTCTGTCAAATACCAGAAAACAATCACCTTCTGTGAGGGGGGTTAATTCACGACGGAAATTTTTCATTTGAATAATTTTGATGTAAAAGTACAAAAAAATGATAAAATAATATTTAGTATATTTGATTTTTACATCTAATTTTGATAAACTTAAAACTCTACTTTAATATAATGAAAAATAAATAATATGATAAAAATGTTTACACGCAATTTTAGTTTACCGTTTTTATTTTTTTTCTGTTTGATTTTGGTTTCATTGGATGTTTATTCACAAAAAATGATAACCGGTACTGTTACTGACAAAAAAAATGAAACCATTCCCGGTGCATCCATCAAGATTAAAGGAACAAATACCGGTGCTGTCACTGATATCAATGGGAAATTCAAATTAACTATTCCTAATGAGAAAACAATTTTGGTTGTTTCATTTATTGGTTATTCATCACAGGAAATTACAGTTGGAGATAAAGAAACGTTCAATATCATTTTATCTGAAGATGTGCACAAACTGGAAGAGTTTGTTGCCGTTGGTTATGGAACCATGAAGAAAAGTGATATCACAGGAGCTGTTGCAACAGTGGTAGGTGAAGATGTTCAGAAAATGCTTGTTTCAAATATTGATCAGGCATTACAAGGTAAAGCGTCAGGTGTGGATATATCATCAAATTCAGGTTCGCCCGGAGCCAATGTAACCATCCGAATTCGAGGCACAGGTACAATTAATAATGCAAATCCAATATTTGTAATTGATGGAATGGTGATGGATCCCAGTGCAGTTAATTTTTTAAATCCTTCGGATATTGAAGATGTGTCTGTTCTTAAAGATGCTTCTGCTGCAGCCATCTATGGCGCACAAGGTGCAAACGGAGTTATCATGATCACAACAAAAAAAGGAAAATCTGGACCTCCGAAACTTTCTGTTAACGGTTATTTTGGTTGGCAAAAAGCATCACACTGGATGAAATTGACCAATGGTCCCGATTATGCACGAATAAAAAATTTAAGAGCAGTTTTATCCGATACATTACCTTTATATTCTGATCCGGATAATTTACCAACAACCAATTGGTTTAAAGAAATCAGCCAAACAGCTCCAATATATAATTTTAATGCATCTGTTACCGGTGGGAGTGATAAATCAACCTATTTATTCTCGACCAGTTATTTTGGGCAGCAGGGAATTATCAAAACATCCGATTATAATAGAATCACGGTTCGTATGAATAATGAATTTAAAATACTGAAATGGTTAAAGATTGGGGAAAATTTTCAGGTTGCATCAAGTAAACGATCAGCGGTAAATGAAAATGCTGCTTATAATACTCCTGTGACAGAAGCAATGAATTACGACCCGATAACAACATCAATTGATAAGAATGGAGATTTTGGTAGTGGTTTGTCCGGCGAGGGAGGAAATCCATTGGCTCATTTACTTACAAAGGTTAATTTGACAACCTATAAAGATATCAGGTTGGTTGGAAACGGATATGGCGAAATTACATTTTTAAAAGATTTTACATTCAGATCAACTCTTGGTTATGAATATGATTTTAGTGAATACAGAAGATTAACTCCACCCTATAAATTTCATGGCGCTGATATTAATTTAAATTCAAAATTGGAAAATGGTTGGTATAAATCAACACACTGGCAATGGGAAAATTATTTAACCTATAAAAAAACATTTAAAGGACATGATATTACTTTTATGGGAGGAACATCGGCAGCGGAATATCAGTATTATAATATTGTCGGACGTAACTCGTCGGGGCCTACAGTAAATGATCCCACCCTTCAGTATTTTGATAATTACCAACATGGGAACAATCAGGATGCATTGAATGGTACGGCAGACCAATCATCCTTATTCAGTTTGATTGGGCGATTGAATTATGGATTTAAAGACAGATATTTAGCCACATTGACTATTCGACGTGATGGTTCTTCAAAGTTTGGTCCTAATTTCAGATATGGTAATTTCCCTTCTGCAGCATTGGCTTGGAAGGTTACTAATGAAAGGTTTATGAAAAATATTCCTATATTAAGTTCATTAAAACTCAGGTTTGGCTGGGGAAAAATTGGGAACGAAAAAATTCCGACGGGTCAATATCTCGGTTTTGTTGCTGTTGGGGATATCCCTTATACATTTAACGGTGTTACACAAAGCGGAACAACTATTTTAACTTATCCGAACAAAGATATTCATTGGGAAACGACTACTCAAACGAATATTGGTTTTGATGCCGGTTTTTTCAAAAATCGTTTATTGATCGATGCGGAATATTTTGACAGAAAAACAACAGATATGTTGGCACCCATGATTTTACCTGCTATTTCAGGTGTACCGCAAAATCAATTTCCTACGGGAAATATTGGTACTATTTCCAACAAAGGGTTTGAAGTCTCTGCTTATTTCCAGAATGTTGAAGGTGCTGTCAGATATAAGGTTGGCGGTAATTTTACAAAAGTGGTTAATAAAGTAATTAGTATTGGCGCAGCTGATTTTATTTCGGAAGGCAGTTATGGTCAAGGGTTCACAGACTATTCACGGACAGAGGTTAATCATCAGGTGGGCATGTTCTATGGATACAAGACAGAAGGAATTTTTAAAGATTATGCTGAAATAAATACCCATGCATTTCAATCAGCAGGTACACAACCCGGTGATATTAAATTTAAAGATTTAAATGGAGATGGCTTGATCAGTGATGCAGACAGAACAATCATCGGAAATCCCAATCCGAAATTTACCTATGGCTTTAATGCTGAAGTATCGTATATGAATTTTGATCTGTCCCTTTCCTTTCAAGGCGTGTACGGCAATGATATTTTAGCCATGTGGAAAACATGGAATTATACCGTTTGGAATGATTCACGAAATTACCATGCCGATGTTGCAAATGCTTGGACTCCGGAAAATCAGTCAAATTATGCAAGAGTGGATGGCAGTGGTGATTTAAACGGGAACTCAACAAAGTTATCTGATTATTATATTGAAAAAGGTTCCTATTTACGATTGAAAAATTTACAACTTGGATATTCACTTCCTAAAAAAGTTTGCACCAAAATTAAAATTGACGGATTGAGAATCTATGTTGCCGGTCAAAATCTATTTACATTTACCAAGTATAAAGGCAATGATCCTGAAATCGGATTACCTCTTGGAAATAATTCAGGTAGTTACAATAATCTGATCATTGGAGTAGATTATGGTATAGTTCCTCAACCAAGAATATTTTCAATAGGATTTAATATTAATTTCTAAATAAAAATAACAATGAGAAACATATTTATAATATTTATATTTGTTTTTTCAACTCTTTCCTGTACAAAAGATTTTCTGGACAAACCTGTATTGGCAAAAGAATCCAGCGATAATTTTTTTAACAAGGATGAAAATGTTGAAAAAGGAGTGATCGCTATTTATAATGTTTTACGTGGCAGTGAGTCATATGGTTTGAGTTACTGGGTGTTGGGAAGTATTGCCTCGGATGATGCTGAAGCAGGGGGTGAGCCGGGTGGTAATGATCAAAACAAGATTCAAAATATAGACAGATTGAATTACACCTCTGGAAATCCATTGTTTAAAGACTTCTGGTTTGCCATGTATGCCGGTATTTACAGAGCAAATACTATTATTGAAAAAGTTGAAGGAAATACTTATGTTAGTGCTGATGTTGCCAGTCGTGCCGTTGGTCAGGCATATGCTTTGCGCGCATTATTTCATTTTGAACTGGTAAAAGTATTTGGCGGGGTCCCTATTATGTCTAAAGTGAAAGGTATTTCTGAATTAGCTTCTCCTCGTAATTCGGTTAAAGAAGTATTGCAACAGATTGAATCAGATTTAAGGACAGCGTCAACAATGTTGCCTGATAGCTGGACTATTGACAATGCCGGACGAATTTCAAAAGGTTCTGCCTTGGCATTGCTTGTCAAAGTGTTGGTTTTTGAATCATCTTATTCGGAACGAACGGATATGTCTGCATTTTCCGGATGTTCCAACAGATGGGCAGAAGCTAAAGATCTGGCTGAACAAATTATAGCAAAAAAAGACATTTATAATTTTGATCTTGATCCAGATTTTATGCATATATGGAGAAAAAAACAGGGTGAGATCAGTAAAGAGTATTTAATTACAGCTAATGCTAAGGTAGATGCTACTTATAATAGTCCTTTTATCAGTGAGGGTTCACCTTCAGGTGCCATGGACAGTTGGACAAACGGTCCCGGAGTTGGCTGTGAGGTTTCTACCTGGCAAGGTTGTCGTGCTTACTACAATTCAACCAAGCGGGATGTTTCAAAAATTATTGATGATCAGGGTTGGCAATTAGGTTATGGTTTCAATAACCCCACGCCTAAATTGTTTAATTTATTTGATACTCTTGTTACTGTCAATGGCACCATTGCTGATCCTCGCAGAGATATCGGTTTAATTCAGGACTGGAAAGATTCAATTTTATTTCATACCACGTCTACGTACGTTCGACTATCAACCAAATCTTCTCCGACAGGATATGGTTGCAGGAAATATGTGGCTGAAATCGATAACTACAATGCCGACCAGCATCACAGCAATGGTGTGGATTTTAAAATTTATCGTTATGCTGATTTTTTATTGCTTGCTGCTGAAGCTAATTTTAAATCCGGTAATGCTGCACGAGCAACTGAATTTGTGAATATGGTTCGTGCACGCGCAAGAAACAGCGGAGGAGTTTCCAATACAATACCTGCTGATTTATCTACCGTAACCTATGAAGATATTTTAAAAGAAAGACAAATGGAACTGGCTTGTGAAGGGCATCGTTACTTTGATCTGGTTAGGACAGGCAAAGCATATGAAGCTTTGAATGGAATGTATAACAAAACAATAAACCAGAATCTGGAATTTGTTAAAAACAAACATGAATTTTTCCCCATACCTGATCAGGAGGTTATTAAAAGCGGATATATTATTAAACAAAATCCTGGATATTAATATTTTTTATATATGAAAAAAATAATTTATTTTACGTTTATTGTGTTGATATTATCAGCTTGTGAAAAAACTAAGACCGATAATCCTCAGATTTTATCATTTACTGCAGATGCATATGATTTAAATCCCGGAATTAAAGTACATTTTACAGCAAAATGTAAATCGGATAAAGCGGCTATCTGGTTTGGCGATAAATATTATGGCGACCCTGAAAACAGTAAGAAACTTAGTGATTACGATTCGTTGCAGAAACTCATTGCAAATCCGAATACAAAAAGAAATGCAACCTATAATTATCCTGAAGGAAAAGCTTTAACTCCAAATCAGATTTCAGGTATTGAAACAATTGATTATATTTATACTGATTCTTTAAGCCCCAAAACCTATAATAAATATAAAGACCTTGATAAAATTAAAGTGGTGCTGATCGTTACAAATGTAGGTGATTATGGGAAGACAATCAAAACAGATAAAAAAGAATTAATTTTAACCATGCATAAACCTTAATAAAAACAGATAATTAACTTTAGTATAAACAAATTAAATCCAATGCTTATGAAAAAATTATTTTGTACACTAACATTTCTTTTTGCCATTTCATTTCTGGCTAAAAGTCAGGTGATTGTTGATTTTGAAGATCCTGTAAATGATACCACTACCTTTTTGGGTGATCTGGTGAATGCAGCAAATTATGCAACACCTCCGGCTATTGTCAACAATACTCACTTAACCGGAAATAATTCTTCAAAAGTATTGCATGTTTTAGAGGATAAAGATACCTATGATCAGAGTGTTGCTATTTGGTTCAATACACCGGCTGTTAAACCGACTGGTGTAAATAGAATAACTTTTTTGTTCTGGACTAATGTTAAGCCATCCAATGTTTATTATGAATATGGCAGAGTCAAGAATGGAACTCAAATTTCAACCAATGCCTTGTGGTGTACAGATAGCGTTGCTATCGGGAGATGGGATACCATGTCCATTGAATTGACACCCAAAACGGATACTATTGATTATATTCGGTTTTTCTTTGGAAATATGAAAGATGGCTCAGGAGTTAGAGGGGATTTTTGGATTGATAATCTCACATTTGTTACTGAGCTACTTAATTTAGGTCAACCGAAAAAGATATTAACGATGAAGAAAGCTGCTACACCTCCTCAAATTGATGGCACTTCAAATGATGATATTTGGGATGCGATAGCACAATACCAAACCATTGATTCCGTCACAGATGGAACAATTGATAAATCAAAATACAGTTGTAAATTTAAGGTTAGTTATGATGATGACTATTTTTATCTCTTCGCAACTATCAAAGATCCAACCCCAACAAAATATTTATCTAAATATCCTGCATATTTTCAGGATGGACTTGAAATATTTTTTGATCCTCGACATAAATTTATTATTGGTCAACGTAAACAGGACTGGCAACATCAGATCCGGATCAATTATGGTGGTAATGGCATGATTACAGGATGGGATAGTATAACCATTTCACAAACCTATCTTCCGTTTGCAACGATAGAAGATAATCAGGGATTATCAGGCGGATATAATATTGAAGCTGCTATTGCATGGAAATCCATGTATACATGGAAGGGTGTTGTTTCAATGGACTCTGCAGCAAAGGAAGCAGCAGCCAATATAAAAAACCCATTTATGGTCGGATTTGGAATTTCGTTGCTTGGATGCAATACAGGTGGTACGCGTGAAGGTGTGCTCGAATGGTCTTCCAATCAAAAAGCAATTGGAAAAAATGTTGGATGTTATTATGCTTCGGAATATTTTGGTGCTTTGGTTTCTGAAGACTGGATGGGTATTGAAAAAATTTCTAAAAAAACAAATATTTCTGTTTACCCCAATCCAGTTGCGGATCATCTTCAACTTGATATAACGGATTATACTGACTTGAATATATATGATGTGGTAGGCAATACCGTATTCTCCTCACAGACTGCAGTGAAATCGATTGATGTCGCTCATCTGGGGCAGGGTATTTATTTTATTCAAGCCAATGGAAAAGATAATCAAATCTATGTCGGAAAATTCATTAAAAAATAAGATTGATATGAAAAAAAGATTTTTTTTAATCCTTAGTTCATTTTTGGTTTTTGGTATTGCTTTTTCGCAAACCATTGCTGATTTTGAAACATCAACTACGTATTCTGTTCAGCCCTATGGTTACACAACGAATCCTGCGATAACAGGGAATACACATCAGACTGCTGAAAACACGTCGGCGAATGTATTACAAATTAACAAAGATGCCGGTACATTCGATGAAGGCACCAAAGTACTGTTGAATAATACACTTGCCATATCAGGTAGCAGCAATGCTCAAATTACGCTTCAAGTCTATACAACTGTTACCGGGGCAAATTTGTTTTTTAAATTTGGGAATCTGGTAGGTGGTACAGAAACTCAAATCTATGGAGACTGGGTAGGTGCTCTTACACCTAATGCTTGGAACACGATTACTGTCAATGTTCCTGCAGGAACAACAGCCATTGATTATATTTATTTGCATCCGGGTTGTTGGGATAATAATAATGTATGTGCAGCTGCCAATGGAATTTATTTTGTTGATAATCTAAAATTAATATCTGCCCAGCCATCCAGTGTGCTTGTTGATTTTGAAACATCTTCTGCGTTTTCATTTTATCCGTCAAGTAATTATGCTGTAGCGCCCGGTATAGTTGCTAATCCTCACCAAACCGGTATCAATACTTCTGCAAAAGTTTATCATATTGCAAAAGATAAAGGTACTTTCGATAGTTATACTAAAATTTTATTCAAATCACCACAAACAGTTCCTGCTGGAGCTAAAAGAGTTTTACTGGATATCTGGACATCAGTTGATTCATCAAACTTCTTTTTAAAAGTTGGTACAAGCGGTTCATCAGAAACATTTATTACAAATAATACCTGGATGGGCGCCTATACTGGTGGAGCATGGACAACATTAGCCATTGATATTACTAATCCATCTGCCACTATTGATGAAATTTACTTATATCCCGGATGTTCAAAAAACAGTAATGCTTGTCCTACCGGAAATGGAGACTATTGGATTGACAATATTCGTTTTGATATGACTACTTCATTGAACAAATCAGTTTCTTCAACAAATCAAATTTCGGTTTATCCTAATCCTGTCAATGATCAGATCATATTTAGCAATACAAATATTTCAACAGTAAATATTTATGATGTAATCGGGAGTTTGGTTTTATCAAAAGCGGTTACAGGAAAAACAATCTATGTGTCAGATTTATCTTCAGGAGTTTATTTTATTCAAGCACGTGGGGATGACAACCAAATATATATTGGAAAATTTATTAAGAAATAAAATTTAATTATTAATTTTTAAAATGTTAAACATATGAAAAAGATTATTTTTACTATTATTATTACTTTGGCAATATTTAGTTTTGCCAAATCACAAACTTTAGCAGATTTTGAAAATGTGACTGCATATTCAATTTCCCCTTATGGATATGCAACAACACCTGTTGTTGAAGCCAATCCTCATCAGGTAGCACCTAATACATCAGCAAATGCATTGCATGTGATTAAGGATGCAGGTACATTTGCCGGTGGTACAAAAATATTGTTCAATGCACCTATAGCCATTCCGGTTGGGGCGTTGCAAATTTCTTTTCAGGTTTGGACGAATGCTACTTTAGGAAATGTTTATTTTAAATATGGAAATATTGTGAATGGATCGGAAACAGAGATTGCAGGCGGATGGGCAGGTGATTTAACTCCTAATACTTGGAATACCTTAAAAGTAAATATTAAGCCGGGGACTACTACAATTGATTATTTTTATATTCATCCGGGCAGATGGGATGCAAACAATGATGCTCCTCAAGCTAACGGTGATTATTTTTTCGATAATTTTAAATTTTATGTTCCTCAATCTTCAGATTATCTGGTGGATTGTGAAAATACAACAAATTATGATTTAAGTTCATGGTCTTATGCTTCTCCTGCTTCCTATGTCTCTAATCCTCATTCAACTGGAAATAACACGTCTGAAAATGTAATTCATATTGCAAAAGATAAAGCAGGTACATTTGATGAAGGGGTTAAAATATTATTTAAAAGTCCTGTTCCTGTCCCACAGGGAGCAACCAAAATTATGATGCAGGTATATACAACCAATACATCCGGTTCAATCTATTTTAAATATTGTTTGGGTTCTGATGTTACTTCTTTAGGTGAAGGCTGGCTAGGAAACCCAACTCCGAATAATTGGACAACTTTGTCCGTGGATATAGTATCTGGCACCACCTCATTAGATCGATTCTTTTTATTTGCAGGAACGAATGATAATGCACCAGCAGCCATCGGTGAATATTATGTTGATAATATTGGATTTGATGTGCCTACTTCTTTGAGTAAACCGGAAATAGAATCCAATCAAATTACATTTTATCCCAATCCCGTAAAAGACATGATTGTATTCAGCAAATCAGATATGTTGACTATTAATATTTATGATGTTGTTGGAAAACTTGTTTTTACATCCGTTACCAACGCTAAAACCATCAATCTTTCTACTTTAAATTCAGGAATTTATTTTATGAATATTATTTATTCCGATAATAGAACCAATACTACTAAACTTATTAAAGAATAATATATTTTTAATAAATCTACCCTTCAGGAAGGAATGCAGGATATTCCTACATCCTTCCTGCTTTTTATCAAATTTCATTTAATTAAACCAATATTAAAATAAATTCATTTATCAGTTTAAATTTAAAATACATGAAAAAAATCTACATTCTTTTTTTTATTCTTATTGTTTTTACACATCATTTATTTTCACAAAATCAACCCAATAGGATTTTCCATAATCGTGAGAATAAATTTTTAAACGGGATCAATCTTGCCTGGAATCAGTATAGTTATGACCTGACGAATTTTTCTGTTCCGTATTTCACCAAAGCATTGGATTCAATGTCAACTGCCGGTTGTAATACGATGCGTTGGTGGTTATTTGTGAATGGAACACAAAGTCCGAAGTATGATAATTACGGAAAAGTAATTGGAATTTCCCAAGAGGAAATTAATTCTATGAAAACTGCTCTTGATCTGGCAATGGCTCGTGGCATTGGCGTGGTGATGTGTCTATGGTCATTCAATATGATGGATTTGACAATGTCTTCTCCCGTATTACAACGCAATGAATTTCTTTTGACGAATCCGGTTTATACGAAAGCATTTATTAATAATGCATTAAATCCGATCATGCAACAGATTGGACTTCATCCTGCAGTTGTTTGCTGGGAGGTATTCAATGAACCCGAAGGGATGAGCAATGAATTTGGATGGGGTGAACAGAAACATGTGCCAATGGCTTCCATTCAGCAATTTGTAAATTTAATTGCAGGAGCCATTCACCGCGTGAATCCAAATATCAAAGTATCAAACGGCGCAGTTACATTTAAAACCAATTCAAATGTTTCAGGAAATAAAAATTATTATTCCGATGCTGAATTAGTCAAAGCAGGTGGTGATACCTTAGGAAAACTTGATTTTTATATGGCACATTATTATCCCCAAAATGGAGCAACGTTATCACCCTTTGTTCATCCGGCATCCTACTGGAATCTCGATAAACCGGTTGTAATCGGTGAATTTCCTGCCATAGGGATTATCAATGGGAAAGATACTATGAAACCAAAAGATGCATATAAGTATTTATATGATAACGGTTATGCAGGTGCATTGTCATGGACATATACAAGTCAAACAGTTGCGGGGAATGGCACATTGGTGGATGCTACACCGGGTATTCAGAATCTTGTTCTAAATGCTACTGAAGCTGATAAATTTAATTATACCAATACGCAACCTTATGTTGTTAATCAGATTCCTTCTAATGCTTATGTAAAAGGAGAGAGACAACTATTAAATTATTCAGCACTTAAAACCATTTTCAATGATAAAGAATCTGGAACAAATCTTTTATTTTCAATTCTGAGCATTACGGATACATCTTTATTAAAAGTTACTCTTCGGAATGATTCATTAAATATTTTTATTAATTCTGGAAAAACAGGTGTTTCGCGTATTACTGTTCAAGCTAAAGATACCAATTTGTATGGTTTAAATGTTAATACATCTTTTGTGATTTTTGTTTACGATTCCACTTCCGACAATAAAGCATTGTATAGAAAAGCATGGGCATCATCAGTTGAGAATTATCATCATTATCCTGAATATGCTGTTGACAGCACTGCAAAATATCCTTCATCCGGCTTATACGCATGGGATAAAGGCGGATTAACAAGATGGTCGAGCCAGTACACTGACAAACAGTGGATTATTGTTGATCTGGATAAAGTTTATACTCTTCAACAAATAGTATTGTCCTGGGAAGCAGCATGTGCTTCACAATATAATATTCTGGTTTCCATTGATTCAGTCAAATGGGATACGGTTTATATCGAAAAAAACGGGAATGGGAAAAATGATACGATTATGTTTGAGTCCAAAAATATTCGATTTATTAAGATGGATGGTCAGAAACGTTTGCCTGTTGGTGGGCAGACATGGGGTATGTCTTTATATTCCATTGAAGCATATGAAGAAATACATTGCAACAATATTGCGCGTCCGGGTGCGAATGTTTCAATGTGCAATGGTGAAAGTAAAACATTTACTGCCGCTGCAGGTGGCGTAAAATATGAATGGAGCAATGGTGATAAAACGATAACAACTACTGTAAGTCCTGCAATGAATTCTACTTACACCCTTACAGTTACAAATTCACTTGGTTGTACAAACAGTGCATCAGTCGTTGTTACAATCACTCCGTTAAGAATGTCGGGTGTGAAAGCGGATGCTTGTATCAATGGTGCTTCATTTAATTTAAGTGGTTTTCCTGTAGGTGGTACATTTACCGGTAATGGAATCAAGGGTAACACATTTGTTCCTTCATCAGCAAATATTGGGATGAATATCATTACCTATAAATTAACCATGTGTAAAGATTCAGCAACAGATACAGTGAATGTACATGCAAAACCAAGTATTGATTTTACAGGTCTTGCTGATAAATATTATTTAAAAGATACTGTTGTTGTTCTTACCGGAATTCCTTCAGGTGGAGCATTCAGCGGAAAAGGAATTGCCAATGGAAATACTTTCAACCCCTTTGTTGCAGGACTGGATACAAATATTAAAATAAGTTATATCTATTCGGATTCCGTTTATGGATGTGTTGATACAATAGTAAAGAAAACCAAAGTTATCAAGACTTCCGGTTTAAAAGATATTTTTGCCGGAGAAACGAAAGTCAGTATTTATCCTAATCCGAATGTCGGTATATTTAATATTTCATTCATGTTAAATACTCAGGAAAATGTCAGTATTTATCTAATTGATCCATTAGGGAATGTGATTTATAAAAAAGAAAATGAAATCTTATCAGGTAGTTTCTTCAAGGAAATAAAACCTGATAATATTATAAACGGATTGTATTTTGTAATGGTCAGGATAGGCAATTACAATGCTTCATCTCGAATTATTGTTGTGAAGTAATATTTAATTTATTGATTGATTAAAAAGATGAATCATGTTTGAAGAAAGATTGTCAGAGCTAAAACGGCAATATAAAAATCT
>CAYVNP010000007.1:38686-79861 GCA_964452905.1 uncultured Bacteroidales bacterium
AAAATCTTATTTTTAGAAAAAATATACCTGTGTCTGATTCCAATGGTGTTTTCAGCAGGTATCAGTTTCCGGTTCTTACCAATGAACATATTCCCATACACTGGCGGTATGATCTGAATCCTGCAACAAATCCGTTTTGCATGGAAAGGATAGGAGTGAATGCTGTTTTTAATTCTGGTGCCATTAAGTTGGGGAATAAATATATCTTGTTGACCAGAGTTGAAGGCGCTGACAGAAAATCATATTTTGCTGTTGCTGAAAGTATGAATGGTATTGATGGTTTTGTTTTTCGTGATCGTCCCATTTTGCTTCCTCAGAACAAAGAATTTGACGTCAATGTATATGATATGAGGTTAACACTCCATGACGATGGTTGGATTTATGGGGTCTTTTGTTCAGAGAGAAAAGATATTTCTCAACCAAAAGATACAACTGCAGCTCTTGCAAATGCGGGAATTGTTCGGACTAAAGATTTAAAGGAATGGTTTCGTTTGCCTGATTTGATTTCGGATTCACAACAACGTAATGTTGTTCTTCATCCTGAATTTGTTGACGGGAAATATGCTTTTTACACCAGACCACAGGACGGATTCATAGATGTTGGAAACGGGAATGGTATTGGTTTAGGATTTGTTGAGGATATTGAAAATTCAGTTCTTAAAGAGGAAAGGATTATACATGAGAAAAAATATCATACAATATATGAGTTGAAAAATGGTTTAGGTCCTGCACCAATCAAAACAAAACAAGGATGGTTGCATTTGGCACATGGCGTAAGGAATACCGCTGCCGGGTTGCGATATGTCTTGTATGTTTTTATGACGGATTTAACCGAAATTTCAAAAATAACTTTTCTCTCTGCCGGTTATTTTATGGCACCCTGCGGTGACGAACGGATTGGTGATGTGTCAAACGTCTTGTTTTCCAATGGGTGGATCGTGAATGAGAACAATGATGTGTATATTTATTATGCTTCTTCAGATACCAGAATGCATGTAGCTGTTTCTACCATTGACCGTTTGATAGATTATGTCATGAATACACCCGAAGATAAATATTTTTCACATATGTCTGTGGAGTCTATTCATCAGTTGATTGACAGGAATAAGCCATTTATTGAAATATAAATCTGTCGATGACTGAGGATGTAAACATACTGAAGCAGCAATTATTGACTAATCTTCAGTCAACTATTTTGATTTACTGGGTTAACAATGCAGTTGATGAGCATTATGGAGGATTTGTCGGGGAAATTGATCATCAGAATAAAATTTGTCATCAGGCAAATAAAGGAATTATTCTGAATACCAGAATCCTTTGGACTTTTTCATCTGCCTATCTTTTTTTTAAAAATGAAAAATATCTTGAATTGGCTGACAGAGCTTATCAATATCTGTTGAACTATTTTCATGACAAAGACAACGGCGGAGTTTACTGGGAACTTGATTGTAAAGGAAATCCGGTGAATACCCGCAAACAGATATATGCACAGGCATTCACCATATATGCACTTTCCGAATATTATAAGATTAATCAAAACGAGGATGTTTTAAAGTGTGCAAAAGAAATTTATTTTTTGCTTGAACAACATAGTTTTGATTCTAATCGGGACGGATATTTTGAGGCATTCACAAAAGAATGGAAAGCACTGGATGATGTCAGGTTGAGCGATAAAGATATGAATGAACAAAAGACAATGAATACGCATCTGCATATTCTGGAAGCATATACCAACTTATACAGGATTTTTCCCGATAAACAGTTGCATGAATCGTTGCAACGACTTATACATGTTTTTCAAAATTACTTTATCAATAAGGATTTTCATTTGAATTTATTTTTTGATGAGAATTGGAATCTGAAAAGCAATATCATATCTTATGGACATGATATTGAATGTGCTTGGCTATTGTATGAAGCTGCCGATGTTTTAAATGATGATTTACTTAAAAGAAAAATTAGCAAGATATCTGTTCAGATAGCTGACGTGTTTTTGAATGAAGGTATTGATAAAGATGGAGGAATCTGGAATGAAAAAGATTTAGCATCAGGGCATCTCGATACAGATAAACACTGGTGGCAACAAGCAGAAGCCATGGTTGGGCTTTACAATGCATATGAATTAAGCGGTGAGAAAAAATATCTCGAAGCGGTTTTTTTGATTTGGACGTTTATTGATAAAAATATTGTTGATCATAAAAACGGAGAATGGTTCTGGCGAGTGGATATTGCAGGAAAACCCTATCAGGAAGTTAAAGCAGGAATGTGGAAGTGTCCCTATCATAATACACGCGCTTGTCTGGAATTGATACATCGTATAGGAAATTCAAATTAAATCAATAAAAATGGAAAAAACAAACAACTCAAATCCATCTGATGTTAAGTTGTCTTTTTTTGAAAAAGCAGGGTATGGCTTTGGAGATTTGGCTTCTTGTCTTTTCTGGACAACCATCATGACACAGTTACTTTATTTTTATACTGATATTTTTGGATTGACAGGTAAAGCAGCTGGATTAATGTTTTTAATATCCCGATTGTTGGATGCAGTATTTGATGTTGTTGTAGGAATGGCAGCTGACCGCACGAAAAGCCGTTGGGGTAAGTTTAGGCCATATATTTTGTTTGGCGCTATACCATTAGCTGTTTTTGCAGTTTTAACTTTTTCAACGCCTGATTTTGGTGCAGTAGGAAAATTGGTTTACGCTTATGCAACATTCATTACTTTTATGTTTTTATATTCAGTGGTTAATATTCCGTACACCGCATTGCTTGGTGTAATTAGTGGAAATTCAATCGAAAGAACAAGTGTATCCTCTTTTAAATTCACTGGCGCTTATTTGAGTGGATTTATTGTTTCGGCTACAATTTTGCCTTTAGCATCTTACTTCGGGAAAAATAATATTTCTCAAGGTTGGCAGACGGTTATGATCATCTATGGAATTGCAGCAATAATTTTTTTATTGATTACTTTTCTTTCAACCCGTGAGCGCATACAACCCATAGCAAAAGAAAAAACATCAATCAAAGATGATCTGATTGATTTATCCAAAAATACACCTTGGATCTTATTATTCATTGTTACCATTTTATTTATTTTGTTTGTATGTATTCGAATGAGTGTCACCACGCATTATTTTAAATATTATGTCGGAGAACAGGTGGTACCTTGGCTTACAATATGTTTGAATTTTTTTAATCAATATTTTTTAAATCCCATTTATGGTCTGTTTGGTAAACAACAGATCATGCTTCTGGACATAACTCATAAATACGGATTTGAAGTTTTAGCTTCTGTCTTTAATACATTTGGGCAAGGAATATCTTTGATCGGAGTGCTTTTAGTTCCTTGGTTTACAAAGATAGTTGGAAGAAAAAGTGCTGTCATTTTACTTTTTATAATTGCATTGATTTTTACTGCTTCTTTTTATTTTCTTAAACCTGAACATATAACATTAATTTTAATTTTTCAGATTTTTGGTTCATTAACAGGGGGACCTATTTCTGCATTATTATGGGTTTTATATGCCGATACAGCTGATTACTCGGAATGGAAAACAGGCAGAAGAGCTACTGGTCTTGTGTTTTCAGCATCTATCATGTCAAATAAAATTGGTTGGGCCATAGGAAGTATGATAGCAGCATATATCCTTGATAAAACAGGTTTCATTCCTAATGTTGTTCAGAACATTGATGTTCTCTCAGGTTTGAAATCAATGATGAGTTTAATACCAACGATCATAGGTGTTTTAGCATTGATTATCCTTGCATTTTTTTATAAACTGGACGAACCGACAATGAGTAAGATCAAGGAAGACCTTGATGTAAGGAGGACTGAAACAGATATTTCAAACGAAGTTAATTAAAAAACAATACATTTATATTTTATGAATACAAAAATTATTGGAAATAATTTATCTACTATTCCGTGGGAGGAAAAACCTGCCGGAATTAATGATGTTCTCTGGAGGTACAGTAAAAATCCATTGATAGGATGGAACCCGACACCTTCAACAGCGAGAATTTATAATAGTGCTGTGATTCTGTATGAAAATGAATTTATAGGCGTGTTTCGGGCTGATCATAAAAATGGTCGTGCACACATTCATTTAGGGAAAAGCAAAGATGGACTAAAATGGACTATTGAAGATGAAAAAATAAAATGGCAGAATGAATCGGGTCAAACAATTGAAAACAGTTATGCCTATGACCCACGCCTTGTAAAGATTGAAGATATGTATTATATTACCTGGTGTGACGATTTTCCGGGTGCTTCAATAGGTTTAGGAAGGACAAAGGATTTTAAAACATTTATTAAAATGGAAAATCCATTGATGCCTTTTAATAGAAATGGTGTTTTGTTTCCAAGAAAAATTAATGGCGAATATATTCTACTAAGCCGTCCGAGCGATAGCGCACATACTCCATTTGGAGATATCATGCTTTCTCATAGTAAAGACCTTACATATTGGGGGAAGCATCGTTTGGTGATGACCAAAGGCGGACAGGGATGGTGGCAGGGTACAAAAGTAGGCGCTGGTCCTGTTCCGATTGAAACATCAGCAGGTTGGTTGTTGTTTTATCATGGGGTATCGTGGACGTGTAATGGGTTTGTATACAGCTTTGGCGCTGTTCTTCTTGATATTGATAATCCTGCAAAAGTATTGTACCGTACAAGAGATTATTTGTTGACACCGGAAAAGGATTATGAAACCACCGGATTTGTCCCAAATGTAGTTTTTCCATGTGCAAATATTTACGATGCTGCAACCGGACGAATTGCTTTATATTACGGTGCTGCTGATACAAATACAGCGCTTGCATTTTGTTATGTAGATGAATTAATTGAATACATAAAAAAGAATTCTGAAGTTTTTTAATTAAATTTAAAATGACGAATTACAAATTACAAATGTTTGATCTGTTTTTTTATTACACATTAAGGAAAGTCATTCTTTTACCTGTTCTTACTATTAGTCCATCAATAAGATAATTTGATAAAATATGAAAATATTTTTGAGTATTATATATATAGTTTTATTTAATGTGTTAATGGCACAAAGGATTTATATTGATGGGAATCAATTTAAAGTAGATGGTAAACCAATTTATCTGAATGGTTGCAATACACCTTGGAATAAATGGAATGATTTTGGCGGAAAATATGATTCTTTGTTTTGGGAAAATGAATTTAAACGATTGCACGAAAATGGGATGAACAGTGTTCGTGTCTGGATCAGTTGTGATGGCGAGGTACAACCTTACATTGATTCAACAGGTTTTGTTACCGGAGTGTCAGACAAATTTTGGAAAGATGTAGATCACCTGATAAAAACTGCAGAAGCTAATCAGTTATATCTTATGGCAACCATGTTGTCTTTTGATCATGTCAAGATTACTCATGAGAATAATAATGTGTGGAGGCAAATGTTGAATGATTCTTCCAAAGTAAGATCATACATTTTAAATTACCTTTTACCATTTGTGAAAAGATATGAAAATAATCCATATTTATTCAGCATTGATTTGTGCAATGAAATTGAGTGGATGCAGGAAAAAGAAGAATGTGGAAATTTTAAATGGAATATACTTCAACGATATGTAGCTATGTGTGCGGCTTCCATTCATCATTCCGGCAGTAAGGTATTGGTTACAATGGGTTCGGCTGGAGTGAAGTGGAATAGTGATAAAGCCATTGCCAATTTTTGGAGTGACATGAATCTGCAAAAACAATTTTCTGATAAAGCTGCTTTTCTTGATTTTTGGCAGTTTCATTATTATTCATGGATCAATCCGTATTTTGGAAATCCTTTTTCAAAATCACCTGCTGATTATAACATCAATGATCGTCCGGTGGTAGTGGGCGAGATGCCTGCCAAAGAATCGGGTTTACCGTCCGGTTTAACCATGTTTCAGGCTTTTAATGAACTTTTAAATAATGGTTATTCAGGGCATTTTCCCTGGACTTCCAATGGCTTGGATAAAGAAGGTAATTTGAATGATTTTGGAGATTCTGCTTTAAATTTTAAAACCAAACATTCTCTGCTGGTGAATCCTGGCAAATAATTAAACATTTAATTATTATTTATTTTAATACAACTTCTGTGAAAAAATCTTTTTTGTTTTTAATAATCGTTTTAATTGTTAAAATATCCATTGCTCAACGTATTTATATTGAAGGAACAAGATTTAAAGTGGATGGTGCGTTGATTTACATGAATGGATGTAATACACCATGGAATAATTGGAATGATTTCGGAGGAAATTACAATAGCAATTTCTGGGAATCACATTTCCAAAGTCTACAGAACTATGGTATCAATAGTTCACGAATATGGATCAGTTGTGATGGGACTGTTCAACCCGATATCAATGCAGATGGAACAGTTACCGGTGTTTCACAGCAATTCTGGAATAATGTGGATGATATGTTGTTGCGAGCAAAGAATCATGGAATATACATCATCGCCACCATGATGTCTTTTGATCATACGAAAAACTCCAATAAAAAATATACAAATTGGCGCGCTATGTTTGCTGATACTTCAAAGGTTCGCTCATACATTAATAATTATTTGTTGCCATTTGTCAACAGGTATAAAGATAATCCGTATCTATATAATATTGACTTATGTAATGAAATTGAATGGGTAAGCAGCAATTCAGAATGTGGTAATTTGAGTTGGCCTGTTTTACAACGATTTGTTGCCATGTGTGCCGCTGCCATTCATCGTTCGGGAAGTCAGGTGCTCGTTTCACTTGGGTCAGCATGTGTCAAATGGAATAGTGATACATGGAACGGCTCAGTCAATATTTGGAGTAATGCCAACCTTCAGATGAGATATAAAGATACGAAAGCATTTCTTGATTTTTGGCAGATACATTATTATTTATGGATGGATTCCAATTACAGCAATCCTTTCACACAATCCCCTTCAGCGTATGGTATCAATGATCGCCCTGTGATCATTGGAGAGATGCCAGCCGTTGATTCTTTATTGCCTAAGATCACCATCGCTCAGGCATTCAGTAAAGCATATAAATTAGGTTATTGCGGGCATTATCCATGGACTTCCAACGGTGTAGATAAATACGGAAAACTCTCTAATTTCGGATCAGCTGCTTTGAGTTTTAATAATTCAATTATAGGTATTGATGAATCAATAAAAGACATGGATTTTATTCGTATATATCCCAATCCAACTACAGATAAATTTTTTATTGAAATAAATAAAACGGGAAATGTTAATCTTGCAATTTTTGATATGACGGGAAGAAATATATATACATCAACTTTTACAAATAAAACAGAAATTGATCTATCGGATTTTCAGAAAGGATTTTATTTTGTAAGATTATCAAATTCGGATATCACAATTATAAGAAGAATAATCAAACAATAAAAAAAGTCCACCTTTGGGGTGGACTTTAAAAATAAGTTGATTTATTTATAATGTTTTTACTTTTTTAGTAAGTTTTGATTTCAGGTTGGAAGCTTTGTTTTTATGAATGATTTTTTTCTTCGCCAACTTGTCAATGATTGCAATAACCTTTGGTAGATCAGTAGAAGCTTCGCTTTTATCTGTGGTATTACGTAATTTTTTAACGGCAGTACGCATTGTCTTTGCGAAATATTTATTCTGTACCCTTTTTGCTTCGTTTGCTCTTACTGCTTTTTTTGCTGAACTCGTGTTTGCCATAACTATTTATTTTTCTGTTTTTTCAAAATTCTTTGCAAAAATAGAAAATATTTTCATAAACCCATATTTTTTATGAAGAATTTCTCATTTTAAAGTTTTAAGTATCATGTTTTATAATTCTTATTGTCCTCAATGACAATTAAATAAAGTCCATGTTCATTGTAAACTGATAATGGATCTTCGCTCATCATTTGAAATTTGTCGGTACGATTAAGTTTTTCAGTTTTCAACTATTCTGCCTTTTATCAATAAATTTTATAGGTTTTCTAGTTATTTCAGGGGATATGATTTTTTGAATATCTTCAATGTTTTCAAATTGAATCTGTGGGGTTACTCTGAGTTTGGCTCTGAAACTGTCTTTGATCTTTTTATCAAAGTCTTCTGAATGGTCATGAGAGCCGATACGTATCAGTATGTCATCAGTGCCAACAGCATTGGTAGACACTTCAACCACATAATTGATAATACCACTGATATGATCAAGGATGTCAAAAATGGGAGGTGGAAAAAGAGTTGTGCCTTTGTATTTGATCATTTGATTTTTTCTTCCAATAATAGGTCCAAGACGCATGGTTGTTCGTCCGCAGGGACAAGGTTCGTTGTGATGGAAACAAATATCACCTGTCTTAAATCGTAGCAATGGCATCCCTTCAACACCCAATGTGGTGATGGTAACCTCACCTGCTTCATCATCTTTCACGGGATTGTCATGTTCATCAAGAAATTCAACGATGATCAGTTCCGGATGATGATGCCCCCCTTTCCCTTCAGCACACTCGGTGAATGCTGTTCCCATTTCAGTGGATGCATAGGTCGAAAATAATTGTATATCCCACTTGGTAGCGATTTTTTTTCCTAATAGATTCAATGAGAAATCAGGTTTACGTAGTGGCTCACCGATACAAATCGCTTTTCGGATACTTGTTTTTTTGTAATCAATTCCATTGGCTTCTGCGTATTCAATTATTTTTAAAATGAACGAAGGAACTGCGATCAGTGCTGTTGGAGATATTCGGTTAATGGTATCCCACTGTAGTTCGGGTATTCCATTCCCCACTCTGATAATACCGGCACCCAGTTTTCGGATACCGAGAAAATAAGCCAAGCCAGCCATGAACCGTCTGTCAATCGTTGTCATTAACTGATAAATATCTTTTGAACCTCCTCCGGCACAAGCGAACCCAAGTGCTTCATTGTAGGCAAGACGATCAAGATCTTTATCCGTCATGACAAAAGTAACAGGATCACCAAGAGTACCGGAAGTAGTGATGTAATCAATGATTTTTTCCTTATCAACACATATAAAATCATTGTTGCGTGTTTGCAAGTCATCTTTATGAGTAGCAGGGATATATTTTAAATCTTCAATTTTTTTTATTTTAGAAATATCGATTTTATTTTTTAAGAATACATCTTTATAAAAAGTTGATTTTTTTGAAAGATAAAGGAGTTGTTTTTGTAAAAGTATTTCTTGGAATTTTTTTATTTCGGTATTAGATTTTTTTTCAATTAAAGGTATTTCCATGTTCGTTTTTTTTTATAATTGATCCATAAGTTGCATCATCATTAGGTTCCAGTAGGCAGGATTGTAATTTAATTTAGTATTCCCGAACCGGATGATGATAATATTTTTTTCAGGATTACAGTAGATGTATTGACCGAACAAACCCACTGCATAGAAACTGTGATATTTCATTGGACTCAATCCAAGATTATTATGATAATACATTCTGTTATTCCCAACAGGGTGAGGATTTATTGATTTCTTGACCCATTCCTCAGGAACAATTTGTTTTCCATTCCAATTACCGTGATTTAAATAGAGTCTTCCAAACTTAGCAAAATCAATGGCTCTGGCATATAAGCAACAAAATGCCTTTTCAACTCCCTGTTGGTCTTTTCTGTCAATAGCCCATTCGGCAGAGCTTTCCATGCCTAAAGGTTTCCATATTTTTTCCTGTAAAATCTGAGAAAGAGATGTTTGGTAAACTTTCTCCAGAATTAAAGCCAACAACTCTGGATTGACGCTGCTGTAATGAAATTTTGTACCAGGAGGACATTCAATTTTTAAATTTACAATTTCCTCTCTGATATTTGTTCCCCAGTAAAATCGGGCATTATCGGATGAAAGTCTAAATTCTTCATCTGAGAATTTTATTCCTGATGTGTGATGCAATAAATATTCAATGGTGATCTTATCAAACCCGGAAATGGTTTTCAATTCGGGCAGATAGTCGGTAATACAATCATATTCACTTTTTATTAATTTTTCATCAATGGCAATACCCACAAGGGCTGCAACAAATGCTTTCGCAATAGAAAAAGAAGAAACAATGGATGTATCCGAATAACCTGCAGCGTATTTTTCATATATAATACTATCATTCCGAATGATTACAAAGGCAATCGATTTATGTTTATATATTAAACTGTCAAGGGGGATACTGCTTGGATCAAGAGATTTATTTTCGATAAAAAGTTTTTTACCCAATTGATTATTTACGGAAGAAATAAAATGAAAAGCTGGTGTCTGATTATTGATTTTTCGTTTGTGGAATTTAGTATAATCAGTTTGTGATGGAATCGTTCCTTCCGGAACAGTTTTAAAGGCAATGCAAGCAGTTAAATATAGGATAGAAGAATAGACTAATAAGGTGTTGATGCCGAATTTGAAAGAGTTTTGTTGGTTTGAATAAATATGTTTAAACATTCAAATTCATTTTTAGTACATTACAAAAATAAATAAATTTTGATTGTATATTTATTTATCTGCGAAATGAATAAGTTGTCTAAGATAAGAAAGGTTTGGAGGATAGGTTTTTGGTCTGGTTTGTTCGTATTCTAAAAATAGTTGTCCGAGATTTTCGAGAAATGGCAATCCGATCTGATCGTATTTATATTGAGCAGAGTTAAAAATTTGGTCTGTATTGGTGTTGATACATGCAGTGAGAATGAATTCGGATTTGTTTTTAAAATCAACAATATATGCACAATCGGATAAATATCCCAGGTGTTGACCTACAATATTAAAAATTCTGATAGAGGTATCGGTAATGTGTTTTTGTGAATGACCATAGAGAAAATATTTTTTAAAATTATCAGGGAAATAACTACTGTTTTTATATACTGGAATTTTTGATTCTCTTGGATATAATGCCAAATAAGTAAGTAAAAACGGATAGTCATCAGCTGAAATCTCAATTTTTTTTCCCGGAATAATTTGTTCAGGAAAGATTATATTTAGAAATAGATCATGTATGTCCTGTAAGGGGAGATTGTTTGAAAACGTAAAATTCATTGGTGCTCTGATAAATTTTCCTTTGGAGTTAATATATGCTTTACCCAACATTATTTCACCTAAAGGATTTTTATAAACGTCTTGATTGATCATCATTTGTTGAGAATAGATCAGTTGATTTTTTTTGTTGTAAAAGGAAATCGGACTGCTGTAACGATTGCAATCCGTGCAACAAAGATTAAACCGCTGAATAATGCAGGTTTTGCTGTAGCCCATTTGCCACAGCCGCTCATTCATGTATTTCTGCCCTAAAAAATCAAATAAAACGTTATAAGCATCATTATCACTGACCAGCAGAATTTTTTTGATATAATTCTCAATGGTAGGAATGCCATTCGGAGCATTAAAATCTTTTATAATTTTTCTTTGACAGTCATGTGACGAATCTATTCGTATTCGAGTTTGCCGATTAAGTCCTGTGATATTTATTTTTTTTAATTTTTCAAGGGCTAAAAGGATGACAGGAAGTTTAACCATGCTGGCAGGATTAAAATACAAATTAGAATTTACGCCATATTTAAAATGTGTAAAATGGGGTATGTTATTACTGTCGCGGTCAATGCGGGTATAGATTATCTGAACTTCATATTTTTCCAGGTGGTTAACGTCAAGATTGAATTTATTTTGATTTTTTTGAAGTAATTCTAATATAAAAGCCGACGTATCTTCTTTGATAATGCTTTCAGGTAAAGAAGCTTTTAATGAAATAAATTTTGTTTTTTCTCCTGAAAAGAATAAGAGAAAAACAATGACTAAGAAAAAATAAATTATTTTATTTGAATGCTTCAAACAACAGTGATTATTTTTTGATGGCTAACATCAGATTAGAAATGGAATTATAACCAATCCTGAAATTAATTGGTTTTGATTTTTTTTGAAAATCTGCTAACAATTCTTCCTGATAATAATCCTTAAACATATTTATTGGCTTAACATATGTTCCATACAGTTTAACATCCCATTTATCTTGTTCAAAATGAGTATAGGGAATACCGGAATCATCCTGAAAAACAATTGACGAGTTTGTTAATATGAAATCTCGAACGAATGAAAAGTAAGACTTATGCATCAGATATGTAGCGGACTTGACATACGTAATGAGTGGATGTTTGATTTCGGATAAAAATGTTTGAAAAGGTATCTTTTTATTGATAGCATAATTGGTAAGATCAGCAGAAAAATAGATGAGAGATTTTACTTTCACGGATGAATTTTCTTTGAACAAAATTTCTACCGCATTATATTTTGAATGATTAAGTTCATCGTTGGATAATGAAATTAACTTTCCTTCTTCATTGAGTTTCATGGGTATAATGCGAATAATCTCTTTCCCTGTTCTTGCAAAAAACATCATCAATACAGGGATTGTTCCATCAACGACATCCGTGGTTAGATCTTTTTTCATGTCATTGGTTTTGAAAAAACTCAGACACATAATATCATTGATAGCAGTCCTGAAAGAAGATAATGTGTTAATGTGACTTTTCTTTTTTAATGAATCAGGAATGGGAATGTGTCCCACTCCTTCAAGCCCGATCAAAATATATTTATCAGCCGAAGGAAAGAAGACATCAGCAAATAAATAATCGGGTCCGCTGAAAGGATAAAAAACAGTTTTAATTGTATCCCCAATCTGAAGGATTTTTTCATTGGTTATCCATGTAGTAATCTTTGATTTGTAGGTATCAAATTTTTTCCAGATTTGTTCAGATTCCTTTTGATAATTTATCCATTCAGATTTTTGAGTTAATGTATATAGTTCGGAAAATGAATCAACAGGCATACCCGCTATGAACCGTGCTATTTCATTCAGTTGTTTATCGGGTTTAATATTATCAGAAGATTTTGTTGTTGTTATCTGATTCGTACTGTCTTTCTTTTGAACAGCAACTGATTTATTTTTATTACCTAAACAATTCAAAAAAAACAGAGAAATTATAAGGCATGCAAGGATTGATAGGGAACGGAAAGAAGATTTTATCATAATAAAAAATTTCGGACAAAAGTAAAAAAAACTTTTGTGATTGTAAAAAATCTTTATATTTGCACTCTCAAATGCGGAAGTAGCTCAGCTGGTAGAGCATGACCTTGCCAAGGTCAGGGTCGCGGGTCCGAGTCCCGTCTTCCGCTCAAAATCCCGAACCAACGGGATTTTTTTCTATTGTTCTTTAAATTTTCAATGAACATAAGTGTTATTTTATTTTAAATTGATAACTGATATTTGATTATTGATAAGCCCAGGTGGTGGAATTGGTAGACACGCAGGACTTAAAATCCTGTGGCCATTGCGGCCGTGCGGGTTCAAGTCCCGCCCCGGGTACAGAGTAAGCGGAGATAATTTATCTTCGCTTTTTTTATTTTAAGTTCCGCTCATTTTAGAATTATAAATGTGGCAAGCAATGCCATAAAACAACTAACACCTATAATTTTCGTAATATTTATAAAGGAAGCAGATGAACGTTTGAGTTTTTTTTGATATTTGGGAGGAGTGTATTCTGCTACTAAAAAGTGAATATTTTCTTTGGTGTATTTTGTTGTAATTTTTTTGTAAAAATATTCAGACATTTCAGTGTTTGTTTCTATATCAGGAAATTCTTCAATGAGATTTGTTGAAAGTTTATATGTTTTTGCTGCTCTTAATAAACAGGTTATGGTATCCACCTTTTGAAACGTATGATAGATTGTATCTGAAATTCTTTTTGTAATTTGTTCTGCAGAAATACTCATTATGTATGAAACAAGAAATCTGTGTTTCCCGGGCGCTAGTAGAAAAATATTATTTTTCTTAGTCAATATGGGAGTTTTATCATCTATTTGTAATATCGTACAATAATGAAAAACATGTAAGGTAGAGCAGGAATCTTTACTGATATTTTCTACACCAATCAAATTGGGTTCATAAGAGTAGTACTGATAGGTGAAACATGAGGTCAATATAAATGTAAATAAAATGAATATAGTTTTTTTCATTCGTATTCGATGGATTAAGTTATGTAAAGATAAATCATTTAAATTTTTGTTGCCAATTATTGTATAAACTATTAAATCCAATAAATGCATAACCTAATACAAAGAATATTCCGGGAATCAATAGTCTAAATCCATATGCCTCTATTGGAGCAATCAAAATTAGAACACCGAAAAAAAGAATGATATATAAATGAACAGATACAAGAAATGAATTTAATTTTAATTTATTGATCAATAAAAAAAACAAATAAATAAAATATCCCACCCACATTAGAATCCAATGAGGGCGTATGGTGTAAGAATATTTAAGTACAGGTAAAAATCCAAAACAAAAAAGAGTTTTTTTGATATAAAAATAACAAAATTGCAATGGGTGATGTAAAGGGGAAATATGATTATTTCTTATCATATAATCACGGAAATTCCCATCAACTGGAAGAAATGAAATTTCACCCGAAACTAGATAGTTCCGTAATGCCAGTAAAAATAGTATTGAACAAAATATAATACTAAATAATAAAAATTGAAAATACGTAATTTTTTTTTTGAAGATGCAATACATTAAATATACTAGGAATACAATTGCAAAAGGAAAAATATTTGGTCTGGTTAGGACAGAAATCCCTAAAAAAAAAGAGGAGAATAAATAAGAATGCCATTCATTGTTTTTTAATCCTTTTTTCAAAAAGTAAAAAAACATAGATACCGTTAAAATTGCAATATTCTCGCTTAACAGTCGAAATGAATAGTATTTGTATACATCTAAAAGTGAAAAGATGAATAAGGTTAAAATAAATATAAGTCCTGTGATTTTAGACATTTCATCTCGGAAAATCTGATACATAAAAAAAATAGTTAATCCCAGAAAAAGACTTTGAATGAAATAAATTATTCTGAGATCTTCACCAAATAATATAAAACAACCACTGACAAAATAATTATAGAAAAATCCTGCCGGTATAACGTAATGGCTTTTAATAGAAGGGATCAATAGTCCGTTTTCTTTAATATCAAGTGCATTTCTTGCATAGTTATCCCAATCATCTAAACCTGAAAAATCAGAAGGATATAGATTTTGTTGTATCCGGAAAATAGTTAGTACCCCTATTAATATGATCATTAGGATACAAAGAAGATTACCGGTATTATTATGATTTAGAACTTTTTGAAATTTATTCATGAAATATTGAATAAATTATTTTCGATTTATTTTAATGTTTATAATAAAAAAACTTGTTATTCGTCTTCAGATTATTTGTAATAAAAACATATTGGTCTATATCAAAAATAATTAAAATATCAATATATGAATGTTTCTTCAAAAAAGAATATTTTTTATAAAGTAAGCACAAGTTTGTTTAATTCTTTAATTTTGTTTTGTAACCAATTACTATGATGATGCGGATTGATATTCTTACATTGTTTCCAGAAATGTTTTCAGGTCCTTTTAATCATTCAATAATTAAGAGAGGGCAGGAGAAGGGGCTTGTAGAGATTGTTATTCATAATATTCGTGATTATTCAAAGGATAAACACAAACGAGTAGATGATTATCCCTTCGGTGGTGGGGCTGGCATGGTCATGATGATAGAACCGATTTCCCTTTGCATTGAAAAATTAAAAACTGAACGCAAGTATGATGAAGTTATTTTTCTTTCTCCTGATGCAGCTTTGCTGGATCAGAAAACTGCCAATCATTTATCTACTTTAAAAAATATTATCCTTCTTTGTGGGCACTATAAAGGCATTGACCAACGTATTCGGGATCATTTTATTACAAAAGAAATTTCCATTGGAAATTATGTAATGTCCGGCGGTGAACTGGCAGCAGCTGTCATAACGGACTGTATAATCCGTTTGATTCCGGGTGTTTTGAATGATGAAACGTCAGCTTTATCCGATTCATTTCAGGATGACCTAATGGCACCACCTGTATATACTCGTCCGGCTGATTTTAAAGGAATGAAAGTACCTGATGTTTTATTGTCGGGTAATGAAAAACTGATTAACGAATGGAGAATGGAGAAAGCAATTGAGAAAACAAAAAAGCAAAGACCCGAAATGTTAGGAAGTGAACAATGATTAGTTAGCAATGATTATTAAACAATTAACACTTCAGTAACTTAATCATTTTCATCATCTTTTTCCTTTGGTTCGTTGGAATGAAAATAACAATGCTTGTTGAATCTATTTTTGGGACAATAAAACCTATTTTTAAGAACATCCAATTTCCTATCCATTAAAACTGTTTTTCCAGTAGGTACTTTAACAATAATTTTCAATATTTGCATATGCCATTTTTCATTTACGGGTAATGTAAAAAATTGATCAATGGTTAGCAATGAATCCTTTTGCATCCATGAATAATCAATCTTATCGGTATTTTGTTTTGCTTTAATATCATCAATACCACGCGCTTCTTTTTGTAAAATAAATTCATATTGATTGCTATTCCCTTTTTCAACAATTACATCAGGCATGCCCGACATAATGAATTCATCATCCTTTGCTTGAATAAAAAGTTTATGAAAATGAAAATGTGTAGAATTGTTAATATGCATATGATTTTCATTCATGTTTATAAAGAGTGTATCCCCTGAAAATGGTTTCAAAGGAATCTGTTGAATATTTCTGGAAACAGATTTGGAATTATTTAATTCTACAACTAACAAACCTATCAATACACAAAGTGAAATCAACCATAAAATCCCAGCGCTTATTCTGAGAAATCTATTGCGATATTCAATTCCAAAAATCAATCGGATAATCCCGTAAATAATAGAAAATACAGGGATCGCGATTAATATTATGAGGCAAATTCTAAACCCCAAAAAAGATATGGGTGAAATGAAAATGCTTAAAAATGTAAATGGTTCGAAAGGCAATTGATGAGCAAAAAGAAAAGGGAAAGAAATACCGAACAATAACGAGATTAATATGATTAAAAGGATCACTCCAATAAAAATTAAAATGATTTTAATAAATGTTGTTATCAGGATTCCGAAAACATGAATTAATTTGTAAAATAGATTATTTGATTCATTTAAATTTTTCCGACTGAAATTTTTTTTTAAGCTTTCTTTCACATCATTGATTTCTTCTTTGATAGATCTTTCGATGTTGCTGATATTTACCTTTTCACCACGCATTTCTAACTTTTGTGCTGTCGTGATTGCTTTGGGCATAGCAATCCATAAAATTATATAAATCATTGGGCCCATTCCAAATACAAAAAATGCAATCAGCATGATCACCCGAATGATCACAGGATCAATTCCGAAATAAATGCCAAGTCCGGCACATACACCACCAATCACACGGTTATCTGTATCTCTGTAGATCCGTCTGTTTCTGTTTTCGTAATTTTTTTCTTCATGAGTTGAGTTATCTGTTGATGGTTCTTCCTGTGAAAAATCTTCCGGATTACCCATGATCCGTATTATTTCCTTCACATCGTCAATGGTTACGACTTCACGTTGATTCTTTAATCGTTCTTTAAAAAGTTCAGCAATTCGAGCTTCAACATCTGCGATTACTTCTCTACCTTCATTTTTATTTGAAAAATGACGATCAATCGCATCAAGGTAATTTTTTAATGAATTGTATGCATCTTCATCAATATGGAAAACCATTCCGTTCATATTAATCGTTAATGTCTTTTTCATAGATGTTTTGTTTTAATAGTTTTGAAAATTAAATATGAATTTGCACGTTTAAAGATTTTATTTATTTATTTGTTTAACAGCATTGATAAGTTCTTCCCATGATACATGTAGTTCTTTTAAGAATTGTTTTCCTTGAGTCGATAGTTTGTAATATTTTCGAGGTGGTCCCTGTGTAGATTCTTCCCAGCGATAACTGATGTAACCTGTATTTTTTAATCGTGTCAAGAGGGGATATAATGTACCTTCCACGACTATCAATTTTGCATTTTTCATTTCGCTGATAATATCCGAAGCATATAACTCATCCTTGGAAAGCACTGACAGAATGCAGTATTCAAGAATTCCCTTGCGCATTTGCGCTTTTGTGTTTTCTACATTCATTTAAATGAGTATTTGTGAATGCAAAGATATATTTTTAATATAGTACTTTGCAATACATAGTACTAAAAGTTATTAACAATATAATTTCAATCAGTATAAATCAATGAATACTTTATACTATTTGTGAATAAACAGTGTAGTTCAAATGGACAGATTCTTAAAATGGAAATTAGTATTAAAAATATGATTATCCGCAAACAATCATATCCATTTTTATATCATTTGATGTGACAGGAATGGACTCAAATAGTTGGAAGTCATAACACACACCGATTTTATAGATGTTCAATTTTTTTAAAAGTTTATCATAGAATCCTTTTCCGCGTCCCATGCGATTGTTGTTCTTATCAAACGCAAGACCGGGAATGATGGCAAGGTCAATGGATGAAAAATCCTCAAAAATTTTTCCTAATGGTTCTTTAATTCCGAAGGAATTTCCAATGATCATATTTTCCTCACCGGAAAATTCTTTGATGAGGAGTATATCACCATGAACAACAGGTAATAATATTTTTTTTGTCAATGCCCAACGATTGATGCAATTATGTGTCGGTACTTCATTGTATATTGACCAGTAATGCAGAATGTTTTTGGAATTTGCAAAAATCTCAAGATTCTCAATTTTGGTAAAAATATTTTCCGCAATAATTATATTTTCATCAAAGGAAAAATTATCAAGTAAGATTTTAACTTTTTTCCGGATGGTATTTTTATTTTCTTTAACAGTCATACAAAATTTGAAAATGCGAAAAATTAATTACCGCCACCTGTGCCAATAAAAAATTGTTCTTTTTCTTTAAATAAAATATTGAATGTTGTCAGACTTCCGTAAATACGGGTAATGTACTGTTGTAGATCAACTTTTTCTTCATCGGATAATTTAGAATTACTGTTAATGTTTTGTTCCAGGACACGTAGGCGGTCACGCAACATTACAATCTTATGAAAAAATTGTTCAATAGGGATTTCTTTTGGTTTTAGTTCGGGTTTTGCAGGTTGTAAAATCATTTTGCCACCTGTCCAACGTTCTCCTAAAGGCACCACTTCCTGCATCATCGCATATTTGTCGAGGGTGTAGCACATTAGTTTTTCAAATGCATCAAGATCAATAGAATCCGTTGCTTCAGTTGTTCCTGTTGAACTTTCCGGTTTGCTTAATACTTTAAATTCATCGCTCGTTTTTAGTATTTCTCTTTTTCCCCCGATTGCAAAATAAACATCGTAACTTACTACATTAATTTTACTGATGAGTCCTTCACCATAGCTGTCATGGTCAATACGAGTTCCTATACTTAAATCGTTCATAGTTTTTGAATATTTATTAAAGAAAAGTAATATTTAATCAATTGAAATATGTTTTTAATGAATTAATCAGGGATTTGCCATTTAAATTTTTTAGTTTCAAGAAAATGAATAACCTGCTCAATGCTCTGGCTGGCTTTTCGGTCAACGGATTCAAATGTATTGAATGCATTGTGAGGGGTAAAAATAACATTCTGTTTTTTACTTAATTCAAGTGTAGCAAGTGTTTCAATAACATCCGTTTTTTCACCTTTTCTTAAACTCACTGCTAATCGTTGTTCTTGCTGATAAACATCGAGTCCGACTCCACCTAGATGCCCTTCATTGACAAGTCTCAGTAACGTGGAGGATGAACAAAATTCACCTCTGGCGATATTGATGAATAATGTGTTTTTTTTACATGTTTTAAGCAACTCAAACGAAAAATAATTATTATTTGTTTCATTTAAATTCATGGCACAGACAATGATATCTGCCTTTTTAACTCCATCCCTGATCGTAACGTAATTTTCAGCAGGATATTTTTTTTCAATATCCACACAGAGCACCTTCATTTCGAGACCTTTGGCGATTTGAAGGATTTGTCCGCCAATATTTCCAACACCAACAATTAAGATGGTTTTACCTTTGCATTCATACCCGCTTAAATTGTCTCGTTGAAAAGTTGAAAAATTTTTAATTTGTTGTGGAAGCTTTCGCAGCAATGCCATCCAGAGTATCATGGCTTGTTCAGCAACTGCCCGGTGACAATATAAAGGGAGATACCCGAATTGGACTTGTTGAATTATCTCTTTCTGATATTTTTTTAAATGATCATAGCCGGTACTACGTGAAAGAATTCCGTTCAACTGTTCTGCCCATTCATAAGGGATAATACTTTGTGTACGTATACTGATCAATGTTGACGGAGGAAGTTTGTCGTTTTGTTCCTGAATGGTTTTCCATGTAAAACCAGCTGAAATATTTTTAGGTAGAAAATTTTTTAGCGCTTCTTCTTCTTCTTTAAAAGCTTCGTAAAAAAATACATCCATCTTAAAATATTTTACGAATTACAAATTTAGATTGATAAATGTTTCCAAACGGATCAAGTGATTAATCTTTCCCGTGACATTGCTTGTATTTTTTACCGCTTCCACAAGGACAAGGTTCATTTCGACCCACTTTCTTTTCCAAACGGATTGGTTGTGTTTTTTGAGGAACGGTTTCTTTGTTGTCATGTCCTTCATCCAAACCAGCTCTGCCTGTTTGTAATTTGCTCATGTCAGTTTTTTCTTCCTGTGCATCTGTTTGAACATCCTGTGGATTGGAAACAGGGATATTTCCTTTTACAAGAAATGAAACAATTTCTTTGTTTCCATCCAAAAGCATTTTTTTGAATAAACTGAAGGATTCAAATTTATATATGAGTAAAGGATCTTTTTGTTCATAAGTAGCTGCTTGGACTGCCTGACGCAAATCATCCATTTCACGTAAATGCTCTTTCCATGCATCATCAATGACTGCAAGGGTAATATTTTTTTCGAATGCAAGTGAAATTTCTTTCCCTTTTGTTTTATATGTGTTTTTAAGATTAACAACGATCTGTAATGTTTTTTTTCCGTCAGTGACAGGAATGGCAATATTTTCATATCGGACATTGCTGTTTTCGTATATGTCTCTTATAACAGGAAAAGATTGTTCAGCAATAACAGCAGACTTTTGTTTATATGAATCATAAATGATTTTGTAAAGTTGTGTTGTCAGATCATGTGAAGAGGAAGCAAAGAATTCTTTATCATCAAAGGGAGAATCAATTCCATACATGGCGATCAGTTCCAGTTTGAAAGCATCGTATGTTCTGTTTTCCTGATGTTGAATAATGATATGTTCGCACGTATCAAAAATGGAATTAGAAATGTCAATAGCAAGTCGATCTCCGTAAAGAGCATGTTTGCGTCTATTATAGACAACATCACGTTGGGAGTTCATCACATCATCATATTCAAGCAATCTTTTACGAATGCCAAAATTATTTTCTTCAACTTTTTTCTGGGCGCGTTCAATGGATTTTGTAATCATTGAATGTTGGATTACTTCACCTTCTTTTAAACCGAGTGAATCCATGATGCGGGCAATACGTTCAGATCCGAAGAGCCGCATGAGTTCATCTTCGAGAGAGACAAAAAATTGTGAAGTACCAGGATCGCCTTGTCGTCCGGCTCGTCCACGTAACTGACGGTCAACACGTCTTGATTCGTGTCTTTCTGTACCAATGATGGCAAGTCCTCCGGCTTCTTTCACTCCGGGACCCAGTTTAATATCAGTTCCACGACCGGCCATGTTTGTCGCAATAGTAACCGTCCCCGGTTGTCCTGCTTCTGCAACAATATCTGCTTCACGTTGGTGCATTTTTGCGTTGAGAACATTGTGTTTGATCTTCCGCATTTTTAACATCTTGCTGAGGAGTTCAGATATTTCAACGGATGTAGTACCAACCAGTACAGGTCTCCCTTTATTGACCAGATCAACAATTTCATTTATAACAGCTGTGTATTTTTCACGTATGGTTTTGTACACTAAGTCTTCATAGTCAATACGGATAACCTTACGGTTTGTAGGAATAACCACTACATCAAGTTTGTAGATATCCCACAACTCACCTGCTTCCGTTTCAGCAGTTCCGGTCATACCTGCCAGCTTACTATACATTCTGAAAAAATTCTGGAGTGTAATGGTAGCATAGGTTTGTGTTGCATCTTCCACTTTAACGCCTTCTTTAGCTTCTAAAGCTTCGTGTAGTCCGTCAGAATATCGTCGTCCCTGCATGATACGTCCTGTCTGCTCATCAACGATTTTTACCTGATTCTCCATGATCACATATTCCACATCCTTTTCAAATAACGTATATGCTTTCAGCAATTGATTGATTGTATGAACACGTTCTGACTTAATGCTATAGTCCTGCAAAAGGTCATTCTTTTTTTGTATTTTTTCTTTATCGGTTAAGTTGGCACGTTCCAGTAAAGCGATTTCTTCTCCAATATTTGGTAATACAAAAAAGTTATGATCTTTTACAGATGCCGATATCAGCTCAAATCCTTTATCCGTAAGGTCAACAGAGTTTTGCTTTTCATCAATCACAAAATAAAGCTGATCATCAATGATGTGCATATTTTTATTTTGTTCCTGCATAAAGAAGTTTTCTGTTTTTTGCAATAGGGTTTTCATCCCTGATTCACTTAAGAATTTAATGAGTGCTTTATTTTTAGGCAAACCCCTGTATGCACGGAATAAGAGTTCACTTCCTTTTTTCTCATTTTCTTTACTTATCGGTTCTTTCAGTAGTTTCTTAGCTTCGGCAAGCATCCCCGTTATAATATTTTTCTGAGCATCATACAAACTGACCACAAATGGTTTTAGCTGATAATACTCATGTTGATCACCTTTAGGGGTTGGTCCTGAAATGATCAAAGGAGTACGGGCATCATCAATCAAAACAGAATCCACTTCATCCACGATGGTAAAATTATGTTTGCGCTGAACCAGTTCATGTATGTTGTGCGACATATTATCCCTCAGATAATCAAACCCGAATTCATTATTAGTTCCAAAAGTTATATCGCACTGGTAAGCTTTCTGACGTTCCGGAGAGTGTGGTTGATGTTTGTCAATACAATCAACTGTCAGTCCGAGAAATTGATAGATCATCCCCATCCATTCGGAGTCGCGTTTAGCTAGGTAATCATTGACCGTAACAATATGAACGCCTTTGCCGGTGAGTGCATTAAGATAAACAGGAAGCGTAGCCACCAATGTTTTTCCTTCACCGGTACCCATTTCAGCTATCTTTCCCTGGTGGAGTACAACACCACCGATCAATTGTACATCATAATGCACCATATCCCAGGTGATCATGTTCCCTCCAGCTATCCATGAATTTTTATAAAAAGCTTTATCATCAATGATTTCGATGTTGGGAAAAAGGGTAGCCAGTTCTCTGTCCATTTCAGTTGCACTAACTTCAATCACTTCATTTTCTTTGAAACGACGGGCTGTTTCTTTGACCACTGAAAATGCTTCAGGTAGTATTTCTGATAAAACTTCTTCGGATTTTTTATATGATTCTTTTTCTAATTCGTCAATTCGTTTGTAAATTTTTTCTTTTTCATTGATGTCAATTTCTACTTCAGCATTGATATCAATTTTTGCTTTAAGTTCATTGATCTGGTTTTCTTCGTCTGCAATTTTAATTTTAATTTTTTCTTTAAATTCAATGGTTTTGGCTCTAAGTGCATCATTGGATAAAAGGGCAATTGACGGATATACATCTTTAATTTTATCAACAAACGGAGTAATGGATTTTATATCTCTTTCGGATTTACTTCCTAATAATTTTTTAAATACAGTTAACATTTTTTTTAATTTAATATCAATACTAATTTCAAACAAAGTTAAGAATTAACTATGAATACAAAAGAGTTTGTGAAAATGTTTTATTATGCAATTATGTAAATTTTTCTAATATGATATGGGGCTGCTGTGTTTTAGAGTGTTCGGTTGGTATTGAAAAATAAAAAAGCTGTAAAATTACAGCTTCAATTTTTTAGTATTCGTCTTCGTGAAAGAAGAAATCTTCTTTAGTCGGATAATCGGGCCAGATATCTTCTATATCTTCAAAGAGTTCAGTATCATCTTCAATTTCTCTGAGATTTTCTATTATCTCATCCGGTAAGCATGAACGAACAGCATAGTCAATCAGCTCGTCTTTCGTGGCTGGCCATGGTGCGTCTTCAAGTTTTGATGCCATTTCTAATGTCCAATACATACAGATTTATTAATTTAAATTTTTTGCAAAAATAAACCAATTTCTAAAAAAGTCAAGTCTTTTTTGTTAAATGATAAAATTTGATGAAATATTTATTAACCTATTGTTAATAAGATTCATGAAAATACATATGTAAAAGGAAGTTTAGAATCTGACGACGAAGTTTTCTTTACTTAATTCTTTTCTGAAAAAAACGATACCCATAAAAAAAATATCAATGGTAGTTGTAACTTGATTATTGCTTTTAATAATCTCCCATGCTTCTTCCATTTCTTTTGACCAATGGATGTCATCAAAAATAAAAAGTGTATTGTTGTTGATTATTGGTAGACATTGGTTGAAATACTTGATTGTAGAATCTTTGCGATGATTACCATCAAAAAAAACATAATCAAGTGTAGGGCTGTTTTTGAGAATTTCAGGGAGGATATCATCAAATAAACCTATTTGAATATTAATATTTGTCAGGTTTAAACGATTAAAACTTAGTTTAGCAATTTCAGCTACATTCTTGTTTCCTTCAAGTGTGATCAATTGTCCATCGGCATTCGCTGCTGCCTGATACATAGCACTAATACCTAAAGAAGTGCCAAGTTCAAGCATGGTTTGTGGTTTAAAATAATTAATCAGATTATATAATAAAAAACAATATTTTTTGGATTTAGCTGAGTTTAGTGCAATATCACCAATCTTTTTTTGAATAATATTTTTTTGGCGTCCGGCACCTATCTCAAAAAAATCAATTCGTTGGGCATTGTGTTGTAATTCCAGTCGGATAGTTTCAATTTTTTTAAATTCCGAAAAAGAATATTTTGAAGAGAATGCTTTTGTAACTAAGTCAAAAACAAAAGGAGAGTGGATACCATGTTTTGTTTTTGCCTTGAAAAAATAGGATAGATAGGTTGAAATTAATTTAAACATTTTCATTGGGCTAAATTAGTAATTTAATAGATTTGCATTAAAATACGAACGCACAATTCTTAAAGGAACATATGTTAAAAAAGATTGGACATTATTTTTCTCTTGTTAAATTTAGTCATACCGTTTTTTCATTGCCATTTGCATTAATTGGTTTTTTTACTGCGTTGACTGATTATCATGCGAATTTTAATTTTTATTTATTTTTAAAAGTATTATTGTGTGTAGTATTTGCACGTAATGCAGCCATGGGTTTTAATCGTTATGCCGATCGGAAATTCGATGCCAAAAATGAACGAACCCGTTTTCGTGATATCCCTGCAGGCATTGTAAAACCTTCTTCTGCTTTGTGGTTTATTGTCTTAAATGCTATTTTGTTTTGTTGTGTAACGTATTTCATTAATCCGATCTGTTTTTATCTGTCACCGGTTGCGTTGATGGTTATACTTAGTTATAGTCTTATGAAACGGTTTACTATTTTGTGTCATTTAGTACTTGGTGTTGGTTTATCGTTAGCTCCCATTGGTGCTTATTTGGCTGTAGCCGGGCATTTTGATGTATTGCCTGTTTTATTTTCCGGTGCTGTATTATTTTGGGTTGGTGGTTTTGATATTATTTATGCTTTGCAGGATGTTGATTTCGACCGATTATTGCGTTTACATTCTATTCCGGCTCACGTAGGAAAAAGAGCAGCCATTTATGTTTCAATTATCTTTCATGTTTTATCTGCAATATTTATTGTGTTTGCTGGGTTTTATAAGCATTTTGGCTTATTGTATCTTGTTGGGTCGTTTTTATTTATCGGATTATTAATATATCAGCATTTGCTTGTTAAACCGGATAATTTATCAAAAGTAAATATGGCTTTTTTTACATTAAATGGAATTGCCAGTGTAGTTTTTTCTGCTTTTACCATTGCCGATCTTTATTTCAGATAAATTTAAGATTTGAAAAAGATATTGAAGTTGTTTGGATAAAATTTGTTGACTGAATGAAAATCCTGATTGTTGCTGCTACTTTGAATGAAATTAATTTTTTGATAGATAAAATTGGTTTTCAAATATTGCATAATACATTTTATAGAACAACATTCAAAAATAATCAAATTGATTTGGTGATTACCGGTGTAGGGATGGTAGCTACCGCATTTCAAATGGGGAAAACACTTACTGCATCTCATTATGATCTTGCTTTGAATTTTGGTATAGCAGGCAGTTTTACTGAAGATATTGAATTAGGATCGGTTGTTAATGTTACCGAAGATTGTTTTGCTGAACTTGGTATTGAAGATGATGAAATGTTTATTCCTCTGCATGAATTGAAATTATTGAAACATGATTCTTTTTTTCAGGAAGAAAAAATTGTAATAAATAACAATCCATTAATAAATAATCCTTTATTTAATTCACTCCTTAAAGTTAAAGGAATCACGGTCAACACGGTTCATGGAAATGAAAAAAGTATTGAGAAAATAAAATCAATGTATAATCCTGTTACAGAAAGCATGGAAGGCGCATCTTTTTTACAAATATGTGCCAATGAACAAATTCCGTGTGCTCAAATAAGAAGTATTTCAAATTATGTTGAGAAACGGGACACCTCGAAATGGAATATACCTTTTGCTATTCAACAATTAAATGAAGTGGCAATTCAAATCATTCAAGAGTTATCAATATGAAATTAACACTTGGATTTTCTCCGTGCCCGAATGATACATTTATTTTTGATGCGATGATCCATCATAAAATTGATACCGAAGGATTATCTTTCGAGTTTTCAATGGAGGATGTTGAAACTTTGAACAATCAGGTAATTCAGCGTATTCCGGATATTTCAAAAATCAGTTTTAATGCGTTTTTACATATTGTTAATGATTATGTGTTATTGAATAGTGGAAGTGCTATTGGTATGAATTGCGGTCCTTTACTTATAGGGAAAAAACAATTTTCATTGAATAATATGAGCCAACTTAAAGTTGCTATTCCGGGAAAAAATACAACTGCAAATTTATTACTTTCCATTTTATTACCTGAGATTGAACATAAACAGGAAATGGTTTTTTCCGCTATAGAAGATGCTGTTCTGAAAGACTCTACTGATGCAGGATTGATCATACATGAAAATAGATTTACATACGAGAAAAAAGGATTGAAAAAAATTGCCGATCTCGGCGAACTCTGGATGGAACTTACTCAAACACCTATTCCCCTTGGAGGCATCGTGGTTAAAAGAAGTTTAAGTACTGAAATGATAAAAAAAATTGATCGTATAATGAAACGGAGTGTTCAATATGCATTGGATAATCCTTTGTCTTCTGCTTATTTTGTTAAACAGAATGCTCAGGAATTAGATGATGCAGTAATTCAAAAACATATTGAATTATATGTTAATAATTTTACCGTTAATTTAGGTGGAGAGGGAAAAGAAGCTATTTTAACCTTGTTTAAAAAAGTTCGTGAATCAGAGTTTTCTGTTGACTTAAAAAATGATATTTTTGTAGAATAATAAAAAAGATGATTGTAGTTACAGGAGCAGCAGGATTTATTGGCAGTTGTCTTACAGGCAAACTGAACAATAAAGGATTTCGCGATATTGTTATTGTGGATGATTTTTCTGATTTACGAAAAAATAAGAATATTGAATTCAAAACGTATTCAGAAAAGATTGAGCGCTCTGTTTTTATCAAATGGTTTACGATAAACAGCAATCTAATTGATTTTGTTTTTCATATTGGCGCTCGAACGGATACAACCGAATTTGATTCAAAAATTTTTGATGAACTTAATCTGAATTACAGCAAAGAAATCTGGAAAATATGTGCGGATAAAAATATTCCGATGGTGTATGCGTCGTCGGCTGCAACCTACGGTATGGGGGAATTGGGTTATAATGATGATCACGCTATTATTGAAAAATTAAAACCATTGAATCCGTATGGTAAATCAAAAAATGAATTTGACAAATGGGTGTTGAAACAAACTAAAACACCACCATTTTGGGCTGGTTTGAAATTTTTTAATGTATACGGACCGAATGAATACCATAAGGATCGTATGGCTTCTGTGATTTTTCATGCATTCACTAAAATCAATCAGAGTGGTGAAATGAAGTTGTTTCGTTCTCATAATCCATTATTTAAAAACGGTGAACAGAAACGTGATTTTGTTTATGTGAAAGATGTTATTAATGTATGTATGTTTTTGATGAAGCAGAAACCAACGTCTGGTATTTATAATCTCGGAACAGGTAAAGCACGTACATTCCTTGATTTAGTGAAGACTACATTTAAAGCGATGAATAAACCGGAAAATATTTCGTTTATTGATACCCCTGAAGATATTCGTGATAAGTATCAATATTTTACTGAAGCAAATATGAAAAAATTACTTTCTGTCGGTTATGATAAACCATTTTATTCACTTGAGAATGGTATTGAAGATTATGTTCAGTCGTATCTTATCGGAAAAAATTATTTTTGATTAGTCTGTAATTTCAAGGTGTATTTTATATTGATATTTTTTTGAATGTGATTTGTTATGACAAAGAAAAAAACGGTTTCTGTTTACGGTTATGGTCGGTTTGGCAAGCTCTGGGCTGAAATACTTGCAGATGATTTTCATGTAAAAGTATTTTCACGCAGAGGATTAAAAAGAGAAGAAGTCAGAGAAGATATTGAAATTACAACGGAATTAGATTTGTTTAATTGCGATGCCATGTTTTTCTGTGTCAGTATTTCATCGTTCGAAAATGTACTGATAAGTTCAAAAAAATATTTCCGCAAAGAAACAGTTTACTTTGATACATGCTCTGTTAAAGTGTTTCCGGTTGAATGGATGATGAAACATATACCTTCCGATTGTGAGATCATTGCTACACATCCTATGTTTGGTCCTGATTCGTATGGAAACTCAGTTGATAATTTACCCATGGTGATGTGTGATATTACTGCAAAATACGACACCTTTAGTTTCTGGAAAGATTATTTTGCTTCAAAGCCCATACGTATTGAAGAAATGACTCCGGATGAACACGATAAAATGGTGGCTTACTCCCAAGGGATCACTCACTACATTGGACGAGTGCTGTCTGACTTGAATTTAAAATCAGGAACGATCAATACCTTAGGTTATTCCAAACTTCTTGAAATTATTCAGCAGACCTGCAATGACAACTGGCAGTTGTTTGTTGACCTGCAGGAGTACAATCCTTTTACTCCTAAAATGCGAAATGAACTACAAAAATCATTAACCAAAATTTCTTCTATTTTTGATTTTGATCCGATGAAGAAGGGTGAAAAGTTGAAATAATAATATTAAAATATAAATGCCAAAAATAGGTAGTGAAAATTCCTAAATTATAGGATTCATAAGCCATAAAAAAGATTTATATAAAATTCGGTTTAACTATTAAACGTTACCCTTTTTTGTTTTCGGTGTTTTTAATTTTGAAGTCAGCTTTTTAATTTCTTTATCAAAATCGCTTTCATAAAGCTGATCCTGAACAATCCGGTATTTTTCATATTCCTGCTCGGCAAGCTTGATAGCCACTTCATGAGAAACTTTCCCCTGATGTTTTAGAATGGCTTCTTCGTTGAATTGCAAAAATGCATCCAGTTTTTTTACCCAATCTTCCATATACATCACAATACCTTTCCTTGCCTGATTCTCGGCATAGTCAAGATACAGCGATACAATGCGGTTTAATCCATCCAGTTCTGTTTCATTCAGATAGTTTTTTGCAATGGCAATATCGGTTTTTCGGATGTTTCCTTTAGGTGCATTTTCCCAATGGGTTAACCCCATGTATTCTTTTGTGCTGTCAGCACGGGATGCAATCAACTCGGCGGCTGTATGTCCTGTGATTGCCCAATGTAATTTGTTTTGAACAGTTGCAAAAAAGTCTTTTGTTGTTTGTGTATTTATATCGTAATCGGCGCTGCATTGAGAATAAATATCAGTAATTTTTTGATAAAAGCGCCTTTCGCTTGAGCGAATATCGCGAATACGGGCTAATTGTTCTTCGAAATAATCTTTGCCAAAAATATTGATAGGGTTTTTCAGACGTTCGTCGTCCATTGTAAAACCTTTGATGATATATTCTTTAAGGCGTTCGGTAGCCCAAATACGAAAGTGTGTTGCTTGTGTGCTGTTAACACGGTAGCCAACAGAAATGATTGCATCGAGATTATAAAATTCTACTTGCCTGTTAACAGTTCTATTGCCTTCGATTTGAACTTGTGCAATTTTTGCACAAGTTGAATCTTTTATTAATTCATTTTCGGCGTAGATGTTTAGTAAATGCTTTGTTACAACGCTTCTTTCAACTCCAAATAAATCGGCAATTTTTTGTTGGGTAAGCCAAACGGTTTCGTTATGCAAAAAAATCTCAACTTTTACTTTACCGTTGGGTGTGGTGTAGAGTATGATTTGGTTAAAACCTTCTTTTGCCGGTGTTTGTTTTTTATGCATTGCTTTTTTATATTTTTAGATAATACCCTCTGTTGAAGTGTGAAAAATTATATCGGAATATAGGGGTTGGAGTTCGTTTGACATAAATTATTCTCCTAATATTATTTTCTCAATTTCTTTACTTGCTGTTGTCAATGCATTTTTGGTTTTATCTTTTAGTTGTTGGGCTTGTTGCCTGATGGCTGTTATATGGTCGGCTATTTCTTTTTGTTTGTCAAGTGGGGGAGCAGGAATACGAATGCTTTCCAATGCTTCTTTTGTTAATTTAGGTATAACGCCACCCGTGATAAGATAATCGTATTTTAAAACATCTAAAGCTACTTTAACAAAATGATAATCATATCCACTTTTTAGTTTTAAAACCCAATTATGATTGCTACCCCAAAATTTCCCATCAACAACATAGTGATTTCCAATATATCCATCTTGCCCGATAACTAAGTATAAACCATCATGAGTATATTCGTCCATATATCCAATGATTCCATTTGCACCATAATATGGGTAAGCTCCATCTTCTATTCGATAATCTTTACGAATTGGCAAACCTGTTTTGATTTCTTCATTTATATCTTTTATTCGTTTTGTAGGATATTTTGAAACTGGATTTTTTAATGTGTCAAAATGTTTTTGATGAAAGAAGGGGTCTAATCTGCCACCTGTAACGGCAATAAAGGATTGTGTAAATATTCTATTCTTTAAAGTATTTTCAGGCGGTTCAGGTAATTTAATTCCCAATTCTTTCAATAAATAATCGTCAATACCTGCAAGTAGTTTTTCGGCTTCGGCTTCATTCTCATTTTTCTTTTCAACTACTTTACTTGTAATTTCTAAAATCCGATTATCTTCAATGATAGGAATTGAAAGTAATGCAGAATAATCTAAGGCAGGTCTTGTCCCGCCAGTTGCTAATCTATTAGCTAATTTTTGACCAATAGAACAATTGAGAAATGTGGCTAATTTTTCACTAATTACTTTGTTTGCAGTCTTTATTACAACAGAATGTTGATTTGTATTTCCAATAAACGCATTTGGAGCAACTGCTGCACTTGCAATCCTTCCTGTTATTGTTACAATTAAATCACCTTCTGTAATTTGACTTCTCTTTAAATATCCTTCATGTGTTACCTTATTTATAAACTTAACATCTGATAATTCAAGTCCAAATTCAGTTACATTTTGAACTCTTAAAAATGGAATACCATTTTCTTTATCAGAATAATATTTTTCTTCTTCATCCCTTTTTGGTGTTGCTCCACTTGCTATACCATGAACATAATCTCTTAGCCTTTTCGGATTCTTTGCCAACACTTTATTTTCAAGTTCGACAATTTCAGGAATATAATAGAAAGGATCAAGCCGTTTTTCCAATTCGCTTTTTTGCAAAATGAAAACCTTGTTTTTATTTAACTTGCCGGATATTTGAAAAGAATTATTTATTGCCACAACATATCCTCCTTCCATTTTTCGGGAAACCCCATTTCTTTATCTTGTGTAAGAGAGCAAGTTTTCATAATAGATTTTAATTCTGAATTAAAATTATTATTTGGGCTGATAATTTTTAAAATATATTGAATACAGCAAAGCGAAGCATATATTTTATTAGTGTGAATTTGCTTGTTGTTAATAAACTGATTGATTGGTTTTCGAGGCAATGCTATTTGTGGCAAACGCCTGTTCCAGGTTCTTCCGTGATATGCGCATGTATTACGGATAATGCTTAAACAAAACATCCAATTGGTAAGAACATCAACATCTTTAAGTCCAAAATGAAATGCAATTTTATTTTTGCAGTCATCTTTTTTTAGGTTTGAAAATATTTTAGAAAGTAGTCCCATACTACTCACTTCAAGACTCATCCAGCATGGAGATTCTTTAGGGTCGGTATAAGTCGTTTTATAGTGTTTTATAAATGTTTCATTGCTACGGTCAATTTCTTTTTGAAGCGAAGCAATTTGCTCAGCAAAATAAACCGAATTATTATAAAGCGCAGGATTCAAGTGCCAAAAGCCACCATAAGCTAAAGAATATTGATAAATTATTTGAGTACGTAAAGCAATTTCAATTTTTTCAATAGCATTAAAAATTAACAAACGTAATTGTCGGTCGAAAACATATAAATTAATAATATCTTCAAAACTTATTTTTTTAATAAACGGATGTTCTGGATTCGTGTTATCCTGGAATGGGTATGTATAAGCTCTTAGCCTGTAATAACTAATATTAGAAAGATAATTGGCGGCTTTGGATTCATCGCCAAATTGTAGTCCTCTTTTTTTTAGTTTTTCTATTTGCTCGGGAATAGATATAGGTAACTTGGAATATTTCATTTCATGCATTTTTAGTTACCTTTAAAAAATCGAAAACCCGCCAAAGTGTGCATCGTTGAGAGGCATGGCAGGTATTATTGATACAAAGATATATCATTTTCATAATAATCTCCAAATTTTTAATGTTTTTTATTTCTCGGTTTTATTAATGTGAATAATAAACTTTGAAAGTTCTTTGCCTATTTCAACTAACTCATTGTTATTAGTGCTTCTGCCTGTTGCATCATAGCCAATATCTTCGGCTATTGCCATATATATCGGGTAGTCATCCAATATATTTTGTTTTGCCAAAAAGTATTTTTCTGTTAACTCCTCTTTTAGCAAATTCACCTTATCAGTAAAAGCAGTTTGTAATGCTGATTTATCATCCTGAATCATTGAAGTGATCTCTTTTTTATTTGCTTTTGGATTTTTCTGTTTGGCTTCATCTTCCAGTTTTTTTATTGCATATTTTTTTTCTTTCTCCCATTTTTCAATGGTTGCCTGATATTTACTATCCGATTTTAACTGATCTTTTAGCTTATCCTTTTGATTACTTATTTTTTCGGTTTGTTTATTTTTATGTTTACGCAAAAACAATACAGAACTTTTTACACCTGCGCCTGTTGCGCTAAAGGCAGTTTGCGGCATTGAAACAACTGCAACAATACGATACAGTTCTTCAATATTATCCCTTACATATTGCAAACTGCTATTAGTTAATATGCCATCGGGTATAACTATAGCCAAATAACCATCTTCACATAAGAACTTATGACATTGTTCTAAAAATAACACTTCGGTGCTTTGACTGTCGCGTGTCGATTTCTTTTTAGTTACTTCGTATTTAATATCTAACCAGTCAATTTCTTTAGTTCCTAACTGGAATAAACCGAGGTAAGCTTTTTCGTTAAGTTTAATTGCGCTGCCGAAAGGTGGATTGGTAATAATAAAATCAAATGAATTGTATTTAAACTCTTTGTTACCTGATTTAGCTTGCATTTCAGTATCGGTTAACAAACCATCAGAAGCAATAACATTGGTGTGTCCATCATCATGAATAATCATATTCATTTTAGCGGTACGGGCAATTTGGTCGTTTATTTCAATGCCAAATAAATTCTTTTCAGCAAAGTCGTGCCAATGTTTGTAATGGTCTTTTTCTTCTTTGATTGGGTTGAAATATTCATTTGCCTGTTCACGTACTTTGTCAAGCGCATACAATAAAAATCCGCCACTACCGCAGCTTGTGTCGAGCACCCTAGATTTATGTGTGATAGGTAAACAATCAACTATGAATTTTACGATAGGTCTTGGCGTAAAATATTGTCCAAAGTCACCTCTGAAATAGCTACCCATAAAAGTTTCAAACGCTTTACCTTTGCTGTCGAGGTCGGTTTTATTAAGGTTTATTCGTTGAAAATATTTGACAATGGTCATTGTTTCCTGTGCGGAAAGAGCAATACCATCTTTAAAAACTTCTGGGGCTTCTTTTTCACCAATGGAATAAATTTTTTTGATGCGTTTTAATAAATCTTCTGGGTCTTCATCTCTGAAAATCTGAAAGTCGTAAGGATCGCCTGTTTTACGAGGGTGCTTTTCATCCCATATTTTACAGAAAATAAGCTTATCTAACTCATCAAAAGCCACGCTTGGATTGCGATGACCGCCACCCCACAGGGCTTGGTGTGATTGAATGAATATTTTTGTCAGTTCACTTTCACTGACAACCTGAAGTTCAAAAAATTTTTGTTTAACGTTTGGGTCAGGTTCGTTTACGATATTGTATTTTTTTATTTCAGCTTCAGTTTGAGATATACCACCTTTCACGTATTTATAAGGAGCCAGCTTGTTTACACCAAACTGTGGAATATCGGGTATTTCAATCCTGCTTTTAGGTTTCTTATCAGGAATTTCGTAATACTGATTTTTTATTTTGGAGGTAGTCCAAACATATTTAGCACCTTCAGCAATAGCATAGCTGAATGCCTGATCGACTGCGATATTAAATTGTTGGTCGGTGACATCTTCTTTTTTGCATTCAACAAGAATATAGGTTTCTTCGCAAGCATCGTCAGAATAAACAATGATGTCGGCTTCCTTTGTATCAGAACCCATTTTTACAGGAACAAATTGTTTGATTCTATTTACAGAATATCCATAAATCAAAACCAATGTTAAAAAAGTTTCAGCTTGTACTTTTTCTTCGGGATTATTAAAACTACGCTTTTTGTTTTGATGAACATAGGTTATAAAACCCTTATCATCACTGAACTTTATTAATTCCTTTTGTAAACCTATTTCAATCAGGTTATCCATATATTTATTTTTTATTTTTCAAATTTTTTATAAACATCATTTAAAGCACTTGTCGTTCGCCTTTTTCAAACTTACTTACAAAAGCAGTATCAGTTTTCAGGTAAGTTGCAACTTCACGTCGTGGAATTTTATTTCTTTCATAAGTTGCGGAAATGTTAAATAAAAAAATCATCGTATTAATTATTTTCTAATAATAACAAAAATATATAAATATGATCAAAAACAAAATTTTTAAAACGGTTACTTTCCGATACAAAAATTACTAAAAATATTTTCAAGGATTTCATCTGTGGTAACTTCACCGGTTATTTCACCGAGATAATGCAGGGCGCTGTGAATATCGGTTGTTAGTAAATCGGAAGGCAGGTTGGTGTTTAATCCTTGTTCAATGTTTTCAATTGCAAGCAATGTTTTATCAAGCGCTTCGTAATGCCTTATATTTGAAATGATGGTTTCATTTTTTGTGTATTTTTCATCCTGAACATATTCATTCAGACAGTCAATGATCAGATTGATATTTATTTTTCGTTTAGCTGAAATAAAAATGGTTTCGAGTTCAAGTAAATTTTTAAATTCCTTGGGCGTTTTGTTCAGCATGTCCATTTTATTGGCAATGACTATAAATTTTTTATTGTTGTCTGTTATATGATGTTTAAAATCCTGAAGTTCTTTCGTAATATCTTTCACGGACGTTTCACTGATGTCAACACAGTATAGGATAACGGATGCCTGATTTATTTTCTCATACGTTTTTTCAATTCCTAAATTTTCAATTTTATCAGAGGAGTGAGTGCGGAGTCCAGCCGTATCAATAAATCGAAATGTTGTACCATTAATTGATAACGTGTCTTCAATAATATCGCGTGTTGTACCTGGTATTTCAGATACAATGGCTCTTTCTTCATTCAGTAGTGCATTGAGTAGTGTGGATTTGCCGACATTCGGTTTGCCGATGATAGCGACAGGAATTCCGTTTTTCAACACATTGCCCAGTGAAAATGAGTGTTTCAGATTTGAAATGAGATGTTTTATTTTTAAGATCAATGCAAGTAGTTTTTTCCGATCAGCGAATTCAAGGTCTTCCTCACTGAAGTCGAGTTCCAGTTCAATAAGAGATGAGAATTCAACAAGTTTTCCCCTCAACTCTTTGATGGTATTTGAATATCCGCCCCGCATCTGGTTAAGGGCAAGTTGATGAGATGTTTTTGAATGTGAAGTGATGAGATCAGCCACCGCTTCTGCCTGTGCGAGATCCATTTTTTTATTTAAAAAAGCGCGTAAGGTAAATTCACCCGGTTGGGCAAGACGACAGCCATGCTGGATAAGTATTTCCAGTATTTTTTGTTGAATATATGCAGACCCATGACAGGATATTTCAATACTATCTTCACCGGTATAAGATGTGGGATTTTTAAATATGTTCAGTACAACTTCATCAATTAAAATCTTATGATGAAAGATATATCCGTGATGAATGGTGTGGGATTTTGCATTTAATAGTGATGTTTTTTTATTACTTGGGTGAAAAATTTTATTACAAATGGAAAAAGTTTTTTTCCCTGATAACCGAATCACTGAGATTGCTCCTGAACCATGAGGTGTGGCAATGGCACAGATTGTGTCTTTACATTCTATATCTTGTGTGGTCATTACTTGTATGATTTTTATTCAAACAAAATTAGGTAAATAATTTTTGAAAACGAATTATATCTTAATTTTGATAAACTTTTAGATTGAATCGTATGAGCATTTTAATCAATAAAAATTCAAGAGTTATTGTTCAGGGATTTACGGGTAAGGAAGCAACATTTCATTCTACCCAGATGATTGATTACGGGACTAACATTGTTGGTGGAGTGACACCGGGGAAAGGCGGACAGTTACATCTTGAAAAACCTGTATATAATACAGTTGAAGATGCAGTTAGAAATACAAATGCAGATACATCCATTATTTTTGTTCCACCTGCTTTTTCTTTAGATGCAATTATAGAAGCTGCATCTGCTGGAATAAAAGTCATTGTATGTATTACGGAGGGAATTCCGGTGAAAGATATGATGATTGTTAAAGAATATCTTAGAAATAAAGAATGCAGGTTGATAGGTCCAAATTGCCCTGGAATCATTACCCCCGGTGAAGCTAAAGTGGGTATCATGCCGGGATTTATTCATAAACAAGGAAGCATCGGTGTAGTATCTCGTTCAGGAACATTGACCTATGAAGCAGTGGATCAGTTAACCAAACTTGGTCTTGGACAGTCTACAGCCATTGGTATAGGGGGTGATCCGGTTATTGGAACTACGATTCTTGATGCAGTTAAATTGTTTATGAAAGATGATGCAACGAAAGGAATCGTTATGATTGGTGAAATTGGTGGAAGCATGGAAGACGATGCTGCTCTCTGGTTAAGACAACACAGTACCAAACCTTTGATTGCATTTATTGCCGGCGCTACTGCACCAAAAGGAAGAACGATGGGACATGCAGGAGCAATCATTGGAAGTAAAAATGAAACAGCTGATGCAAAAAAACAATTGTTAAAAGAGTGTGGGGTTATGATTGCTGAATCTCCTGCAGATATTGGAAAAACAATGTTTAATGCATTAAAATAGGATAGATGGAAAATTTTATGAGTTTGGTAAAACGCAGACAAAGTGTTAGGAAATATTCCGATCAATCGGTTGAACAGGATAAAATAAAAATTTGTCTTGAAGTAGCTCGGTTAGCACCCTCCGCAAGCAATTCACAACCATGGACATTTATTGTTGTTGATCAACCGGAATTAAAGACCAAGATTGCAGAAGCGGCTTACAGCGATTCACTTCGGATCAATAAGTTTGCTTTTCAATCGCCGGTTATGATTGTAATTGTTATTGAAAAACCAAAATTGATTACACAGGTTGGCGCCTGGTTGAAAAGCAGAGAATTTCCTTTAATTGATATCGGTATTGCTGCTGAACATTTTTGTTTACAAGCAGCAGAGATTGGTCTTGGCACTTGTATGATCGGTTGGTTTGATGAAAAGAAAGTTAAAACCACTTTGAATATTCCGAAAAACAAAAGGATTGGGTTGTTAATTTCATTGGGATATCCGCATGAAAGCTATGAAGTCAGGGAAAAGAAGAGAAAAGAGTTTACAGATATATGTAAATTTAACAACTATTAATTTGGTTATTTAAAAATTGATTTTTCCTTTTTATCCTTACCGTTTTTAGCTCCAATTGATTTCAGATATGCAATAACTTCTTCTTTATTTCCCATATAAGATTTTTCTGAATAATCAAGAGCAGTCCAGTTATCGTTGTCGGGTATGTTAATTTTAATTTTATTTTCAACTAATTTTTTAATAAGATTTAAATTACAGATATATGAAACCTGCATTAAAATGGTAATCCCGAACGTATCTTTTGCATTTATGTCAATTCCTTTTTGTAAAAGGTAATTGATGGTTTCATCATTGGTGTGGGTATAAGCAAGCATCAGCGCTGAACGATGAAACCTGTCTTTGATATTAATATCAACTTTTTTAATGGAATCAACGAGATAGGAAACAATTTTTACATTGTTAACATTGGCAGCATGAAAAAATAATTTTTCATAATTAAGTATTTTAGGATTCAATGAAAATAAGAATTTAATCATATCGGTATTGCAATGAGCCATTTTATCAAATATATTTTTTTGTTGCATATTAGTACTATTGATGTCAAATTTTTTATCCAGAATGAGATATTGAGTGGCTGGCAAGTCACATGAAGCAACAGTTTTAAAGAGGAGTGACGTATTATCCTTATTGGTTTGAGTAATGTCAGCGCCATATTTTTCAAGTAATTTAATTAAATTTAATCTTGTTCCGAATATGGGTTGATCAACCATATATAAATAAAAAAAGGCAGGCACCCCGAATTTATCTTTAATGTTAATCTCTGCACCACTCTGCAGCAAATATTCAATCAATTCATAATTTGACCCTTCACTTAATGCTATCATTAAAGCAGTGCGGTCATTGGTAAGTTTATCATTCAATCGTGCTCCATGTGAAATTAATAATTTTGATAGATCAAGATTGCCTGATTTGCAGGCAATTTCTAAAGGAGAGATATTAAATTGATTTCTTCGGTTCACATCAATCCCTTTCTGAATAAGTTGTTTGACTTTATCTAAATCAGGATTTGAAACAATATAATCTGATAAAATTGTATCCTGTGCCACTAAGGAGGATAATTGACAACTTATCATTAGAAAGAAAATAGATTTTAAAATGAATCTCATAAAATGAGTATTATTTATTAATAATGAGTTAAAAGTAATAAAAATATGTTAAAAACAAATCAAATTAGTAAAAAAGCAGATGAATCAAATATGTTAGATAAAATAAAAAATCTAACTAGATAATTATTCGTACGCAACCTTTTTATAAATTTAACATCTTATAATTGAATTTTGTACAAAATTGACTGATGATAAAGGATAAGTGAACGAGCAAATTGACGATATCATTAAAGGGTGTATTGCCGGTAAAAGGGATTCTCAACGAAAGTTGTATGAGCTTTTTCGAAGGAAGATGTTTGGTATTTGCTTACGTTATTCAAAAGATTATACTGAAGCAGAAGATATCGTTCAAGATGGTTTTATTAAAGTTTTTGAAAAAATCAGTCAGTTTGAATTTAAAGGTTCTTTTGAAGGTTGGATCAGGCGGATCATGGTGAATACGGCTTTGGAACGTTTTAGGAAGATTGTTCATTTGTTTCCGGTTACAGATATAACGGAATATGACAGAAGTGTCAGCTATGAACATGTGATCGATTTGATTTCTTCCAAAGATCTTTTAAAACTTATACAGGAATTGCCTGCACAATATAAATTGGTTTTTAATATGTATGCAATTGAAGGTTATTCACATAAGGAAATAGGAGAGATGCTTGGAATAAGTGAAGGTACTTCAAAATCGAATTTGTCTCGAGGAAGACAGATTCTGCAGAAAAAAATAAATGAAGAATATTATTTTGAACAAAAAAAAATTAATAAAACATATGTTGAAGGAAAAGAACAATATTGATGAACTTTTTAAAACTAAGTTGTATCAACTGGAAGAGGATGTTCCTGATTATGTTTGGGATCAAATCAGTGATCGCCTCACAAAAAATAAAAAGAAAAGAAGTATGATCTGGTTTTGGTCTGCTGCAGCGTCTGTTCTGTTGCTGATGACTTTCGGATCAGGATATTTTTTGGCTATTCAGAAATACGAACAAAATCAGGAAGCGCTTTCAAAAGTTTTACGAAATAAAACTGTTCAAAAACAAATTGTAAAATCAACTCACCCCATTGAAAATCCTAGTAAAATTAAATCTGTTGTAAATGAGCAGAAAGTGGCAACTGCTGTACCTCTAAAATATTTAAATAAAGTAAATGCAATTCCTGCTCTGATTAATTTTGAAAATAAGAATGAAGTTAATAATATTACGTCAACCGAAAAGAAACTTAATTCTCCAACTGAAATTAATGAAAATGGGAATAAAGAAAAATCAACTCTTGTTTCTTCCGATATAACAACGGATAACACCGAAAAAAAGGTGATATCTCAAAAAGAAATATACAAGGAACAAATTGATAAGACTGTTCAGATGAAAGAACATTCTATGGATACGTTTAAGGTAAAAACTCAGAATAATGATATTCCATCGCTGGCAGTGAATAATAAAAGTATTCCATCCATGCAACACATTGATAAATGGTTTATTGCCGGTCGCTTAACTTCAGGTTTCGGAGGTAGCAGTTCGTCAAGTTCTTCAGATCAACAAATTTACACGAAGAACATGACCAGTGATTCAATGGTTGAATATCGTTCCGTTGGGAATACGCTTTTTCTTAATAATCCGAGTGATGCAATGGGTTCATTTGCTGCTAATAATGTTGAGCCGGTTATTCATTTTGATCGCTTGGAAAAAGCCCGAATTGTTATTTCGGGAGGTCTGAGTTTTGGACATTTTTTATCCAAACGGTTAGGTGTTCAGTTGGGGGTTTTTTATATGAAAAGAGGATGT
>CAYVNP010000007.1:79871-102899 GCA_964452905.1 uncultured Bacteroidales bacterium
TTAGAGTTTCTTGTGATTCTTCTAAACTTTGATTTTCAGAGTCTTCAATACATTGATGTACCTGTAACATTGAGATACAAACTCATGGACAGACGCTTTTCATTATATTTATCAGGTGGAGTTAGTCCTTCTTTCCTAATTGGGAATAAAACATATCTCATTCAGCCATCCAACGGGGATATGGACTTGATCGGAAAATTATCTAATGTCAATCAGATGAACTATGCTGCTATTACAGGAATAGCAGTTAATTACAGATTGTTCAAACGCTTATCATTATTTGCTGAACCATCTACAAGATATTCTTTCAGACCGGTTGTGAAAAATTATGAAGGAAAACGATATCCGTTTAATTTCGTTATATATGCAGGATTGAACTTATCTTTCTAATTGAAATAAAATCCCAGCCGGATATTTATTCTGTTGTAGATTGATTTGGTTTCAATCATATCATTATTATTAACGATCCAATAGTTTGTTTTTTCTGAGTAGGTTTGTTGTTGATACCACCAGCCAATGCTAAACATTATAGCCGTTCTGTTGCTAAAATAATTTTTTATGCCAATACCACTGTTTACAAATGTGCCGGTTTTATCTTTGCGAAAATCATATTTGTTAAATGCAAATGTATAACCGGCATCACAAAAAATAAATGGTGTTGTTTTGCCTTTAAAAACAGTATATCTGATATCAGCAAAAACAGGAATATACGGGACATTGAGCATTTGAAACCCGGTGCCTGCGCAAACTGAAAAATTTTGTTTGAACTGATAACCGTTTAATATGTAAATATTGTAAATGCTTTTTTGATTGTAATACGAAGAGTAATATGAATAGGTATTGTACGATTTATAATTAACAGGAATTAATCCAATATCCCAGATACTGATAAATCCTTTTTTTAAGTATGGATGTTGGATAGTTGAAATACTGTTATTTTCAGAGTTGTTTTGAGCAAACGCATTAAATGCTAAGAATAAAATGAATATATTTAAGCTAATTTTTTTCATACAAACTTTATTTAAATTTTGAAATGATAAAGAAACAAATTATTTTTAAGATGTGAAATGATTAAAAAAGGTTGCTTGAAATTATTTAACGCAACCTTTTAACAGGTTTTGACATCTTATATTTCAAATTAATAAATGTTCAACTTTTAAAACTTACATTATGAAAACATCTAAAATTTCAATTTTTGTTGCAATGATATTTCTCATTGCCGGCTGTAAGGACAGTGTTGTCAAAACACGAACATATATGGCGAATGTGCCTAAATATATGTCTTATTCAGAGCTTAGGCAACCAATTAATACCAATACAAATCATCCAATGAAAGCAACCGGTAAAATTTATATGTTTGGGAAGTATTTATTTATTAATGAACCGATGGAAGGAATACATATTTATGATAATTCCAATCCATCTTCACCTCAAAAAGTTACATTTGTTAAAGTACCCGGTAATGTTGACATGGCAGTTAAAAATAATATGTTATATGTGGATAGTTATATAGATTTAATAACTTTAGACATTTCAAATTTGCCGGAAGTTAAGGAAGTAAGTCGTATTAGAAATGCGTTTCCATATTCAATTCCAGATCCCGATAACAGATATCCTTCTGTTCCCTATGATACCAATCAAGGGGTGGTCGTCCAATGGAATGTTGAAAAAGTTTCAGAACGTGTAGATGATAATTCGACCCAACCGGTTTTTTGGGAATATAACCGAACCATAGATGGTGTATTTGTTTTAAATTCCAATTCGGGAATGAAAACTTTGAATGTGACTCCTTCAGTTTCTGGTCAAGGTGGTTCAATGGCTCGTTTCATGTTGTATAATCAATATTTATATACAGTGAATAAAACGACCATGAAAATATTTAATGTAACAACCACTTCTAAACCAGTCTACACAAATCAGGTTCAGATAGGATGGAATATAGAAACACTATTTCAATACAATAATAAAATGTTTATTGGTTCTCAAACAGGCATGTATATTTATGATTTAGCTAATCCTGAAAGTCCTTCTTATTTATCAACTTTTTGGCATGTCAGAAGCTGCGACCCTGTGGTGGTTGAAGGCAAATATGCCTATGTTACTCTGCGTGCTGGTAATCGTTGCGGAGATACCGAAAATAAATTATCGGTAGTAGATATTTCCCAACTTACCAATCCAGTTTCAGTGAAAGATTACACCATGACAGAACCTTTTGGATTAGGAATAGATAATGGAATCTTATTTGTATGTGATGGTCATGACGGTTTAAAAATTTATAATGCATCAAATCCTTATCAAATAGATAGTAATCTGATCAGTCATTTTTCAAATGTCAATGCATATGATGTTATTCCCGACCAAGGGCTGTTGATCCTGATTGGCTCTGATGGACTGTATCAGTACGATTATAGCAATAAAGATCAGATTCAATTGTTAAGTCATATTGCGTTGAATCACTAAAAGATAGAATATCTCTTTTTATGTTTTGTTCATAGTTCCCGCCAGAAATGGCGGGATTTTTTTTGCTAATAATTATCATGCTTTAGTGAAATATAAATACTTTCTCTAACTTTGCATTTAATTTCAGATGAAGTTTTAGTTAATATATTTCAAACATGATACGATACTATTCAACTAATTTAAAAAGTGAGCATGTAACTTTCAGAGAAGCATTGATCAAAGGTCTTGCTCCTGATAAAGGATTGTTTATGCCTGAACAAATACCATCCATACCTCTTGAAAAAATTAATTCGTTTGATAAAAAAGAATATTTTGAAATTGCATATGAAGTCATTAAAACTTTTTTACAAGGACAAATTGATGATGGTGATTTATACGAGATGATAAAAGATGCCTATAATTTTAATGTTCCTTTGGAGAGAGTTTTTGACAGAAAATATATTATGCGTCTTGATCAGGGACCCACAGCGTCTTTTAAAGATTTTGCCGGACGAATGATGGGGCGGCTAATGCAGTATTATTTAAAAAAAGAAAATAAAAAACTTTTAATTCTTACTGCAACATCAGGTGATACAGGGAGTGCAATTGCAAATGCATTTTATGAACTTGAAAATATAAAAGTGGTAGTGCTTTTCCCGAAAAAAGAAGTATCGGATCGTCAGCGAAAACAAATGACTACTTTAGGGAAAAATATTCAGATCATTGCTATTGATGGTAAATTTGATGATTGTCAGTCCATGGTTAAAAAAGCGTTTATGGATCATGATCTCGATTATTTGAATTTGTCTTCTGCTAACTCAATTAATATTGGGAGATTGATACCTCAAACAGTATATTTTTTCTATGCATATGCAAAATTGAAAAAATCAGGTGTTGATGATCAGATTATCTTTTCAGTACCTTCAGGTAATTTTGGTGATATGATGGGAGGGGTGATAGCTATGAAAATGGGTTTACCTGTAAAAAAGTTTGTGATTGCGACGAATGAGAATGATGAGGTGCCGAAATATTTAGCTACAGGAATTTATCAAAAAATTGAACCATCATTGAACTGTTTATCAAATGCCATGAATGTGGGACATCCCAGTAATCTTGCTCGTTTGGTTGCTCTTTACGACGGTGTCATGGATGAAAACGGAGTCATTATCAAACAAGCAGATCTTGTTAAAATGAATAATGAAATTTTCTCTATATCTATCAGTGATTCCGAAACGAAAGATTACATTAAAAAAATATATGACCGGCATAAAGTTATTCTTGAACCACATGGTTCTGTGGGCTGGACAGGTTTGATGCATTATTTAACTAAAAACAACATAGATAATCATCCTGACCAACTATGTGTTTCCCTCGAAACTGCCCATCCTGCTAAGTTTCCTGAACAGATACGTGAACAGATTCATATTGAGCCCGACTTACCTTTTAGTCTTTTAGGACTTGAAAACAAGCCGGAATTTTTGCAATCCATGAAAAATGAGTATTCTTTATTTAAAGAGTTTTTAATAAATAATTACAACTGATTAAGAATTTTAAATATATAAAAATGAAATATGTTATTATACTTGGTGATGGAATGGCAGATTATCCGATAAAAAGTTTAGGAAATAAAACACCTTTAATGGCCGCAAATATTCCACATATAGATGAATTGTGCAGAAAAGGTCGTTCCGGTTTATTGAAGACTATACCGGATGGTTTTACTCCCGGAAGTGAAGCTGCAAATCTTTCGGTTTTGGGTTATGATATTTCTAAAGTACTGAATGGACGGGGTGTACTGGAAGCTGCCAGCATGGGGGTTCAACTGAATGATGATGATTTAGCACTACGTTGTAATCTTATTTGTATTGAAAACGGAAAAATAAAAAATCATTCGGCAGGACATATAACCTCAGAAGAATCACGTGAAATTATAAATACATTAAATAATAAATTTGGTTCTGACAAAATTTGTTTTTATCCGGGAGTAAGCTATCGACATTTGCTGGTTGTGAAAGGTGGGAGTAATCAGATTAGTTGCACTCCTCCGCACGATGTTCCGGGAACTGAATTTGAAAAAGTTTTAGTAAGTTCAGTCTCTGAAGAAGGAATAAAAACTGCGAATATGTTGAATAAAATGATTTTGGATTCGCAACAATTTTTGTCAGAACATCCTGTTAACAAGAAACGATTAGAGTTAGGGAAAGACCTGGCAAATTCAATCTGGCCCTGGTCTCAGGGATATAAACCCCAAATGAAAACATTAAAGGAATTATATAATAAAACAGGTGCAGTTATTTCAGCAGTTGATTTAATCCAAGGAATTGGTGTATATGCAGGGATGAAAAATATTAAAGTTGAAGGAGCTACGGGATTACACAATACAAATTATGAAGGCAAAGCTAAAGCAGCTGTTGAAGCATTAAAAGATGTTGATTTCGTTTATGTACATGTTGAAGCAAGCGATGAAGCCGGACACGACGGTAATATTGATCTGAAAATTAAAACAATTGAATATCTTGATCATCGTCTTGTAAAATATATAATGGAAGAAACATCCAAATTTAATGAACCCGTTATTATCGCTGTATTACCTGATCATCCGACACCTGTCGAACTTCGGATTCATGTAAGCGACCCTGTACCGTTTCTGATTTTTAATCCCGAGTTATCACCTGATAACGTTTTTGAATATAATGAACAGTCTGTCATATCTGGTGCTTATGGTTTAATCGAAGGAGATGAATTTATTAAATCTTTTTTTAAAACAATGTAAAATTATTTTTTATGTCCTATTTCATTTAATAATGATATAAAACAGGATTATACGCTTTTTAGTAATTTATTTATTGTGTTTAGCTACGTTTTTTTGTATTTTTGTTTAAATATTAAAAAAATAATTATGAAAACATTCAGGAATTTATTGATGTTGACAGCATTGATGTCATTATTTGCTTTTACAACAGTTCGTTTACAAAAGCAACAGGTTAAAGATATTCAGTTAACTGATGCAGATGCAGAATGGGCAAACAAGAAATGGACAGGTACGACTATTCAGGATTTAAAGTCTGGTCAAGAAGTTTTTAATAAGAATTGTGATAGATGTCATAAATTAAAAAATCCCAAAAAATTCAATGAAGAAGATTGGCAGAAGATTTTGCCAAGAATGGGTAAAAAAGCAAAATTGGAAAAGAATCAGGAAGAGTTAGTTTTAAAATTTGTTATTACTGCTGGTAGAAGCGATGAAATAAAAAAATAAGTTACATGTATATGTTTTTAATATATTAAAATCTGTTGAGTTATGAATAAAATAAAATTTTTTTTATTAATAAGTTTAACTTTTTTGATTGTTTATGGCAGAGGAGCTAACGATGCTCCTTCGAATGCTGTTTTACTGACCATAACCGGTACGGGTTCATCTGATGATATTTGGATAGGTTTTAGAGCTGATGGTTCAATATCGAAAAATGGAAACGATGATTACAAACTTTTTGGAGGTGGAGGTCCTGAATTGAATACGAGAACGTTAGATGCATATGAAGAAATATTAGCAACGTATTTTTTACCATTATCCATGAAAGACAATGCTACTGTTCCTGTTGATATTACAATTTACACTGCTGGTAATAATACGATTACAGCATCAAATCTTTCAAGCTTCAATCCATCTGTAACAGTAACTTTGATAGACCTTAAGAATTTAACTTCAACGGTTTTAAATACAACAAACCATTATACCTTTTATTCAGCAACGTGTTCGCAGGATAGAAGATTTCTTTTACATTTTGGACCTGTAATTTCAAATACAGGACCTTATTGCCCAGATAATACAATCAATTTGAAATATTCAGTTGATGGAATGCATAGCTATTCTTGGTCTGGTCCTAATGGTTTTACAAGCACGTCTCAAAATCCTGTCATCAACAATGCAACTCCTACAATGTCGGGAAACTATACGGTCACCTATTCAAGCCCTTATGATATTTCTGTTACTTCTACAGCAAGTATTAATGTGACTGTTAATTCTTCACCAACGATTTCAGCTTCAAATGGTTCAGTGTGTATTGGGTCTTCCACAACGATTAGCGCCAGTGGCGGAAATACGTATAACTGGAGTGATGGATTAGGAACCGGAGTAACTAAAACGGTTAATCCTACCGTTAGAACAACATATACTGTTACAGGTACAGATTTAAACGGGTGTTCAAATACAGCAACTTCAATTGTTACTGTTAATCAATTACCTGATGTTATTGCAGCAGGAGGAAGTGTTTGTCCGGGATTTCTTTTTAATAATCTTTCAGCAAGTGGTGCCATTAGTTATGACTGGAATACTGGTGGTACAGGCACACCAATTACTGTAAATCCTGAAATAACTACTACTTATACTGTAACTGGAACAGACGGTAATAATTGTTCAAATACAGCGTCTGCTGTTGTTAATGTTAATTCTTTACCAAGTATTAATGCGGGTTTAGATCAGTCTGTCCGTTTAGGAAACAGTGTTGTACTTACTGCAACTGGTGGAAATAGCTATTTGTGGAGTACTACTGAAACAACTAATCAAATCACTGTTTCACCGGTTACAACGCAAACCTATTCGGTAACTGGTACAGGTGCAAATAGTTGTACCAATACGGATGAAGTTATTGTTACATTATTACCTGCTGCAACTATAACCAGTGCACAGACAGGCAACTGGGGCACCGGCTCAACTTGGGTAGCCGGATTGGTACCCGGCATAAACGATGATGTACAGATAGCCGCAGGACATTCAGTAACTGCAGTAGCCAATGCCACATGTAAATCGCTGAACGTGATAGGTAGTGTTGTTGTCGCTTCAGGCAAAACGCTGACAGTGAATGGCCCCGTGACAACCATAGCCACCAGTCCATCAGCTATTGGACAGATAGTAATGAAAGATAACAGTGCTACATTAAATGCAAACGATAGGGTTGAGGTTCAACTTTATTTGGTTGACAATAATTACCATTTACTTTCTTCTCCAATGAAAAATGCTCTGGCTGATGTATTGTGGGGCTATTCCGTAGCACGATTCTATGAACCGATCAACAGTTATTCCAATTTAATTAAGGGAAAGTATTTAATTCCATCTGTTGGTTATTCAGTGAAAAAAGGGACTAACCCATTGTATCCGCCTAGTTCTTTACTGACTTTTTCGGCACCTAATTCATCTGGTTTAAATAATGGAAATATTAGTATCGGTCTGACTAAAACAATCGGAAAAGGAGAAGGATGGAATTTAGTCGGTAACCCATATCCAAGTGCGATCAATTTAGATTTAATGGATACTGAGGTTACTCAGGGATGGAATAATACCAATATTTCACCTTGGGTATATACCTGGAATATTACTACAAGTAAATATGAAATGTATAATATGAGTGATAGAAGTAAAACAACCTATGGCTCAAAATATATTCCGCCTATGCAGGGCGTTTGGGTGTATTGTACATCTAATCAGGGAACATGGTCAATGAATAATAAAGTTAGAGTTGCTAATAATCAACCTTATTGGAAGAAAGGATTGGAAAGTGATAATTCTATTAATCCAAATATATTGATTAAAATTTATGGAGCTAATAATTTATTTGATGAAGCAAGTATGTCATTTACGCCTACTGCTTCTATTGATTTTAATACAAATGTTGATGCCTCAAAATTATTAAGCAGTAAAGTTGATTTACCACAGGTGTTTTTTAAATTTTGGAATATTGAAGCAAATGATAGTTTTTTAACTGCCTTTAAATATCTTCCTGATTCTTTATTGTCTAATTATTCTGTTCCTGTATATTTCAAAGTAGGTGTTTCAGGAACCTATAATTTTATTGCTACTAATCTTGAAAGTTTTAGTTCGGATGTTGATATTACTCTTGTCGATTTAAATGAAAATAAAGAAATTAATTTAAAACAAGTGGGTAATTATTCATTTACTTCACCTGCAGTTTCAAATGATAAAAGATTTGAAATCAGATTTGGAAAAATAACTTCAACTAAAAAAATAGATCAATCGGAATTTAACATTTATTCAAGTCGAAATTCCATCATAATACAAAACACATCAAAATCTATTGAGAAAAATATTGTGAATGTTTATGATATATTAGGCAACCTAATAATTTCAAAAGAATTGAATAATTTTAACTTTAATTATATTGATTTAAATCAATCAACTGCCTCTGCAATATATCTTGTGAAAGTGATTTCACCTAAGGGAACATTTTTTAGAAAAATAAATTTATCTTTATATTAGAAATTAAATTAATTATTTTTTTAGGTAATGTGTTAAAAAAAAGTTGTTGATATTAAATAATTCATTACTTAAATTTCAATCGTAATACCTTAGAGGACATAGCTGAAGAACAACCAATCGGAAATAAGTTTTATAGGTAAACAGTAAATATCCCTTGTCTAAGACGTAGAAGCTATCCTTTTCATATTCCAGTTCATCAAGCGCATTTACATCATGTACGGAAGCCTCTGTAATATGTATAAAGCAAGGAATATTTGTTTCTACATCAAACAGTGTATGAAGTTTAATAGCACCTTTGGCTTTTCTAAATTTTGCCTACCAGAATACATTGAGGCATAAATCTATTACTGTAGAGTCAAAGGCATAAACATTGCCCTGCAAGACAATCTCAAAATTATCTGCCAAGCATTCTTCTCTTGCCTGTTTTATCAATAGATACGAAAACTCAGCATAAATCCGCCAATCTCTTTGCTGGTTTGCTTTAGTAAGATTATTCTTGGATATATTTCGTCCCAAACCTAAGTGATATGATTTGGATCCGTGGGCATCAATACAAAGAACAAGATTACTTAAACTTTTTCTATTCCCTAACTGCCCCAGCATCATGCAGAGCATTTGATTCCAACAAGTAAAGTGTTTAACATAGTGATTCCCAATATACTTGTTTACAATGGACTCAAAATGATGATGGGGAAGGAAATCGGCTACTTGAGCGAAAACATATTTGCCAAAATTCATTTTAGTACAAAATACCGAAAAATGAATGAGGGCAATTCAAATCGTCCCGCATCTAAAATTGTCTGTATCCCTTATCTGTCAATAGTTTTAAAGAACTTAAATTAATTTTTATGGTACACTAATGATTAAATATAACAAAACATAACAATTTTTTTTTAATCTATTTTTAAATTGTATAATATAACTAAACTTTATTATCTTTTTTATAAAGATAATAAATGAAATTTAATTTGAAAGAGTTAAAGATAAAATTTGAAAATAATATTTAAATTAATATTATTGCCATATTACCTGAAAATTATTAGATGGAGTCGTGCAAGTACCACCAAGTCCCGGATAATTATTCACATCAGGAGCATCAACATGTATATTTATTTTTAAACCTGTTTTGATATAGCATTTTTCAATAAAAGTTATAGATGTATTTGACCATGAAACAGGTGTTTGATCACACCATGCTGAAGCAGTTCCAGGTGTATCACCAAAATTATATCCGGTAATTGTAATCAAACTATTTGATGAAGGATTAGCTGGAGAAATGGAAGTAATTACTGGCGGCTTACTAATTCCAAAAGTTACACTAAATTTATTAGAAGCTTTAACACCAATCAGCATTGCCTTTATATAACCTGCTCCTACACCATTCTTTCCATTACAAGAAAATCCGCTTGGTAAACTGAAAACAATTTTTGAATCCGTCCAACTAGTAACAGGAATGGCCATTTGATAGTTTATATCACTAAAACCACATTCGATCGTATTATCTGTACCAATATAATTCCCAAATCCGCTACCATTAATGGTTACAACTGAACCTACGGGAATTGGGTTTGGAGTTATACTTGTAATCACCGGAGAAGAAGAATTAACAGTAAACTGAGCACCATTGCTTTGAACGCTGTTTGCAGTTATATAAATAGTCCCGGAAGTAGCACCAAAAGGTACTTTAACAATAATCTTTGTATTACTCCATGAAATAATATCCGAAGAAACTGCATTGGTTCCATTAAAAGAAACAGTTCCTGTTATTCCCAAATTTGTTCCTGATATTGTTACCTGATCAGCTACTATTCCTTGTGACGGGCTGATTGACGAAATTGTTGGAGCAGTAGAAGTACCGACAGTAAATGTAACGGAATTACTTTGAATGCCTCCGGTTGTCACTTTCACCGGACCAGTTGTAGCACCAGCAGGTACTTTTAGTGATATTTGCGTATTACTCCATGAAGAAATATCAGAAGAAAGTGCATTTATACCATTGAATGAAACGGTTCCGGTTGAACCAAAATTTGAACCGGAAATTAAGATAGAAGTCCCTGATGCTCCTGAAGACGGACTGATTGAGGAAATTGAAGGCGCAGTGGAATTAACTGTAAATAAAATACCATTGCTCGATAGTCCGGTTGATACGACTTTCACATTTCCAGTTGTAGCTCCAACAGGAACTTTAACTTTTATTTGTGTATTCGCCCACGCGAGAATATCCAATGAAGTCGTATTCAGACCATTGAATGAAACATACCCACTTGTTCCAAAAAATGATCCGTTTATGGTTATCTGGTCTCCAATCTTTCCCTGAGTTGGTGAAATACTTGATATAACCGGTGTTGATGCTGAAACTGTAAAAGGAAATGGATTGCTTGTGCCATTATTAGACACATAGAGATTCCCTGTAGTTGCGGCAGCCGGAATCTTCATTTTAATTTGAGTATCAGACCATGTAACAATGTCTGTTAAAGCAGCCAGTCCGGTTCCAATCAGGACATGCCCTTTGGATTTATCGGCACCAAAATTTGAACCGGTAATAGTTATCTGATCCCCTGCCTTACCGGATGCTGGTACAACAGATTTTATGTAAGGAGTTAAATCTGCTTTAATTTTTATCGTAGAAAGATCAATCGTTTTATTTGTCGGATTTATATAATTACAATTAATAGTAACATCAGCGCTTTTATTGTTTTTTGTAAACCGTAAAATACTTTCTCCTGGAATCACTGTTCCAAAAAGCCAGAATATTCCTTTAGAATCAGTACTATTAAAAGTTGCTCCATCTCCATTTGTATATTCAACTCCGGGTTCTCCTTTAATTAAATTTTGGACGTAATATCCGACAAGTGGCGTATTTGTTGCCGAATCAACCAGAATTCCTTTTATGTCATAACTCCAACCGATTCGTTGTAAATCAATCTGAAACCTAGCAAATTGAGCTTTTGTGCCATTTGCAACAAGATAATTTGCTATATTGGTTCTTAACGTATTATTATCTAAAGCGCCTTGAGCAATAATATCAAAGACTTGCCCAAAGGTTAAACCAATCACAGGATAATCAAGATTTGTCTTGCGATTATATACATTTTGAATAGTTGACTTTGACCTAACCAACGAATATAACATAGTACCTCCAAATCCTTCAATGCTTGGATAATCAGTAGTCATCGGAATATGACCGGAAAATGTAAAAGCAGGTTCTTCTAATTTTGCAGCATCATAATTTGCATAAATGGATGTGGTAAAATAAACGTATTCATCCACAACATAATTTCTTCCTGGCACTTCATTCATCCCATGATTATCGAATATACTGCCCTGATTACATAAACTTCTTTGAACAGCATCACCAACTAATAAATTAATAAAATAGTGAGCAGTTTCGTGAGCAATATCGGAATCTGCCGGACGCCCCGCACTTAATTCAAGACAAATAGTAGGATAAAAATTATAAGCACTGAGTGCTCCAAGCGGTCTCCAATAAGGTTCGTAAAAAGTTTGACTACCATAAGCAAAGTGTAGTGGATTGGCTTTATATGCTGATGTTACAGAAGCCTTCATGGTTGGATTTAATTTATTAATATAATCAGACATAAAGGTTGCTACTTGTTTTTCAATAGCATACATTTTTGCACACGTTGATGAAAGTTTTGATATTTTTGAAAACCAAAATAAGTTTGCCCCTTTTAATTTTTTCCCTGCAGGTGTTCCTCCTTTTTTCATTGGAGTATATTCATAAGGTTGAGGTAATGAAAATATAACTTCTGTACTATCAGTTGAATATTTAATAACAGGTATACCAATCCACGATTGAGTGATGATTCCATTAAACAAACCATCTGGATATGCATACATCATACCAAGAACTTTTTCATCTTTGGTACATTTAATTTTTACATATAATTCATCATTCCCTGTGTATTCAATCTTATACCCACTACCTTCAAAAGGAGCGGGTGCTCCCGCTAAAATTTTGCTGACATTTAATGTTGTACTTGCTGCTAAATTATTTAATGTAAAATCATTTCCTGAAATTGAATCATGTACGGTATTTGTTGGGGTAATTGTATACGTTGCGATTTTCCCAAAGCTCCAATTAATTTGTGTTGCTTCTGAAGATGAAGAATTACTATCTTTTTTGCAATGATTAATTAGTAATGTCAAAAGACAAATAACTACAAAAATTAATAACAGTCTAAATATGGGTTTAATATTTTTCATAAGGGTTATTTAAAAAAAACAAATATGATATTTTCAATATGATTTCAAATATAAAGTATTTTATTATTTAAATTTTATTATCAATAAAATAAAATATCATACACTATCCCTGCTTGGTTTGAAAACAATCCAAACTTTTGTAAAAAGACATATTAGAAATATTGTTTAAAATATTTAATAAATATAGATGCGTATACCTTTTGAGTAGATAATTATTTTTTTCAAAATAAAAAATTGTAAATTTTAATCGTTTTTGAAATGATATTTAAAAAAATTAGTATACTTGTAAAAAAAAATTAATTTAAAATTTAATATATGGAAACAATTTTAGATTCTCAGGAAATTCAGGAAAATCAAAAGCAATATGCAGGTTTTTGGATCAGGGTTGGTGCATCATTTATTGATGGAATAATACTAGGTGTATTAGGTGTTCTTATTAATTTAATTTTTAGCGGAGGATGGAATCCTGTTCCGTTTACATCAGGTTATTATATTTCAGTTTTTTTAAGATTTGGTATTGGATTGGTTTATATGGTAGGAATGGAAAGTTCTGCCAAACAAGCAACATTAGGTAAAATGGCTGTTGGAATTAAAGTTGGAAATTTAAATGGTGAACGGCTCTCGGTTATGAATGCACTTGGACGTTATTTAGCAAAAATGATTTCAGCCCTTACGATCTTTATTGGTTTTATGATGGTTGGCTGGGATCCTAAAAAACAGGGATTGCATGATAAAATGGCAAACACAATTGTTTTTTATCAAAACTAAATCAGTCCCCGGGCTTTTAATTCTAAATATTTATTGATTGAATTTAATGATAAGTCATTGGGTTTACTGATGACCACTTGTATATTCTGTTTAGTTAATTCAGAAAGTATTCGTTGTTTTTCAAATTTAAATTTTTCGGCTATTGTTTTCAAATAGATTTCTTCAACTGTTTTTGTGTCCTCCAGAATGTAGTTGTTGAGTTCAACATTCTCAAAAAAATTGACAACTAAAAGGTGAGAGTGGTTAATTTTTTTTAAGATAGGGATTATTCTTTTTAACGAATCATAACTTTCAAAATTTGTAAAAAGCATGAGTAAACTTCGATTTTTAATATTGGCTTTCAGAGAGTCATATAATAATTCATAATTTGCTTCAAACTCACCTGGTTGCTCATTATATAAGTGTTCTAATATGGATTGGAGTTGATTGTTTTTATTATTGGCTTTTACAATACAATTGATTTTTTTGGAAAAGGTTATTAGTCCTGCATTATCATATTTTTTCAATACTATATTAAGAAGCGCTAAGGATGAATTAATCGCATAATCGAGCAAGGTCATTCCATTAAATGAAATCTGCATGGAACGTGATTTGTCAATGATTACATAAATATTCTGATGTTTTTCATCTTCGTACTGATTTGCCATGATGGTAAATCGTTTACCGGTTGCTTTCCAGTTTATACTTCGGAAATCATCACCATTTACAAAGTTTTTTATATTTTCAAATTCATAACTATGCCCTATTCTTCTAATTCTTCTTAGTCCTGTAGTAATAGAAAGGGAATGTAGATTGCTCATTTCAAATTTTTTCATTTGAATGATGGACGGATAAACTTTGCTGTTAAATGGGATATCAAAAGTAAATTTGCGTTGAACAAGATGTAATCGGCTTTCAATGAAGATAAGCAAATTGCCGAAATTATATTCGCCCCGACTGACAGGTGTTAAAGAATAGTCAACAAATATTTTTTCTTGGGGAAGTATGCTTTTTTTAATTGAAAAGTTACGGTTCTGAAATTGAAATGGCAGTTCATCAATTAATGTGAGTTCATAGTTTGATTTTGTTGAATTTATAATTTCAATAGTTATTTTGTTCTCATCGCCTAATGACAGTTTATTACTGCATAGTCTTGATGCAATTAAGATTTCTTTTTTTCGGAATAACTGAAAAATATCAATGAATAAAAACCCGATCCAAATAAACAAAATGGCTTTGGCTATTATAAAGACAAATGGGAAAACATATCCGAGAACAAATAGAATGATTATTCCGGTTATGCAGATATAGAATATATGTGTTGTGTAAATATTTTTAAGCAATCGTATCATCGTGGTACTTCAACTGAGTTTAAAATTTCTTCAATCACTTTTTCAACACCAATTCCTTCCAGTTCCATTTCTGCAGAGAGTATCAATCGATGATTCAACACATAGAAGGAAACAAACCGGATATCATCAGGACTAACGTATGTTCTTCCTTTAATGGCGGCATAGGCCTTAGCGGATTTCAGGATGTTTAGGGATGCTCTGGGTGAAGCACCTAAAAACAAATCCTTATGCTCTCTGGTTTTTTGGATGATCTCAACAATATATTTGATGAGTTCATCTTTGATATATACTTTTTCAATAATTTGTTTGCATGATTTCAGGGTGTCAGCATCTATGACTGAAGTCACAGTCAATGAAGTTGAATTATCAAAATCTTCTTTAAATCGTTGGAGGATATTTATTTCTTCATCAATATTCGGATACTGCATTTTTATTTTAAATAAAAATCGGTCCAATTGAGCTTCAGGTAATTTGTAGGTTCCTTCGTGTTCAATCGGGTTTTGAGTTGCAATCACCAAAAACGGATAGTCAAAGAGAAATGTGTTTAAATCAACGGTAATTTGTTTTTCCTCCATCACTTCAAATAATGCGGCTTGTGTTTTTGCAGGTGAGCGATTGATTTCATCAATTAAAACCAGATTGGCAAAAACAGGTCCTTTGTTAAAAACAAATTCGGATGTTTTAAAATTAAATACGGATGTACCTGTGATATCCGTTGGCATCAGATCGGGTGTAAATTGAATTCGTGAAAATTTAACGGATAATGTTTTTGCCAGCATTTTTGCCAGCAAAGTTTTGGCAATACCCGGAACACCTTCAAGGAGAACATGTCCGTTAGAAAAAATGGAAATCAGAAGTAAATCAATAACATCATCTTGCCCGACAATGACTTTTGATATTTCTTTTTTGATTAATAGAGAATTTGTATAAATAGCTGCAACATCTTGTCCAAGCTCAAGGTTGCCCATGATATTATTTAATTCTTCATTTTTATTTTCATTGATTTGATTAGTGTCATCCATAATTTTTTAGTTTTTTATAAAAATTAATAATTGCCTGATGAAATTCTTTTAAATTATCTTTATTGGGATTTGTCTGAATGAAGTCATACAGATCAAATATATTTTTTGTTTCATCAAAACTGATTCCTGAACGCAGTGATATAGATTGATAGACATCGGAATTAATTTTAGATGCATCTATTTTGAATTTTTGTCGGATATAAAACAAAAATAATTTCATTTTCAGATTGGCAATATTCTTTACACTATCATGCAAATAATATAATTTGCCTACATGTTCAACGAACGAGATAGAAGTATTTATTAATGGATTCATCACCGGAATTGTTCGTTGTTTCTTTTTCATATAAACAAGAATGTAAATAAGGATTGTACTCAGCAAAATATACCATGCCCATAATAGTGGTCTTTGTTTCAAAATAAAACTTAACGGATTAAATTCCGAATTTTGTTTTTTGTCAGAAAAATACTCTCCTGAATCAAAATAGATATCAGCCGCAGAAAAGTTAGAGAATACTCTGCTGCAGTAGTCATATCCTTTGGATTCTTTAATGAAAAAATTGGTAAACAATATTGGTGTTGAATGTAAATAGATAAATCCTTTTTTATAAGGAATTTTAATGAAATTTATATAAGAGTTATTATTGTGAACAAAGTAGCCAAGCATTAAATATGATTTAGGTCGGAATTTAACCAAATCCATGTAGACCCAGTTTTTGGGGTAAGGTTTGGGTCCCTGAAAATAGGTGAAATCAATAGATTTTTTATAATATAGATTCGAATGATTAAAATTAACTTCAATGGTTGATTTTTGAATAGAATTTAAAGATGTTTCTTTATCATATTCATTTGAAATACTATCCAATAATTCATCCGGTAATGATTCAGCTGAGATGAATGCCTGATTGCCAAGTGAAACAAATTTCAGTAGTTCAGGGACGTCGTGGGAACGTAAATAAAAAGAATTACCAATAAAAATATACAATCCTTTTTTAGTTGTATCACCGGATAATTCCAGTTTTAGTCGTTTATGAATTACTTTCAATTTTTTGTTTGGAAAATAATCATCAATGATTTTTGGAAGAATATAAAGATTGTAAGGGTCTTTGCTGTCGAATTTGTATTCTTCATACCAACTGAATTTTTTTTTGTTTGTATAAAAAACCAATATAACTCCGGATAAGAGTAATATAATAATAATCAATTGTATGTCAATACGCGTTTTTTTCATTCGTTTGTATCCTTTGCCTGATTGACAAAATTTTTAAAATGTGACATGATTATTTCATATTCGGATGGTGTTGGTTCAGTATTTCCATACCAGATTTTTTCAAATACGCTTGTAGCAATACGAAATGTTTGAAAATATTGATGATTCATGAGCATCATTACATATTGCGTATTGGATTTATCTTTGGACCATTCAATGATATTTTTTTCTTTTAATGTTTTTAGGATTTTGAGATAATATAATCGTATCAGCAATTTATTATTTTTCTTTTCAATTGCTTCTTGTATCAGATAGTCAATATCAGAGTTGATGATGGATTCATCTGTTAAAACCGTATTTTCAATTAATGAAGAAGGAGCCGGTTTCTTTATTTTGTTGTCAGCTATTGAATACTTGATGAGTTTTATGATCAGATAAATTAATATTGCGTAAACAAGAATATACGCAATGAGTTTTAAATTAATCTTTTCGAATGGATTACTAATATCCCCTTTGAATCGATTACACCCTAAATTATAATTGTAATCTTTTGTAGCTTCTTCTTTGTAATCTAAATTTCGTTTGATTTTTTGCCATTTTGCATAATTGAAATCTCTTTTTTCAATTTTAGTATCATAATAATTCTTATAAAGTAAAGAGTCATCTTGTTGAGGATAACATAGAACAGAAGATATAAAACAAAAAAGCAATATGATAAATATGTTTTTCATTTTTTTAATTTACGCTCAATCAAATTTTTAATTTTTCCTTTTAAAACTGGAGCATCCTGAATCTCCACCAAACTATAATAAAACAAACCGATGCTGATAAAAATGGCAGGTAGTAACATTATGAGAATAGTTAATAATATAAAACTGTTTAAAATGTTTAAGAAATGATAGGAGGCACCTTCGAACAATGGTAACAGCATTTTGAAAAAACTTGTATACATATAAAAAATCGGAGTAGTAAACAGAATTAAAAAGATTGCAGAAAGTATCACCAATGGAATAAAGACTAAATATATTTTAAATATTCTTTTCCTGATTAGAAAATATAATCTTTCGAATGTTTCGATGATATCTGTATTGTCCACAGAATGTATGTAGATAGATAAAATAATGAATGGAAAAAGAATAACATAGATGACGGTAAGTAAAGTTACATCTAGCCAAAGTAAGAATAGGATAGAAGAAAACACCAGTAGTAAAGGAATTGTTTTGATTGAAATAAATTTTGATGCATTGCTGAAAATTGATACTGACGATTGTTTGTGACTTAGGTTCTTCAGTATTAAGATCGAATAAAATAAAATATATGAAAATATAATAATTATACCAGCGTATACCTGCCATGAACCCTCAATGAAAAGACAGTTTAATCCTTTAAAAGGAGCATATATTTTACTGTAATAATTATTCTCAAAATCAAACACGGTTCTGTCGGTAAATAATAGAATGATCAGAATATATATAAGAGAAAGTATGCTCGAAATTTGAAAAATACTTTTGAAGTTATCTCTGAAAACAATGATTGTTTCATAAAAGAGTTCATTTGTTTTTTTCTCTCTCAGCAACGTTATTTCAACTTTTTCGGTTGTTGGTAAAGCTTCTGTTTTAATAGTTTGAATGACATTTGAATGAGCTATTTTATAAGGAAGAAATATGTAATAGAACAATATAAATAACAAAGAGAGAATGATAATTAATACTCTCATCATTACGGGAGTGTCAGTATAGCGTGTGATGTAGGATTCAATGATTGCTGCTAAAACAAATACAGGCAGTGTAGATAATAATAGTTTGGTTCCTCGTTGTGCCGAAATATAGAAGCTTTGTATTCTTGAATAGGTGTTGGGGAACATAAATCCTTTCCCTAATACAATGCCTGCAGCACCTGCAATGATTATCGAGGTAATCTCCAGTGTTCCATGTTGCCAGACTGTAACCGATGTTACCAAAAATAAATTATGGGTGTTGAAAAAATATAAGAAAGTACCTAACATGATTCCATTGTATAAAATAAAAAAGATAGAACCAATTCCCAGAAAAATACCCAAGATGAAACAAAAAAATGCAACCCTGATATTATTGATCGTAATCCCAAGAAACATATTGGTTTTGTCCTTGTCCTTATAGACAGCCATTGGGTCACCGGATTTAATATTTGCTTTTGACATACTTACATACCCATTACCCAAAATATTTTCAATAAAATCAGGAGATTTGGATGATGAATGCCAGCCAATGATTAAGCCAGTCAGAAATACTAAAAAGGATAATAGAAATTCTTTTCGGGAATGATAGATTAACAATGGAATTTCTTTTGACCAAAATGTGATAAACTTTTTTTGTTTTATCGATTTTGATTTGTAAAGTTTTAAAAAAACTTTTTGGGAAATACTATTTAAATAAACAGTGATCGACCTGTTAGGAAAGAATGATCGTGAATAGGATAAGTCGTTTGTGATTTCAATGAAAGAGTCACTGATTTCATCCGGATTAATATTTTTTGAGGAAATAATTTTTTCAAAATGTTCCCATTTGTCTTTATTGTTATTTATAAAATTCGTTTCTTTCATAAATTTATAATTTTGTAAAATTAACTTTTTAATAAAAACATGCAAAATTTTTATAATATTGTTTAAAATATATAATTTTTGATATTACGAATAATACATAATTGATTTAGAATTTACGGAAGTTAAAACGATCATACGGTATCGCAATCAGGTCAACATGAATAATAGAACCTTATAAAATAAAATGAAATCAATCACCATTTATACTTCACATCAGATTCCAATATCTTACGAAGCAGCTGGTTTTACTGCAAGGTTTTTATCATTTCTGATTGATTTTTTTATTATATATTTATTGTACGCATTTATTTTTTTATCCGGACTTTATGCTCTTGGAGAAAAATATTCAATGGTTCTGTTAATTGTAATTTCAGTTTTATTCAGCGTTTATTCATTAATAACCGAAACATTGTTAAACGGTCAAACGCCGGGCAAAAAAGCTTTGGGTATCAAGGTGATTAAGATCAATGGAGAGAAAATGAATTTCATTGATTATTTTATCCGTTGGACTTTCCGGTTAATTGATATTTATCTTACACTCGGTTCTGTGGCTACCCTACTCATTAATGCTTCTGAAAAAAAACAACGCTTAGGGGATATTATTGCATTCACAACTGTTATTAAATTGAGACCATCCAAAAGAATTTTATTGAAAGAAATACTCAGTATTACTTCTGCTTCAGATTATTCCTCTACTTATTTATTTGTGAAAGATTTTACCGAGGAAGAAATGCTGATGATCAAAGAACTGTTAGATAGGAAAAAGGAATTTCCTTCTGAGGTTAATGAAGAAATAATAGAAGAGTTGGTTGTAAATATTATTAAAAAATATAAAATTCAAAAACCGGCGAATAACGAAAAATTTCTTGCAACATTAATTAAGGATTATGTTGTGTTAACCCGATAATTGAAATAATTTAAATAAAAAAAAGATAAATCTATTTATCAAAAAATAAACTAAGGGACACTAAATTTAATTTGTTGTTTTAATAAAAGTATAAATATTTTAAATAGTAGTATATTTGATTTATTAATTAAATTTTTGAACAGTCATGAAAACTACAATTAATACTATTTTAATTGCAACAGCAATCATCCTGACAGCATTGATTTTATCCAATGCCTTCAAGAACAGGAACAGACATAATGATACGATCAGGGTGAAAGGGTTAGCAGAAAAAGATTTTGTTTCAGACCTGATCGTATGGAGCGGCTCATTTACACGGAAAAATATGAATCTGAAAGATGCTTACTCCGAATTGGATAAAGACAGGGAATGTATCAATGGATACTTGTTATCAAAAGGTATTCAACAGCGAAATATTATTTTTTATGCGGTTGAGATCAATAAAGAATTTGATGAAGTAACAGATAATTCCGGAAAAAAGGTGAATGCAGTTTTTTCCGGTTACAGGTTAAAACAAAATCTTCAGATTGAATCGAATGAAGTAGATAAGGTTGAAGATATTTCGCGGCAGGTCAGTGAACTGATCAATAAAGGCGTTGAGTTTTATTCCAATCCGCCTGAATATTATTACACCAAACTGTCGAAACTAAAAATTGAAATGATTGCAGAAGCTACTAAAGACGCTAATACACGCGCCAATAAAATTGCTGAAAATTCAGGGAGTGAACTTGGTCGGCTCAAAGGAGCTGAAATGGGCGTATTTCAAATTGTTGCTCAAAATTCTGCAGAAGGGTATTCATGGGGTGGGTCATTCAACACGGCATCAAAGCGTAAAACAGCCACCATTACCATTACTCAGGATTATGAAATTAAATAAAATATATTTAGATTGTTAAAATGTTTTTTATTTTTGGAAGTGGAAAATAAAAATCATTGGAAGAATTGGGTTTTAATTGGGCGTGTAATTGGTGAAGTAATTTATCAAGGATCAATAAACCTACCTACGTCAGGCAGGTAAGTCAATATAGAGGAGAAATAAGATACAAGGATTATGTAATTTAATAATTGATTTAAGAAAAGTTAACCACAAAATTTTAAAACACTCGTATGAAATATTTACAAATAATACTTAAAAATACCATGTTTTTTGAATTATCAGTTATGATTACATTCATATTTGTAATTCAAAAAGGTCATGCTCAAACAACACACTTTAATTTAACGAATTCATATGCCATAGACATTTGGAGTCCTTATAGTTTTTCATTGTATGATACAAAACAAAATCTGATCCAATATGATGAATGCAAGAATGTATATCTATCGCTTACCCCTACAAAACCAAATAATGCTGCAAAATATAGTCTTTATGATAGTTCAAATGTATTTATTAAAGATAGTTATAATGCTTATCAGTTTTGGGATGTTCCTGCAGGAAATTATATTATTAAAGATGGAAATGTTGAAATCATTAGATTGAAATCAAAAAGTATTGATAGGAAAACATTATTTAAAGTAATAATTACGGATCAAAATTATATTGAAGTTGAAGACTTCTCTTATACGAATTTAAATTTAATTACACTAAAAACTGCTATAAAAAATTTAACATCTGATTCTATAAATACATGTGTGAATTCTTTTCCAAATTGGTCAGTAAATGGGAAGAGCATTTATTCTCAACCTATCTTTAAGGAAGGCGATCAAATATGTGTGATGGTTGATGGAACAGAAGAATGTACCAAAGGATGCTTTTCATTAAATGAAGCATGTGTAATTGCAGGAAAAGCATTACCTACCTCACTAAAAAACTTCAATTCTATTCCAAATAATTTAAATATTTCCCCTAATCCCTTTAGTTCTCATGCAAATTTGAGATTACCTACGAATGATACTTATTCATTGAAAATTGTTGACTTGCAAAGCAGAATCATAATGCAATTTAATAATATCAGCAATGAGAAAAATGAAATAACCAGTGAAGGTATTTTATCTGGTATATATTTTATAATATTGATAAATCAAATAAATGGTTCAGTTTATAAGGATAAATTAATCATTAATAAATAGAAATTGCCCTTGTTCATTCTGTTTTTGCAGTTTTCCTTCGATACATATTTCTTGTAGTATTCGCTATCCATATTTAATGCAAAAAACTATTGAAATAAAATCGTTGTTAAACCCTGTTGCCTAAGTTTTATGTTTAGTGCCAATAAGTAATACCAATTATAAATAAAATATAGTCCGATAATATGTATGTTGATTTTTTTAT
>CAYVNP010000008.1:0-93976 GCA_964452905.1 uncultured Bacteroidales bacterium
TGATTTTATTATACTTTTGAAAGATTAAACATTTTTTAACGCATCACTACTATTTATAAAAAATGAAAATGCTTGATTTTCTTGGTTGAATCAGGATAATTACAAGGAGGCATCCCTTGTTGTCCTAATTCTTTTCCTATTTTTAATATAATTTCATATTCCTCTATTGTACTCGGCTGAACCGATTTAAAATTCGAAGATCCAAAAGTAAAATTATCCCCTATTCCCGGCTTAATTCCTGTGATTATTCTTGGATTGATAGTAATTACTGTGACCCGAGTTTTATTCGGAGCCAATGAATCAAGATGTATATGAAAATCAGCAGTATATTTTAAAGGATTATTTTTTTTAAAATATACTTTTGAATCCATATAATCTATAAATGTACGCAAATATGCATCATTCTCATTTTCGATTATATTTAATATTTCAAACCTATTATCTTCCTTTAAATAAAGAGCAAGTCCATTTATTTGATATTTACCTAAACAAGTTTTTATTGCTTTTTTAATCTGAAATGAATTTTTATCAAAAATATATTCGGTTGGATTCTTATTATTTAATTTTTGTTCATAATAATTATTACAACCAAATAAAAATAAAAATAAAATAAATCCAAAATATTTACATATATATTTAATCATCATTTTCAAATGAATTATTAGAGTTAATTTCAACCTCTTTTAATTTTATTGACAGGTCTGGAATTCCTCCGTTATTAACCTTTGCATTAAATCCGTCTTTTAATACATTAACAACATTATATACCGTTTTATTCATAAGTTGTTCAATCTTACTTTCACGTTCACCCAACCTATGATTGACTAACTTATAACACGATACTAGGATATAAAAAGGAATATATGATACTTTAAGTGCAGTTTTTATATCTAATGCCGGAAGATCATTCGTCCTTGGTTCAATGGAACCGTCCGCATTTTGTGTTGTATGTGTTGGGGATGTAATATCCATCATCGGGTGGGCAGCTCTGCCAAGTGCCATATATGCAGCTTGATCTTCATTCCCAGTTGCATATTCATTAATATTATCACTAATCCATTTGTTGACATCATTAACAACTTGCTCCTTTGAAACATTTGGATCCCGCATATAATGGATAAATGATCTGTCAATAGATTGATTATTCATTTTATCTGCATCTTGACTTCCTTTTATCAACCAGTATAATTGATCATTTGTTAAAATAATTCCATAATCCTGTGCTATTTTTTTTGCAGCTTCCATAATTATTATAGAATGTATATCTTTAGGCCACTTTCCATTTGGATCAAAAAATTTTAGTGGGTCATTAAAACAATAGTTATATGGAGATGACCAATAACTTTTTTCTAATGACGGATCAATACACATCCATCTCCCAATCACAGCATCATACATACGTGCGCCGTAATCAAACCAGCCGGTTTCATCCTGGTATTCTTTGCCATTGTATTTGTATTTGTTTTCAGATAAGCCGGTATTGGAATATGCATTGTAACCAATGCCTTTTAAAGTGTATCCCCACGGGTCGTAGTGCTCGGTTTGTAAAACCTGTGGGATGCCTTCAGCGTATTCGTTAAATGTAACACGTGTGTTGCCGAGGTGGTCTTTTAAATTATATTCAAATACCGACCTCACCCCCAGCCCCTCTCCTGTGGGAGAGGGGAGTATTCTGCCTTCGTCCATCAGGATATATTGCAGCTGGCTATTCAAATTATATACAAAATTACCGCAATAATCAAGCGAAGCCGTGTAATCTATTGCATTGTTATTGATCACTATTTTTCTTAGTTTTTGTCCGGTGGCTGAATAAATGTATTTTACTCTTTGTCCTGTTGTAAAAAAAATCGTATCAGGCAAATTTAAATAATTATAGGTTATTTTGTCAATCAACTTCAGTTTATCCTGAATCATGTTGCCATTGGCATCATAGCTGTAATTAGTAGTTGTGCTGTTCTTCTTATATCCTTCATCATTTCCCGATGCATCTCTGATATAGGTTACCTGATTACCTTTGTAATTATAATATAAATAATCTATTAACGCATTGGATTGAGAAAATCGCTGCATTGTAGTTATATTCCCATTTTTGTCATACAAAATAGCTGGAAGATCATAGCTCGCATCGGTAGTTCCCATTTTATTTGGTTCGCCGTAATTAGCTTTGATGAGCCGGTTTAATCCATCGTAATTATAAGCATACATCCGTTCGGTTTCGTCTTTAGCGGTTTTCCACTTCATAGCAGAAATGTTGCCATTGTATTGTTCAGTTCCAACATCACTATGACCTGCAATCAGTTTATCATAAAACAATTCCATCCCAAACAAATCGTTTTCATTGCTATTCAAGCTTGCACCATTATTTATATTTTGTAACCACCCGCGAATGTTATACGTATAATCAACCTTCTGTAAAAAATCACCTTGTATCCCACTCCCTTTATTTACCGAATGTAATCGTTTTGTTTTTATTTGTCCTAAAGGATTATAATCCAGCGATGACACAACCACCCTACTGCCATTATTGATGGTAATGCCTGTTTCTTTTAATCGTCCCCGATGGTCATACACAAAATCTTTATCCAGCGTGATAGATGAATTAAATTTATGTCTGGTTTTAATAAGTTCTGATGTAACACTATTCAAATATTTATTTGTAATATATTCAAACCCTTTGATATGATTTGAACTGACGATCTGGATCACTCTGCCAAATTTGTCATAATAAAATACGGATTTAACTGTTAAAGCACCATTGGCAATATTAACATAATTCATTGTTCGTTGCAATGTAATGGTAACTTTCCCTTTAACATTATCCGATTTTTCTGCTATATCAAGCAATCCGTTTGAAGCATCAAAATTATAACTTAGCGAACTAATCATATTGTAATTATCATAATATGTTTGTGTATACCAAGTACATTCGGTTATCGTAGAATTATTAAACCCATTTGGATCACTACTTCCCTGATCCCATAAGCCGGTTTCTGATGGGCGGTTTAATGTTTCATATTTAATATAGCTCCATTGCTTTTTTACTCTTTGGTTCCCATCCTGAGTAAGAATAAGCCGATCAAGGTTATCATATTTCATTTCAACATAATCAGCGCCTGGTAATTGTTTTAAGATCATACGATGACGGGCATCGTATTTATAATAAAAACAATATTTTTTGATAACATCACTGGTTTGATTGTAGATTACACCTGATGAAAAAAAATCATCGGCAGCCGGGGGTATCACATAACGTAACAATCCGAAATCATCATAAACATAATAGGTACTAAAAATTGAAGAACCGGAATAAGTTCTTTTTAAAATTACTTTTTCTTCGATGTTTTTAAATTCTTCCGTTAAATTTCCATTTTCATCATTCACGGTATTCTTAAAAAGCTGATTCATTTCATATTCTCCCGAAATGTATATATTTCCATTATCATCCACACGTAAAAGTTTAACATGATCAGAAAGCGAATTTGAAGAATATGATAAATTTGTTACATGTGTACCATTCACATTCCAGGCAGTTCCCGCATTACCTTGTTTAATAATTCTGTTTAATGGAGAGCCATCAAATTTAGATTCAGCATAGGCATAATTTCCTTCACCTGCAAATAGGTTATTATAGAAATAACTTTGAGTGGTTTTAAGAGCTGTCGGGTCAATCAATGATCCATGTTTATTGGCTGTTAGGGACGGATCGGTTGTTTCAACGGGCAAATATTTTTTAGCTTCTCTACCTATTTCGTCATATTCAAAAATACGATATATATCTTTCATGTCGGGTGAAGCATTCAGTGAAACATTCTGCAATGGTCTGCCCAGTCCGTCAAAGTATTGGATATCATCATTTGCATCGCTGGTGTTAAATGAAGCAGGAATGGACTCTGTCCATTCAACTCTCGGAACAATTGTTCTAATATAATTTTCTTGTGAAAGTGGACTATAATTTTGTGTAGGATTAATAGTGCTTATTGGGGAAATATACGTAATTGAAGGTGGGAGATTCTGATTAATTCTTGCAGTAAAATCATTTCCTGCTTTAACAGTAAATCCATCTTTGAGAGTAATACTGATAAGGTCTTGGACTATAACAGTTCCGGTAACTTCAGTGTTTATTATCTTTTGGGCATAAACTGGAATGAAAAAAATAAAAAGGTAAAAGATTAAAAATAATTTTTTCATAAAATTTATTTTTTAATTTCTAATTGACCCAATTAGTCTAATTGATCTAATAAATTTCCAATTGGTCTAATTGACCCAATTGATCTATAAAATATCCAATTTCTAATTGATCTAATTGATTCAATAAATGTTGTTGTTGTTATCATTTCTAATTTCATTTTATTGTTTTGCATTTATTTAGAAATTGCGTTAATTGGAAATTAGATTAATTCTTCAAACTTCATTTTACTTTATTATAAATTGAATTAAAAATTAAAGTCAACTCCTGTGCTTCTTTCAACAATCTATTTCCATCGACATTCAATTCAGGAACTGCTGTAATAATCATTTTAATAAAATATGTTGATTCGCTTGCTTCTTTCTTTACAATCCCAATTTTATGTTTAAAATCTTTTTTGCTTTCAGCATTATCAGCTTCACAATAATTAGCGCCTACACTTGTTCCAGACTTTACAAGTTGCGTTATCAAAGGAATATTTATCGGGCTTTTAGGAATCTTTTTACAAAACAAAATAATCTCTTTACCAAATGCTATAGTTCTTTCACTCAAATTCCACTTTTTATTTTTATTATCAATCTTAGTCATCAATATTTTTTTTAAAATTCCAATTAATCTAATTACTAAAATTTCCAATTAGTCTAATTGATCTAATAAATTTCCAATTGGTCTAATTGACCCAATTGATCCAATAAATGCAATTATATTTATCATTTTACATTTCATATTATTGTTTTACTTTTTTTTAGAAATTGGGTTAATTTTTTACTTTTCACTTTAATTAGAAATTAGGTCAATTGGAAATTAGATTAATTCTTCAAACTTCATTTTATATTACTATATATCGAATTATAAGCCATTGACAACTCATTAGCTTCCTTAATTAATTTTTTCCCTTCACTATCAAGTCCTGATATTGTATTAATCATCAGTTTTAAATAATTTATTGTATTTGTAATATCCTTTATTACAAGACCCATCTTATGGCTAACTAATTTTTTATTCTCTGACTTTTCTGCTTCCTGTAAGTGAATAAAAACACGTTTACTGGATTTAACCAAGTGAATTATTAAAGGAAGATTTTCAGAAGTATGTGGGATATTTTCACAAAACATGATTACTTTATCACTAAACAATAATGTTCTTTCACTCATATCCAGACTCTTTTGATTTTTTTCAATCATTTCAATATATTTATTCAAATGAATTAATTATTAATTGGATCAATTAGGTTAATTAAAAATTATTTTTATTTTTTATAATTATATTTAATCACTTTCAATACTTTATTGTCGTTATTTTTTATTTTACTAAGTCGACCAAAAAGATCATAATCATAAAAGGTTGTTAATCCATTTGGATCTGTTTCCGTTTTCATACCAATAAGAGGATCATAAGTATAGTGATGCATTATTGCACCGCTTAGCAAAGAATTAGTCCGTAAGTTTTCAAGAGCATCTTTCAAAGCAGTACCAGTAAGAGATTGAAAGTTAGTAGGCAATAATGGTTGAATCTGAGCATACGTTGCATTATCAATCTTCGCCACAGGCAAGGTGTTATTGTAACCCCAGAGATAAGAAATGGGATAATCATTTATACATTGACTTTGAATGATATTTCCATTAACATCATCATATTGTATAATTATTTCAGGATTATTAAAATATCGAGAATCCTTTTGAAATCCTTGTGTTGTTGAAATATTCTTTGAATAATTGAATGAACTTTTTGAAGTAAGAGACGAAATATTTAATTTATAAATCTGAGTTAATAACCCTCTATTTAAAGCATCATATTCATTAAACTCAGAAGAAACTATTTTATCATCAACTAAATGAACAATCTCAATAATTTTATTTACTATATTTTTATTAATCATATTCTGTAAAGTAGTTGGTTTATTTGAAAAATCATTTGGATAATAATATTCTGTTTGGTTATTTTTTTTATCACTTCTTGTTTCGGTTATTTTTTTTAAGAGTGCAAAACCATCTTGTGAATATTCATAAGTAGCTGTTGTTATCACACCATTAATATTCTCTGTCCTTTTTAAAAGATTTAATTCATGATGTATAATTGGTAAAAAATAAATCCAAAAATCTCCCAAATTATTTTTTGACATACATAAATTATCATATTGCTGAATTATTGTATAATCAACCTCCCCTTCATCAACCGGATTACTATATTCATAATTAATAGATTTAACAGTTGTTTGCTGATTATTCACATAATGATTTTCAGCAACTAAGAATCCATTTAACGGCTGATTAAATGCAGGAAGATTCGGTTGTGTATAAATATCAAAATTTGCATCTTCAGAATCCTGCTCATTAAAGTATTCATAAATACTTGCACCCCCTTCATTGTTTGAACCATATTGCATTTTAACTTTAGAATAACCAATATCTGAACATTGCAAGGAATAAGAGGGATTAACAGTTGCTTCCGTAAAAAGGTAATTTTTATGTCCAGTATTTTGAGATGAACATCGGTTTTGAATATCTCCTAAAGCACCACTTCTTGCAGGTAGGAACCCATTACAAAAAGAACTATTGAAATCATATTCAATACTGTAGTTGAATACAATTGGTTTCTGAAGCAAACCTGAAGATGTTTGATCTTCAAGTTGATAGAAAAATTTTCTTTGTTTTCCATTAGAATTTATTCCATCATAATCAGTAATTGATTTAACACGAACCCCACATCCTTTTACTGTTGTTCCTTTGGTCCCATTTTCAAAATGATCAACATCATATTGGGTTAAAGTATAATCATTAGATTCGTATTCAAATTTTGTAAATCCACCCGTAGGATAATATAGATATTCTAATAAACCATTTGCTACATACAATTCATCCGGTTCTCTGTTTGCAACGGAATAAACACTCATCGTATTGAATCGAGAATCAGTGAATGATTGAGACAATGAATGCTTATATCTATTATTATCAGGAACCAAATTATTATTTAATTTTCCATTAAAATATCCCCAATAATCTTTTGCAAATGAAGTTTTGTATGGTAACTGACCTTGTTTATATTTGAATTTATATTTCTTTTGAATATTATTTATATTTTCAATTACAGAATCTAATTTCAATCTTTTACTTCGATAATCCGATGAAGGCAAAAAAGGTGTTTGACCAAAAGCATTATTTACCCAATTATAAATAGACTCCTGATTTGAAGACATTGATTGACTATATTTATCAAACTCTCCAAAAACAACATCACCAACAAAATATGAATAATAAAAAACAAATTCTTTTAAAAGAATACCATTGTTATAATAAATTTCAATTTTATCAATTTTTTTAAGTCCATTATCTTCACGATTTGAATAAGAAAACAAAACAAATCCATTATCATAATCTATTCTTTTTACATATTTCAGCTTTTCAGTTGTTTTACTAATAGAAATAGCTAAATTTTCCGGATTACTATAATTTAAACAACCACAATCAGTAGAACTATACCAACCATAATTGCAACTATATTTTGGATTTTTTTCAACCCATGTGTCATAATCATAATTATATACAATTTTATTCCCTTTGGATGATTGAATTGATGAAATATCATATGTAATAGAAGTACCAATATTTTTACCAAAAGTTTTATAATATTCATTATACCATGAATAACTCGTTGGATTAAAGGTATAAACTGTACCATCTTGTTTATACCCTTTTATATTGTTTCCAAATACATTTGTTATAAGTGAAATTTTATCTTGATTTAGAATTCTTAATGTTGAAGCATACCTAAGAACTGCCTTGCCGGAAAATTCATCAAAATGATAATTAAAAATATCCTTTGATAATTCATTTTCCCCCATTTCATTTATATCTCTTCGAGTATCATTTAATAAAAGCCAATTATTTTCATTTTGCCAATCCTTTTGACAAATAGGAATGAAATGATAATTATCATAAGTCCCATATAAATAATTTCCCAGATGCAAAAAATTCGGTCTGTAATATGACATATTATATATTGAATACTCATTATTTCTGTCAAAAAATTGATGTGTCCATTTATATCCTTTTGAATTGATACCATATTGACTGGCTGAAGATATAAAATCATTATAACCAGATATATTCTGCACAATACTCCCTCCATAATTAATAGCCCATCCTAGTCCAATTGTCCCAGCTTCTTCATCAACCTGAATACCTCCAGCATGATATGAAATTGAAATTGGGATTTTTAAATCTCCGGATACTATTTCATAGAGTGGTATACTGATGTTGGGCACACCTGTATAATAACTTACAGGTATATCAACAAACTTCATTAAAGAAGCTGATGATGGTTGTGCTGGAATTACTGTAGGATGTTTTTCTATTGAATTATTTTCAGTTAAAGTTTGAGGATAACCAGCAATTATCAAAACTAAAAATAAAAAAATAAATAATAATTTTAATCTCATATATAAATAGATTATATTTTTACTGCAAAATCACTTTCTCTAATCGCTCCACTTTATTTGTTGATATTTTCAGATAGCATGTGCCACGAGCCAAAGCAGATACATCAATCATTTTCAGTGAATATTTAGTGTACCCTGTTATTTCACAATTAATTAATATACGTCCCGTCAGATCAACAAGCATTACGCTAAGATTATCAAAACTATTATCAATCGCCCAACTGATATTTGTTGATGCTGGGTTGGGAAAAATGCTAATAATTGCATCAGCCAGTAGTTCATCAGTTTTATTTTTTTCCGTCTTTTTAGTATCCTTTTTAATCGTTTTTTTCACAGTCACTTTCACCGTGTCGCTATTGCTGCATTTATTTTCATCAGTTACATTCAACCAAATATCATGTGTTCCCTCACCTAACTTAATCGCTTTTATCGTTCGGTTCTTGATTTTCTGTTTATCAAACCATTCAAATGAATTAATATTATTTCCAACTTTTGGATTTAATGAAATACTATCCAGAATATACAGTGTGGTATCATTTCCTAATTCAATTGATGGTAGAGGAGCTTCTTTAATTTTAAAAGATCCATATGCTACACATCCCAATGTATCAGATGCAAGTAAATTGTAGATGCCTTCGTCACCGGCAAGAATATTATTAGAGTACGACAATCCATTATTCCAGTTATAATAATCAAATCCTTTAGTAGCTGTAAGTTTTGTAAAACTTCCTTTGCAAATAACTGTATCCCCATTTATTATTAATTTTTTCTGCTCACAATTAAATATTTTTCCAATAAAAATATCTTCATCCCCTTTAGAAATGAGTGTTCCATTCCTTATGTTCAATGTATCGCTAAAAGAACCAGCTAAATAAATGTTGTCATTTCTATCTGTAACAACAGCACGTGGATAATCATCTCCTTTACTTCCTGCTTTTTGAACCCATAAAATATTTTTCGTATCGCTGAATTGCGCAATAAAAATATCACCCCATCCGGAGGATTGATCAATAGAAGTACTATCAATATTCGTTTCCTGTGTATATGTACCTGCTAATACAAGTTCATTATTATGATTAACTGTTATAGCGCAGATCCTGTCCATTCCTTCGCCTCCAATCTGACGATACCAGAGCAATGATAATGTATCGTTGAATCCTGCCATTATGATATCATCATACCCATGACTTGCTACAACTTTATTTTCAAAATACAATTTATCTTCAAAATTATAAGAAAGGAAATACTTTGATTTTTTACCACAAACAAATCGCGGAGAAGTAATTTTTTTTGCTTCACCATAAACTCCTGCTTTCATTAATTCACCGGCATTAGTGAAGGAAATGATAAAGACACCGATATTTTCATTATTTTTTGTTGTTCGAATAATTTTTGTCCCTATTCGCATTTCAGATTTAAATGTTCCGGTAAAATAAATATTGTTTTTTCTGTCAACCGAAACTTTTGTCGCAATATCATCGTGAATCCCTCCTATCTGCCTGATCCAGATGAGATCGCCCTTTTTGTTAAATTGCACAACAAAACCGTCATTCTTTCCGGTTGAGGTAATACTGTCCTTACCAAAATGAAGTACACCATTAAAAGTACCACAAGCTATTATATTCGATTTTTTATCTATTGATAAAGAGTGTATATAATTTCCAAAACTTCCTTGAAATGATTTCACCCATGATACTTGACCAAGCGAGTCAAAACATGCAAGAAATAGATTTGTTCCTGAAGAACTAATTTTTGTTTTTCCAAAGTTGCATGTGTTTTCAAAACTTCCTGCTACATAAATATATTTCCCTGTTGCAATAATACAAGAAGCAAAATCATAGGCAGAATCTCCTTGCTGAATCATCCATTTATATTTTCCTGTTGAATCAAGTTTAACAACAAAAGCATCATTTGAACCAATACTTACAAGTGAATCATTCCCATATTTAAATGTATCGGTAAAACTACCTGTCGCATAAATATTTCCGGAAGAATCACAGGTGATATCATTTACAATATCCCATTGACTGCTTCCAAATGTATTGATCCATTGCCAGACATTTTTCTGTGAAAAAGCAGGTAGACATATAATACTGAAAAAGAAAAATATTAGATGTAAAAATGTTTTCATGAAATATATTTTTTTTATAATACTATAAACACGATTCACATTCAGAAAAAACAAATTTTTAAAACACAGTTATTTCTTTCTTCTTATTTATTTTTTAGTTCTGATTTTTCAAGCGCTTCCACCTTCTTTTCAAGTTCAATCATATAAAGAGTCAACTCTTCAATTTTCTGTAACAGTTTGGTATTCATCTCTCCAAGGTTGATTCCAGTAGCAGAAACCTCGTGAGCACTAGGGATATCGGGTAAATGTTTTTTTTCTTTAATGTATTGTTCAACTTCATTAAGAGGTCTGAGTTTATAATCTTTATTAAATACAAAGTCAGCCCACTCGAGCATAGTAACTTTAATTTCTTGTGCTCTCACTTTTCCATTTACTGTCAACTTATAGGAACCGTCCGTGAAATCAGATTTAGGTGTACCTATACTGACATTGCCATTATACAAAATACGCATCCATTCAGAACTTATGTTATCTCCATTATCACTCCCCCTGCCAAAAAGCATTGCTATTTGTGATAAAAATATTGCTGATTGAGTCGTATTGGATGAATTGCCTGTACTTCCTAAATACATATAATCACCATACGTTGACGAATAACAATTTCTTAAAAAAGGTCTCGAAAGATTAGCAGTTGCAAAACTTGGTTCGTATCGCTGAAAACTTACACAATAAGGAAAAGAAGCATTTCCTGCAACATGCAATGTACTTTGAGGATTTGCTGTTCCAATTCCAACATAACCATTTAAACCTTTCACAACCATTGCATCATTAAATCCGGTACCACCAGAATTGGCACTTTGTATTTTAAAATCAAAATCATTGACAGTTGCAGATTTTTGAACTGTCGTTAAACAAAACCGATTTAATGATCCGTGTCTGAAATTCAGACTTGCCGAATTGGTAAAGCCAGAAGTCTGATTAACACCCCATATGGTTAATGAAGGACTAATCAATTGATCATTTCCCACTGACAATAAAGAAGGTGGTGCATTATTACTTATCCCTACAAATCCATTTAATGCTTTAACAACAAAAGCATCATTATAACCAGTACCAACTGAATTAATACTTTGTATTTTTAAATCATAATTATTAATAGCAGCAGATCGTTGAATTGAAGTGAACCGAAATCGATTTAAAGAACCATGTCTGAAATTAAGGATATTTGAATTTGTAAAACCAGAAGATTGACATACGCCCCAAATTGTCAGTTCGGGTGCTGCATTAACATCACTTCCAACAGACAAGAGAGATGGTGGTGAATTTGTGCCAATACCTACATACCCATTTCTGAAGGTATTCCCATCCAATGACGTACCCGACCAGGTTTGTTGTGCCTGCGCATTAAATACTTCTAAAATAAATAAAACAACAATGAGTATTGACAATGTTTTCATAATTAATTTATTAGTTGAACAACAAGATTCGAAAAAAACATATATATAATATTAAATTGTATTTTTCAAAATTTTAAAAGCAAAACCTACCATCAATGAACAGGGAAACAAATATAAATCAGGAAAATCCCTTGAAAACAGGTATTTTTACTCAAAAAAATAGTACGCATTAATACCTGCCATATACGTATTATCACCTGATATTTTATGCGGACAAATATTTGCAAAAAACAATACACAAATCCTTTGATTGTCAATGGTACTCTATTCTCCGTAACATTGACCTGAAAAAATTAAAATTTAAATTGTGAAAAAAAACAAAAAAAAGAAGTATTAATCTCTATGATACAATACAGCATAAACATTGCCATTGAGCCGATTTATTTCAACGAAAAAAATAATCAGAGCACCTGTTCGCTTCAATAATAAGAAAATAAATTGCCGTTTTTAAACTGAATTAATAATTATTTAGTCTTCGCTTAAAAAAGTATTTTATAAAAATTTATTTATCAAAACAAGATTGGTTTTTATGTTAATGGCGATAGTATGCATAACACGAGTCCTACTATTATACCATTACCTTATTTATTTTAATCCAAGCATTATCGGTATTATTCCCTTCTCCGATGGAGAAGGGACAGGGATGAGGTTGTATATATTCCTTTCTTTTCTTACCATGAAAAGATTTTAGAAAAAAACTACAAGAATTTTTATAGAAAACTAAAATTTCTTGCAGATTTAGTTAAAGATTATTTTATCTATTGACAGGAATAACGCTTATCTGAATAATTAATGAGAATTGACTACTTATACCAATTCTTATTATAAAATATGCCATTGGCTATTTTATAATTTAGAATGGTTAATGCCGATCTACAATATGTTAAGAACAATTTATTGGACTTTTACTTATTGAGTATCGGTATTATTATTAGCAGTAATAGAAGTTCGGTGATGTTTTGTTAATTTTGAGCTAACCACCGATTTCATTGAGGTTCATTAACCACGACCTGATGGTCAAGGTTAGTAAAAACAAGCGTTCATGAAGACCTTTTTGACCTGATATACAAGAATGTCCGAAGTGTTGATCAAGGGAAAATCAACAATTTACTTCACCATAAATTTACCTTTGTAAGCATTGCCATTGCGTTGATCAGTCAATGTAAATAAATACACCCCTGATACCCAGTCGCTGCATTTAACGGTAAACGTATTACTGTTAACAGTTGCTGAATTATTAATCAGCCTGCCTTGAATGTCGTTAATGGTCAAGGAGTAATTTTCAGTTTTGTCATTTAAAAAAGCAAACACCATTTCATTATCTGAACGTTGGTAAACCATAAAATTAGATTGCAGGTTGTTATTATCATTGACTGAAAGCGGAATAGTTTTAAGTTGGCTGTTCGGGATAATTCCTTTGAGTTGGCTGGCGCTTTCCCATTTCAGACGTATCTGAGCAGTGCCGCCATCTTCACGGTATTCGAGCTTAACAGGATAGCATGTACCCGCAGTCAGATAAATGACAGTACTGCTGTACTCCTGTTCAGGATGAGTAGTCCAGTCGTTAATGATTGGAGCACCGGTGGTGTCATCAACCCAAAGACGGGCAGCATCATTCGATGAAGTATAAAAAGTATATGCTTCGGAATATAATGGCGTTATACATCCCGTCCAACGGATCGAATAATCGGTATGACCCATACCCCATAAGTCACCCGGATCATCAGGGGATTCACTGCCCCAGTCGAAATTTATTTCTGTATCAATGCGCGTGTGAACCTGATTTGTAAAATCAGGATTGTCAAAATAATATCCTGTAAGTCCTGTAACATTCTGGCTGTATAATGCGGAAGAAATAAATATGATCGATACAAGCAGGATCATCCGTTTGAAAATTAAAAAATTTTTCATGATGTAATGTTTTAAATTATTAATTGAATACATTTTCTCAAAATATAATGATGGTCAGTAAAACCAAAAGACTTATTATTTATCTGGTATATCGACAAGAAGAAATACCATTCTCTTTTTATTTTAATCCAAGCATTATTAGGTATAATACCAATAGAATAAATGATACAGGACAATTCATCGGACAGATACCATCATACAAACTTACAAAATTTTCTGTTTTAATCAAAACACTTCAAAAATTTAAACCATCCTAAACTGTGTACATTTATTATATAATACCAATTCTTATTATAAAATATGCCATTGGCAATTTTATAATTTAGAATGGTTAATGCCGATCTACAATATGTTAAGAACAATTTATTGGACTTTTACTTATTGAGTATCGGTATAACAAATGAATAGTTGAACTCACAACATTAAAGTGCATCAAAGATTAGAACCAATTATGAAGAAGAGTAAAGCTATTGTCAACAAAATAACGATTATTAAAGATATCAATACTAATTTTTAACCTTTTGTCATAGTTTATTGTCGATGCGCTTATTGCAGCTTAACGGAAACGGCAGACGCAGTGCGGGCAATAGCAGATTTATATTTTGTTTCCATGTTTCTAAGCCCCAACCAACCTCGATACCACGATACCCCGCATTGTCGGCTGCAAGCTCGTTATAAGCGGTGTGGTTATAAATATTTTGAGATTTCCGACTTAAGTTTCGGTAGGTCATTAATTATTATTCCCCAAATCAATTCATCTGAGATTACATCATATCCATGAATAATTCGATTTCTGATGCTAATACCTTTTCTTGAATGTGTAATCTCAAAATTAGAATCCTTGTTAAGTATTCTATAGGTAGCTTCTCCAATTATTTCAAGATTCCTTTCGATAGCCCGCTTTGTTTTAAGATCATTTTTGTACTCTTCAAATAATCTTTTCCTTGAGGGAGAAATTGCTCAATTTCCTCAATTGCATTCATAATATCAAAGAGCCAAGTTTTAATCTCTCTATCCATAAATTAATTTTTTTGTTTCATTTAGCGATTCAAGAAAATATGGATTTTTTATAGATGGTTCTTCGAGTAGGTCAACTGGTCGGTTTAATAAATCTTCAAGTGAGAATTTGAAGTCAAAATAATTGTCGGAATACTTGAGTAACTCAATATTCTTGAACTTAACAACAAAATCGATATCACTTTTTTCATTAAAATGATTTCCTTAGATCGAACCAAAAAGGTACAATTTGTCCACACTATGATTGTTACACAGATTTTTAATTGATTGCTTATTTCGTTCAACCTCGTTCATATGGACAAAGATAATAAAGTTTTTCAATTGCTGAAGTACTCATCTCCATCGCATCGCTTATAACGGGTTCGGCACTGGCGATGGCGGGTAATTTTAACTTATTTCATTATCAATCGTTACAGAAGAAAACAGAATGCACAGCCCTTTCAAATTGATTATTCCACCCGCTTGCGACAAACCCATGTTACCCGCTGGCCGTTCGGACTGTCTATTTTGTAATAATAAGTTTTCCATTATAAAGCTGACCAGTTGCTTGATTAGTCAAAGTATAAAAGTACAAACCTGTCTGCATACCTTCGCTAGATATTTTTATTTTTTTGTCTCTTAAACCATAAAATTGTTTAACTTGTCTGCCCTGAATGTCAGTGATAATTAAAGTATAAAAGTCATTCGTAGGCATGGAGAAAATGGTTTGAATAGAAAAGGGATTAGGGTAAATTTTTATTTGTTCTTCCTTTATTAAATCGTTGGCTTGGGTGAGTAAAAGTGTAAATGGCGCCACGAAGGTATTAGTATGCAATCCTTTCTTTAAACCATCATTGCATAGGATAGAAATAATAAATAAGTTGTAACCGGATTTGATATTAGCAGCTTCCAACGAACTGATTATCTCAAAAGTATTTTGTCCCTGTTTAAAAACCCAAGTAAGTTTGATTGTTGTATTAATAATATCTGCAGATTTGATATAAAATGTATCGAGCGGTTTTGTATAATCGAGGAAGCAGGTATCCTTGTAAGACATTATAACCGTATCCACAATGATCTGGTTTTTATCAATCCCAGCCACGAGGGTATCTTTTAAAACATTTGGCTGAATGTAATCGGTAAAAACCGCAGAAACCGCAGAACCGCTACCAGAAGAGGAAGTTAATCCGAGGGTAAATAAATTAGGATTAGTCACCTTCAGACCAACATCGTTACCATCAGGAAACTGAGTATAGTTATTCATATTGATCTCAAGTACACCTCCTTTATAACCTGGCTTCCCGCTGATAGATTTAAAGGTAATATTGCTGAAATTCTGATTAGTCATTCCTTTGAAAAGGGTTACTGTAAAACCGGAGATTGCACTTTCCGGGCAGAATAGAAATAAACGATAGATTGGATTAGAATTATTTAGAGGGACATTGGATAAATTCAGTGATATTTCATTAAGTCCTGTATTTTGCAGCGGAGGAATCAAAGCGCCAGTCAATTCATTATTAACCGTGGCTGCCTGATAACAATAAATGGGTTTGTCGGCTTTAATGCTCATTGTAACAGGTTGTGGTAAGTAAATATTCCCCGTCCACTGGTACATCCACGACTCTCCTTTATTTAATGTTTTGGTCTGACCATTCGACAAAATAATTTTTGTATTATTTGCTGTCGCGACAAAAACCAGGTAATCATCATGGTACGGGTTAGGACCACCAGTTCTAATTGAAAAAACTATATATTCCGCACCAAGCTGATCCACCGGAATTATCTGATCACCTTCCATATCCACACTGCATTGCATGCTCAATGCCAGGTCAGTAGCAATAGTAAGAGCTACGGGCGAAGTTGCATCAATGATTGTTCCGACAGGTTGGTTCCCGGGAGGTTGATTACTACAATCAGTGATATTTGACTGAGGAGAAAATCCGGTAAAAGTCTGACCTTTGTTCAACATGATATTAAATGGAATATTGGCCGCATGACCAATTAAATCTTTTGTGGGTGTGACCTGAACAATTGTATTATCAGTAGTGGCCACTATTGAAAAACTTGCGTATGCTTTAGAAGTAGAAAAATTTACTCCACCGGGATTGAATTTAGTCTGAAATGGCAGAAAGAACGATTTACCGATAGCGTGACGTCCTTTCAGGGTAAAAATATTTGCATTGCCTAAAAATCCATATAATATATAAGCAGTTATTTTTGTTGTTGATGTAATATGCATTCCGTTATTTTGAGGGAAGGTTTCGGACGGATACGGGTTGATGAAATCAAATTTTGATTTACTGCCTGAATTAGGAGAGACGATTTGATAGGTATATATACTGTTGGCCTGAACTGTAAAAGTGCTGTTGTATGAAGGTGCTGCAGGAAATGTTACCGAAACGGTGGCTGTTTGCGCGCTGGCACAAATACGTAGCGAGATATCCTGAGCAACAGTACTTGTTCCGCCAACTGCATATTGATCATCGGTTGATGGAAACGCAAACCAAAATTCAGTGTCGTTCTGTGCAAATATTCTAAAGCTGACTAATGTAATCAACAGAAAGAAAAATTTTATTTTCATAAATTCAGATATTAATAATTAATATTTAAGATTCATTTTGTCTTTTCGGATTGCGGGTAACGGACGGGTATTAAATGCGTTACGGACACTTCGCAAGGAAGTGTCAGACGACACTCTGCATTGCGTTTGCGACACGTATGTGTCGCACGAAAGATAATACCGTAATGAATTTAATACCGTGTTACCCACCGTAATTTCTGCTATCTGTGTGTTTGGGCAGAAATACTCTTTGGCAGGTTTTGGCTGTGCGGTAGATTGTGCGACCTGCCAATGTGTATTACTGCGAAGGGCTGGACTGTTGACCATTCTTTTATTTCAAAATTATTTGTCTGTTTATAATTTCTTGATTCGTTACAACCTTGATTAAATAAATTCCTTTTAAATAAGAACTCAAATCAATATTGTATTTTTCTTTCGAGGTTTTAATTTCTTGAATAATTTGTCCTTGAATGTTAGTAATCTCAATTAATTCAAGGCCTTTCCCATTTATTGAAATAATACCTGAAGTAGGATTAGGGTAAATTACTATAGAGTTTAAGTCAGCTTGATTATTTAACCCAACCGAGAAAATATTAAAGCATGATGATGTGTCTTTACACTCATTTTGAGTAATAATAACTGCATAGTTTCCATTCTCTTTTGCAATAAATTCTTTTGATTTTCCACCTGTTAAAGTATCATTTGAGATGCATTTTATCCATTGATAGGAAGCACTTGTAACATTTGCAATTAGCTTTATTCCATCCTGCACTACTGCTGTGTCTACAGTAGTGGATGTCAAGGTTAATTCATAAATGCTATCACAACTATTTATTGTCGTATAATTTGCAAAATACTGTCCAGATTTTTTATAATATTTTCCATGCCAAAGCAAACTATCACTTCCACATAATTTTTGAATATCTGAATAATGAAATGGTGAATTAACAGTAACATTAATTGTATCAGCATTTGAACAGGCATTATTATCTGTTACAGTTACTATATATTTTCCACTTGAAGTTACATTTAAATATCTGTTAGTTGAAGCATCATTCCATTTGTATTTTGTAAAATTTTTACCTGCATCCAATGTTATAGTGCTACATGTTGAAGTATCTGTTCCAAAATTAATTTTTGGTAAAGGATTGATAGTTGCATTTATTGTATCATAACTTATTAAACCTTTTGAATTCGTTACTGCTACAGAATATTTTCCGGAAGTTTTAACAATTAATGTATCATTATTTGATAAGCCATTATTCCAATTATAGTTTGCAAATCCTGCATCAGCAGGAAGTACTGCAGAGCCACATGCTGTAATATCATTACCTAAACTAATTCCAACTTCATATGCACCTATATCAACAATGGAAGTACCATTTTTATCACCGTCCCAAATCCTTGCCTGCCCAACGATGTCTGTAAGTTCTTTAATCGAATCATTTATACCTGCATCAATACACGGACTGCCGGGATGTAAATGATAATTTTTACTACCTGCATTTTCAAACATTGGGTCTTCTTGAATATTATTGTACATATCACAGTTACTGCCATTAACATTTTTGGTAACATTAACGCCAATCCATGTACCACAATTATAAAAATTCCCATTAGTATTATTCCAAACATTACAAAAGTTAATATTTGGTGCAGTTCCAAAACAACTTATACCACCACCAGTTTTGCTTGCTGAATTATTTGAGATTATTAGATTAGTAAAAATTGTATTTGGAGAATTATAACAATATGCACCACCGCCATCAGATGCAGTATTATTAATAATTGTAGAATTTTCAATATTTATTTTTGTTTCAGTGTATAATCCACCTCCAGTTACTGCAGAGTTTCCATCAATTATAATATTCGTTAAATTTGCACCAGAGCCATAGATTCCTCCTCCTCTTGATGAAGTTGATGTAGCTTTGTTGTTTTTAATAATAACATTTATTAAAGTAGGATGACCCCAAATGCCTCCACCTGCATTCTTTGCTGAGTTTTGAGTTATTGTAACATTTCTTAATACAGGGTTTGAAATATCAGTATATGTGCTAAACCCACCACCATAATATGCAGTATTATTATTAATTACTACATTATTTAATATTGGACTTGTATTAGAACAAAACATACCACCACCATATCCATTATTTGAATTTCCATCTATTGTTACATTATTTAAATTTGGATTAGAAAGATTTAAGCATGCAATTCCTCCACCAGAACCGCTTATTATTTTATTGTCTTTTATTATTACATTATTTAATGTAGGACATGAATTAGAATCACAACAAATTCCAGCGCCATAATCAAAATAAATATTATTATTACTCAAAATTACATTAGTTAAATTAGGGTTAGATTTATTAACACAATACATGCCTCCGCCACTACTACCTGAACTTCCAATTGAATTAAAAGTAATTTTAACATTATCAATTTTAGGATTTGAATTATCGCAATAAATTCCTGCACCATGTTTATTATGTGAATTATTAGTGATGATAGAATTCAAAATTCTTGGACTTGACTTATAACAATAAATTCCACTATTATTACTTTGCTCTATATGGCAATATGAAATGGTGCTACTATCATTTGAAATATCATTAAATTTAAGACCACTCCAACTTTTCCCACTATTATATTGTGTAAAAATAATACTGTCTTGCACTGTACCTTTTGCAATTAATAAACCATTTATATTAAATGATATATTCTCAGTAAACTGCAATTTTACTCCTGGTTGAATTATTAATTTATCATTATTAGCAACGCCAATATTACAGTTTACTTTATATGTTCCCGGATATATAGTATCAAATAAATTTCCACATAAGCTTATTTGAAGTGTAACATCTATTATAGTGGAACTTGAAAATAACTGTTTACTTTTAATAGTATCTGTATAATATCCTGTTTTCGAATAAAAGATATTATAAACCCCTGTTTGAATACTGCCAGTATAATGACCGTTTAAGTCTGTATAAAATGTGTAAGTCAGGCTACTTGGAGCTGTTCTTACAAAATCGATCTTAATATTTTGATAATTGTTTTTGTGCTCTAAATAAGCATTTCCGCTAATAGTAATTTGTGCAACAATCATATTGCAGTATAGCATTGTAACAGATGCTATAACCATCGTTAAAATTATTTTTTTCATTTTAAGTCCTCCTTTATTATCCAATTATTAATATTTGTAAAATTTATTTTTTTTCTTGTAATGTTTTTGAATTTAATTTCAAAGAAATCCGAGATATTAGTAAAATCAGACGCTTTAAAGGTTTTCATTAATAAAACATTTTGGTCTATAATACAAATTGCAAAAAGAATATATTTTTCTTTTTGAGAATTCCACCTGTTTATATTACCCAAAATACCTGTTTTATATTTATCAAATATTCCTGTTTTCCCATTTATCAATGTTCCACTATTAATTGCTTTTAAAGTATGAAAAAATAAGCATGATTGGGGTTCTTTAAATAATTTCAAGATGTCTTTCTCAATATGTGAATCTTTAACATTATGTGCTTTAAATTCAATATTGATTTTTTGAGTTATTAGTTCGTTTTTTAATTCATATAAGCTCATATCAAAAAGAGCCGATTGTCCATTATTATTTTTTGCAATTTCTTTTTTAAAGCAATAATTCTCTAAAGTTGGTGTTTCAATTGAATAAAAAATTTCTTTATAATAATTTTCTATAGCATGACAAAATAAAACTCTTGATTCTTGTTCACTTATTCTGATTTTTGATTTTTTTTCTTTCTTTGGAAATATTAGTTTTGATTGAAGATTTGGATAATTATTTATTAATTCGTTTTCCGTTGGCAGCAAAACAAGTCCCCGAGAAACATTTATACAAATATTTTTTAAATCTTCTTCTGTTAACATTTCAATATATTTTTATTTTCATTGCGTGCGTTGGAAAGAAACAAATGTGTTGCAATTGTGTCTGCAAGTGTGTAGGCGATTGCAACTCTTTTGTTTGTGTGTAGGCTTTCATTTCGTATTTATTATGGTGGGTAACGGCGAGCCTCAAACATGAACAGGCGGGCGATTACGCGCGCGTCCACTGTCTGCCGTTACAAAGTTAATAAATTTAGCCATAGTTTCAAGTTGCACGCGCCTGCGTGTGTCGGTTCGTCTGTCGGGGCAGGCGCACCCGCCCGCTTGTTCATGTTTGATGTTGTGTGGCGTTTATTTTATTTCTATTTCTGTCCGAGAAATAAGGTCTCTAAATATATAATTGTCAGCAATTGAAAACAGAAGCATTTCCGTGTAAAATGGATTATGCCTTCTTTCAAGATAGCTGGTTTCATTCCATAACATTCCATTTACCGTTTCAATCAGATTTCTTAATGATTGATATGCTTCTGATTTGTCTATAAAAATTTCATGATCCTTTTTAGTTATAAATTTTTTATTTTTAATTTCCGAAATATCTTCTGTCGAGTAATTTTGTTTATGCTTCAACCTTATAAGTGTTTCAATATCGAATGCCGCTAATTTTGAATTTCTACCTTCGGGTATTGGAAAATATTTCTGTGATGCATTTTCTGCTAACAAAATCCAATTAATAGAAGAAGAAACGCGAGAATCATATATAATGTGTTTTTCAGGATACATAAATGATATGACCTTTGAAACACTTGCTATTCTGTCAAAATGCAAAGTAACAATATTATTTTCTAAAAAATCTGTTATCCTTGTCTGAGTTTTCTGATCATTTCCACTTTTAATACCACCCCAGTCCTTAATAATCCATTCACATATTCTAAAGAATAACTGTCGATTTGTTTGATAGTTCTCTATAAGAGGAGCAGATAAAATTGATTTCAAAAAAATATCTCTTTCTAAAACTTGCATTGCACCAATCTCTTCCGCTTTGTCTTGAGTAATAATTCCTAATTCACATAAACCTGATAATCTCAACCTTTCTCCCCACGCATAGTTGTCTATGTTGCTTTCAAATCTTTTTAAGAAGTTTACTATCTTATTAATGTCGAACATGCTTGTCTTTTTTAAATGACACACAACTAGTTTATACCCCAAACTCATTCATTAAAAAGGTTGGGTTATAGCACACAAACCGGAAGTATAACCCAACCTTTTGTATTGGTTATTACATTTATTTTTTATATTAAATATCAAGGTCATCAAAAGAGATTTTAAAGTTTTCCTCATCCAAATATAAATTAAATATGTAACAAAACCCACTTCGTAAATAAAAAATTAATCTTTCACCAACTTTTTTACATATGTTTTTTCGCTACTTACTATTTTTATAAAATAAATCCCTTTGTCCAATCCGCTTATATTGAGTGAGGCAAAGGTGGTATGCTCAAAGTTAATTGCCTTAATCATTCGTCCCTGCATATCTGTAATCATTATTTTATTTATTGATAATTGATCACTGATTCTTAATGGGATTTGGATAATAAAAAAACAAACGGTGATGCAGGTAAACCGTTAGTATTAAATAATTCAGCTTTCGGATTATCTTTCCATGCATATCTGACCGCAGCAGGATTTTGAACTTTTTCGGAAAACAGAATCAATTGGTCACCTTCTAAACGTACCTGTGCAGTAACAAATTTATCAGGGTTCGATCTGTCAGAAATTTCAAATTCTGTTAAAGCATCTTTTTTTTTCAATCCGCCTGCTGTATATATAAAAGATACAACAGCTTGTTTGTCTTTAACCTTCACATCTTTAACAACAGGGCCGCTTACAACAATCTCGTTGTGTCCATAGACATTTGCAAGCGCCCATCGTGCAGCACGTTCGCCCACTGTCTTTTTATCTGTTGGATGAATATCAGTTGAATCACCCACGTCAATGGTAACCACCAAGCCCGTATTCGGTATATTCTTCAAAGCATTCAGTTGTGCCTGCCTGATCACAGCCCATTGCAGGTCCTGTTTTTTTTCAATGTAATTGGGAAGCTGCACGAGGTAAAAAGGCAAGGTCGCATCTTTCCATGTCTGACGCCAGTTGGCAATGAGTGATTTTAAAATTGTTTCATATTCATTGGCACGCTCCGTGATCGTTCGTCCGGAATTATCAGCCAATGTGTTGGATTCACCCTGATAGAACAACACTCCTTTAACAGAGAACGGTAAAATCGGTTGTATCATTTCAGCAAAGAATTTGCCAGGCATGTGATTTTTCGGAAAAGGGGATACATCTATTTTATCTTTCCAGTAATTCATCAAAGGCAGAAGGTCGGAATTATTTTTCAATGCTTCATAATCTACAAATGCTTCCACACGGGCGCCACCGCATGCAATCACAAGGATACCCACAGGAATTTTTTCGGATTGTTGAATCTGTTTGGCAAAAAAATAGGCAACGGCAGAAAACAGTTTTGCCTTTGCTCCCATGGCCGTACGCCACTGCGAATGTTCATCGCTTTCAGGATTGTAAAGACCTTCGGGCATTGCTGCCCGATACTCGCGGATATACGGATTATTCAAACAGGTTGATTCATACTGAAATGTTTTTTCTGCGGACAACATAAAGTTCATGTTCGACTGACCTGCACACAGCCACACATCACCGATCAGGATGTCGTTCACCTGAATACTTTCCCCATCTTCTCCCAGCACATTCATCACATACGGACCGCCTGCCTTCATGGGCTTGAACTCTGCCTGCCAGAAACCATCGCTGTTTGTCATGCAGGTTTTTGTTACTTTAAAAAAACTAACAACAACATTTTTACCAGCCAAATAAATTCCTTTTACAACAATAGGTTTATCACGCTGCAAAATCATTCCGTCAGAAAAAACAGAATTCATTTTTAATGACTGTGCCGATATCTCAATGCTGAAAAATATCAAAATAAAAACAGATAAAAACAGTGTATAAATTTTCATATTTAGATTATTGAATTATAAGAATCATCTGTTTGAATTATTCCCTGTCAATACTTGTTTCAAAATATTATAATAAAAATAAGGTTGATCGTCAGGATATTTATTTCGTATCACATCAGTCCCTTTTGTATCGGCAATGCCCCAGTGAATACCGTCGCACACATCGTCATACGAACCGTAAATGCTGTAATGTTCAGCTTGCTTAGCCCATTCAATCCTGCGTTTCCATTCATCGGCCGTGATGCGTTTCCAGTCCTGCTGAGGTACACCGCCATTCGGACAGGCAAAACGAACTTTACCATCCACGCTTTGCGAATAGTTCCTGTAACCCCAACCATCAGAGGTTTCGGGAAGGATCGGGTCATTTACCTGTGTAGTACCAATATGGAATTTTGAAAGATTTGTCTTAACACTGTCGGGTGCTGCCTGATAACGTTTCCAGTACCAGTCGGCCGGCTGAAATACAACAAGCATTGGACGGTCATCACCATAACCGTATCTTCTGTACGTAGAATCATTTGCCCAAAATTTTAAAATCCTTCCTGCCTTTTCATTCCAGAAAGAAAATTCTCCCGCAGCGCCGATAAAAATAACAAACTGCATATTCTTCTGTTTACAAACTTTCTGAATATTATTCAACATCGGTTCAAACTCATTCCATAAGTTTGTCCATTGCGAATTATTGGTCATATCCACAATCACTGTTTGAATTCCGGCATCTTTGATTTTCTGAAGGATGTCAGACACCTGATTGATATCGCGATAGTCATGCGCTTCCATCCATTTTCCATTTACTAAAAATGTCATTCCTTTGTTGGTGCTTCTGCAACATATCAGGATATGACAGCAGGGATGGCCGGCTCTGACAGCACTTAACACATCTACAAAAAATAGGATTGCCAAAATAAATCGTAACATAAACTTCTTCATATTTATTTTTTTTAATTTTATTAAATCCTTTATTGTTTAACAAATTTTTTCGTAATACTTTCTTCATCATTCTTTACAATTTAAATTAAAATACCATGATTGAAAAATATTAATTTTCATCAATAATAAAACATGAATTAACCGGTTTTAAAGATAAAAAGAACTTTGTAAAAATTTCATTATTTTTTTTCTCATAGGTGATGTGACTTACTTCTGAAATTGAACCGTCATAAGGATTATAGAGCATTGGTTTTATTTTTCCACGAACCAAAGCAAATGTGTTGATTTCTTCGTCGGTTGAGTTAGCGAAGAAATAAATATGTTTCCCGTCTTTTATTTTATGAATGTATGAGAACATACCATTGGCTGATAGCGGATGCGGATTGTTCATAAAAGCAACATCAGGGAGCACCCCAAAAGAGTCAAGTGTTTTTGATAATTCTTCCGCATTGGGTTTTGGGATAAAAATTGCTTTTCCATTCATCGAATTTGTTTTTATTGACGTATTTTCTTTTGGCATTTCAATGGTTGGATCAACATTAAAAATTTCTTTTACCATCTTCACTACTTCTGCATCACGCCCAAATTCAGCAGACTGTGAGGGTAACACGCTGGTTGAAATAATTTTTCCGCCTTGATCAAAAAATGTTTTAATAATTTGCAAAACGTTAGCTGAGATAACTTTACCACCCGGAATAATGAGTATTTTATATTCTTGTCTGTTAACTTTATTTTCCAATATCATTTTATTTCCGAAAATTTTTATTGCTTGATTCACCAAACTTTCAGGATGAATGAATGTGAAGTCCCGATGTACTTCATTCGTAAGCATATCACTGATATCAAGATAATCGGTGCCTTGCGGTACTGATTTACCCCATTCACCTTGTAAGTCAAAAGAAAATCCTGCCTGCAGAGATGCAATAGGATATAATACAGCAATATCGGAAACTGATCTACCACCCTGTAATAACAAACAGGTACGAGCTGCCCATGTATTAAAATCAGGCAGTTCAGGACCAATCTGATGACTGTATGCTGAAATTAGAGGAGGGATATGAATATGAGAAGAATCAGGATCAAGCCACATCCCATGAGGTATAAGAAAATTTACACCACGGATAAAAACCTCCATGGCCGACTGATAAAGCATTTTCCTGTCCAGTTTATGTGTTCCTTTTTCTCCGCCAATTCCCATCCCAAACGCACCATATATTTCTGCAGCCATCATAGGTCTGTCGTACAATGCAGCAGCAGCGCTAATCAACTTGTATCCGGCACGACCATGTCCGTGGTAAAAGATCAGGTCCATCAGCGGAACCTGCTGATGACGATAGTATTTGATGATATCACCATTCATATCTGTCGGTTGAATGTCATAATTACCGGGAGGGTGCCCTGAACTGAGAATACCGTTTTTACTACACCAATCAGCCGTTGATTTTGGAAACCCTTCTGCTAACAACTCTGCTCTGGTATTAAAAAAAGCAATACGCGCAGCAGCAGTATTCACACCTATATCTTCCCATAGAGCAGGATATAAATTTACAGGATCACTTTTATAAATATCGGTAAATTTATTGTTAAACTTATCCGTCCAGGTTCGTTCACCATGTTTCACTCCGGTAAAGAATCCAACATCATCAAAAAAAATTTGTTTGATCGTAGTACCAAAATATTGCTTGTACCGTTTGGCAAATTGTTCATTGTTGATATGAATATACTTATGTACAGCAGCGGTGTCGAGGTAATCCACCACATAATCATTTTGCCAGTTTTTCTTTCTGACAGTATCACAGGTAAATACCATTACTTTCCAATTGCCTTGCGATGATTGCCAGATAAGCTTTTTGTCCTTAACAGAAGACATGATATTCTGTACACCTTTTGTATCCGTATTCATTGCTACAGCTGACATCAGTGTTCCGCTGGGGATATTCATTGAAAGGAATGTGTTTGCAGCAATAGTCGTATCCTTTTTATAAAGTATTTTGCGTGTGTCATTGGGATAATGTTTATACATTTCACGTCCGGCACAACCGCTGGGAAAATCAGAATCATCGTACCAGATTACCTGCAAACCATTTTTTTTCGCATCTTGTAATATACGACTGTATGCTTTAAAATAATCATCGGTTAAATATCTTGGTTTTGTTTCTGATAATGGCAAAGGCGTAACACCACCGAATTTACTGATATTTCGCATGTCGTCTATCTGCGCATCGATGATGCTGTCTGACAAACTTCCGTTCAGGTGCCACAAAGGAGCCGGATAATATTGTAAAGGTGGGTTCTTAAATTCTGTTTGCCAGTTGGGTACTTGAGCCAACAATCCATTCATCAATAAAAAAAATGTTGCTAAAAACAAATGATGAAGATTTCGATTTGTTATTTTTTTCATGATTCAATAAAAATTATTTAATTAATGAATTAAATATTTTTTTATCAAACTCCTGCAGTCCAAGAATTCCATTCAGCTGGCTTGTGGTAACCCATGGAAGCCAGCCACGGTGTAATCCATATCCACGCATCGGTGCGATGCTCCAGTGTTCCTGCTGCCAGCCGGGACCATTCAGGTCGTATGGTCGTCCGGGAATAGCTATCATTTGTTTGGTATTGTGCAGCAGGATTCGTGCAACATCCATGTAATGCTTGTCGCCTGTATAGGCAGCCATCTGTGCAAACTCATCCACATCAAAACACATATAGGCATCCACGAGTGAGTGACCCGAAGCGATCAACTGTAAGCCCGTTGTATTACAACTTTTTTTCCAGTGCAGGGTGCTGTCATTCTCATCAGCAGGCATAGGCACATTCCATGCATATATCCATGTTTCAGCAAAATTGGCTGCCATTCGTGCCCTGTCGAGCCACTTCTTGTCTTTTGTGGTTTCGAACAAAATCAGGTATGCTTCGAGTGAAAGTGTGCCGGCTTCTTTGTCAATCACATTGGGATTGTCAATGGTGCCACCAACAAAGACACCTGAAGACTGTCCGCTGTTCCAGCAGTATTCAGCGGCTTTCACGGCAGCATCGAAATATTTTTTATCCCCGGTTGCTTTACTCATCAGTACGAGCAAAGGTACCGCGTTGTAGCTGGACGCAGCCGACTTTTCAACCACTTCGCCTGTGCGCGCTTTCCATTTACGGGGAAAACCACCTTCTACATTTTGTTGTGTTAAGAGCCAATCGGTAAAAGAACTCACCCAAGCGAGGTATTCTTTGTAATGATAACTTTCAGGTCCTTCACGCAGCAATGCTTTGGTCATCGCTTTCAGATCGTCACCATACGAACGCAGAAAGACCTGTCCTGCAACAAATGCTTCCGACACTTGTCCTGTTTCCATATTGAATCCTTCGCCGGCAGGAGGATTCAATGAAATGGTTTTAACAAAGCTATCCATTATTTTATGTGCCTGTTCCTCATATTTTTTTGCATTTTTGTTAGTTGTATCATGACTTGCAATTAATAAAAAGTTGGATACTTCCAATGCTTTACCAACAAAACCAAGTATCGTCCTCCGGTCATAATCATAGTGTTCATATTTTGCCGATGTGATAAAATTCGGTATGCCTGACCGACCGTTTGTGGTGATGATTTTTTCGCTTAACATATCAAGCATACATTGTTTCAATAATTCAATATTCTGATGTATCACCTGTGGTTTCAGCATCTTCCATGCCCATCGCCATGTGTTGCTGTAAAACTCAGCAAATGTTTTTTCTTGAGAGAATTTAAATGCGATCGTATAAGTTTGAACAAATCCATTCACAATGGGATGGTAACGTCTGCGCCATTGATGCTTTTGCCCGTTGGGATAAGTACCGCCACTATAGGTGTATTCGCCTTCGGTACAGGGATAATGATATCCGACAGAAAAATAATTATTTCTGTTCGTAAGTCCCAAAGCACCCACATGAATGTTGCTATCAATGACCGTAACACATTTTAAGTCACGTGAATCTCTGATGCAGGTTCTTCCATCAGGAAGTGTATTTAAAACAGCAAGAGAAGACTGATCTCCTGCATGAAAACCCAATAATGGCGCAGGCAAACGATCTTCACGTATCCAAAGAATACCTTTCCCTTTTACATAGAGATCCTTGCCGCCAATAGCTGAATCCGTAAGCCCTTTCACACCTTTGTAAATCATACCAGGCGCAAATACACCAATACTGTCCCGATTAAACGGTTGTTTTGTTTGTAGTTCAACCGATGATAAAAATCCTCCTGAATGACTGCCCTGAACCTTGACAATTCTATGTAAGGTTAAAATATTTTCATTGATTTTCCAGTGATCATTAAATATAAATTCAACTGAAGATGCATTAATCTTACCTTGTCCGATAAAACCATCATTGGTTTTTTGAAAAGAATCATAACCGGACATAATTTCTGTAATAGAATCTTCCGATTTAAACAATTCAATTCCGCAAACTGATGATGAAGATACAGCAGCAAGGGATTTATCATTGACAGCAAGTTCCCATTTGTTATCCTTATTTTTCAGCAAACAAACTTCAGCGCCATTCTTAAGTACTCCGATCATTTTTTTATTTCTGCAAGAAAATAAAAGCAGTATGGCGAAAAACGAAACAATTAAGAAAGAATATTTTCTCATCGTATATCGTGTTAATGAATAATTAATTTTCCGTATTGATCCATGCTGACCCAATAGTCGGTTTGTATTCTGGTCCAGGTGAGCAAACTTTTCCTGCTATGACCATCATCATCACAAACAGCAGTTTCAAAACCAATGGTTGTGCCTTTATGCAGGATGATACCGGGAATTGAAAATGTTATTTCCAAAACGTATTGACCATTGAAATGTTTCACTGCCATGTTGCCATTCCAGTGTTTGATAAATTCATTATCCTGTGGAATGCTGGTGAAATAGAGTGATGTATCATCGTGCATGAACGCATGTGGAGTCGGTGAAGGAAGGAAATGCATTTCATATCCGTTGAGTTTCTTTTGTCCATCAACAATATCAAATCTGTTTTTCCCTTTATTCAACGGATCAATACATAATTCCACACAGTCATTTAACCAGGTATGGTCACGGTTAAAAGGACATAACGTATCATCCAGCACGATAAATAAAAAAAACAGATTATTTTCGTGATACGCAACACGCCATCGGAAACTAAGGTCTTTCATCCCATTCCAATTTTTTTTCTCCATACCCTGCCCTATCCATAAATGATCTGATGTATTAACAGTTTCTTCATGTATTCCTTTCCAGTCAGACGTATCACCATCAATAACAATATTTCGGTGTAAAACACATAATTGATTCTTTGTTTTTGTTGAAGAACAATTTAAAAACATAGTCATTACAAATAAATATACAATATATACATATATTTTCTTTATTAACAAGAAAAAAAAATGATTTTTTAAAAACATATTCATCTTTTTTATAAATTTATTTACATATGTTTTTTGAGCAGTGAAAGATTAATAAATAATTAACTCTTTGCTAATATATAGAGATATATTGAAATTAAAGTATGATTTAAATAATTAAAAGTTCATTCGACTCGTCCAAAATATTTGTATTTTGTATTTCATTTGATGCCCTTCCTATCTTATCAAATATTTCATCCCCTTCTCCGTTTTCAGATCATAAACTCTCGTAGCATTTATGCTATTCCCTTTAAACGCTGCCGTTGCCGAGATTATCGGTTTTATTATTTCGGGAACAGTAAAGAATGGGTTTTGATTATTTCCTTTTGCTTCTTTAACTTCGAGAGCAAAATTTTCCGGTATCATGGTGTTATAAAGACGAAGTCTTAGATTACCGCCAAGTGTTGATTTAACTATCAGTGAGGTAATCTTATTATTTTCCCATGCGATATCAAATTCAAATCCGCCTCGAGCTTTCAGTCCTTTAACGTGTCCTGTTTTTAAAACATCTGCGAGAGCGGGAAGAATAAATACAAAACCATCATGCGACTGTATGAACATCTCGGCGATGCCTGCTGTGCAACCGAAGTTTCCATCAATCTGGAACGGAGGATGTGCGTCGAATAAGTTTGGATAGGTGCCACCACTGTGTTCGCCCTGTCCATGGTTATTACCGATCGGTGTGAGTTGATTTTTCAAGAGCTTCATCGCTCTGTTTCCATCGAGCAGGCGTGCCCAAAGGCATACTTTCCATCCCATCGACCAGCCGGTGGAGATGTCAGTGCGGTATTCAAGTGAGTTACGAACGGACTCAAACAATTCAGGTGTTCTGTAAGGTGAAATCAGATTGTCGGGATACAAACCCAGCAGGTGCGAAACATGACGGTGATGATCCCAGGTCTTATCATAGTCTTCCCACCATTCCTGCAATTGCGAGAATTGTCCGATTTTCATGGGTGGTAATTTTGCTATGGTGGAATTCAGCTGTTTAACAAAATCTGTGTCAATGTTCAATGTATTTGCTGCAGTAGATGTATTGTTGAATAATGAAAAGATAAGCTGGTTGCTGATGGTTGTGCCATAAAAATCGAAGACGCCATCGAATGGAGAATTCTCGGGCGACGCATCAGGAGAGGGAAAGAGATAACCGGAGTCGGGATGTTGCCATAGCGCGTCGAGCCAGTATTCGCTGGCGCCTTTAAGGACAGGGTAAATTTCTTTCAGGTAATTTTTATCTCCGTTAAACAGCCATGGCTCCCACAGGTTGAGGCATAGCCAGGCACCGCAGGAAGGCGTCATACCGTGAATACCATCGACAGGTCCAGTGATACGCCACAGGTCGGTGTTGTGATGCACCACCCAACCGCGTGCACCATACATTTTTTTTGCAGTGCTTTGCCCTGTGATGCTTAAATCTTTAAGCATATCGATAAGAGGGCGCTGTAATTCCGAGAGGTTCGATACTTCTGCCGGCCAGTAGTTCATCTCTGTGTTGATGTTGATGGTGTATTTGCTACCCCATGCAGGCACTTTGTCTTTGTTCCATATGCCCTGCAGGTTAGCGGGCTGTGTGCCTGGCTGTGATGAGGTGATGAGCAGGTAACGTCCAAACTGATAATACAACGAAACAAGTTGTGGATCTAATGCAGGATCGAAATTTTTCAGACGTTCGTCGGTGGTCTGCTTAGCAGCATCAGTCACTCCAAGGTCTATCTCCACGCGGTTAAACTGTGAATTGTATTTTTTAAGATGCGATGAAAGTAATTCATCATATGATTTCTTTGATGCTTTTTCCAGTGTTGCCTTCGCCTTGGCGACTTCATCACCGCTGATGTCTTTGTAGTTTACATAGTTTGTAGCTGATGATAAAAGGATAATCACAGAATTGGCCTTATTAACAGATAAAGTAGTATCGATGGTTTTGATGGTTCCACCCTCATTGATGATGCGTGCTCTCTGGTTCATCCGCAGTTTGCCCGGTACACCAGCCCATTCGCCATTCAAGGCATTCAGCACTATTTCGTTGTTGTTTTCAACTGATGATCTTCCTTTCTGTTGTGTGCTGAATGAAAGTGTGAAATTGATCTGTTCTTTTTTATCGGCAGAAATTTTCATTACCAGCACATCATCGGTCAGTGATACAAATGTTTCACGTTTGTAGGTAACATAGCCAATTTTATATGTCGTGGTTTGAACTGCATTGTTCAGATTCAGGTCGCGGTAGTATGCTTGCGCCTTTTCATGTCCTGTAAAATTAATATGCAGATTGCCGGCGGGCTGATAACCCACACCGTGGGCGGTTTTGGCAAAGAAATATTTTTGTGTCAACTTCTGGCCTTCTTTGTATTTGCGTTCTCCCATCAGCTCCTGTATCTTTCTGAAATATTGAACGGCCTCAGGGTTGTCATTCTGATATGGACTGCCTGCCCAAAAACAGTCATCGTTGAGTTGCAGGAATTCTTTATCCGGTGTGCCGAACACCATAGCACCGATATGCCCGTTACCTATGGGAAGGGCTTCTTCCCAGTTGGAAGCAGGTTTGTTGTACCAGAGTTTGAGGTTAGGATTATTCAGGTCTTTCTTTGAATTAGTATAACTGGTTAATAGAACAGATGAAGCTAACAGAATTAAAAAAATATTTTTTTTTTGCATATTTATTTTATTAAATCTATTACAAATCCACTATTAGGTTGCAAGGTGAATTTATGTTTGCTTGATTTAGTTAATATTATTTTTTCAATATTTATATCGGATATTGGGGTGATTCCATTAAAATAAATTGTTGCATCGTATCGACTATCTGCAAGAAAATCGAAGCTGATCTCAACCTGGTGTTGTTGTGTTGAATTTATTCCTGCTACAAACCAATCTTCACCTTTGCGTCTGGCTATACAGCAATACTCTCCGGGGTAACCATCAATAAAATAAATATCATCCCATGCCGGCTGTATTTTTTTAAGTAACGGTTTTGCTGGTGATGTTAAATATGCTTCCGGTGCATCGCACATACACATCCATCCCGACTCATAAATAAAAGGTAATGCTAATTCATGAGCTCTGGTTGTTTTTCTATTATCATCAATAGTGAAGCTGCAGGGGGTGTAATCCATCGGACCAACAACATTGCGTGTGAAAGGTAGTGTAGTGTTGTGTATGGCATTGGGACGAAAGCCGAGATTGATCTTGTAATATTCCTCACCTGCCACGCCTTCAAAGGTCATGATATTCGGGAAGGTTCGTTGGATGCCACGAGGTGCGATGCATCCGTGAAAACTAACCAGCAATTCGTTTTCAGCTGCCTGGCGCGCTGCTTCTTCCATGTAATGCATGCATTGCTGTTTGTCGCTGTTCAGGTAATCGAGCTTGATGCCTTTGATGAACCATTTTTTATATTGTTTGAAAATTTCCACGCGCTCTTCCTTCGTATCTGTAGCTTTGCGTTCGTCCCATCCATAGATGCTGACACCTTTGGCTTTCGCATAATTCACCACTTCGGGAATATATGCACAATTCTGCCAGTTTGCTGAATTATGGAACCCATCAGCGCCGATGAGCCCGATATCGAACTCAACCCATTGCCAGCCGAGCTCCGCAGCCATATCAATAAATTTAAACATTTTTTCTTTTGAGTCATTAGCAAAGAAATCGGACCACCACGGAAATGCCGCAACGCCAGGTTTTATCCAACTCAAGTCTTTAATTTCTGAAGGAGGATTCAGGTTTTGAATCATCACCGATTCAACAATTGGTTTTAACGATGAACCCATGATCATTGCTCTCCACGGGGTTTTTAAGTTTCTTTCAGCAATAATGGATGATGATTCTTTTTCTGGTGTTTCGGTGGATGGCTGAGCAGGTAACACAAACTGCAACGTTCCGTTGCCCTTATGTGTAAATTGACAGGCCGCGTAATTTCCAAATACGGCGGCATCGCTGATAAGCATCCATTGCCGGCTGGGTGTTTCAATTAATGCCGGCAAATTATAGCATGGGCGTTTCATCGTATCTACCTGTTGTTTATCATAGGGCGCTTCATAATATGTATTTTGTTTTTGAGCCCATATCAACGATCGCGGATTGATTTTTATCTGACTGATCTCTTCTTGCACCGTATCTTGTTTTTCGTTAAACAACTCATACCTGAAGGCGATGCCGTCATTATATGCACGGAAAATGATATTGATTTTTTTATTGAATTTGTTTTTAAAGGTCAATTTTTTTTCATTGGCTTTGTTTACGCAGATTGATTTTTTACCTGTGGGCATTGTGTAGGTTTCATCAATGCTGGTGTCGCTAATGTTTTCCAATGATAGCCCAGATGTGAAGTTCTGTGTTTTATCATGCAATGAAATACCGAGTAAAGATGGTTTGATAATTTCCTCATTATTTATAATAACCCGATACATCAAACAGGAAGAATCATTCTCAGGAATTATCAGTTCTATACTAATATGGCCATCAGGAGAAGATAATATGTTTTTGTTGGTCGTGTACGAACAGTTCATCAATAAAAATGATATAGTAAGGATGAGTGTGAGAGAAAGAAGAATTTTCATAAATGGAATATTCAATTTTAGTTTGATAATTTAATAATTTTTTTAACCGTGATGTTGTTGCCGGAATATATTTTAATAAAATGCATCCCGTTTATGAGATTTCTGATGTCAATGGTTTCAGTAACTTCTTTGTTTAAGCTACTGTTGTTCGGCAATTGGGAAATCACTATTCTACCTTGCATATCGGTAATTTCCATTCTACTTGTGTTTATTGCTTCATGCCTTGTGTTTTGTATTACAATTTTATCTTTTGCAGGATTGGGATAAATGATGATGTTAGGTGAATGGTCATTTAATTCAGTGGTACTGCCGGTGCCTGCCAATATGAGTTTAAAAGCCGACAGGTTAAGCAAGTCTTTTGTAATTTCGACTTTGATGACCTGCTTACCTGCTGTGAGTGAAATGCCTGAAAAATTTGCGGTGTCCCACTGGTCAGCTCCGTTATTGTTGTACATGGAATATTCTCCTAATAGGTTTTCCATTCCGTTGCCCTTGTCAGCAATGGATGAAAATCGTACTTTTACTTCCTGTCCAAGCGGCTTGCTGCAACATACATAGTAGATGATGTCAAGGTCATATGTTCCGGTAGTTTGAACATCTACGGTATATTTCATCCATTCGCCAATAGCATTGAACCCAAGTGAATAACCACCTGGTTGTAGTGTGTCAGCCCATACATCAAATATTCCTTCACCACCACCACGAGTACCATCAGTCAGCGTGGCGTTGTTTTTATTACTACTGCTGTTAATATTATTGAATGTAACACTTTTTGCACCGCAATCGTGGGCTGAGAAGTTAATCCAGTCGCCAGGAATAGCGTGAGCCGCACTTCCGGAAGGGTATGATGGGCAAGGATATGGTACTCCAGTGTATTGTTCGGAAGTCGTGTTGTCTTCCACAAACATAAAAGTAGCCAGGTTTACCATGGCTTTGGTAATTTCTATTTTCAGTACCTGCCGGCCCGCAGCCAGGGTGATACCGTAAAAAACAGCTGTATCCCAGATATCGGCGCCTTTAATGTTGGTAAGCGTAAATTCGCCCAGAGAGGTTTCATTTCCGTTACCGCCTTCGGCAATTGAAGTGATTTTTATTTTTGATGTAGATGCAAGTGGTTGTTTGCAACAAATAAAATATATGATTTCAAGTCGTTCTGTAACTGTTTTGGGCACATCAATAGTATATTTCATCCATTCGCCGGTGCTATTATATCCAAGACTGTAACCACCGGGAACTTTGTCTTCTTTCCATACGTCATACATTCCTTCACCAGAAGATCGGGTTCCGTCGGTGATGGTAGCATTAACTGGGGAAGAACTGCTGTTTGTATTGTTAAAAGCCACTCCATTAGCACCACAGTCATGTGTGGCAAAACTGATCCAGCTGCCCGGTTGTGTTTTTGCGGTCCCTCCGTTGCAGGGATATGGTGTGCCTGCATATTGTGCATACGTTTTTGAAAGGATTGTTAAGAAAGCAATCCATAATAGTAAAATTAGTGTTGTTTTCATACATGTAATTTTTTCAAGATAGTATTTAATTTTAATTTGTTATTCTTTAATAAATTTTCGAACGATTACATCTCTGCCCGATCTTATTTGCAAGAGATAAACTCCGGGTTGCAGGCCGCTGGTGTTAATTTTTAATGTTGTTTGTTGAGCCCCCGCTTCCTGATTGTCTTCGGTCGTATGAACAATTTCAGTATGTACCATTCTTCCTTGCAAGTCGGTAATAGAAATTTTTGATATATCAAATTCATTTATGTTATTATTTTTTGGATCATTAGGTGTAATATAAATGAATTCTTTTGCCGGATTTGGATATAATGAGTACATATCAATATCTGTTTTTTGGTTTAAGGATACTACAGATGCTAACTCAGCCATCCGTAATGTAAATTTAGCTCTGCTATTGGCACCTGTATTTTGCATAGTAAAGCTGATAAGTATATCATCGCCTGTTTTCCAACCTGCTGGAGCATAATTTGAGAAATCAATTTTAAATTCGGGAAATGAAACCTGAACGACTTGGTCGGGAAGACCCGTTTTTCCGAAAGGATGACCGGTTTTTCGATTGGAATCATATAGTCCTCCATGTATCATTACCGATTTGGTATATATACCATTGACCCTGTAATCCAAATTAATGCTTAATGCACTATTGATATCCATGCTGTGTGGGTTGCCAGAGGTTTCAACCTTTACATGAACAGATTCAGGAAGATTTCTGTATAGCGCTCCTTCTTCAACTAGTGCATAGTCATTATTTGACATTCCTAATCTGCAAATCCATGTAAGCGGATCAAATACGCCATAGCTTTTATCACCACGATTATAAAATAAATGGTGTTGGCGAATAAGTGTTCCCATTGCGTATGGCGTAAGTTCCGAAACATTCGTGTTATCATACATTTTCAATAAAACCGTTCCGCCATCAGGAATCAATCCTGTCCATTTAAACGCACTCGTATTGCTAACTGTTGTTGTTGTTGGCGCGTCATAATCGTGACCGGTATTATGATATGAATTATGAGTAGCATCAACACGCCATACATCTAGTTTACCTGAGGCAAACGGCACATTGTTGAATGTTGCTGTTACATTTTGTTGTCCTGTGCCTTTAGGTACCCATATCATAATAGCAGCTACATGTCCATCAGTTGAAGCAAAACTTTTTACGGTACTAGCAGTCACCTTTACTCTATCCACAGGCATTAAATTATATAAATAATGAGCCCAATATACAGGTCTGCGATAACTTCCGGAATAGGTTATGGCAGCCAATGCATCTCCATCACTAGCGGCAATACCCTGTGCCCAGAATGTGCGTGTAACCTCGGGCATCTTTAAATAATAATTCATTACATCAAACGCGGCTGCTGCCGAAGGCCAATCGCTGCAGGCAGATGACGTTTGCCCGTGATATGTGGTAGTAGAATACGGATTTAATTCACCTACAACCAATTCGGTTTGATTAAAATAGGTACGGGCTTTTATAGCAGTACGCTTGGGGGCTAGTCGTGTTTCCTGGTCGGCACCAAGACTATGAAAGGATAAATAATCCATTGGGGTATTTGTAGAAATCACATAATCTAAAAATTCATTCAGCCATTTATCGCCTGCTGAAGCCGCAAAATCAACGCCACCAACAACTGCATCAGGATCGCCTTCGCGAAGTCCTTTCGTACCATTTTCGTACAATGGTTTAAAAGTAGATAAATCGCCAGTGTAAAAATTTGGATTAAAATCCGGTTCATTCCAAACGCCTTGAAAATCGGCGCGCATACCATTATTTTTCCAATGTGACGACATTGTTTTTAATATCGCTTTCCATTGTCCCAGATTATTGGGGTTTCCATAAGGATTACTACCTGCCTGCAACGGAGGTGGATTATAGGCGTACGACCAGTATAATCCCATTCCGCGACTTCGCATCTCGGTTGCGACCTTGTCCATAGGCGTAAAGTTATAGGTCAGGTTGCCCGAGGAGCCACCAATATGATTCGTATAACTACCGCCTACGCCCCAGCCCACCTCTATTCGCAAAGATTTTGTTCCACACGCTTTTAAATGATTAAGGGCTTGCGTGCTGGCATACCTGTTCGGATCAAGGTAACGTGAGTTCATCCAGTCGAACTTTTTTACAAGTGGGAGGTCTTCGGGTATTGAAAAATCTGCTGTAACATTTTGACCGTATAAGGAAATTGAATTGAATATGTTAAAGAATATTAGTATTGCATTGCAGTAAATTATTAATCGCCTCATAATTGTTTTTTTAATTTTATAATTGTTTTTATTTGTTAACCCTTAATAAATTTCCGAACAATTGCATTTTCGTTCGATCTTATTTGCAAGAAATACACTCCGGGTTGCAAGCCGCAGGTGTTAATTATTAAGGTTGTTTGATGATATCCTATTTCCTGTATAACTTCAATCGTGTTAACAATTTCAGTATACACAATTCTTCCTTGTAAGTCGGTGATTAAGAATTCAAATTTGCCGGAGTTTTGCATCTTGTGATTATTACATTGTAATTCAACAAGTAAAATATCTTTCACTGGATTTGGATATATCTTTAATGTAGATGTGTTATCGACATTTTCAATGCCAACGGTTGTTTGATCAGCAATCACTACGACTTCATTCAGCACAAGATAATTGGAACCGCTGAGTTGAATGCGAACATAACGCGCACTGTTGTTTACAGCGAAGGTTGTGGGTCGTTGAGCGATTGATGTCTGATAAAAATTATCAACACCAATCTGATTTTTTGTAGCAATATAATCATTGGAAATAAAAGGATTGACAGAGGTAAATACGCTGTAGTTTGAGAGCCAGTTAATACAACAAGACGATCGGTTCCAGACCTGAATCTCTTTTACAAAATACACAGCGCCGAGATCAACCTCCCACCAGGGATTGGCTTCCGTGTTGGTGTGTGCATAAGTAAACGGTCCATCCTGACCACAGGCAAAGCCATCGGTTACTTTATCAGATGTAAGACCAAACAGTGTGGAAGATTGAGTTGTACCGGCATGATAGGCCGCATCGAATAAATTCGGATTTAATGTAGGTAAATAAAATTCATTGGACGTTGATATCAGATTTTTATTTTGATAAACCTTGACCCGATAGGTATATCCTGTATTAGCCACCAACTGTGAGTCAATATAAAACTGACTGTTCGCCGGAAGACGCGTCAACTCTTCAAACTGTGGGTTTGGCCAAAAAGGTATTTTACGTTCAACTACATATTCCGATTCAACGTTGCATTTATCTGCCCAACTGAGATTGATTTGTTTTGGAGAAACTGCAATTCCTGTTAGCTCTAAGGGTTTACAGGTATCTCCGACATTGGATACAGTAAATTTTCCTATCGGATAAAAGCCATCCGTTGTTTTATTATCCATGGGCAATTCAATCATCTTCCCGCTACGCGAGGAGTCGAACAAACCTATACATAAAGTATAATCACCGGGGGTAATTACCGGCATGGTAAAATTCTTAAGAAGTGTATAGGTATTATTTTTCACCCACGCATACGAGCCGGTCAATCCCAGATCCTGCTGTCCTAATAAATTTCCTGAAGCATCCTTGAATTTTATCAACAGGTTAAAATCCTTTAATGCCCGCCCTACGCCCCTGTTTATCCATTTTGTGGAAATGGTACATTTACTTCCACCGGTTATGTAAGAAGTATAAATCACTTCATTTGGAAACAGCCGGTAGCCATAGTTTCGCATGACATTATTAAATATATCAGGATACTTTGTTTTCAGGTAATCATGCCACTGAATAAAGTTGGGATGAATGCTCAACGCATCATTATAGGCATCGTTCACACCCATGCCCAATCCTGTTTCACCACCAACCATCTCACTGAACATGGGACCTTTGCCTGCATCGAATTCTTCCTGATTCAATTTTCTTTCATTGGAATGAATAGCTCCGCCACATCCATCACGGCGCCATGTAATATTGGTTTTTGTGCGGGCATAATCGAAAGCAGAAAAATTCAAATAACCGCTATACGCATAAGTAGAGCCAGCATCATACACATTGGTAGGTCCAGCATAATAATCAGAAGGGCTATCCGGATCGAACGAATAAGAAAGTGCTAATTTATTCTTTGGAAATGCAGCAGTCCAGATATCTATTATTTTTTTTAATCCGTCACGCCGTGCAGTCACATCAGGGTAAGGATAACCGGAATGCCACTCACCCCAGTAACCATAACCACGGAGATCAACCAGTTCCACCGGTCTTCCTTTAGCTTCGGAGAAATGATCAGACAATGCAGCCAGAAAAGCTGTAAGTCGTTGCTGATAATATGTATTGCGAGCATCAACAAACCATGCCTGTGGACCCCAGCTCAAGGTACGCAGGTATTTCTGATTGGATGGCAGATTATTGATCAGGTATGAAGGCATCCCTGAACATCCATAACCAACATCCGAACACCAGCCATAATCCTCAGTTGACATGCGAAGCTGTATTTGCCTGCCCTGTCCTTGCCAGTAGTCGTAGGCCTCATCCATAAGTGCGAAATCATACACACCTTCACTGCGCTCGATATAAGCCCACATGGTAAAAAGAGTAATATTGGTCACTTCGGGCATATCCGCCGCCTTACCTACGCGCGACCATGCATTGTAAAACGGATGCACTTCATAATACACCCAACCCATATCCGGATTATATAAAATCAGATTTGTGTTTTCAACAGGATTAACCGTTGTATTCTGTGCGTTGACTACAAATGAAATGCAAACAATGAAAACATATAAAAAAAATCTAACCATATCAGATTGTTCTTTAAATAAATTTAAATTTTTATTGTTTGTAAACACTTTAATAAAAAGATGATCGACTTGTTTTAAAAAATTACATTTTAATTTTTAACATTCGTATTGTTTCAAAATGATTACTTGCAATCATTTTACATATATAAATTCCATCAGGAACTAAACTATTTTGGGAATTCAATCCATTCCATTTTATCGAATATGAACCAGCCGGTTTATATTCATTAATGAGCTCAACCTGTTTCTGCCCTGTCACATTATAAATTTCAAGTTTAACATTTCCTGGTTGAAAAATCTCAAATTCAATGGTGGTGAAAGAGCAAAATGGATTTGGATAATTTTGCAAGGATAGATGAGAACCAAAACTTCCGGTAGGATTATCAATCCCCGTATTATTATTTATCAGGTCACCCAGTAAATAAATATAATCGAGTTCAAAATTTTTTCCAACACCTGTATGTCCAATCGGATCAACAAAAGCACACGTAGGCGTTTTGGTAGTAAGAATAGAAATATCTGCACGTGCGACAATCCATTCACCTGTGTCTTTAACTATAGTCCATACAGGTTCTTTTATTTCGCCAATACCCAGTACTTGATTGGTCGGATAACAAAAATAACCGATGGTTCCTGCCGGATCAAATGCCTGAGGTACTCCTTTTGAATCCAACTGTCGCACACGAACTTCAATAGCCGACCAGGATTTATAGGCAGGCGGCAAAGCCAAAGTACCCGAATAAGAGATTCGGGGATCAATATTGGTGACATTATTTTTAGAAGATAAAACACCATCCAACCCGTTCAGACTGGTTTTCTGAATCAGTCCGCCAACATCAGTATTACCAGACCAACCTTCCAAATTTCCTGATTTATTAAAATCAAATTTATAAGCATATCCATCTAAACCCGTTGGGTTTGCTGATGTTTCATTACTGTAACCAGTTTCGATACTGTTGTTATTTAACGCAGTAACTACATAAAAATAAGTTGTCTTATTAACAACTGACGAATCCGTAAAGTTGCTCACTGTAGTTTCAGCAAGGAATGAATATGGACCACCGGCTTTTGTACTTCTGTAAACTTTATATTTATTTCCAAAATCTGTTTCCACATTGTCAGCCCAGTCTAAAGTAACAACCTGATCACCTGCTACAGAATAAAGAAAAGCAGGAGCCACAGTTAGAGCTTTAGGGTTTACAATTTTTTTTATAATGCTATAATAAACAAACGGATCATTATTCGGATACTTGTTATAAGCTGAAATGGTGGAAGCAGATGTATTTGCCATCCCCCACAAGATCGCATCACAAGCATCATCATACGAACCATATATGCTATACTTCTCGGCCTGACTGACCCATTGTACTTCATTTCTGAACTGATTAGCGCTCAGTTTGAACCAAGAACTGGGACCAACTCCTCCATTTGGAGATGTATACCTGATGGTTCCACTTGAATTCTGTGTTGTTTTACGATACCCCCAACCGTCAGTTTCGCCTGGTGTAATCGGATCATTCACCTGTGCCGTGCCAATATAAAATTTAGACAAATATGTTTTTAACGAATCAGGACGCTTGTTGTAATCAGTCCAATATGATTGCGACGGCAAAAATGCTACAACCATAGGGCGGTTATCACCGTAACCAAATTTCTTATAGGTTGTATCCTGCGCCCATAAATTCCATATTTTTCCTGCCTGTTCATTCCAGAACTTATAAGCATCAGTATTTAAAGGGATGTTGCATTCAACCATAACAGACTGAGGTAACAAAGCCCCTATTAAAATAAAAAACTTCATATTCTTTTCACGGCACACCTGTTGGATATTATTCATGATAGGTTGAAACTGGCTCCATAAATAAGTCCATTGTGAAGGATTAGTCATATCAACAATAACACTATTAATCCCTGCATTTTTTATTTTGAAAAATATATCACGCACCTGATTGATATCACCGTAATCGTGAGCAGGATTCCACTCCCCGTTTACCAAAAAAGTCATTCCTTTATTACATCCTTTGCAGCAAGGCATGATGTGGCAGCAAGGTTCACCTGCTTTTAATTTAAAAGTAAAAACTGAACTTATCAGTAAAATCAAAAATGTGATTTTACACCATATATTTTTCATATTCAAAAATTTTGATAATGATTAATAATCCTTTTTTTCAATTCACCTACAACGGCTTTCGGTAATTAAAATACACAGTTTAAAAACTTCATCAATATTTAAATAGTACAAATAAATTAATATACTATTCAATATATATATTATTTATAATTATAAATATATTTAAAATACTATTTCACTTTTCAGTTTTATGTCTCTCGATGAAGCGCCAATTAAGATTTCAAACACGCCCTGTTCAGCTTTCCAATTGTTACTCTTAATATCCCAGAATGAAAAATCACGCGGGTTTAATTTTATTGTTACTGCTTTTGATTCACCCTGGTTCAGTTCTACTTTTACAAAACCTTTTAATTCTTTCAACGGTCGTTCAACAGAAGATTCTTGATCATAAACATAAAGCTGTGCTGTTTCAGCTCCTTTTCTGCTTCCGGTATTTTTAATGGTAAACGTAACGCTGCATGAAAAGCTTCCTGTTTTGATTACCTTGATATTGCTGTATTCAAAGGTAGTATATGACAATCCAAATCCAAACGGAAATACGGGATTGATGTTATTTTTATCCAGATAGCGGTAGCCAACAAATACTCCTTCATCGTATTTGATTTTCAGACTCGGGTCTTTGTATCCTTTAAAGGCAGGGCATTGCGACTCATCTTTGATATACGAGTAAGGTAATTTTCCAGACGGATTCACATCACCAAACAAAATGGAAGCCAGTGCATGACCTGTTTCCTGCCCTGCATAATACATTTGAAGGAGCCCTTTCACTTTAGAAAGATATGTCGAGTAAAGTGGTGTTCCCCCATTCAGAATGACGATGGTATTGGGATTTATTTTTGATACTACATCAATTATTTCCTGCTGGTTTTCTGGCAGATTCATACTTGCAACATCCATAGCTTCGCTTTCCAACATTTCATTAGTACCGGCAAAAACAATAGCAATATCAGCTTTCTTTGCATAGTCTTTAACCTGATCCATTATATTTGTTTTATTTATATTCATTCCTAGTTTAATGAGTGCTCCACCTCTGAGTTGATTGTATTCAAGCCGGACAGCATAGAGTTTTCCTGCTTCCAGAGTATATTCCCCCACATTGATGGTGGGTGCATGACCAGACCAGTTCTCAAGGATCAGCTTGTTGTTAATGAATAACCGGACACCGTCATCACTCAGGGTACTGAAAATATGATTCCCTGTCGAATCAGCTTTGATAAAGCCCGTAAACCGAATAGAAAAATCATTTTTTTTGATCTTTTCAATAGGAGATTTATCATCAAAATTAAAATCAATATTTTTAACAATCTTGGTAACAGATGGATGCCCTTTCAAATCAGGGTTATCAAAATATTCCGCTTGTAATCCATTTGATTTTTTGTCAGGAGTCATGAAAGTTCCTGAAGGAATGGCAGTAATATTAGCAGTTGTAGGAATACAAGTTCCCGGAGTATAAAGAACTTGGATATTCTGACCAACTCTTTCCTGAATACCCTGCAATGGGGTAATCCTCTGCCATGCTTCCACGCGTGAGCTGCCGCCACCATTGCGGGCAACATTAGCGCCAACACCTATCAACGCGATGGTCTTTATTTTCTTCGTATTTAAAGGAAGAATATTATTTTCATTTTTTAACAAAGTAATAGATGATTCTGCAACACGACGCGCCATCCTGGTGTGTTCTTTACTGTAAATAATGGTTGTATCCGCTTTATTCGTCTCATCGAAAAGACCTGCTGTGAAAGCGATTCGCAGGATTCTCCTGATCTTATCATTAATTATTTCTTCTTTGATTTTTCCTGTTTTAAGTGCATTATTTAAACTATCGGGATGATAAAATTTCGGAACAGGCATTTCAAGGTCAAGTCCGGCATTAACAGAATTGACTGTATTGTACATGGAACCCCAGTCAGAAATAACAAACCCTTTGAACCCCCATTCTTTTTTTAAAATTTCCGTCAACAAATGATGATTTTCCCCGCAATGATGTCCATTTAAAATATTATAGGCAGACATCACAGTCCAAACATTTCCTTCTTTAACAGCAGCTTCAAACATAGGCAGATGGATTTCGCGCATGGTGCGTTCATCAGCGATGACATCGTATTTGTGGCGTTCCCACTCCTGATCGTTCATGGCAAAGTGTTTCACCGAGCCAATGACTTTCTTTGATTGTAATCCTTTGATCCAATTAACAGCCAAGCGGGACGAAAGGTAAGGGTCTTCACCATAACTCTCAAAATTTCTTCCTCCGAGCGGATAGCGGCTGATACACACACAGGGTCCCAGCAGATAGTCACGTCCCAGGGCTTTCACTTCTTCAGCCATCACTCCTGCCAAATCTTGAATAAGTGTTGTATCCCATGTAGCTGCATAGGCCTGTGCAGAGGGGAAAGAAGTAGCTTTTTTCCAGCGAATACCTATAGGACCGTCCGTCATATGGATTGCAGGAATACCGAGTCTGGCGATCGGTTTAGAATCCATACCGGAGCTGTCACCGCTCAATAACAATAACTTTTCATCAAGTGTCAATCTTTTCAAAAGATCTTCCACTCTTTCTTCTACTGGCTTGGCAGAGTCTTTATAAATTTCTTTACCACTGCATGCAATAAGTAAAACAGCACTTACCAATGAAATAAATTTTCTTTTCATTTTTTTATTTTTTAAAATTTATACTCTTTTATTAATAATTATTCAATAGCTCTATCTTCTGCAAAACAAATCCATAGTGACTTCCGGGAGGATTAACTTTTATTTTCACTCCATTCCAGTCTGGTGCAAAATTACCCGAATACAACATCCATAATGTTTTTCCGTCCTTACTAATGAATTTTGAAGGAAAGTTAACAAAATATGCCTGTTCGCCAAAATTCTTCAGATAAGTAATCAGTTTCCAATTTCCCGTTAATTCGTCTGCTTCGAGAATATAAGTGTTCATTTGTGCGCAGGTATTTCCCCCATCGGTCACGCACATCAGGTATTTTTTCAAAGGTGGATTATAAGTCACCGTCACACAACCCATGTTATTGTTCCATTCAAGCAAAGGTTTCATTTTCTTAATCTCATTTGTCCAGACCGCTTTTCCGTTTGAATCTTTACCGCCATAAAATTCATATTTAGAAATATCATTTATGTCGCTGATGGTTGGCGTGACCCTGATTAAATAAATCTGATCACCGGTGATCCAGCTATCATTCCAGAACCGCGGCTTTGCATCCCCTGTATCAGCGCCATGAGCAACCAGATATGCTTTTCCGTCAGGTGAATACTGCATATTTTTTCCGAAGTCAACAAAATGCGGTGATCCAATTTTTACCGGATAACCGTTCAAACCTGTTTCTCCAAATAAGGGGTTAGCAGGAGTATGAGGGCTTTCAGTCCAGGATACTCCTTCATCGGTTGAATAACGAAAGCCAATCAATGGACCCATCCACGGCCAGTTATAGGTTTTAGCACCATACGGAGTTCCTCCTGCCGGATCAAGAGAATATGTTCCGTAATACCAGATTTTATTATATACCAAACTACCGCAAGGATAACGACCATGATAAGGCAATGAAGATGCATGACATAGACCGATACTATAAATATTCAATGTCATCGGATCGTCTCCTTCAATGACCGCATTGCCTGTAGAGGTACGTTCGAGTCCGTATCCTGTCGTGGCATTGCCGTCAGAAACAGAAAGATCATGACTGCCATCCCTGCGATGACACTCACCGTCTGTAAATGGAGAATACATTTTATCGTTATCCGCCCATGACGGATACCATGTATCACCCACATGAAACCCGCTTTTTGCTCCAAGAAATTTTATTTCATTGAAAAACGGTGATTGTGCAAAAGGACAGTCAGCCGGTGGGATAGAACGCCAGATAAATGGCGGATAAGTCATCGTGTCCGGCTTAACCTGTGCACTAACAAAATAAAAAGTCAAACAAAAATATAATAAAAGAAAAAATATATAAATATTCTGCATCTATATTTTTATTTCTGAATAATCAATTTTCTATAAACAGCACCTTCCTTCATATTTATTTTAACAAAATATATTCCTTGCTGAAATCCATTGACCTCAATAATTTTCATACTGCTCCCTGTATTCTTTTTATAATATACTTCTCTGCCCTGCACATCACGAATACTAAGATCGGTGATTTGCAATTGTCCGGTTTCAATCGTAAGATGACCGGATGCAGGGTTTGGATACAACAGAACCTGTTCATCCAGTTTATTTAGTTCGTGGAGTCCGTTCACATGAAGTGCAAAAATAAATTTATCCAGATAATAGCCGCCTTTATTAAAATTGAAACGAAGGGTATGCATCCCTGAATCAAGATTAGCCGACTGGATGACCGGTTTAAAAGTACTTAAAGACCGGTAGTTAGGAACATTGACTGTAGTTAGCAAACTATCATCAACAAATAGTGTGAAATAAGTGTCTGACAAATTCGATGTTAAGAAGGTGGTAATATCAAAACTATCTCGTTGAGCAACGTGCACAGAATACTCAACCCATTCGCTGTCGCTGACATCAATCAGATAATACCTTCCTGATTTCAGAGCAATATCGACAGGTTCTTCAAGGCGATATGTAAACCCTGAATTGTAAGTTGTTTTATCATAATACCCATTGATATTGAAATTTTCAGTTTCAATCGTGCCGGGTAGTTCAATAATTGATTTATATGGTTTAGATATTCCATAAATTTTAAATCTGTTAAAATTAAAACCACCACTATCAATCATGACCGTCATCACATAGATCCCTTTACTTAATGTAATTGTATCATAAACTGACTGCCATTTTTGTTTACCACCGGTATTAGGTACCTGAATGTACTTTGAAGAAATTGAATCATTCAATAAAATATGGAAAATACATCCATTTGAATTTGATGAAACTCTGGATTGAAAAACATATTTAGTTGAACTTAACACATTAACTGTATAATGCAACCATTCTCCCGAAACGGTTGAATCAATAGTATAAATAGCACCTTTGTCATCCAGAGCCAAACCAATATCAACACCGACATCTTGCCTGTATAACCCGCCAGTATTTATGGTATCGGTATCATGATACCCATAGTTCTCGCCTCCAAGATCAAAATCATCAGCATCTATAATGCCAGGGATATTATGCAATTTATATGCATATGTTGTCTGGGCAGGAATCAACCGGATCTTAGCACTGGTATTGGCACCGGTATTTTGCATAATAAAAGACAATATGATTTTTCCTGTCCATTTAGCTGGGGCATATTGAGCAAAATTGATTGTAAAATCAGAAAGATTTACCAGATGATCTTCGTCAGCTTGTTTTTCAGTACCCCAGGGCACGATTGCATCTCTTGTCGGATCGAAAATAGTCCCATGAAACAAAACACCTTTGGTATATAACGAATCAACTTCATAGTCAACACGAAGTCCGAGAAGACTATTTTTATCAATGTATTTCACATCATTATAGGTTTCAAATTTCACTTTTATGGCAGGCGGTAGTTCATCCATACTATGTCCGCAGATAGAATAGGACTGATCATTGTTATTCATTCCCAGTCTGGCTATCCATGCATATTTATCAAACATGGCAAAATTATTTTTAGTTCGTTCGGGGAAATACTGGAACCGATGAATCAGGTTCACCGGGAAATTCACCGGATCCTGCTCGGAAAGTCCGCTCCCATCGGTCAGTTTATATAAAACCGTTCCATTGTTTATCACACTGTCAATCATGGAGAAGGTTGAAATATCATTAATTTTAATGACGACAGGAGCAATCCCTTCACTTGTGGTCAGATTTCCAAAGCTATTGTGTGTATTATCAATCTTATGAATTTCAAGCATTCCTGTATTAAAAGGAACATTTTTGAATTTCACCATTACTTTTTGCTTATCCCCTGAAGTATTCCATGTTAACAGACAAACATTATGATCATCACCGGAAGCTAATGTATTCACCATACTTTTTCCAGTGATCAGTTTTTGATCCAGAGGCATCATCCCATAAAATTTAAATGCAAAATAAGATGCACGGCGGTAACCGCTGGTATTGATCAAACCTAAAAGATCATCTGAAGTGCCCTGCGCCCAATGAGAACGAGTAAAATCAGGTTTTTGAATCATGGATCTAAATACATCGAGAATACCCGGAACACATTCATACGTATTCAACCGGGCATCATTCGTTCCAAAAGTTATAAGTTCAGTACATAAGATTTCTGTTTTGTCAAAATAACTTCCACGTGCTTTCATAGCAGAACGGACAGCATCAACACGATTATTAAGCATATTCAATGAACCGCTGATATTATGAAAGGAAAAAAAATCAAGACGTAAATTATTATTCTTGACATGATCGAGCAACGCTGTCATCCAGGCATCACCTGAACCTGCAATACCGGTAACATCGGGACCACCAATGTTTCCTTCAGGATCGCCATCCATTAACCCTCTAATTCCGGAATCATACAATTGAATATAATCAGTCAACGTGCCTGTATAAAACCACAGAAACTCTGCAGGATCATATTTCAGATCCGGTTCGTTCCAGACTGCCTGAAAATCGGGACGTAATTTTTTTTGTTTAAAATGGGCAGCGCAATTTTTTAATATTTCTCTCCATTTACTCAGATTATTCGGTTGATTTGCCCACAGGTCTGTCTGAAGAAAATTTGGACAATATCCATAAGACCAATAACCGCCCATATGATTCCTTTTCATTTGCTGGGATAAAAAATCTATATTAAAAAAATCATAATTGATATTAGAGGCACTTCCACTGATCATATTGGTAAACATGCTGCTCCATCCGGTACCCCACCCCCAATCAATTCGCAATGATCTGATATTTGCCTGTCCGTAAAGGTCAACATCCCCACGGGTATACTTTGTGAGTCCTTGATTTCCTGAATTCATAAGGTCGAATTTTTTTTCCAATGGCAAGCCAGAATTAACAGCATTATCAATTGTAATATAAGACATATTATATTCAGAAGAAAATGTTATGTTATTCAGATTAAACCCACCTTTATCAATATATATTTTCATAATATGTTTCCCTGCGGAAATATTCAATTCTTTCCTGATTGAAGTAAATACCTGCGCTCCTGATGTATTTGGAGCCGTTAAACTTCCAGAAATATCCACACTGTCAAATTCAATATGAAACATGGCTCCTGTCACAGTTGAAGAAACACGAATATCAACTTTATAGAGTCCTGTGGAATCAACATTTACCGTATATTTCAACCACTCTCCCGTAGATATCCTGCTAATCATATATCCTCCCCCAAGATCAGAACAAGTTAAAATGTCGACAGCATCTGTCCTGTATTTTCCACCGTAATTAAGTGCATCTAAATCATAATAAGCAATACCGTTACATCCATTATCATAATCTTCCGCCTCAATAGTTCCGGGAATAACAAGTGTTTTATAGGGTGTTTCAGGATTGGTGCATTGAGAAAAAGAAAGTCTGATAAATGTGAAAATCAGAAGAAATATTGAAAATGTTTTTTTCATAAAATTGTGGCTACCTATTTATTTATAATTAATTTGTTTTGTAGGATTTGAGTATCTGTTTTACAAATAACGATATATACACCGTTATTCAAACTGCTGATATCAAGAGGGGTTAAAGCTGAAAGACGAAAGCTAAAAGATTTAACAATTCTACCCTGCATATCTGAAATTTGCAAAGAACATTGACTGTCTTTATTCATTAGTAATTTAGAATTGAAAATTAATAATTCATTCTTCGCAGGATTGGGATATAGCCGAATAGCATCTTCATTCCCAATTGAAAAAACATCATTTATTCCGGTGATAACAGTAAATAAATTTGTCTGTGGCACCACTTGTTTGGGAGTGCTCGCACTCGACCACTGTAATACAGCGGAAGCACCACCGGTAGCATCGTACATCTCCATTTTGAAATCATACAGTTGACCTGCTGTTAGAGGTATAGTCGCAATAAATATGCTGTCCCAACAGCAGTCATCTCGCCAGGAGTCAACCAGCAGCACATTGTTTATCCAAAGGCGTTTGCCATTATCAGCACGGACGTAAAATGTATAGATTTCGCTAAAGGAAGGTTTAATAAAACCTGTCCAACGGATTGAAAAATTATCTGCGTTCACGGAAGGAGCGGGAGCATCAGCACCCCATATAAAGTTGATTGCAGTATCCAAACGTTGGAATGCAGGAATGATAAAGTTTATATCATTGAAATAATTTCCTGTAAGTCCGTTGGTAATCGGTGAAATCGTTGTGTCGATTACCACTGAAAAATCATACACCCCAGATCCGGCATTCCATAAAAGAAAACCATTCTCAATTTTATCAAAGAATAATCCCTGAACTTTATTGGCAGGAGAACCTTTCCAGAGTTCAATGCCGCTTTCTTTAATAACAACCTGTACACCCTTGCCAAGATTAGGTATATATAACTTTGCAGAAACATTTGCCGGAATAACAACATGCCAGTTGAATGTATTTCCTTTTTTCAGCCATGCAGAAGTGATTGTTCCACGGACGCAGTTAACTGTTCCCGAAGCACTGTCAATAGAACCATCAATACCTGGTTTCATGATGATCCGGCTGAAACCAGGTTTGCTTGATTTAATTCCCGCTACATGATTAAACAGCCATGAACCACCTGCACCTCCAAGAAAAGGATGATTTTTAGATATATCTGCATTTTGCCAGGTTTCCCACAAAGTGCCGGGGGAATTAGTTTGTGATAGCATAAAACCATAACTGGGATAAGTTGTCAGCGTATTCATAGTGATGGCAGTTTTATTAAATCCATTATCTGCCAGAGCAGAAAATATACTATAAGTTCCCAGACATCCTGTGCCAATGTGATTTGAATTAGAAACAATTGAATTGTTGAGAGAAGAGGCAACGGTAGCTTTGAAAGCATCGGGAACGATCCCTAAACCCACCCCCACTGCATTTGCCGTTTGTTTGTTGTTATCGTAATAACTGTTATTTTTCAAAAAACGAGTATTTATCGCATTGCGAATGGTTGTTGCCAGTGTACTATACGTATTGTAGTCAGCTGTCTTGTTAAGAGTTTTGGCCATTTGAGCGGTAATATCGGTCACATGAAAATAATAAGCAGAGCCCATAAAATCATTTGTAGGTTTATTGGTTAGATCATTAGCCCCCGGAGGGTTCCAGTCATTCCAATTCACATACTTTCCTTCAGTATCATTTTCATATATATAATTTTTATTTGCATCCAACCCTTTAATCCAGTTGACGTATCGTTTGGCTCGTTCAAATGTTTTAACCAGAATGGAACTGTCTCCGCTCATCTGGTAGAAGTCCCATGGCACTGAAACACATGCTGCCCCCCAGATAATATCATTCTGTCCGCCTCCCGGTATCAGGCATCCTGAGCCGCCTCCGCTTTGTTCGTCTATGAGTAGGTCATTGATCCATTTTTCATAAAACCGGAAAGCATCGAAATACAACATGGTTGATTCTGAAGTTACCATAGCATCTGCCAGCCAGCCGGCACGTTCGCCACGCTGATTACAATCAGTAGGATACCCCATTAAGTTATCAAGCTGAGTGAGTTTATAAGAATTATAGATTTTATTCAGAATTTCATTCGATGAATTGAACTTACTGATCGTATTATCCACAGCACTGTGAAACATTTTTCCTTTTAGGGTATTAATGGTCGGCGTACCCGGAAAACCGGTCAGTTCAACATATCTGAATCCATGATAGGTAAACCGCGGCTCCCAAATTTCAAGTCCACCTTTGCAGATGAACGTATCAATGGCTTCAGCAGGCAAACCATTCACAGTAGACGATCGGTCAATCATTCCCGAAGAATACATGCGTTCAGCAAATTTCATCGTGATGATATCCCCTGCATTACCATTGACTGTGAGTTCAGCCCAACCACTGATATTTTTACCCATGTCAAACACGTACACACCGGCTTTAGGTGAAGTCATCTTCACCGGTGTGATCACTTCACTGATCTTTATCGGCTCAGTCTGAACTTTCATGTAACCTTTCAATCCACCACCCCACTGACCAAGACCTGAAGAAAAATCTTCCGAAAATACTTCTGTTCCACTCACCGTCACTTTGATATTATCAAACTGTGCATGTTCATTAACTGAATTGCGAAACCCTATTCTACCGGAAGTCAATGAATTATCATTAAGTTCATTCACAAGTATATTGCCGATATATGTTTTTATGTTTTGTCCGTTTACTTCTATCTTTAAATGATACCAAGTATTGGTATTCATTTGAATGCTCATAGGGTAAGAACCAATCAGTGAATAGCTGCCGCCGATGAGTTTATGTGGTCTCAGTAAGCCAGGGTTGCCTGGATTGAACTGCCACATGTAACCATTCTTTGTATCATTTGAACGGAACATGACTCCTCCGCAGGTATTGACAATATTAATATCCACTTCCAGCGTGAAGTTGGTCCAACTCTGTCCACTCTTAATGATTCCCTCACCACCACCATTTACATCCAGCACACCACTGTTTAAAGTCCATCCCGCAGGAATACCGGGAGCTGACACTGTTGGTGAAAGCCAGGCAGCATCATTGTATCCGGGCATATCCCATCCGGGCAATTCTTTACGTGCATCATAACGTTCGCCATCAAACACATGCTGGTGGTAGATCGGTCCGCCCCAAAGCATTTTCCATGATCCATCACTGCAAAATGATTGTGTTGTATTATCCGAGTACCAGATATCGATCTGGCAAATTGCCTGTTTCACATCATCACGGTAACGAAGAGCTGTACCGCACATCATCCCCACAGCATTGCTGCCATTGTTGTTCAGCAAAGAAGTAACATCAAATACAGGATATAAATTCAACTGACTATTTTGAGTGGTTAATGGATCAAGCACATGATCGCCAACTTTATTACCATTGATACGCAGTTCAAACCAACCTGTACAAGTCACGTATGCTCGAGCTTTAACAATCGTCTTTCCTGACAGCGTTTTGAATTCACCTCTCAACATATTAAATTTACCCGAAAGGAATGATGCTTTCCAGTCGGATTCATTCATCATGGCGGTTTCGAATGAGGCTGCATTGCTCCATGCACCCTGCATTCCGTCTTTATCCCATGTGCGAACCTTCCACCAGTATTTTGTTTTTCCTGTCAGCGACACACCATTGTAAAAAATTCCATTTTGTTTGGATGAATTTATTTTTCCTGATGACCACACATCTCCGGTATTCTTCGCAATAAGTTCAAATGAGGATGCAACAATAATTTCATACGCAGTTTGTAATTCCGCACGGTCATTGTCATTTACAACCCAACTGAAACGAGGATTCGATTCATCAATCCCTAAATGTTCAATACAATAATTCACCCTCAGGTTAGTGGGTGATATGGGTGCAGTCTGCGAAAAAACCTGAGTAAATACAAAGGTTAGAATGATGATTAGATAAACAGTTTTCATATTCAATACATTTATTTAGGATATGAAAAAGCAGTAAAATAATAATTGAATCGTCTGTCAGGGGCTGATTCCCCGTTGGTAAAAAAAGATGAAACATCAATGAGGTTTTGAGGATTATCAGCCCAATGAAAATAAAAATCGGGAATACCTTTTAATCCAATTGTTTGACGTGGAACGGCAATCTCCATTTGTTTGCCTTTCATTCTGAAACCAGCATCTCCGCTATATTGCCACGCTTGACCATCCCAGTATTTTACCGTTGTAATGGTTGAACTTTTAACGGAATGATTGATCACATAATCGTAACCTGCCCAGCCGGTTTTATTATTTTTATCCACATCCAGAAACAATAACATCCACAATGAATCGCCTGATGAAGTTAAGTCTGCTGTTGTTCTGACATAAAAATAAATATACAAAGAATCATATGTTATTTTTGAAAGAACAATATCATTTCGTCCGGTATTATTGAACAGCACTTCGCTGCTATTCACATTTTTAAATCGCCTATGAGTGCAATCTCCCTCAGGATCAAGAAAAGAAGGGGTGATCTTCTCCCATTCTGCAAACTCACCATCTAAATTAATTGTCGTCGCCGGAGATGCAGATTCCTGTTGAGTCATTCCTTTGAATTTACGGATATGTGAAATCATCTGGTAATAATAATTGTCTGTATAGCCCCCTTTCATTGGCTCAATATCACGGTTAAATTCCATGTTGTATTCGTCAACAAAATACCATCCATGCGGTATGTGGTTTCCGAGACTGTCTTTGGCAAGACATGTTTTAGGATTTACACAGCGCCAGCTTGAATCATTCCATTTTTTATGCATAAAGGGAGGTTTTGGTCCATCGGATGTATTTGGCCAGGCACCGGCAGTCAGCTCATTCCACCCTGTAATACAAATTATACTCGGATCCACTGAATCGGCTCTCATCCACTGTTCATCAAAAAAATAACCATACGGTGACTGATCAGTCTTCCAATATTTATCATAGGCAGGTGTAATACCGGCATGGTAACTCGATCCCTTCACATCTGCATCCCACAAAGGAGCTCCCATGGATTTGGTAACAACGATCTGTTCCGGCTTTCCTTGAAAACTATAATAATTCTGGGGGTAATTATCAAGAAAATTCCATTGTCCTTTTTCAAACGCCCATGTTCTGCGCCAGGTAAACATATTACGTACTTCCGAATTTCTGCAGCGTTCGCATTGACTCCAACATTTAGTTGAATCAGCCATGATAAGCGGTTTACCATCCCAGATAAACATAAGAGGTTTGTACTCGGGAATATTATAAAAATGGTCAAGCACACAGTTCATGGCTGCCTTATAATTTTCATTCATAAAGAAAACAATCTTCGGGATAGGTATTCCTTTTTTTGACATATCCAGTGCAACAGACATAAATTCGGGTAATGATTTGCACCCCTGATCACCATTGGTAAAATCAATAAAAATAAAATCAACCCCTGCATTGGCAAGCATCTGTAGGTTACGCCGTGCTGCCCACGGGTCGCTGGCATGATAAAAACCATTCTCCGGTTCACCCCAATAATAATCGTTGCATTCGTATTCAGGACTTTCAGGATTTTTATTGAGGATATCCTGTGCCGTTTCTAACTTTCCGCTTTTCAAACGGATGTAAGGATGCCACAACCAGTAAAAAACTCCTATGTATTTATCCTGACGATAACCACCTACATCTTTGAATTTTGGTAATGTTCTCCCTGCCCCGTCGGTAGCTACCCAATGATCAGCATAAGCATGAAGCTGGGGAGAATGCTGTGCATAAACAGATTGTAAGATTAAATAAAAACATACTGCCGGAAGTACAAACTTCATATTCAAATTATTTGTTTATGATTATTTTTTTTAATTCATTTTTTGTTCTGAGAAAATAAATTCCATTCTCAAGTTCGCTGAGATCAAGCAAGTCAGAAACTGAATGACTCAAGCTAAAAGATTTAATGATTCTTCCCTGAAGATCAAGAATCAGTATTTCATTTTCCCCTGATTCAAAACTTTTCTCAGACAATTGTTCATGGTTAATTGTAATCCTATCTTTAGCCGGGTTCGGATAAATCACAAATGCTGATACTTTTTTCTCATCATGAATACCGGTTGTATTGGACACACTGATTTTGTTCAAATTGAAACCTCCTGCACTGTTATCAATATATACTTTCATGATATGTAACCCTGCGTTTAATACAATTGTTTTATTTACAGTACCCCAAGTCTGAACACCGCCAGTATTATTTACTGTAATGACACTTGTCTGGTCTATTCCGTCTGTTTCGATATGAAATTTATTATTATCCATACCGGATGCAACTCTGATATCCATGGTGTAATTTCCGGCAGTAGCAACATTCACCAAGTATTCAAGCCATTCGCCGTTGGACAGCCAGCCGATATTATATCCGCCTCCTGAATCAGAAGTTTTCTGTATATCTACTCCGTCAGTCCGATACTCATTCCCATTGTTTTTAGTATCTGCATCATGATAGGCAATACCTTCACCACCTAAATTATAATTCTCCATTTCAATAATACCTGGAATCATGATAGGTTGCTGATCCGGATAAGGAGCACCCATCAATTTCAAATAATCAATGCTGATAGAACCGGAAACAGCATTCCATGAAGGATCCAGACGTAACTGTTTCACTGTTCCTTTCCAGTAAGTGTTTTTACTCAAATCAATGATGTAGGTGGAATAATCTGTATCATTGGGTTTGACATCAAAGATGATTCGTTTGTTACCATCGTAAGCACCATCAGTTGTAGTAATCCAGAAGAATTCAGCTTTATTGTCGGAGGTAGTATTTTTCATCCGAACAACAAAATATTTATACATAGATGCATCAACACCCAGTGATGACGGGGAATGCATGTAAGGATCGGCTGCAGTAACCGTTAAATTGTAATTACCGCCGGTGACAGTTCCATTAAGACTTTGAGTAAGAGTCCACCCTTCCGAATAATTATTGGTATTAAAATTCCATACAGGAGTATTATTTTGTGGAGGAAAAATATTATACATCATCAGCATATTGGTTGCAAACCGTTCACCCAGCACCCTGCAGCCATCGAGCACATAATGCCCGCCGCTAATGGTCAGGTCGCTGGTTTCAAAATCACTAATTTTAGTTCCTGCTGCAACCACATTATCCTCTGCCTGACGGACTATTGAATAATACTGGTAGGTTGCATCACTCATAATTTTCCCGATAGAAAAAGGCATATCAGGCACATTGAATTCAGCACGGATATCATGAATAAAATTGGTCAGGTTGGTCTGATAGGCATTTGCAGAGGTGAGATTCATTGCATCTGATTCACCCTGCATCCAGCACATACCGGCTATTTCAACCTGATATCCAGAACCAAGTGCAGCGATGGCAGCATGTGTTTTAGCAACGAACTGTGTATAGAGATCACCGACAGTTCCTCCGGATGAAGGTGGACGCCAGCGTGTGGCAAGGTCAGTGCCACTCCATGCACCTTTGATGATAGCAATACTATCATTCGGCATGTATTTAGCCATATTGTAGCCGAATGACACTTCACTGCCATGAGCAGCAGGAATAGAGCCAAGTCCGGGACGCAATGGACCCCAGTCAAAATTGGCCGTTCCAAATACATTGATCTTAATATTATTCTGATTAACCTTCAATTCCGCAGGCAGCACATTATTATCCGAATTACCAACCATGTTCGACTGACCCGCCATCAGGAATACCTTTAGCTTTGTCTGAGCCATTGCTGTGATTGAAATACAGTTGATTAAAAAAACAATAACATAATTCACACAAAATTTATTAACTATGTACATTGGAAACTATTATTTAATATTAAAGTAGGATTATCTTCTTCTATCTTCACTCTTTCACAAATTTTTCTGTTATGATCTTATGATCATTTGAATATTTGATCAGATACATACCACTCTCCAATGGACTAATGTCAAGGGAGAAAAAGTTTGACGTTTTCTCTTTCAAGTTGCAGGTTAAAACAACTTTGCCTTGAAGATTGATAATCTGAATATCAAGAGGATTTCTATTATTCGTTCTTAATTCGTCATTCTTAATTTGTAATTCATCTTTTGCCGGATTTGGATATATGGAAAACAACTTAATATAATTTTGATCATTCACGCCATTGATGAATCCATATTTTTTTAAGAGATAATTTTCCGTTTGTTGCATAGACTGCTCATCAACATTGCCTTTATACATCAGTAATTCGGCAATTTCCCCCGGGAAATAAGTATCTGTAACAGGAACACCTTCACCGATAAAAACACTGTCGGTCGTATTGCTGATGGAATCACCCAAGATCACATTTTTTGCATCTAGTTTGTTCACGCCATTCAAATCGACTTTAATCCATCCATGAATAAAACTGATTTTTACAACAGTAAAATCTGGTATCGGCTGATTATAATCAACTCCTAACAGAGGAGTGATATCTGGATCAAACGGAACCCCTGTGGAAAAACGCGGATAGCAACCTTCCTGACTTGTATTTAAATGAATGCCACCCCAACTGGATTCCTGCCATGAAACCGCTGAATACGTATTTTTCCATTTATCCCAAGCTAAATTTGGCCGGGTACATTTGCTTACCAAAAAAAAAGTTAATTCGGAAGATTGATTAACAGGAATCGCACTTTTTAACACATCATTGATCCCGTCAAAAGTAATTGCAGGTAGTTTATTTACAGAATTTGCAGTAAAAAAAGGCATTTTAGATAAAACTGTTTGTTCGAAAACATAGAAATTTACAGACTGATCAACCCAACTGCTGACAGCATTAGTGCCATCTTTGGTAACTCCTTCGGCTGCATCAAGCCAGAGTGAAAGATTAGCCGTTGACGGTTGTGATTTAAGAAATGAAACATTCATTATTATGAATGCAAAACAAATAACTATTTTAACATAAAAATTTTTCATGATTTAAAAATTTAAAGTTTAACAAATGTATTAAAAAAAATAGTTTATTGATTAAAAAATTATTTTTATTTATCTTTACATGCTAAACACAACGGACTTTTCGTATTTTGTACATTTACTTTTATTTTTTAATCCATTTTATTAAATATATTATGCTGAACTATTAAATTATTTTTTACTTTTACCAATTAAACTATAAAAAGATACATATGAAAAAGATTTTACATTTACTCTTGGCTTTGGTTTTACTTTCAGGTTGTATCTCTAAAAAAACTCAAGATTCCGAATATGCATCCTCTTATGATTCGGTTTATTCATACATCCAAAATAATTGGGAAAAATATTTGTCTGTGCATAAGGATACAACCTTTCCCAAACTTCCCCACCCCGGTATTTCCTATTTAAAGGAATTCCTCACCCAGTTTTATTGGGATTCCTTTTTTAATAATGAAGGATTATTGCTCGAGAAAAAGAATCAATATATAGCAAAATATCATATTGAAAATTTACTGTTTGAAGTGGATCAGATCGGTTTTGTACCAAACATGAATTCACATGAAGGTGCCTCACGATCACAACCGCCCTATCTGTCTATGATGGTTAAAAACTATTATGAATCTGTTGAACCGAAAGATAAAAAGTTGCTTGAGAAAGGTTATTTTACATTAATCAAAGAATATAATTTCTGGATGGATAAAACGGATAATCCAATTGAAAACCACAGGACATCTGTGCCCGGACTCATTCATTATTTTCATCATGGAGATACGTCCGACTTACTTTCCATTTATAATCATATGGTGAACCGTCTGGCTTACCCGAAAGAAGCTCCTCTTGCAACAAAACTAAAGCAAGCTGTTCCTTATATTACCGAAGCAGGAACGGGTATGGACTTTACCCCTCGCTTTGAAGGCAGATGCCCCGAATTCATTGCCGTTGACCTGAATTCAAATATGTACATGTATGAAAAAAACTTTGCTTGGATGGTGAAAGAACTCGGGATTCAACATCAACCCAACTGGGATTCACTGGCAGACTATCGCAAAAAGATGATCAATAAATATCTCTGGAATGAACAAAGCGGATTGTATCTTGATTATGATTATGTAAATAAACGATCAGGACATGTAGCAGCTGCTACTACCTTTTCACCTTTATTTGCCGGAATTGCTTCACAGGAACAAGCTGAAAAAGTGGCTAAGAACTTACCGCTTTTTGAACAACGCTTCGGATTATCTGTGGTGGACAAGAATACAAAAGAAAAACTGAATTACATGTGGGGCAATGATGATCTCTGGGCTCCCATGCAATACCTTGCCATTGCCGGTCTCCGTAATTACAACCTGCACGAGGATGCCCTCCGTCTTTCAAAAAAATGGATGGACCTGATTACAAAAAATTATATCTCACCTACTCCTGCATTTTCTCTTGTTAACGGCAAAGATACCGTCAAATATGCCAAAGGCAGAGTTTATGAAAAATACAGTTTGAAAAACGGCGGTAGCATCAATGCCGATGAATATCCTGCTCTCGAAATACTTTGCTGGTCGGCAGGAGTGTATGCTTATGCCTATAAATATGTGAAAAGCAAGGAATGAAAAATAATAAATTACCAACTATTTTTGACCACATTACCTTATTTCACATTACCAACCCATGAATTATTCAATAATCAGTTTTCCATTTTCAATTTGAACCAACGTATGTATTGAATAAAAATAAATACCCGATTTCAATCCCTGAACATTTATACTAATTTGATCTTCATTCTCTGCTTTTTTCGAAAACACTTGTCTTCCCTGATAGTCAAACAAAAAAATCTCACAGATTTTATTTTGATTCTGAACATTGTTAAATAAGATGTATTCTTTTGCAGGGTTTGGAAACACGTTCCAGTTTTTTTCAACTGTATTTTCTTTAACATTAACTTCGGTAAAAGTCATATTGATATTATCAACATATAAAACACTGCCCAGTGCCTGAAAAGCGCCGGTGGTAAAATTGCCGGAAGCAAAGATAATATTGAAGGTATCTGCAACGGGTAATCCCTGATAGGTAAACGCATATTCATTAAACGTATATTGATCCTGCGGAGCCAACTTCAATAATTTATTTTCAAGATAAATAGTTTTTTTATTTACAGCATCCCATTTAGATATCGTAAGCATCACAAGCCCGGTATCGAGCCCGACAGGAATATATTTATAATACCATGTAACTTTTTCGGGATTCAGACTGATAGGTATTCCGCCTTTAAGACCATTATTACCGAAAACGGGACCAAGAGAAGCATATCCTCCCGGACTATTATTTCCCATTATAATAGTTTCCAAACGCAAAGCATATTTTCCCTCATAATGTGAAGTGTCTTTTGCGGCAGACATTTTTCCTGTAATAAATCCCATTGTGTTAATTGTGTTCCAACCTACAGGTGTCTCATACTGCTTGGCATTCCAGTGTTCAAAGTTTCCATTAGGAAACGGTTGGGACGAATTATATAATTCTATTCCATCAATTAAAAAATAACTACCCGGAATTTTTGAATAATCTAAATTTGAACTGGTAAGAATCATTACCAGTGAATCCGGTGTCTGATTCCATTGCAGCGGCAGACTTATTCTTTTATACACATTCTGCTGACCATAAAACTGTGCCCTGATGATATTGGCAAACTGACCGTTCTTCTTGAATCCAATAGCAAGTAGGGCCGTATCTTTGGGCTTTATATCATATTTAATATAAAAGAATATACTATCCGGTTTGGATGAAAAAGGAATACCACCATTTACTGTTTTAATTCCGGGCGTACCAATGAGTAACATACCGGCAACTGTATCTTTGCCAACGACAATGGTTTCGATCCGACAGGCATTACCAGAATGACTTTCAATCGTTTTTTTAACACCTGAGACTCCACCGGAAAAATAGGTCTGATAGTTTGATGTGGAGAAAGAATCTGGTTCTTCAAAAATGGTTGTCGTCTCCCAGTCTTCAAAACCTGCATTGGGGATGGTTTGGCCTTGGGTCATGCCGACCTTGACAAATGCTAACAATAATAATATATAAATCTTCTTCATAATTAAAAAAAGTATATATTAATAAAATTTATTTTTTCAATTCACAAATTGAGCGGCATAATATTTAGCGGTCAGATTCTCGCCCGTAGCATTTTTAATCAGATCATTCCAATACCATTTTCTGCCTGGTTTAAATATCCGTTCAATAAGATAATCCCCAATTTCTGGATGATTACAATACGTAAAATTATTTTCAGGATGAGTTTTGACCACATGATTAAAAATATGATTTGATAATTGCGAAGCCAGAATTTCACCTAACAAATAATTGTGATAATAACAAGGATTTGTAATGATATGTATTTTAGAAGCCCAGTCCGGTTTATTCCTTCCTACCGGACGTTTGATCATCTGAAATTGTTCGACCAATGTCCACCACAATTCATTCAGGTTCTGATTCGGGTTTTCATACATTCCTTTTTCAAAGCGATACATCACCTGAGCCCATCGGCTGAAGATCAGTTGTTGCAAGCGGGATGCTTTATGAGATTCGGATTTGATTTTTTCTTTTTCCTCTTTCGAAATTAATTTCATTTCGTTGTACCATTCAGGATCAGAACTAAATCGTTGAAGAAACATGGCTATTGCCTCAGTGGTAAAAGTATGAGCAGGTTCACGGAGAATATAAGGTAATGAACCGTCAATTTTTTTAAAATATATTCCGTGTCCCAGTTCATGCAGCATCGTTCCCATCCAGTACTGATTTTGTTTTACATTGGCCAGGATGCGCACATCTCCCTGCCGGTCAATATCCGTACAGAAAGCATGCTGATTCTTTCCTTTTTTTTCATACAGATCGCTCCGGGTCAGTATGGACGAAATATCAATTCCAATACTTCCATAAAAATCTTTTGCCAGTTTCACTACATCCTGATCTTTAAAATACACATCAGGATTAATTGAATATATCTGTGGGGCTTCCTGAAAAAATCTGTCCTGATAATGCCAAGGCATCAAATCCTTTTCTTCAACCCGATCGCGTTGAGCAAGAAATTTATCAATATCTCTTTTCAATGACCTATAGGTACCGCGGGTCAAGCTGTCAAGTTCATCAAAAATCTTTTCAATGTCATTGGGATTTTGTTCGTTCAACAATAACTCCATCTGATGAAAATTTTTAAACCCAAGTTCTTTTGCTACTTTGTTCCTGAGTATAACTAATTTGATTACATCCTCAGCCACCACCTCTCCTATTTTTTTACTTGACAACCAAACATTTTCCAATTCTTTACTGTCTGTATTTTTCTTTAATATTTCATTCACCTCATTATCGGTAATGGATTTATTATCAAGGAGGGTACGGAAAGTAACAAACTTTTGTTCAATGATATTGGATTGTTTTATGATCTCTTCGGATTTTTTCGGATTGATCTGTTTTCGTAAAAAATCATTATACATCAGGGATAGTTCACGTTTTAACAACTCATCTTTAATTTGATCCGAATTCTTAAACTTTTTTAACACATTGAAGTCATTTTTATCAGAATAAATCTGACTCAATTGTATTTCCAGTCCGGCTGAACGTTTGTAATCATTGGTATCACCTGTAATAGCAGCATTAAAATATGCAGTGGACATTTCTTTCATTAGGGGAATTACCTTACGTTCAATACGATGAATAAATTCCTTTGCTTCCATTTCATCATTACTTTGAGCCAGATAATAAAACCCGTAAACTGCTGTAAGTAAGAAAACAAGAACCCCTGAAAAAATATAAAAATATTTCATATGTATGCATTTAGAATGTAAAAAACAAAAATAAAACCAGTCCGTTTTTGTATAGTTGAAAATTTAATACCAGACTAAATTAATATAATCCACATTAAAATTAAAAATTATTCCAAAAAAAATTCATACTCTGATAAAATCTTTGAAACTATCTGCAATGTAAGTATAAAAATTATTTAAGCAGAATGAGGCGTATTTTTTTGTTTAAATTAAAAAAATTTATAATTTTGCAACCCCAAAACAAAAAATATCCAAAATATTTTGGTCCGTTCGTCTAGGGGTTAGGACACAAGATTTTCATTCTTGCAACACGAGTTCGATTCTCGTACGGACTACTACAATATCTAATAAACCTCTGTAAATTAAATACTTGCAGAGGTTTTGTTTTTATGGGGTACTAATAGGGGTACTAATAGAATGGTTTCGTAGCTCTTTTAATAGTTTAATAACTATCTACTGGATCACTAACTTTTTACTTTCAATTCCGGAGTTAGTTTGTATTCTCACAAAATAAATTCCCTTGACCAAAGAACTAACATTCATCTCAATTTTGTTTTGACTATTAAATTGTTCGGAAATTACTTGCTGACCTGCCATATTTAATATAGATATTTGAGATTCTTTGAAAAGGTTGTCTTTGTTGTTAATTGTAATTTTATTATTGGCAGGATTAGGATAAATATTAAATATTGTTTTTGTTAATTCATTTTCTTCAATTGAAGTACCACCTCCGTTATTGGTTTTTAAAATAGTACCACCATCACCCACTGCATAACCTATATCGGAATTGATAAAATAAACAGAATTTAAAACGTTAGTTGTTCCGCTTGATGAAACAATCCAAATTGTGCCTCCATTACTGGTTTTTAGGATGGTTCCATTATCACCTACCGCATAACCTGTATCAGAATTGATAAAATAGACTGAATTTAAATTATATTTTGTTCCACTCAATAAACTATCCCATGAATTACCTCCATCGGATGTTTTTATTATTGTTCCTTTACCACCTACCGCATAACCTGTATTGGCATCAGGAAAATAAACGGAATTAAACGCCCATGTTCTAAGATGTTTAACACAATTTGAAGATATCCATGTATTAAATCCATTTGCAGTCCTAAATATAAAGGGTTCAAGAGAACCACCCGCGACATAACCTGTATTAGCATCAGTAAAATAAACGGAATAAAAATAGCCTCCTTCATTTATTAAATATATCCAATTTCTACCACCATTGGTGGTTTTAATAATGAATCCAGGATAACCTACCGCATAACCTGTGTCAGAATTGATAAAATAAACAGAATTTAATGATTGAAGTGATTGTGATCCATAATATAAAGACGTCCAAGTACTGCCTCCATTGATAGTTTTAAAAATTAGTCCACCATATCCACCTTTACCCACCGCATAACCTGTATTGGCATCAGGAAAATAAACGGAATTAAATGTTCCTCCGCTTGATAACATTTTCCATGCGATGCCTCCATTACTGGTTTTTAGGATGGTTCCATTACCACCTACCGCATAACCTGTATCAGAATTGATAAAATAAACAGAATTTAAAACGTTAGTTGTTCCGCTTGTTTGTGCTATCCACTGTGCTTTCGTAAAATTCAACAATAATAAAGTAAATAAAAGAATGTAAATTTTTTTCATCTTAATAGTAAAAAAAAATCTAAAATTTATTCTGTTAAAGTTTTGGACTTACAGTGCATTAAATTATTTAACAAATATAGGTTAAATCAGGATTAAGATGATTTATTTTTTTTCATCTAATTTTTTCATCAATTCAGGAGGGAATAAATCGTAAACGGTTTTTCTTAAAGTTCCTGTTTTATCTGTTATCTCTGCCTCAGTTCTTGCAAGTTTAGGTATAATATATTCTGACAAATCAATGATAATTTTTAATGCTCTTTCAGGATTTTTCTCTGCAATATGATCCAACCAACCGGAAAGATTATCAATGTTTTTTTCAATCAGCATTTTAAACGCTTCTTTTATATCCTTTGTGGTGTGGTTCAAAGCTCCTTTTGGTTTTCCTTTTGCTTCACCCCTTTTGAATGATGTTTTTGTTTTTGCCATTGCCTTATTTCGCCCTATTTTTAGGCAAATTTTATTTAATTATAAATTGAATTTTTTTTATTTAGTATTTTTATTTTTTCATTACTTAATAAAATATAAAGTGAATTATCAAACAAAGACGGATATAAATTTATTTTTTCAATACTTCGTTTTAAATTATTTTTTGGATTAAGTAGAGGGTTTGTAAAATCGTTCTTACATTTCTTTGAACAATACTTTGCTATTTCCCTTTTATGTGAAATATCAATTCCACAGGTTAAACATTTCCTAATTGTTTTAACTTCATCAGGGGGACAAATTCTCTCTATATGTAAATTGGTAATTTGTCCCTTTTCACTATTTTTCTGACTGTTTATATAGTCAGTGAATTTGTCCCTATCCTCAAAAGATATTTGTTTTAAGAAGTTGGTTAATTTGTCCCCTGTTGCCTTATCAAAAATTAATAGTTCATTGAATTTACTTTCAATTAAAAATGAAATATCTTTTTGTAATGTCGAGGTAGAATATTTTGAGATAATTTTTTTAAAGCGTTCTAATTCTCTATAATATTTTTTCCTTGTTCTTCTGTAATAGAGATTTTTATTATTACCAAATTCTTTACTTTTTGGTTTCAATTCTTCCCAATGCTTTGAATTACGACCATTACTTAAAATAAGACGTTCTGTTGCATTTAATTTGTTTTCCTTAATGGAATTATCATAAATTAATATTTCGTCAAATCCCGCTATTAAAATCGTTTTTAACTTTATCAGGTTGTCAATATTAAGCAAGTCGGATAAAACATTAATCTTGGCTCTATTATCAACAAAGAATTTCATTCTTATTGCCTTAATTTCAAATCGTAAAATATATTCAGGTAGGTTGTACTGGTGGGATTTGTCGTAAATTTTTATAATAAAATTTTCTTTTTCACATTCAATTCCTTTTGCTCCGTTAATATTGAAAGGGTGAAACGGTGTGCCTTTATAATGAATAATTGCATTTAATAACACTTCGGGAGGAAATGGAGTGAATATATTCACTCCAAACTCTACGTTATTTAGTACCGTTGTATTGGGGTTAATTTTAAATTTTTCAAAGAGATCAATCAATGTATTTAACAGATTGGAAAAATAAAAATTGTTGTAATTATGTAATCCACTATTAAAATATTTGTGCAAACTGCCCTTTAATTTGACATTGTTGTTTTTTATTGTAAATAACAAACTTCTATATTCAGCGTGTCGAGGTTTGTTTAATACCTCTCCATCATCAGTAATAGCATTAGGAAACTGCAATAAATCATTTTTCAATAATTTATCAATGATTACCGGAAGATTTAATATTTTTATTCCATCAATCATTTAACTCTTTCTATACTTTAGAGTTTTAATTTCTTTGACTGCTTTATATACATCCTCCCACTTATAAAGCACCCTGCCGGAAATACGATTTCCAGGAATTGTTCCATCCTTTGTAAGTTCGTTTAACGTAGGCAAGGAAATATGAAGCTCTTTAGCTACTTCTTTACGTGTGCCGAAGGTTTCACGTTGCGGGGTTTGTTGTGGAGGTTGCGAGGTGAATGTCTTTAGTTTTTCTTCCAGTACCTCACCAATAATATTTTTAAGTTCATTGATCGAGGTTGAGTGTAGAATAATATTTGAATCCATCTTTGTAAGAATTTAGATTAGCAATTTTCTTACAAAATAAAATCAAATCTAACCGTTGTAACTATCCGTAAACTGTCCGGACAGTAATGTTATAACGTTAAATTTAGTTAAGATCAGATTGTTCAGGAATATTAAACTTTGCCCTCTTTGTATCTGATAAAGAATTTTTATTAGGATTCATTTCCTTAATTAAGTTTTCGAGTGTAGTGTTAATTTCAAAATGATTAAATATTTCTTTTGCTAATCCGGTATAGTTAGTTTCACCACTCCTTAAAGGTGTTTCAATAAATCCTTTTTTAGCCAATTCAGTAAATAACCATGCAAATAATGATGGGTTGCAATTTGTTTTTATCTTATTAATTTTGATTGGAGAACTTGATTCTTTGACGGAATTTTCAAACCAACTAATAAAATCAAACAAAAATGCCCTTATAAGAAATAACGACTGATATAGGTGTCTTTTATTAATATGATTCAATTCATTTTCTGAAAAAATCCTGTCAAATCTTAATTTAATGCTATTACAATCTTTTTCAACTCTCTTAATAAAAATATCAATATTGTTATTCTGATTATAAATTAAATTTTCAATTTCTGACTTTGCATTCTGAATATAATTATCTACCAAATTATAATCAAAAAACTCCTGTTGTAAATATTTTATTATTTCAATATTTCTTATTATTTTAGGGCTTAATTTCTTGCCATTTACTATATATTTTTTCTTTGTTTTTACTCTTTTTTTACTCAGCAAATTTTTAGGGGGTATTTTATTAACAATTATACTATCATCTCTAAAATTTTTAAAATTATTTTCTACATTATATAAATAATCTTTAGTACATTTCATTAATTTCTGGTAGTTTTCAATTGTATTCATATTATTTATTTAGTTTGCTATTTTCAACCCTTTAGATTGGTTAAAAAATGGATGATTTAATAATTTATTTGCGTTTTCTTCCGGCGAAACTTTGATATACTTTAAAAATGCTCCTTCTGTCCGGTGTCCTGTGATTTTCATTATTGAGAGTGTTGGCACATCCGCTAAAAACATATTGGTTGCAAAACTCCGGCGTGCAGTATGAACAGTAATAAGTGAATATTTTTTATGTTTTTTATCAATCCTCAACCCCCCTTTAGTTTCTCTGATAATAACCGTTTCATTAATCTCTGCAATTTTACCTAATTCTTTAATATAATCATTCATTTTTTGATTACTTATAATTCGAGGTAACTTATTTTCATATTTTTTCAAAATTTCCTTAACTGTCCAATGCAAAGGAATAACAACTGTTTCACTCGTTTTGATAGTTGATATTTTTATAAACTGGTCATTAATGAAATGTTCAAGTTGTATCTGTTTAAGATCGGAAAAACGTAAACCAGTGTAACATCCGATAATAAATAAGTCCCTAACTGCATCCAGTCTTTTATTATTACTTAAATCTAATTTATATATTTTTTGAAGTTCTTGTTCATTCAAATAAATGGTTTGTACATCTTCCTTAATGGTTTTAAACTCTACTTTCTCAAATTCACTTTGTTTTGTCAAGTTTCTATCTTTAGCAATATTCATGAATACTTTAATATTCTTTATACGAGCTCCTATTGTATTGGTAGTATAATTTTTTTTGTTTAAATAGGTCAGATATTCTTTATAAAATGTAAGATTAATATCTTCAAACGTGAGTTTTTTATTTGTAGCTGATTCATATTCTATAAGGTTATTCTGTAAAGTATTATAACCCTTAATAGTATTTTTTTTTATTATTCCTCCTGTTTCTTTTGTTAATCTTTTACCCTCTTTTGATTCTTCAATAATTAGTTTAATAAAGTCGAGAAAATAAATTTTTTTCGGTTTTGATACTACTTTCTTTTTAAGTTTTTCCAAATGTTTAATTAAGCTGTTTTTTAAGGTTTCAGGTGTTAGTTCCTCTCCATCGTTTAACATTCTTCTGTGAACGTCATTAATAGCGGTTTCAATATCATTCAACCGTGTATTAAATTCTGCATGTTCACGAAAATTATTTGTAGCTCTTTGCGTTTTGTCATTCCAATATTTAGGATTAATAGTTTCGCCGGTAGAGTATTTCAGAAACTTAAAAAATTTATTTCCGCTAATATCTGTTTCACTATATTTGAAATGAAACTTTGCAAAAATTGATTTTTCAGGATTCGGCGAAGATTTTAAATAAAATTTAACTTTTGCCATATCAGTATTGGTTTTGGTTTGAACAATACAAATATAGTAAAAATTATATTGGGGTACGAATTGGGGTACGAATATTTTTAATTACATTTACTTTCATTTAATTTCATCTTATTTCTGTTTTCATAAATTACCTGTCAAACAATAGATACAGCTTGTATTTTTAATAAAAAGGGGAAATAAAAAATAAGAAAGGTTGTGTTCTCGTACGGACTACAACAATATCCGCCAGAAGCTCATAAAAACAGGAGTTTCTGGCTTTTTTATTATCCTCTCCGTAAGCTGGAGCGGGTATGGCAAGTTGTTTTGGAGAAACATAAACACCTGCTGGATTTACATTCTAACGTATCACCTTCAAAATGTGTGAATGATACAACTATTTTATTCAATTGTGTAACTTTTTCTGGAATGAATGTGCTCACCTTTGTACTGTGAAAATTCATTCACAATTAATAATATAAAAAATGAATACAACAGAAGTTAAAGGAAACTGGAATGAGCAGAAAGGTAAACTTAAACAAAAATTTGCAATTTTAACAGACAATGATTTGATGTTTGAAGAAGGCAAGAAAGATGAGATGTATGGGAAACTACAAATCAAACTTGGTAAAACAAAAGAAGAATTATTTAAGATTATCTCATTACTGTAATCATTCGTTTTTAAAAAGTACGGTTAAGTGTTACATTGATTAAACCGTACTTTTAAAATTACTTAATATAAATTTTAAATATATATGAATAAAATAATTTTTATAATAGTTGTAGTTACCTTCCTTGCTAACTATAGTAAAGCACAAGATAAAAATATTGATTTCCGAACTAAATTTTTATTCGGACTTAAGTTAGGAGCAAATTATTCAAATGTATATGACACAAAAGGCGAGGAATTTCATGCAAATGCCAGATTTGGTTTAGCGACAGGTGCCTTTTTAACGATTCCACTAGGAAAATATTTTGGCATTCAACCTGAAATACTATTTTCTCAAAAAGGATTTCAAGGAACAGGCAAAATTCTTGGCAGTACCTATAATTTTACCCGTACCACAGATTATATTGATGTGCCTCTGTTATTTGCATTGAAACCAAGCGAATTCATAACATTACTTGCAGGTCCTCAATTTTCTTACTTGATAAAACAAAGGGATGTATTTGTGAGTTCTAACACGAGCAACGATCAGGAACAAATATTTAAAAATGAAAATGTCCGTAAAAACACTTTATGTTTTTTAGGTGGTATTGATATTACTCTAAAACATTTTGTAATTGGCATTAGAGCTGGGTGGGATATTCAGAATAATAACGGAGATGGAACTTCTACAACCCCCCGTTATAAAAATGTTTGGTACCAGACTACTTTAGGATTCAGGTTTTAATAATAAACTAAACTGACTTTTATGTTGACTTTTTAATTTAAGCATCACAAATATTTATAACATTTAATATTTTTAAAATGAAACCCATAAATAAAAATAGAGAAATTAACAATTATCAAAGCAAATATATCTACTGTCTAAAATTCAAGTTCAGTTGTATATGACTATAGAATAAATATAGTTAATATCAATTTTGATTAAACAAAAAAAGTTTAAACTATTTTAAAAACAAAAATCATGGGAAATCTACTTTATATATTAGCGGTAATCCTAATCATTGCATGGGCAATCGGATTTTTTGCCTACAGTGTCGGAAGCATCATACACATTCTTCTTGTTATTGCAATTATCGCAATAATACTTCGGGTTATTCAAGGGAAAAGAATCTTTTAAAATTATCACTTTAGTAGTCTCTAAGAGGAAATAGTGATCAACTGTCGGAATTCGATCATAATTTCATTAAAATATAAGCTGTCATGATAGCAGACTTAAACTCAACATCAACGAAAAATTCCAAATGGTTTGGAATAAAACGATGGATTAAAAAAATATTTTTTTTATTCATTACTCTAATTGTAATTATAATAGGTATTTTCATTTATTGGAAGTATTTTTATACATACAGTAATGGCTATCGTGCGGGATTATTACAGAAATTCTCTCATAAAGGGAATATTATCAAAACTTACGAAGGTGAAATGATATTAAGCAGTGTGTCTAGTAATACGAATGTTGCCCTTGCATCTGAAAAATTTAATTTTTCGGTTTCCTGCGAAAATCTAGCACAGCAGCTTGATACTATGCAGGGACAAATAGTGATAGTACATTATAAACAAAAAAATGGAGTATTGTTCTGGCATGGTGATTCGGAATATTTAGTAGACAGCGTAAAACGTATAAAATAGTTGTCCATATACATAAAAATTTTTAGCATTGCTTTAAGTAATGCTTTTTTACCCAATTTTTGCAAACTCTATATTTCAAACAAGCCCGGAAATGTGTAAATGACGTAACTCTTTTCTGTAATTGTGTTACACTATTTGGCATTAAATGACTCACTTTTGTAGCTTGAAAATTTATTCACAAAATAAAAACAAAATGAAAACAAAAAAACTATTAACAATCTTTACAATAATATCGGTTGTTTTGATGTTCGGATGCGAAAAAAATGATACGGTATCTTCTGGAACAAATCCAATTGTAATACCCCTTCAAACCACGGTGCAGGCGACAGTGCCACTTGCCAGCACATCTAACTTCGGGGTTCTTGCAGGCTCAGCAGTTACCAGCACAGGAGCAACAACGGTTACTGGCGACCTTGGACTAAGTCCGGGTTCTTCGGTGGGTGGGTTTCCTCCAGGGATATTAAACGGGACGCAACACATCAATGATGTTATAGCTAATCAGGCGAAACTTGATCTAACAACAGCATATAATGATGCTGCAGGACGAACTTGCACAGATATAGTAACATTATCTGGAAATATCGGGGGACTGACACTTACTCCCTGACTTTATAAGTCAACTTCCTCGCTGGCTATATCATCAGGTGACCTCTTTTGATGCAAAGGGAAATGCGAATGCCGTCTTCATTATACAGATAGCTTCCACACTTCTGAAACAAGTTGTTTCATATTTTTAAATTCTAAATGTGAAACAAGCTGCTTCACATTTGGTTTTTCTGAACCAGCTTGGTTCATATCTTTCAATTTCAAATGTGAACCAGCTTGGTTCACATTTGAGTATTCCTCTACCAACTGCCTCATAAACCAAAGGTTTCGGGGCGACCAACTTACCCCTTCGCCAATACGCCGAGTTAAATCTTTACTTAATTTCTCTACGATAGATTTACCCCAACCGTGTTCTTGTTGTTTTTTAATAATCAATTCGCCAATACTCCAATACAACTGATTTGAAACCGTTTGAACAGTCTGCACGGCAAGCACACGGTGGTTTTGAACCAGATGTACTATTTCACCAAGAAATTGTTGATACGCTTCAGTAGAAATATTTTTATCATTGTTTGTCATAGTATTTCTAAAATTGAATGTAAAATACTTGCACTTTCTTTGTCCAATGCTTTCATCTCTTTTAAAATCTCTTGTGGTTGGCGTAATGCAGCTTCTTCTTTTTTGTTCGGGTTCTTGGCACTCAAATCAAAGGTGGTCTGGTCTATATTTTTCACATCAACACTCCAAGAGTTCTCGCTGTCGGCAAAGGTCTTTTGCAGTTTAATAAAGTCAGCCAAATCGTTTTCATTCAACGGATTTGTTTTCCCCAAGTTCCTGTCTAAATTCAGTTGATAGAACCAAACCTTACGTGTTGGTGCGCCTTTCTCAAAAAACAACACAACCGTTTTTACCCCAGCACCCGAAAAAACTCCACTCGGCAAATCCAGTACAGTATGCAGGTTGCAGCTTTCTAAAAGCAACTTTCGTAAACTTACGGAAGCATTATCCGTATTGCTCAAAAAAGTATTTTTTATTACAACCCCAGCTTTTCCGCCTGCTTTGAGGATTTTTATAAAATGCTGTAAAAATAAAAATGCTGTTTCGCCTGTTTTAATAGGGAAGTTCTGTTGCACTTCGGCACGCTATTTCCCCCCAAACGGTGGATTGGCAACAACAATATCATAGCGGTCTTTTTCCTGTATGTCGGCAAGGTTCTCGGCAAGAGTATTGGTATGCACGATATTCGGGGCTTCAATGCCATGCAAAATCATATTCATAATACCGATGATGTATGCAAGAGATTTTTTCTCTTTACCGAAAAAACTTTTTTTCTGCAATGTTTCAATGTCTTTCGATGTGAGTTTTTCAGTCTTGCCTTTACTGTGTTTTAAGTATTCAAAGGATTCGCATAGAAAGCCAGCACTGCCGACAGCTCCATCATAAATTTTATTTCCTATTTCAGGTGCAACAACTTTAACAATAGTTTTAATTAAAGGACGAGGAGTATAATACTCACCGCCATTGCGTCCAGCATTTCCCATATTCTGAATCTTGGATTCATAGAGGTGGCTCATTTCGTGCTTTTCGGCGTGCGTACGGAAGCGAAGTTCATCAATACGGTTAATTACTTCACGCAGATTGTAACCGCTCTGGATTCTGTTTTTTAGCTCGCTGAATATTTCCCCAATTTTATATTCAATAGAATCGGCTCTTTCAGCATCAGCTTTAAATTTTTTGAGGTATGGGAATAATTTTATATTCACAAAATCTAAAAGGTCATCACCAGTCAATGCCTTATGGTGGTCGAGTTTACCATCTTTATCTTTAGGCGTAGCCCAAACATTCCATTGGTATTCTGGATAAATAATATTAGTGTATGTTTTACCTGAAAGGTCGGCTGCGGTCTTTCTGTCTTTCTGTCTTTCTCTAAATCGTCCAGATATTTTAAGAACAACACCCACGAGGTCTGCTCCACGTAATCTAACTCACTACTGCACCCAGCATCCTTGTGCAGGATGTCATCAATGTTTTTAAAGGTTTGTTCAAACATTATTGTATTTTACTTTTTGTTTCTATCAATAAATCAATTCTTTTGTAAAGTTGTCTTAAAATAGTTTTGTTGTAATCATTTATATCTAAAGTATATTTAAGTACTTCTCCTTTTTTATCTAAATGATATTTGCTTGCCCAAATAATAGAATCTTCCAATTTCTTCAATAAGGTTAATTCTGCTTTTGTTAATTTTAGCCCCATAGAATTTATAATGCCAGAAATATTATGTCCTTTTACCTTCCATACATTTTTAAATAAAAAATCAAAATTTTGATTATCTGGTATCTGGTTATTAAGTTTATAAAGATAAATTGATTTACCCTTAACATAATTCTCTACTGAATAACCCAAAATTAACAAATACGAATAAAAAAGCCCTACTTGTTTTTTTTCAAATTCAAAATTAGTTTCATTTTGAATAGATTCTAATAAAACATTTAGGATTACATCTGCTGCTTGTTTTAATTGTTCTGCTGTCTCCAACCATTGTTCTGAGTCAAATAAATTAGATACTTCTCTTTTCATTTAACCACTATTACCTCAAAAATTAATACTTTTATTAAAACTCAAACTGTTTATAAAAAAAATTATTGATTTTTCAAATATATAAATATTAATTAGTTTTTTAATGGCATTATTGCAGGATTGAATTTATCAAATTTTCAAGAAGTGGTAACTATAAAAAAAGTGTTAAAAAAATAAATTTATCTCATTTACTGGAAAAACGGCTTTTTCAGGTGTAAAACTGACATCTTCCCTCTCGAATACAGCGCCATTAGCTTGTTTCCAAGTCATTAAAACAAATCGTTCTCGACAGATGGAACTCCAAATAACATTTTGTTTTTATGTTTAACTTCAAAAATTGACCTGAATTTACAGGAAAATCAATCATAGTTTATGCTATTTAAGGGATTAATAAATTAACTCCTTCTCAATTCAAGCAACACAAAATAAATAATTCGGCACACCTGAAAATGTGTGAATGATGTAATTATATTCTTTTATTCTATAACAATTTTCCGTATTCATGGACTCACCTTTGTTGTGTAATTTAATATTTCTATTATTCACTTTTAAAATTTAATTAAATGAAAAAAACATTACTATTCATTGCATTCTTATCCTTGATTCTTAGCATGTTTTTTACATCATGTGTGTCAAGTAAAAAATTTATGGATTCAGAAGCTAAAGTTGATAAGCTTCAAAAAGATAACGCCAATACACTTATTAAACTGGATGAGTGTAACGATCAGGTAAAAAATCTTAAAAAAGAAAAAGGATCTTTGCAGAATCAAAATGCTTCGGTTCAAAATGACTTGAATAATCTTTCTACAGAATCAAAAATGACTATTGCCAACCAGGCAAAGCGTTTAAAAAATCTTATGGATATGATTCAATCGCAAAAGGATGTAATGTCCAAACTTAAAAATTCAATAACAGATGCACTGATGAATTATAAAACAGATGAGCTATCCGTTTACATTAAAGATGGAAACGTTTATGTTTCGCTCGAGGAAAAACTGTTGTTCAAATCAGGCAGCGATGTGGTTGATCCTAAAGGTAAAGAAGCACTCAAATCACTTGCCAATGTGCTTAACAGCACCAAGGACATCACTGTGATGATTGAAGGTCATACAGATAATGTCCCCATTAAAACAAATCTGTTTGGAGACAATTGGGATCTCAGCACAGCAAGAGCTACATCCATTGTACGTATTTTGACAAAGGACTATAATTTTGATCCGAATCGTATAACGGCATCAGGCAGAGGCGAATTTCATCCTGTAAAGACGAATGAAACAGATGAAGGTCGTGCCGGTAATCGTAGAACCGAAATCATCTTATCTCCCGACTTGAACGAGCTTTTTAAACTTTTGTATCAATAAGATTGAATGTTGTCTTAATAGTTCTTGGATCACCAATATAAAAACTTCAAATTCAGGGGAGACGAACCTCTAATTATAAAAACGGCTGTGAAAAGTTCTTGGGCAAATAAAAATTATTTTCCCCAAAGATATAAAACCATGAAAGAATTAATAAGCTTATTGATTTCGTTAATAGCAGTAATGATTGTGTCTTCGTGTGCACATGTTTACTGAAATATAATATTATGAGATTTTTTATACAATATATTACATTAATAATTATTGCGTTTTCTATCTATGGTTGTGAAAATGTAAAAAGAAACAAAGAAAAGGGTATTACTGTACAGGAGGAAAATCAAAAATGGTTGCAAAAACAATTAGATGAAGAGTTTGGGGAATATGTAGAAGATATAAAACCTGAAAACCGTATATATTATAAAGCATATGATAAAGCTTTAAAACTTTGGAAAATACCTTTTCATGAATTGAAAATCCTAACAAGCTTTGGAAATGCCCATGTAATTGTAAGTGGCTCTAAAAATGCCGAACCTATAGTTTTATTGCACGGAATGAATGCTAGTTCTACAATGTGGTACCCTAATATAAAAGCACTTTCTCAAAATCATAGAGTTTATGCTATAGATTATTTGCTTGAACCAGGAAAATCAGAGATAAATAGAAAAGTTAAAAACATGAGTGACATTATAAATTGGTATAATGAAATATTTGATCAACTTAAACTTAAAAAATTTAGTCTAATTGGTTCTTCCAGAGGAGGATGGTTAGCAGTATATATTGCACTTCAACAAAAATCCCGAATCAAGAATATGATCCTTTTAAGTCCTGCGCAGACTTTTACATGGATACGCCCAAGTTCAGAAATGCTGTCCAATATCACCCATACGCTTATTCCAAAACGAAAACACCTGAACAGTGTTTTAGAAACAATGTCAGTTAATGTTGATAAAATTGAAAAAGCATATATTGAGCAATATTATATAGCTACACAAAAAGCAACATTAGGTAAGTTTTTTTTACAATTGACGCCCTTTTCTGATGATGAATTAAAAACTCTATCCATGCCAGTTCTAATATTAATTGGCGATCATGATATTATTAATAAGGAGAAAAGTATTGATAAAGCAAAAGAGTTACTTCCACATTCTGAAACAAGTATTATAAAAAATGCTGGCCATTTTTTATCTTTTGACCAATCTGATACAATAAATACAAGAATTCTTGATTTTTTAATTGCAAATCGCACAACCCATATTGAAGACAATAGTGTAAACTAAAATGTCCCGGAAAATAGTTCTATATTCCTTTTAACTGCCTGCTTCAAGGATTTGGGTTCAACTTATAACAACTGCGCAAGATCGCTGTCATACATTACCTTTTGACTGTAAACCTTCTGTCCAAAGTCAGAATGAAAGAGATTGTAAAATCTTTTTAAATTGGTATATTTGTTTAAAATGGACTAAAAGCAGGTTCGATATTTGTCCATTACAGACTACTCAACAGAAAACGAGTGTGTGAGCTTTAGCAATACACTCGTTTTTTCTCTTTAGCTTTGAACCTGTTAATTTCCCAAATCTTCATTTAACCACTTTCATTTAAACGAAAACAAGAGCTAATAAAAATAAATTTCCTTAAATTTGAATTAATTTAAAAAGCGTCTTTCCTTTTAAATATAAAAGGATCACTATTCAAACCACATTTAAAGCTGTAAGATTTTACTTACTGATTATGAAAAAAAAACCTTATATAGTCCTTTTTCTTAACCTACTATTTCTAATCAATTGCAACTCTCAGACCAGCGAGGACTTCTATAATAGCGGAATTGAAAAGCTTAAACAACTCGATACTCATGGAGCCATACTTGACTTTACGAAAGCTATTGAATCAGATACGAATAATACAACCTATTATTATAACAGAGCTCTGGCTAAAGAAAATCAGCAAGATTACAGCGGTGCAATAACAGACTACACTAAAATAATTGAATTAAATCCTCAATTTTATTGGGCTTATCTCAACAGAGGACATGCAAAGAAAAAATTAAAAAACTATAGTGATGCTATTACAGACTATACAAAAACCATTGGAATTAACCCTTTAAACGAAGCTGCATATATAAACAGAGGTATGGCAAAATTTGAATTGAAAAATTATTATGGAGCTATCACTGATTTTACAAAAGCAATTGAAATAAATCCACAAAATGAAATTTCATTTATTTTAAGAGGTGATGCAAAATATAAAATGCTGAATTATCCGGAAGCATTAGATGATTATACAAAAGCACTTGAAATAAATCCTCACAATGGAGACCCTTTTCTTAAACGAGGAATTATTAAAAACAATATACAGGATTACACAGGAGCAGTTTCAGACTTGACAAAATCAATTGAATTCAATCCCCACACGAAAGATGCTTTTTATCAAAGAGGACTTGCAAAACTGAAATTACAAGACTTTAATGCGGCTGTCGTTGATTTTACCAATACAATTGACATTGACTCCCTAAATGTAAACGCTTATAAAAACAGAGGACTTGCTTTGACTAAACTAAAAAAATTCAATGATGCAATTTTAGATTTTACAAAAACTATAGAAATTGACTCAATGAATGAAGATGTTTATAGCAATAGAGGTCATGCTGAATATCAATTAAAAAATTATCCGGACGCCATCGCTGACTTTACCAAAGCAATTGAAATCAATCCAAGGAATGAAGATAATTATTTTAATAGAGGATTGGCTTTGTACAACCAAAAATATTACCATCGGGCGGTGGATGATTTTACGATCGCTTTAGAATTTAATTCCCTCAATGTTGATTGTTTTTTTAACAGAGGTAATGCAAAGTATGAAATGCAAGATTTTGCCGGAGCAATAACCGATTACAACAATGCTTTAGCCATTCAACCCTTGAATGCAGATATATTTACTAAAATAGGTCTTGCAAAATTAAAGCTACAGGACTATAAAGGAGCCATTACTGACTTGAATAAAGCACTGGAGATCAACCCTCAAAAAGATGATGCGTATAATAACAGAGGACTGGCAAAATTCAGCAAACACGAATACAAGAATGCCTTGGAAGACTACAATAAAGCCATAGAGATCAACCCTAAAAATAGTGATGCATTTACGAACAGGGGTCAACTTAAATATGAACGTAAATACTATAAAGACGCTGTTATTGACTTTACAAAGGCAATTGAAATAAATCCGTTAAATGGAATTGCCTATAAATACAGGAGTCTTGCCAAAAATAAATTAAACGATAAAAAAGGAGAATTAGATGATTTAATAAAATCAGATGAAATAAATTCGAATCATTTTAATGCAAACTATTATAACAACAGAGGTTTAGATAAATATAATGAAAACGACTTTAACGGAGCTATGATGGATTTTAATAAAGCTATTGAAATTTTCCCATTGAATGATGATTTTTTTTATAACAGAGGGTGTACCAAAATAGCTCTTCAAAATTATCAAGGAGCCATAGAAGACCTTAACACCGCCATTAAGATGAATCCTGAATTTGGAGATGCATTTTACAATAGAGGTTTTGCTAAGATCAAATTAGGTGAAAAAGAAGATGGTTGTCTTGATTTAAAAAAAGCAAGAAATTTAGGTTTTCAGCAATCATTCAAACTAATAAAAGAAAACTGTAATTAAACGGATATTTAAAATATTTGAGTTTATTTGAAAAACGATATATTTTAATATTTAAATATAATCACTATTCCCTTTTCAAAAATAGAACACTGATTACGCTGATTGTTATGATCCAATATGATTTTTTAGGTTTGAAAAACATTGCAACAAAATATGAAATTTTAAAATTATCAATGTTTATCTTATTTATCAGCATCATCAGCGTTCTATTGTATTTTATTTTTAACTAGTTACAAAAACCCAATTCAGCAAATTATATAGTCATCCTTCAAAAAATATTTATCATCTGTAATTTATCAAAATATTATTTTGTAACAAACAAGTTTAACTTGGTATTGAAAAAAAATTAAATTTGTTTTTGAAAAAAATTGGTTCTCAATAAAATCTATTTATGAAAAAACCTACTACACGTAATACAATACGAATTGTATTGTTGATTGTTTTTGTATGTGCCAATAGACTTTACGCACAGGATATCGTAGGGAAGATTACAGTTGGATATCAGGGATGGTTTGCCTGTCCCAATGACGGATCGCCTATAAATGTCTGGTGGCACTGGACTCAAAACTGGGCGCAAAAACCTTCACCGGATAATAAAGGGATGGTGTCATGGCCTGATGTCAGCAGCTATGATGCTACATTCCCGACTGCCTTCTCAAATCTGGGAAATGGAAAGCCGGCATCCTTGTTTTCATCCTATTCCTGGCAAACGGTGAACACCCATTTTAAATGGATGCATCAAAACGGCATACATACCGCTGCATTGCAACGCTTCAGTCCTATGGGCGGTGAAGGACCTGTAAGGGACAGCATGGCAATAAGAGTCAAGAATGCAGCCGAAGCAAATGCTGTTAAGTTTTATATTATGTATGATGTCACCGGTTGGACCAATATGCAATCAGAAATTAAAACGGACTGGACGAATAAAATGAGCAAATATATTTCCTCCCCTGCCTATGCTTATGAAAACGGAAAACCGGTTGTAGTTATCTGGGGCTTTGGTTTCAATGATGACAATCACCCATGGACAGCAACTGTATGTATGGATGTGATCAATTGGTTCAAATCACAGGGGTGCTATGTAGGTGGCGGTGTTCCTACCCATTGGCGAAATGAAACAAGTGACTCAAAACCCAATTTCATTGATTGCTATCATTCCTTTGATATGTTATCCCCTTGGATGGTCGGTCGTATCAGCAATATCAGCGGTATAGATAATTTTTACACTACTGTTAATCTTCCCGATCAGCAAGATTGCAATGCACATGGAATTGACTACCAACCCTGTATTTTACCCGGAGACTTGCAGGCAGGACACCGCGCTAACGGCAACTTCATGTGGCGACAGTTTTATAATATGATCAGGGTCGGATGTCAGGGAATTTACATATCTATGTTTGATGAATATAATGAATCAAACCAGATTCTAAATACAGCAGACAGTTATTTAACCATCCCGACAAACTATGCATTTGTTACAACAAGTCATTTAGGGGAATATATTTCGTCCGACTTTTATATGCGCCTTACGGGCGAAGGAGGACGAATGCTGACAGGAGATATCCCTTTGTCTGAAACGCATTCAGTTCCATTTCAGGCGCCTCCCATGTGGTACCAAACCAGTTTTGAACAAGGGTTTGATGCGCTGCCTAAATGGAACAGCACGGTTGATGAATCGGTAACACCAGTGAATGTCAGCAATATTACTACCGGTATATCAAAAGATATTTCATTTTTAGGAAATGCATCTTTAAAAATTACCGGTACAGACAATTCGGCTGGCGCTTCTTCGTGCTATTTCAAAGTTATTGATGTCAACATTCCTGTTGATTCAAACACAAATCTGACTTATTTATTTAATCCAAAGACCGAACTGGGTAAATATACAACTCTTGATTTTATTATGACTGATGGAACCAATTTCCGCGACCTGAACGCCCTTGATATAAATGGTTTATCCATGCATCCTGCCACAGGAAGAGGTATTGTGAACAGATGGAATAAAGTAAGCTGTTACATTGGTCATTGGTTGAAAGGGAAAACCATTGACAGGATACTCATTGATTATGATCACGCACCTGAAACAGGAATTTTCACAACCTATTTTGATAATATTTCCATCTTTAACGGTGATCCGGATACGAGTAAATTATTACCTCCTTTTCCCACAAATCCTAAACCAACAGACAAGTATCTATTTACAACGTCATCCCCTTCAAAACTAATTTGGAGTGCTGGTCACTACGATCAAACCTTCTCAGTGTATCTCAGTAAAAGTTCTATTTTTACAAAAACTGATTTGGTCAGCACACAAAAAGATACGTCATTTAATCTGCCAAGATTAAAAGGAAACACTACCTATTACTGGAGAATTGACCAAACCACATCGGATGGAACAACCATGGGCCCTGTTTGGTCATTTACTACTCCCGATCCATATACTGATCCATATAACCCTTTTCCATCAATTGGCGCTAAAGAGATTGACAGTACTGTTACCTTTGCATGGAGCGCAGATATCATAGATCAATCATTCAGGATATATGTAGGCACTGATCCTTTATTGAGTTATACTGATTTGATCAGTACTCAAACGGATACTTTTTTATCCTATCCATTACTTAACTACAATACAACCTATTACTGGCGTGTTGACCAGACAAGCAGTTTCGGAACCACTACCGGTCCGGTTTGGACATTCACAACCAAAAGCCGTCCATTGACTGCAAAATATCCCCGTCCGATTGATGGTGCTACCAACAAAGATACCAGTCTGACTTTAACATGGCAATTGGGTACATATACCAAAACACAAAAACTATATTTCGGCACTACTTCTACACTTGAGAATACAAACCTGATCGGTGAACCGGCAGAAGGTTCCTTTCACATCAGCGGACTTGAATATGGTAAAACGTATTATTGGCGGGTAGATGAAATCAATGATTTGAGTTCGACAAAAGGAATTGTCTGGAGTTTCACAACAAAAAATATTTCAGGTATATACTCATTGAAAACAGAAAAAAATATTCCTCTTATTTATTCAAATCCTGTTACTGATGGTAATCTGTTAATTGATTTTGGAGGAAATGTAAATGGATTTAGCGGAAGTATCAGTATGACTGATATAAGTGGAAGAATTTTACTTATAAAAACAATTAACTGTGAAAATAAATTACAACTTTTTGTAGGAAATTTTGCAAAAGGATTATATTTGTTTACCATTAATTCCCAAGAAAAGAAATTTGTTTTTAAAGTTTGCATTGAGTAAAATAATATATATAATTCTCCATATATGAAAAACTTATTTGTATTTATAAAAATATTCTTTCTTTCAATAATAGTTGTATTCATTAAAATCAGCAGTATATCTCAGAATCCTTTCATTAAGCATATGTTTACGGCTGACCCATCCGCTCATGTTTGGAACGATGGTCGTTTATATGTTTATTGCTCACACGATATTGCTCCTCCCAAAGGATGTGATTTAATGGATGAATACCATGTTTTTTCAACCAATGACATGAAAAACTGGACAGACCATGGTGAGATACTTCGTGCAAGTCAGGTCAATTGGGGCCGACCGCAAGGCGGTTTTATGTGGGCGCCCGATTGTGCTTATAAAGACAGTACCTATTATTTTTATTTTCCTCATCCCAGTGATTCCAGTTGGAATAGTTCATGGAAAATTGGTGTAGCAACAAGTAAAAGCCCTGCAGCTAATTTTACTGTTAAAGGATATATTCATGGTCTTGAACCAATGATTGATCCCTGTGTATTTATTGATGAAGACGGACATGCCTATTTTTATTACGGCGGAGGTGGAGTTTGTAAAGGTGGTAAACTCAAAAAAAATATGATGGAGATTGACGGGAATATGATAAACATGGAAGGGTTAGTGGATTTTCACGAAGCAACATGGGTACATAAATATAAAGGTGTCTATTATTTGTCCTATTCCGATAATCATGATGTAGGCGATCAACATAATAGGATGAATTATGCAACCAGCACCAACCCCCTGGGACCCTGGACTTACAGGGGAGTATATATGGACCCAACGGATAGTTATACCAATCATGGATCCATTGTGGAGTATAAAGGACAATGGTACGCTTTTTATCACAACAGTAATTTATCCGGTCATGACTGGTTAAGATCAATCTGTGTGGATACTTTGAAATACAATAATGACGGAACTATTCAGAAAGTAATTCAAACTACACGTCTTAAAAAAAGATGAGTTGATATAAATATTTTTCAAACTAAGAGTACCCAACTTTCATAATAAGTTGTCTTATTTATAATTTTTAGTATAATTATTTTTATTACATATATCTTTCTCTTTTTAAAGTTCATTTTTTAATTTATTAACTAAAACCAATTATTCATGAAAAAACTTCTACTCTCATTGATGGCATTTTTGCCAATGTGTCTGTTTTCTCAAGTAAAAATCGGACAAACAACATATGAAACATTGGACGCTGCCTGCGAAGCTTCTGTCAATGGCGATGTTGTAACTATTGCAGGAAAAACAACATTACTGGCAGTTTATGGAATCAAAAAAAGTATAACAGTAAGAGGTATTACTGCCAATGCACAGATCACTTTTGGTCCCGGTGATGTGCGTCTTGGTTTTGAAGGTAGCAATACGATCAATATTGAAAATCTTACTATTGTGGGTGTTCCAAGAAGCCAACGTCAAATGTGGATTCAGGATAATTGTCACGTGATATTTAAAAATGATACAATCAGGGATTGTTATAACACGGGTCCAACAGATGAACATGGCGGAGCATTTCTGATGGTTGGCACCAGCACACTTGAAGCACACAATAGCGTATTTATTAATAATAAATGCAGCAAAAACTCAGGTGTTTTTTGGTTGGTTGAACAATCAAATGTTAAACTTTACGATTGTTTTTTCACAGGGAATAAAGCTCAATACCAAGGTACAGACGGAAAAGGAGGTGTTTTTGCATGTGTTGACAGTCCACACATAATTTATGCCGAGAATTGTGCTTTCATTGGTAACAGCAGTGAAGGAAATGGTGGCGCTTTCTGGATTGAAGGACAAAATAATAATGTAAAATTTGTCAATTGTACGTTCACGAAAAATACAGCAGGTGGTCATGGCGGAGCAATTAGTTTCTGGGATAAAGGTACAGCCGATTTAATTAACTGTACTGTTTATCAGAACTCAGTTACAAATGCCGGAGGCGGTGGCGCTGTTTATCTGAACTGGGCTAACAATACTGTAAACATGTATAATACTGTTCTTACTTCTAACGGATACGATGATGGTATGGGTAACAGCGGTCCAAGCAATATTGAAGGAGCTGCAGAAAATGCACCTTTCACAGTTACAGCTAACAACAGTTATTATACTAAAACAGAAGATGGTTCTATTACAACAAACGGTGCTAACAGTGTCTTTACGGGTGCGACTTTATTAAATGATGTTAACCTTGCTAAAGGAATCTACTGGAATTCCATTGCTGCTAAAACCAGTGTGCTGGTTGGACTTGGTAATCCTGATTATTTAAAACCATACAGTTCAACAGATCAACGAGGATGGAATCGTATAATGACAGGGAAAATTTGCGCCGGCGCCTATGAATTGGATGCTACTGTTTATGATTCAGTCGTTGTAAAAAAACAAATCAAAGATCAGGAGATTAGCAGTCCGGATGTTATCCGCGTATCATTTAATGGTTCAATGGAAGTTTATCTTGTACCTCCAACAGAAATTTTGGGTATGGTGGAATATGATGTAGCATCTTCTGATAATGCCATTGTTACAGCTACTCTTGATTTAGCAACAAAAGAAATTGTTCTGACCAGAAAAACAAAATCTGCAGCAAATGCAATAATTACATTAACTGGATATAGTCCAAAAACAGCATATAATCAGATTAAATTTAATGTAAAACTTATTGCATCAAATGCTATTCATGACCTGGCTGCTAATAAACTGAAGATTTATGCAAATCCTGCAACTGATTATTTATATTTTTCCGGTGATTTTGCTACAGACATTAATATTTCAATCTATGATCTGGCTGGTAAAACCGTGATGAATACGGACATGCATAAGGATGCATCTAAAGTTAACGTCTCTTCTCTGACTTCAGGAATTTTTTTCATAAAAATTACTGATAAAAACGGCGCTGTTTATTCTCAGCGATTCATAAAAAAATAACAGGTTAAGACTTTGTGTATTTTCACAAGTCCATGTATAAACCTAAATAATTATATACATGAATAAAATTTTAATATTTATTCCTGTGATATTTATTAGCGTTACAGGTTTATTTGCCCAGCAACGCGAAATATCAGGAAAAGTAAGGGACGAAAATTTAAATGGGTTACCCGGCGCCTCAGTGATTAATGCAAAATCTAAGAAAGGAGGTGTCACCGATGCGAATGGTAATTTTAAGGTTTTGGTGGATTCAACAGATGAAATTTTGATTTCATTTATGGGGTATATTACTGAAAAAATTAAGCCCGGGAAAAAATCAACTATCGTCATCAACCTGAAACCCAATGTTAAAACCCTTGACCAGTTTGTTGTTACAGCACTGGGTATTTCGAGAAAAGAAAAATCATTAGGTTATTCACAACAATCCGTTTCAACACAGGAGTTAACCGAAGCCCGAGATCCCAATCTGACCAATGCACTGGCAGGTAAAGTTGCCGGTTTGCAATTAATTTCTAACGGAGGGCCTACATCTTCTTCTATCGTTGTACTTCGTGGTATCGCTGATATGGGTTCTCGTAATGACCCGATCTGGGTTATTGATGGTGTTCCTGTCATTAATAACATCGGTCAGCAAAATTCAGGCTCTGCTGATGACCGTGCACTTGACTATGGAAATGATATTGCAAATCTTAATCCCGACATGATAGATCGAATCGAAATTTTGAAAGGACCCAATGCGGCTGCGCTCTATGGCTCTATTGCTCAAAACGGAGCTATATTGATCACGACCAAAAAAGGGAGCACAAAAAATAAAATCGGGATCACGTTTAATACCAATGTAATGTTTCACCGGGTCAGTGAGTATCCTGATTATCAAAATGTGTATGGTGCAGGGCATGTTTTACAAACCGGTCGCGAAGGCACAAGCAGGCAGGATTCAACGGACTACCCGATCATGAGCAGTTACTTCAGGTCATGGGGCAGTCCTATGTTAGGACAGAAAGTAGTAAATTATAATGGACAGATATCCACCTTTGATCCTTCACCAAATAATATCAAGGATTATTATCAAATTGGTAAAGTATTCACCAACACCCTTTCACTCGATCGTTCTTACGAAACCGGCTCATATAGGTTTTCATATTCTTATATCAAAGGTTCAGATATTGTTCCTGAACATAATCTGCAAAACTCACACAGCGCTAATTTAAGAGCTGAAAAAAGATTTGCCAAATTTCTGAATATTAACACAGGTGTGATCTGGGCAAATGAAAAAGTACATAATAGGATGTACCGTAACTGGAGTCCAAGAAATCCTATGAACTCATTTATATATATGACGAGAAATGTTTCATTGAGCGACCTTGATCCTTGGAAACAACAAAACGGAAAAGCAATGGTCACGTTTGATGGTGATCAGTTTGATAATCCTTTATGGGTGATGAATGAGATATGGAATGAAGACAACAGGAACAGGTTTATCGGCGATATTACACTTAGCGGTGAAATCATTAAAAACTTAACCTATCGAGGTAAAGTCAATCAGGATTATATACAAAAAGATGGTTATGAGTTTAACAATTGGGGAGCTGATTATGACCCTGACGGTGAATACAGAAATTTTATGAGTGTAGAATCACAACGGAATTATGACCTCCTCCTCACGTATGACTCGTCTTTCTTTTCCAAAAAATTTACGTACAAAGTTAATTTCGGTATGTCGCAAAGGGATTATAGTTCCACATATAGAAATGCCATGATTTCTTCACTTATTTTACCTGATATTGCAAGCATTTCAAATACTGCTTCTACACCTTCTGCTTACGAACAAAGAAATAAAAAAAGAACGAAGTCTGTCTATGGCTTTATTAATCTGGAGTATAAGGATATGATCTTTCTTGATATGACATTTCGCGCTGACTGGTCTTCCACATTGCCTAAAGATTTGGAGAACTACACTTATCCTTCCATCAGCACCAGCATCCTTTACAGCGAACTGCTGAAGCTGGATAAGAATATTCTGCCTTTTGGCAAACTCAGATTTTCATGGGCAATGGTAGGCAGTGATACTGACCCTTATCAGATAAAGAATACTTTTAGACCAGGTGGTATTTACAATAATGATCCATGGGTGTATCTGACTCCATTAGGAAAAAATCCATCGTTGACACCGCAAAGTACGACATCGTTTGAATTAGGTTTTGACAATCGGTTTTTTAAAGACAGATTATCTTTTGATGTGACGTTATATAAACAAAATACTAAAAAACAAATAGTACCTATTGAAACACCCAGAGCTTCGGGTTTTTCACGCAGGATGGTTAACGTCGGACGCGTTGATAATAAAGGGATAGAGATAAGCGCTAAAATCACCCCCATTGAAAAACGCAACTTTACATGGGATATCAGAGCAAACTGGTCGCGAAATATTAATGAAGTTGTCGAACTTGGAGATAGCAATCAACGGTTTTGGCTTGGAAATATGATCGGCGTTAACATCTATGCTGAAAAAGGTAAACCTTACGGAGAACTTAGGGGCACCACACAACTTTACACATCCGATGGCAGACCATTGATGGATAAAAACAGTTTACAGCCAATCTATACCGATGACGGGTATCTTGGAAATGCCTTTCCCGATTGGAGAGGTTCAGTCAAAAACACATTCAAATACAAGAACTTTGATATTGGCTTCCTGATTGATTTCCAGAAAGGTGGTACTTTATATTCTGTTGGACATCACAAAGCACAAGTGTGGGGGAACACAATCTCGTCTCTTGAAGGCAGAGAAGATTGGCGTTTCAGCGCATGGATACTCGGAGAGAGTGATGATGAACGAAGAGGTGTAGGATTGGATGGAAGTAAATATACCGATACACAAAGAAATAAAGGTATTTATCTCGAAGGCGCATATCCTTTACTTGATGATAAAGGAAACTATGTGTATGATGGCGATGGAAATATTGTTGCAGGTGGCTCTGTCAGCGGATATATGCTGCCTCAGGACTATTGGCAACTGGCTGATAAAAACATGAAACAAAATGCGTTCGACAGATCATTTATAAAATTAAGGGAAGTTACGATTGGTTATACATATAGAAAACCGGGTCTATCCAAACTGCCATTTGATAAGATCAGAATTGCCGTGGCAGGAAGAAATCTTTGGACTATTTTTAAAAATACGCCCAAAGGCATTGACCCTGAATCTACTTCTACTGTTGGTAATGCACAAGGTGTTGAATTTGGTTCTGTGTTACCGACAGCTTATTATGGTTTTGATTTGAAATTTTTCTTTTAAATATTAATCACTATGAGAAAAATAATACCGATATTTTTATTGCTCTTGATGTTCTCGTGCACAAAAGACTTCAAGAAAATCAATACAGATCCTGATTCGTTTTCAACCATTCAGCCGGAATATATTTTTAATGGTGTGGTGAAAAGAACGATTGACCTGATGGCGGATATGAATAAAAATACCTGCTGGAGTTATTCACATTATCTTTCCATTGAAGGCGGTTCATTCCCGAGATATTCTGCAACTCCCGTGTCAATGAATGGATGGTGGAACCGTTTTTATATTGATATCCTTTCAAACCTGAATCAGATTAAAGTAATGTATGGCAATGATCCCGCTTACGCCAATCGTATACAAATGGTTAAAATATGGGAGTCATATATTTACTCCATCATGGTTGCTACCTGGGGACCCGTACCCTATTCAGAAGCATTTAATCTGAGTCTGAAAAAATATAAGTATGATTCCGAACCTGAAATATATACAGGAATTTTGAATACATTAAAAACAGCTACCGAATCATTGAATGAACAAGGTGATTTTTTTACTCCTGATAAAATTTTTACCGGATCAAATCAAGGTGCAGTCATAATTAAAAGCTGGAAAAAATTTGCCAATTCATTGCGACTTAAAATTGCCTTACGCATATCTGATGTAAATCCAACACTGGCTCAACCGCATATTCTGGCTGTGATGACTGATGAAAATATGCTGGTCTCCGGAAAGAATGATGAAGTGAAAGCATACTGGGGCGTTGAACTTGAAAATTATTCGCCGTATTATTTCAGTTATAATCCGAACTACAATCCTGTATCACCCGGTACATATGCTTTCTTGAGTAATTTCATGTTTATGTATCTGAGGTCATACAATGACCCCCGTCTTACCAAATTTGCTTCACCATCTGTCATACCTTATGTTGTAGCTGACACGATCTGGGTGAAAGATATTCATGCTCTTCCAAAACCCGGTCTGAATGATACGGTAGCTTATCTGATCCAATACCCGATTGATTATTTTGGAAAACCCAAAACAGGTCGTATTCCTGCTTCATGGAATTTCACCGGACAGTTACCGCTCCCGGAATCTGATTATCAATATGCTCCGATAAATTACAGTTTTCTTACGCCGGATTATTTTCACATGATCGTGTCGTATGCTGATGTCTGTTTTATGAAAGCTGAAGCAGCATTAAAGGGTTGGGGAGGTTCCAAATCCGCTGAAGATTATTATTATGATGGCATTAAAGCTTCATATGATCAGTATGGATTATCATCAGCAGCATACACGAAATACATTTCAGGGAATGGCATCAAATGGGGAACATCAGCAACGGGATATGAAGATTTTTGCGGTATAGTAAACGCTTCTATCAATGGTGAGCCGATGGTTCAAATTGCAACACAACGTTGGATCGCAAATTATTTTCATGGCGGTCATGATGCATGGTGTTTGCAACGAAGATTAAAATTTCTTGATCTTCCACCGCATTTTAATCCTGAAACACCCACTACGACGAATGCTCTTGCAGCCGATCTGCCCGAACGCCTACCCTATCCTGAAGTTGAGATCAACCTGAATTCAAGCGAAGTTCAAAATGCAATTAACACGTATTTTGGAGGTCAGAATACCATGACCGGCATGTTGTATTTTTCAAAAAAACATACCTATCCCGAGTGGCTTAAAATGATCCCGAGAATTAACAATGATATTGTTCAGTATTTTTACGGCAAAACATTTGCTTCTCTCGATTCATCCGGTGTTCAGTATCAAATCATCAAAGCAATTAAATTCAGAAGTATTCATTGATTTTTTAGATAATAAAATTATTTATATATGAGAATTACTAAATTACTTTATTATTTCATTTCACTTCTTATTTTATCCTGTTTTGTTTCATCCTGTAAGAAAGATGAAATGACTCCGCAAGATACAAAGATTGCCTTTGAAATAAAAGAAGTGCCTGTAACAGAAGATTATCTGGTAGGTGCCATGTATCTTTCCCTGAATGATTGGAGCGCTTCAAATTATGAAGTTCCTGTTATTGGTAAATATGGACCAGGGCAACCCTCATCTGATTCGGTTGCAATGGAAAAACATATTGAACAGGCAGCAGCAAACGGAATTGATTTTTTTCTGTTTGATTTTTCACCCTCATACGATGATTCACTTAAAGAAGTCATAACCGATTCAAATACATTTGCAAGTATTTTTCTCAGCCGACCGAATTCAAACGCAATGCACTTTGCTCTGAAGTTTCAAACCGGATACCTTGGCATATCTGCTAAAAAAAGAATGCATGTCAATGATACTACTTTCATAAAATTTGTGGATGGATTCAAAAAAATGATCCCGTATTTTAAATCTGAGAATTATCAAAAAGTTGGTAATAAATATTTGGTCTACATGAGCGGTGCTTCAGATATTTATTCTGACAGTACTCTTGGAAATGAACCTGTTTATAAAGAATTGAGAGCACAAATGCTCAACGAAGGAATAGATATGTACATTGTCGGAGAGCAAGGACGATGGACTCCTCCTGCACGTTACGAACTCAGATTACGCAATTGTGTGGATGCTGTTACATCAAGAGAAATGATTCTTACAACCGAATATGAAGCCAGCCAATTCTTTAATCAGTATGTTTATCTTAACTGGGAATATTCAGTTAAATATTTCAGTGGATGGGGCGTTGGTTTTGTTCCACAGATACAACCTGCATTCACCGATCTGGTTGAAAATCCGAGTTCAGGCGCTTATGTTTTCAAAAGTGGGGATGAAAGTTTTTTCCGCAAATATTGTAATGTAGCCAAAGCAAATTGCAATAATCCCGGACGACTGATATTTATTGATTCATACAACAATTGGGTGAAGAACACTCAGGTTGAACCTTCAGTGAAATATGGAAATCTGTATCTTAATATTATTAAAAGTGAATTTAAGATCAAGTAAATTATATTACGTATTTGTACATATAATTAGTTAATCCTCATTAATTATTCAAACAAGCGCTATTCCTGATAACAAAT
>CAYVNP010000009.1:0-68521 GCA_964452905.1 uncultured Bacteroidales bacterium
TAACTTTAAAGAATGTTCTTTCAATGTAACTCCTGTAGATAAAACTGCTCCGGATATTGCTTGTCTTGCTGACACTACTGTTCCGGCTACGATTGGATGCGACCAGACTGTTTTGGCTGACTTTACTGCTGAAGCTGTTGTCTCCGATATTTGCAGCAACTCTGCTAAATTGATTGTCACTCAATCTCCTGCTGCTGGCACTACGATCACAGGTAAAACTGTCGTTACACTCAGGGCTACGGATGAAGCAGGTAACTTTAAAGAATGTTCTTTCAATGTAACTCCTGTAGATAAAACTGCTCCGGATCTTACTTGCCCAACAAACATAATAGTTTATACCGATAAAGGATTAAATACTGCAAGTAATGTTGAAATCGGAAATGCAACAGCTATTGATAACTGCTCCGATGTTATTGTTACAAACAATAAACTTTTAATTTATCCTTTGGATACAACTACAATTATTTGGAATGCGACAGATACATCAGGTAATATTTCTACTTGCTCTCAATTAGTAATAGTTAAAAAGCGGAATGACCCACCTGTCAGTAGTAATGAAAATATAATAATATGTGGGAACAATGTATTTAATAGTAATCTTTCCAATAGTGTATCAGATCCTGAAGGTGGAAGTTTAACCTTTAATACTATAGCTGTAAAATCACCATCGAAAGGGAAAATTTCAATTACAGCCATTGGTAATTATGTATATACACCTAATTTAAATGCAACAGGTAAAGACACCGCTGTAGTAAGTGTATGTGATAGTCTTAATGCCTGCACCAATGATACCATTTTAATTACAATTTCATCTCAATTAACTGTTGATGCTGGTGCAGATACATTAATTTTCAAAAATTCCGCCACAACTTTGAAAGCAATTGTAACAGGAGGATCTGGAAAATATACATATATTTGGAATCCGGCAGATTCATTGACAACTAAAAACAATTTAGTTAGTGTTCAAACAATTAATCTTACTTCTTCAACTATATTCCATTTAACTGCAACAGACTCAATAACGGGTTGTAGTTCATCTGATGATGTTACAATAACTATTTCGAGTAATCACGCACCAGTTGCTAATCCAGACTATGATTCAACTGAAGTTAATAAACCTGTCAGGATTAAAGTGCTTAGAAATGATTTTGATCCGGATGGAGATTCCATAAGAATTACTGATTTCTGTGAATTACCTAAACATGGGACCATCGAAATAAGTTCAGATAGTGTTATTACATATACTCCTGATAAAGACTTCTATGGTATTGATAACTTCTGTTATACTATTTGTGACAACGGTTCACCAAGTCTTTGCGATACTGCAATGGTTTATATTGAAGTCAAGAAAAAACCAACTGAACCTATATTAGATATTTATAATGTTATCACACCAAATGGTGATGGAGACAATGATAAATGGATTATTGGTGGAATTGAAAACTGGCCTAAAAACACAGTCATAGTTTTCAATCGTTGGGGTGATCTAATTCGTTCATTTGAAAATTATGATAATGTAACGATTGTTTGGGATGGCACCAATAAACAGAACGACCCTGTTCCAGATGGCACATACTTCTATATTATAAATATTGACGATACTAAATATGCAAAAACTGGTTGGATCTTAGTCCGTGACAACAACCATTAATAATAAATTCTAAAATATATAATTATGAAAAAACTAATAATCATAATGCTTGTATTAATCAGTTGTACTTCTTTTGCACAACAAGATCCAGTTTTTACACATTATATGTTCAACAAACTGGCGGTTAATCCAGGTTATACCGGAAGCAGAGATGTATTAGCCACTGATCTATTATATCGAAAACAATGGGTTAATATTAATGGAAGTCCTCAAACTTTTTCGTTTACAGGACACTCTCCAGTGAAAAACAAACATCTTGGACTTGGTATTTATGCCTATCGGGATGCAATTGGTCCGTCAATTGATCAGGGTGCTATGGCATCATTTGCTTATAAAGTTTTATTTCCAAAAAGCAAATTAGCCTTTGGAATTAATGCAGGATTTAAAAATTATTATATTGACCGGAGTAAGTTAAATCCAAAAGATGTTAATGATTTATCAATTCAAAATCAAATGGAAAATAAATTTGTTTTTGATGTTGATTTTGGAGTTTATTATTACGCTAAAAATTATTTTTCAGGTATTTCAACAAAACATTTATTACAAAATAAAATGGACATAAATACTTTGAAAGATGGAACAAGTAGTTTTACAAAATCTGTTCGACATTATTATTTTATGAGTGGTTTTGTTTATCCAGTATCAAGGGAAGTAACATTTAGACCATCCTTTCTTGTGAAGTATGTTCAGCATGCTCCATTACAGGCAGATGTAAATTTAAGTTTACTACTCAACAATCTAATCTGGTTTGGTCTATCTTATCGAACAGACAAAGCATTATCTTTGCTTTTAGATTTCAATTTGACTAAACAATTACATCTTGGATATTCTTATGACATTTGGTTTAATCAACTTTTAGGATATAATAAAGGTTCACATGAAATTCGTATTGGTTATGATTTTAATTTATATAAAATTCGAAACAGAATGTTGAGCCCAAGATATTTCTGATCTTATAATTTTTATTTAATATAATTTATTCTTATTCTATGAAAAGAAATATAATTCTAATGATAATTATTTTTGCAATTCAATTGTTTTCAGTTGTACTTGCGCAAATTGAAGATGCAAAAAAACTAATGTCAAGATATGATTATACCAAAGCAATTTCAGTACTTGAAAAAGTATTTGAAAAAAATAATGACTCCAAAAAAAATGAAGCAATCATACTTCTTGCCGAATGTTACAGAAAAAAAGGTGATTTTTTCAATGCGAAATTCTTTTATGAGAAAGCAGTAAAAATAAATTCAGATCCCCAATTGCAATTCTATTTTGCACAATCATTACGAACCATTGGAGAATACGAACAAGCTCGTGAAGAATTTCTTAAATATAACACCTTAAAACCTTCCGATCCACGAGGGAAAATTTTTTCATCTTTTTGTGATAGTGCAATACATTGGAAACTTAATTTCCCTAAATATGACATTCAAAATGCAAAAACTTTGAATTCAAAACACAGTGAGTTTTCTCCAACTTTTTTTAGCGATAAGATTATGTTTGTTTCTGATAGAGATAAAAATTCCGAAAATGATGAGATTGCATCTAAATATCAATTTGGATGGACTGGTAGTGGATATTTGAATTTATATATTTCATCATTGGTTAATCAAGATCAATTAAATGATTTTAATTCTCCAAAACTTGCTTCTGTTTTTTTTAATGATAATTATCACAATGGGCCAATAACTTTCAGTAAAAATGATTCTTTAATATTTATGAATCGTACTTTTATGGATAAAATAAAACCTGATAGTGCACATTTAAGAACTCATTATCTTAAAATTGTTTATGCAATTAAGAATGGGGATACATGGTCTAAGTTTCAACCATTTACTTTGAACAGTGATAAATATTCAGTTGGACATCCCTCAATAGACAAAGATGGAAATACTTTATACTTTGTTTCCGATAAACCGGGAGGGTATGGTGGAACGGACATTTATATGTGTAAATGGGAAAATAACAAATGGAGTGAAGCTATTAATCTTGGCAGCGATATCAATACTTTCGGAAATGAAATGTTTCCTTATATTGCGGATAATGGTGAATTATATTTTACATCTGATGGCTTACCGGGATTTGGAAGTCTTGATATTTTTGTCACCCAACAAAAGGATGGTAAATGGACTACGCCTCAAAATCTTTTAGCACCTATTAACTCTTCTTTTGACGATTTTTCTTTTTTATTAAGTAAAGACTATCAATCAGGACTATTTAGCTCAAACCGTCCAGGTGGTGCAGGCAATGATGATATTTACTGGTTTCAAAAAATTGTCCAACAACCAACTGTTACAATTAATTTGAAAAATGACTCTTTGACTACTGTTTCAGATTCACTTTTAAAATATTTATCTAAAAATGATTCTACTAATTCTAAATATGTTCCAGTTTATGGATTTGTTAAAGATAAATCAACAAACAAACCTATTGAAGGTGCTACTATTTTTTTATTAGATAAAGTACAAAAAAAGGTTACCATAGTTAAATCAAACCCTGATGGTTCATTTAGTTTAGTTGTAAAGAAAAATTCACCAAGTATTATAAAAGCAATGTTAAAAGGATATATAGACGATCTAGAAACAATTACTATTGATCCAAACTATAATCAAGATAAATTTAACTTACCACGTAATCTTGAACTTGACAAACTTGAGATGGATAAAACTTTTGTTTTAGAAAACATATATTATGATTTTAACAAATGGAATATTCGTAAAGATGCTGAATTAATTCTTAATAATCTCTCAAGAATTATGAAAGATAATCCAATTAGTATTGAATTATCATCCCATACAGATTGTAGGGGACGGAATGGATACAATGATACATTATCACAAAAACGTGCAAATTCTGCTGTTCGTTACATTGTTGCACATGGAATAAAAGAATCAAGAATAACTGCAAAAGGTTATGGTGAAACCAAATTGGTTAATGAATGTAAAGACGGTGTACTTTGTTCTGAAAAAAAACATCAGCAAAATCGTCGTACTGAATTTAAAATAAAATCATGGGAAATCAATACGTATAAAGATTTTGACTTAAATCAATATCAAAATGGTCAAATTATTGATTCACGTACTTTTCCCGAAAACTTTTTTAATGAGAACAACACTCCTATTGTTGAAGATAAACAAGAAGGTTTACTTGAACCTGAAAATATTTCCTACGCAAGAGGTGATTTTATCAGAAAATCTTCAGATGAACAAAAATATTACACTATTCAATTAGCTGCTGGAAAATACAAACCTAAATCTTTAAATAATATAAAAGATTTAAAGTTTTGTGTAGGCAAAGATGGAATAAAAAGATTTTTTATTGGTAAGTTTTCCGATAAAAATGAAGCAATCAATGAACGTGAAAAATATTTAAAAATGGGGATTAAGGACGCTTTTGTTTCACCTATGGATGAGAATCATCAACCATAGAGTTTAATATAAACATCCGCATTTTTTGTTCTTTATTGATATATTGGTAAGCTTCACAAAAAAATATTCTCAAAAAAAAGAGGAATAAATATTATTCCTTTTTTTTTACTTTTACAGTTTTAAGAATAAAATTAAAAAATTACGGATCTAAAGCTCCTTCAAAAATATCAATTTTATCAAGATACGGCATACATGTATTCAGATAATCATGACCAGCTTGCGGATAACCTATCGTTGTATCATGTAATAATCGAGAATTATCAAAAATCTGACCCAACTCCATAAATTCTAAATATGGTTCTAATCCTGCAAAAATAATTCTCAACTTGCTTTTTTCTCCTAAAAGTTCACTCCAATAATCAAGATATTTAGAATAATGCATTAATTCACTATCGGGTTGCAGACGATCTCTTGCCCAATTCTTCATCTGATTGATAAGCCCTTTCTTAACAAACTTAAATTCAGGTTTATCAGGATAATAATCTTTTATAACATCTGCCATTTTCAGGGCAGATGTAGCAGAATGAACACCGGAAGATATATGGTACACATTATGATTTCGTTTCACAAACAACAATTCAATAATTGCTTTTGACGCATAATCCACCGGGATCATATCTAACGGCGCAATTGGACTAACCGGAATAAGACGAAGTAAATTGATGGTTTCAACCGCCCACATAATAACATATGATCTGGGGACCCATGGACGTGTATCACCCATAATAATTGAAGGACGTACAATTAAAACTTTATCATCCGGAAGATATTCGCGAACAGCAATCTCACCCATCATTTTGGAATAAGTATATTTCACAAAATGTTTAGAATTAAGATTAGGTGAATCCCCTTCTTTAACAACTGTATTTGTCATTCCTTTTCCGCAGATAGTTGCAGTACCAACATAAACAAAGGTTTTCAACTGTTTTAACTGTTGACTCCAAGTTAAAACTTCTTTCAATCCATTAATATTAATCCTTTCAACAAGATCATCATAAATTCGAGAAAAAGATGTATTTGCAGCAGAATGAATTATTGTATCAACATCTTTGATGATAGGATTGGCAATTAGACTTTTAGATAAATGTTCATCTAACAAGTCCCCAATAATAGGAATAATTTTATTTCTATCGAAAATATTACCATGCAGGTTAAATACTTTCTGTAATCTTGAAACACCATCTTCTTCACTTTTAGCACGAACAAGACAATAAATCTTGTTAATATCTTCGTTCTCATTCAAACTAACTAAAAGTTCACCACCAAGAAAACCTGTTGCTCCTGTTAAAAAAACATTCATAAAAAAAATTTAGTTATATTCTCCAAAATCGAACCTTATAATCTGTTGAAAAAATAAAAAGGAAAGATTTTATTAAATAGCAATTTTAAAAAACACCTCAAAAGTAATTATTTATTTCAAATTAGCTATAATTTTCAGTAATTTGATTAAAAAAAGTATTTTACTATTCTGGATTAATGTAGCTGAAAGTATTGATAAGTTTGATATTTAGATTAATTTCATTTCAGAATTAATTTTTCCCTAATTTTGAACGGATTATAATTACAACAATAAAAAACATGTTTCAAAAAAAATTATTCCTTTTAGATGCAATGGCTTTGATTTACAGAGCCTATTTTGCCTTAAATAAAAATCCGCGTATTAACTCTAAAGGACTTAACACATCAGCTATTCTCGGTTTCACAAATACCCTATTTGAAGTGATCCGTAAAGAAAAACCTACTCATCTGGCTGTTGCTTTTGACTCCATAGCCCCAACAGTAAGGCATGATGAGTTCATTCAATATAAAGCACATCGCGAAGCAATGCCTGATGATATTGCTTTGGCTTTGCCATACATCCAAAAAATCATTGAAGCATTTAATATTCCCATAGTTCAGCTTGACGGGTATGAAGCAGATGATATCATCGGGACATTAGCCAAAAAAGCTGCAACTAAAAATTTTATCACTTTCATGATGACTACCGATAAAGACTTCGGTCAATTGGTTTCTGACAAAATTTTTATTTATCGTCCGGCACGAATGGGAAATGATGTTGAAATTCTTGGTGTACAGGAAGTATGTAAAAAATATGAAATTGAAAGACCTGAACAACTGATAGATATACTTGGGTTATGGGGGGATGTTTCTGATAATATTCCGGGAATACCCGGTATTGGTGAAGTTACAGCCAAGAAACTGATTAAAGAATATGGTTCGCTTGAAAATGTTTTACAACATGCATCAAAAATTAAAGGGAAACTTGGCGAGAACATTGCTCAATTCAATGAACAGGCAATTGTTTCAAAACGACTTGCAACGATAATTCTTGATGTACCTATTGAACTTCATGAAGAGCAATTTCTGATGCAAAATCCAAATTTTGAAAATTTAAAAAATATTTTTGAAGAACTTGAATTCAGGGCTATTAATAAAAGGATCCTTGATTTTTATGAAAATCCAACTGAAACAAATGTACTTTCTGAAACCCAATCAGAAATATTATTTGATACAACACCGGAAAAACCTAAAGAGTCCTTTAAAAACAATATCTCTACCACACCACACCAATATCATTTAGTTGACTCTGAACAAAAAATTAATGACCTTGTTAGCAAATTGAATCAACAACATTCTTTTTGTTTTGATACCGAAACCACCGGTCTTGATGTCAATAATTCTGAACTTGTTGGAATTTCATTTTCATGGCAATCACATGAAGCCTATTTTGTATTACTTCCGGAAAATTATCATGATGCTTGTGAATTATTGAAAAAATTCAAACCTGTTTTAGAAAATGAATGCATTGAAAAAATTGGACAGAATATAAAATTCGATATTTCAATATTAAAATGGTATGATATTCATGTACAAGGAAAACTTTTTGATACAATGATTGCTCACTATTTGTTACAACCGGATATGCGGCACAATATGGATATGTTGGCGGAAGTTTATCTGAATTACACCCCTGTCCCTATTGAATCTTTGATAGGGAAGAAAGGAAAAAATCAAATATCCATGCGGATGACGAACATTCAGGAATTATGTGAATACGCTTGCGAAGATGCTGATATTACGCTACAACTCAAACATGTATTTGAACCTTTACTGAATGAAACGTTAACCAGAAAACTTTTTGAAGAAATTGAAATGCCTTTGATTCCTGTACTTACATCAATGGAACTGGAAGGTGTTAAAATTGATAAACAAAATCTAAATGAATTTGCCGAAATACTGGACAAAGATATTTTAACTCTTGAAAAAGAAATCATTGAAATGGCTGGTGTTTCGTTCAATATATCATCACCTAAACAAATGGGGGAGGTGCTTTATGATCATCTTAAAATCATTGAAAATCCCAAACTGACTAAAACAAAACAATATTCAACAGGAGAAGATATTTTACAAAAAATGTTGAATAAACATCCTATCATTCCTAAAATATTGGATTATCGTTCACTGACAAAATTAAAATCAACCTATGTGGACTCCTTGCCTTTGCTGATCAATCCGAGAACAGGTCGTGTACATACCTCATTCAATCAGGCAGTAGCAGCTACCGGCAGACTCAGTTCAAACAATCCTAATCTTCAGAACATACCGATTCGTACCGAACGTGGAAGAGAAATCAGAAAAGCTTTTGTCCCCAGAAATAATGATTTCATTTTCCTTTCAGCTGATTATTCTCAAATAGAATTGCGCATCATGGCTGAACTTAGTAATGATGAAAATATGCTTGAAGCATTCAGACAGGGGCTTGATATTCATTCCGCAACTGCTGCCAAAGTCTATAATACATCCATTCATGAAATAACAAAAGAACAACGACGGAATGCTAAAACGGTAAATTTTGGAATTATATACGGTATTTCTGCTTTTGGGCTCTCAGAACGATTAAATATTCCCCGCAGAGAAGCAAGTGACCTCATTAATCAATATTTTGAAATGTATCCGAGAGTTAAAGAATATATGGAAAAAACCATTCAACAAGCACAACGTAATGGTTTTGTTGAAACCATCATGGGCAGAAGAAGATATATCAGAGATATAAATGCATCAAATGGTGTCGTGCGCGGATATGCCGAACGCAATGCCATCAATGCGCCGATTCAGGGGTCGGCTGCAGATATGATCAAAATTGCCATGATCAATATTTTCAATGAAATAAATGAAAAAAAATTGAATTCAAAACTAATCATGCAGGTTCATGACGAACTTAATTTTGATGCATATAAAAACGAAACTGAAACGTTAATTAATATAATCCGACAAAAAATGTGTTCAGCAATACCAATGTCCGTTCCTATTGAAGTTGAAATTAAAGTGGGGGATAATTGGCTTGAAGCCCATTAATCTATCACGGTTTTTGAAAATATATTAATAATGACAACGCCAAGAATTATTAAAATAATTCCAATGATTGCAGGGGTATCAAGGTGTTGTTTAAAAATAACCAAACTAGAAATAACAACTAATACAATTCCTACTCCAGCCCATATTGCGTAAGCAATACCCAGATTTAAATACTTGATGCAAATTGAAAAGAAAAACAAAGTGAAAGCATATCCAACCACGACAATTAAACTCGGCCATAATTTTGTAAACCCGTCACATGCTTTAAGTGCAGATGTAGCAATCACTTCAAAAATAATTGCTAAAATCAATAAAAAATAATACATACGTTAAATTGAAAAGTTAAGCGAACAAAGGTATAGGTTTTTCAGTTAGAATATTTTATTAAAAAAATAAATTAAAACATTGAATTATTCCTGCTCTGATAATTTAGATTCATTGAATATAGATAAAATTTCTTGTTCATATTCAACTGCTGATTCTAAATATCCCCAACCCGATTGAACCTGAAAAACTCCATCATAAACCGAATCTCCATATGATCGAATCAAAAATGGAATATTTCTATCTGCAAGTAATCCTTCTATCCATTTTGCTTCAACAACATTATTCAGAATAATTATTTTTTTATATTTATTCATTTAGAATCTGTAATAAATTGCCGTTTCGATAGTCGGATACATGCTTTCGAAAAAATTATATTGAGCCCAGCCTGCCATCATATTCCAAACGATCCGTTTTTGAGCATGAACCTCAAAACCACAACCAATCCCCGTTATCCAGTTACGATTAATAACAGTAGTTGTTACAGGAATATAATATGGATTATTGTAAGTAGTATGTTCTGATTTATCATATAAATAATGATTTCCAAAATAAGCATAAAGATTAGTAGTTCTGCTTTCCATTATTCTTCTGAGTAACGTAAAACCAAGACTCACAAATGCTGTTTTACCATAATTCTGATAAGACGGAGCAAGATTGATCTGAAACCCAAATTTTTTAGGTATATACCGATAAGATAAACCTAACCCTGTTGAAAAACCGGCGCCCAATCCGATAGAATGTTTATAATGAACATATGTTTTTTTGTCTTGACTAAATAAACTGTTTGTAATGAATAAAAACAGTATAATCATTAATATCAGATTAATTTTCATATTTTCAAACATAAAGAATAATAAATTTATAAATGCAATAACGATTTAAGAATATAAATATTTTTAAAAATAAGTATTATTCCTGCTCCACCCAAAATAATACCTACTACTTTATTAATCAACAACTGGATTCTCAAATTCAAATAATCCTTGATTTTCTTTCCAATAAAGCTTTTCAACAGATCTGTTGCAAAAATGGTAAATAATGTTGCACTGAAAAAAGCAAGTACATATTTCAAAACATGTTCTTTTTCAGCTTGTGATGTAACAATCCCCATAGCTGATAACCAAAAAAAGATCAATGTCGGATTTGAAATATTAATAAAAAAACCCTTAAAGATATAGGTGGATATATGTGGTTCTTTATAATTTATTTTAGAATCTCTTTTTCGTAATATTTCCGGTTTTCGGATGAACGTTACAGTACCAAAAATAATCAAAATGATTCCGCCAATGATTCCAACATGTATTTTTTCATCAATCTGTTCAATAACTCTTGAGATACCGAGGTAACAAACAGAAATTAAAACTAAATCACTTAACAATACACCGGTTGCAGTAAAAAAACCAGCCCTGAACCCCCTGTTTACACCTGTTTGTAAAATAGCAAAAAAAATCGGGCCGGGAGTAATTGCGATGACGAGTCCAAATATTATTCCCTCAAATATCAATGATAACATAATTATTATTTCTGATAGTTAACAATATATTCTTCCCATTTTTTCACCTGTTCATGTTTTAGTACACGGGGAAATTTATTCTGTGAGCCCTCCTTACCATTATCTTTCATCCAACTGTAAAAAACGTCTGATGGAATTAATTCAACGATCACTTTTCGAATAGCTGCAATACGCTCAACACGATAGTCATCGTTAAGTATCTTTAAATTTTTATCAATCTCATTTTTCACAAGTTCTTTGTCAATCGTATGATCTGTTCCAATATACCATTTATGAGCGAACATATTTCCATACTTAATTCCTGTAACCGTAAACTCTCTAATTTCAATATTCAAATGATCACAAACCATTTCAACAGCTCTTGTCAAATTGTCTATGGATACATGTTCTCCGCATAAACTTAAAAAATGTTTTGTTCTACCTGTAATTATAATTTCAGGAGGAGTTAATGACGTAAATTTAATAGTATCCCCAATTAGATAACGCCATGCACCCGAACACGAAGATAATATCAATGCGTAGTCAACATCCTTCTGAACATCAACGATTGTAAGTATTTCAGCATCATTTTTTAAATTTCCTTCACTGTCAAAATGACGACCATCAAAGGGAACAAATTCATAAAACAAACCATTATCAAGAACCAGTTCCATTGAATTTGTATTCGGACGGCTCTGAAAAGCAATAAACCCTTCAGAGGCAAGATATGTTTCCATGTATGTGATCGGACGGGCAAGTAATTTTTCAAATCCTTTTTGATAAGGACCAAAAGATACACCGCCATGAACATAAATAGACAAATTGGGCCAGATATCATGAATGGTTTGAACCTGATAATAAACTATAATTTTTTCAAGTAATATCTGTAACCATGCAGGAACACCTACAATTACACCAATATCCCATTCCTTTGCTTTCTTGACAATCTCATCCAGTTTGGTTGACCAGTCGCGTTCCTTAGAAATATGTTTGCCTGGTTTATAAAAATGCTGAAACCAAAAAGGCAATGTGCCAGCAGTAATCCCACTTAAGTCTCCTTCATAATATGAACCATTGTATTGAAGGTGAGTGCTTCCGCCTAACATTAAAATTCCTTTTTGATAAAAATCATTGCTGAAATCATATCTTGCTAATGAAACAATTTGACGAATACTTGTTTTCTTAATCGCACGGATCATATCAGACGTAACAGGAATTTGTTTACTTGACGCTTCGGATGTTCCAGAACTCAAAGCAAAATATTTAATTTTTCCGGGCCAACAAACATACGATTCTCCTGATATGGATCTAAACCACCAATCTTTAAATATCTTATTATAATCATATATCGGTACAGAATTTTGAAATACTGACAAAAAATCTTTTTGACTTAATATATTAGAAAAATTATAATATTCTCCAAATGCAGTATAAGCAGCATTTCGAATAAGTCTCTTTAAAACTTTTTTTTGGGCTTTATACGCATTCTTCGTTCCCCATACTTTAGGTACTCTCTCGCGGAATTCAATCGCCCGTTTAATAACTGAACCTAAAATTGGCATGTTCTGTACTTTTTATTTATGTGTTTTAAACTGTTCAAAGATAAAAATAAATAGTTCAAATAAAAAATCAACTAACAGCAAAAAGATCCGAAGATATTTTATCAGCAAATATCTTGCCCTTTTCAGTTAGATATAAGATATTATTTGATTTTCTCATATATTCTTTTAATATATATTTATCACTCTCTAGCAGGATGTTCTGATAATAGTTTTCATTAAAATTACTTTTAATATACGTTAAATCACATCCCCACATGGTACGCAATGAGGTTAATATATAATCATTCAATTGTTCTGTTTGCGATAGAATTTCCATCTCACACGGATTAACATTTTGATTTATGTTATCCATATATTTTTCTATAGAGGAAATATTCCATTGTCTGGATTTAATATTAAAAGAATGAGCTGAAGTACCTAATCCAAGATACTTTTTCCCTTGCCAATAGGATGTGTTATGTTTAGAAAAATATCCGTCTTTACAAAAATTTGATATTTCATAGTGTAAATACCCATGTGCATTCATTTGTTGCATTATATAGCCGAATTGCTCAATAATACTATCTTCATCAACAGGTATTTTTTTATTTTTTGAAATATGATTACTAAATATGGTTTGAGGTTCAACTGTCAGAGCATAAGCTGATAAATGAGGAATATCCAGTTCGAAAAAATCTTGTAAATTCCGTTCAATATTTTTCATTCCTTCATTTCCTGAAGTTATTCCGTAAATCAGATCCAACGAAATATTAGTAATCCCGTTTTTTTTTAAAAGGTGTATGGATTCCATGGATTGCACCGCCGAATGAATTCGTCCAAGATAGTTTAGTTCATCATTTATAAAGGACTGTACACCCACACTGACTCTATTTACAGGGGAATTAGCTAATGCAGAAACATAATCAACAGATAAATCATCCGGATTTGCCTCAAGAGTAATTTCACTGTCGGGAAGAACACAAAAAACATTTTTAACATATTCAATTATTTTGCATACTTCGTCAATGCTCATTAAAGAAGGAGTCCCTCCTCCAAAATAAATTGTATGTATTTTTTCGGAATTTAAATAATTCTTTTGTAAATCAACCTCCTTAAGCAATGCCGCAAGATATTTCTCTTTTAGTTTAGATGTTGCAATAGAAAAAAAATTGCAATAAATACATTTCTTTTTACAAAAAGGGAAATGAATATAAATACCGGACATATTGAAAAGAGAATTAAAAATTTATCGGGAATAGATATGTTTCCATTTAATTACCCAAAACAACCCCATGGCGAACAATGATCCCAGTCCATCTGCAAGCATATCTTCCTGTGCATCCCATATATCTCCTTGTGAACCAAGAAAAGCTATTCCCTGATCTGCGGCAGCATTGGCTGCATAAATCCATTCTATTATTTCATAGACTGCAGCAATAGTAAAAATGGTAAAAACCGGAAAGAGAAATAAAACCCATTTGGAATAACTCCCTTTTCCTCTTAGTAATATTTCTCCAATGGCAAATGCATAAAACCCAACAGAAAAGTGAGCAACACGATCATAATGGTTTCTGGAAAATCCAAACATATCCGTTACAAAACCAAACGGTACACGTTCAAAGGTATAATGACCGCCAATGGTATGCATAAAGATCAGTACACTCATCATCAAATATGCAAAATTGGAGAATTGAAACTTCTTGAATGTTAAAGTCAGAACAAGGACTATAAGCACAATAGGTATCAATTCGGCAATCCAGACGCCCCTGTCAAAAGGATGCAACCCTAATAAAATAAAAAAAACAACATACACGACGAATAAAATTATCGGAAATTTCTGTTTCATAATTCTATTTTTTTATTCTAAATTCTTTACCTACTTTTTATTTCACTTTTAAATCTATATCAACATCCCAGTTAGCCCTCACATTAACAGCTTCAGAATAATTGATGACCCGTTCAGGTTGAATCTTTTTTAAATAATTACCTGTATCCCATTTGCCATTCTTATTCTGATCAAAAACCAATCTGATTCTATAATTACCCGGATCAATATTTTTTATCTCTGCAATATGGGTAGAAGACAAAATAACCTTTTTAAATACATTCTCTTTATCGTCCATTAACAAAATTAAATATTGTTGGTCATTGACAGGCACTTCAACTTTTATTTTTAGATTTCCGAAATTTTCCGGAGTACTAATTTTAAAAGAAAATTGAATCGTATCATTCTGAAATCCGAGAATATCCTTGAAGACCGAAGGTGGAATAAAAAGTTTATAGGTGTATTTTTCGTCCCATTTATAATTTATTTCAAATGATTTATGGAGTGAATCCTTCGGAATAACAGAGGGTACAATAGTTTTAATTGTTGTAGTATCTTTTTTGATTTTTAAACTTATTTTAGAAAAATCCCATTCTTTAACCGGCCGTGAACTCGATATAACAAATGGATTAAAAAAAGCGAGTTGATTATTTTTAAGATTTGTTCTATAGAGGAATTTATTTGTTTTTGCGATGTTCTTTTTATTCTGAACTTTGCTGCGAAAATCCAATTGAAGTGTATCCAATAATTTTTCATTTTCAGTAACTCGCAATATCAATGAATCAGAAGTCAGATCAGGTATCCAGAACTTAACAGTATCTTTTGTTTCATTAGGATCTTTCATAAACCAATTACCTTCCAGTATAGGTTTAATAGGAATCAGATTAATCTTATCTGAAGGTTTTGAAAAAATTATCTGCACACACCCTTTCTCTAATACCTTAACATTCATAACCTTTTGAACCGAATCCTGTTCTTTAAAAAAACACAATGGATGGATCGTGTTTTTAGGTAAAGTATCTGAAACCAAAGGAATACTATCCTTTACCGATTTATTTTTTATTTGTTTAATACTATCTGATTTTAAAGAATCCGACTTTGTCAGAACAGGTATTTTAGGCATATGATCCACCTCAGCAGTAACAAGTGTATCAAGAAAAGCTATCTTTTCACTTGTTTGATCAAACATGAAATTATTATTCATGTCTTTTAATGCAAAAATCTTATATTTATTTGGTTTAAGATTTCGAAAAATAAAATTCCCTTTTGCATCAGCTTTTGTAATATAGGTCGGTTTTGATTTAAGAGGCATAGTATCTGCATTTGTCTCATACAATAAAATAAAAATGTCTTTATCCGGCTTCAAGGTATAAGCATCTGTGATCTTACCTCTTATTATCAAAGAATCAACATATGTTCCCGTAGAAAAAACATATTGAAAATTTGACAATATATTATTTTCATTGATGTCAGCAATGGCATCCCCCATGAAAATGTTATACGTAGTGCTATCTTTAGGTTTTTCAGCTAAACGAATCAGCAAGGTTTTTTTTCGTAAAATAAATTCGGGATTTTCCTTAAAGGTAGGTGAAATAACAAGCTGTTGTGTCAGATTGTTTAAAGCAACAAATTCATCAAAATTGATTTTTATTTTATCTGCTTTAAAATTTGGAGAGTAATTCGGCGGTTCACAATTCAGTACTACAGGAGGAATAATATCTTTAATTCCTCCTGTCGGTGCTTCAACATGAGCACATGAATATAAAACGATAAGAATAAATATGAAAAAGACGTTCCGGAAATTATATATGATTTTTTTCACTATATAGTTAAAATGTTGTTTTGCAAATTTGCTAAAAAAAATGGAGAGACAGTCAGTTAAATTGAAGATTAAACTAAATTTTTAAATGTTCATTTATTTTCATCAGCAAACCATTCTACAAATGAATTTGACGTTTCATGCAACCGTAAGCTATGTAATTTGACACCAACAAGCATATTCTTCATAAGTCGTTCAGCAAAGTCAATAATTAAATTTTCACAAGTAGGTTGATAAGGAACAGACATCGTATTGTCAAAAAGCTCCTCATTGATTAATTCCTTGTAAGGAGCATTGGCATTGATAAGCAGTGCATGATCAAACGGATCAATGATCTCTTTTTTTACCATTTTTTTCAGCAACTTAAAATCAACCACCATTCCGTTTTGAGGGGAATTGGGATCATTAAAAGGAATCCCAATCACAGTTACCGCCAGTTTATAAGAATGTCCGTGAATATATTTGCATTTTTCATCATGGTGGTATAATGCATGAGCCATTTCAAATTCAAATTCCTTGGTAATTCTAAGCTTTGCCATAAATTATTAAATCCTTTCATTTTCAAAAATAATGAAAATAAAATTATGTATAAATATTTTTTTTACTTTTGACAAAAATCTAAATTTCATGAAACATTCAGGTTCTTATCTTTTTGCAAAATTATTTTTTAGTTTCATTCTTGTTTGTCTAATTCATTCTGGCTTTTCTCAAACATATCTTGATTCAAATGCAAGTATTGATGATCGTGTCAATGACCTACTGTCACGAATGACCATTGATGAAAAGATTGGTCAGATGACTCAGGTCAATCATACTGATCTTGGGAATGTTACTGATATTCAGACATATTTTTTAGGATCATTGCTTAGTGGCGGAGGTGCTGCACCTTCCACCAATACAGCTAAAGGATGGGCGGATATGTATGACAAATACCAATCCTATGCATTAAAAACACCACTAAAAATCCCAATGATCTATGGTATTGATGCAGTACACGGTCATAATAATGTTCCGGGTGCTGTCATTTATCCACATCATATCGGAATGGGATGCATACAAAATCCTACTCTTGTTGAACAAGCTGCCAGAGCTACTGCTGAAGAAATTGCAGCCACCGGACTTGACTGGACTTTTGCACCTTGTGTTGCTGTTGCACGGAATGAACGTTGGGGGCGTACATATGAAAGTTTCAGTGAATCACCTGACATCGTTAAAGTAATGGGGGTTGCTGAAGTGATTGGATTTCAAGGTAATGATCTGAAAGATTCAACCAGCATACTGGCTTGTGCAAAACATTTCATCGGCGATGGAGGAACCTCGTATGGTACGGATCAGGGAAACACTGTTGTTGATACAGCAACTCTTCGTAAAATTCATCTGCCTGGCTACATTGCTGCTGTTAATGCAGGCGTTGGCTCTGTGATGATTTCATTCAGTAGCTGGAACGGAAGTAAATGTCATGGGAATAAATATTTAATCACCGATTTACTTAAAGGAGAATTGGGATTTAATGGACTGGTTGTCTCTGACTGGGGCGGAATTGATCAGGTCAATTCGAATTACACTACTGCTGTGCAAACTGCTATAAACGCCGGAATTGATATGGTGATGGTACCTGTTGATTATAAAACTTTTATTACTACTTTAAAAACACTCAATACACAAAACAAAGTTTCTACAGACAGAATTGACGATGCAGTAAAACGTATATTAACTATTAAATTTCGAATGGGGTTGTTTGAGAAACCCTATACTAACAGGAACCTGATGCCTTTATTTGGTTCAGATGAGCACAGGAATATCGGACGTGAATGCGTTAAACAATCAATTGTAGTTTTAAAAAACGAAAATGACATTCTCCCAATTTCCAAAAGCATTAAACGTATTCATATTTCCGGTAGCCATGCTGATAACATTGGTCTTCAATGTGGAGGTTGGACAATATCATGGCAAGGAAGCGCAGGGAATATAACCAAGGGAACAACCATTTTACAGGCAATAAAAAATACTGTTCCCAATGTTCAGATCACCACGTCTGCTGACGGTAAAAATGCTCAGGGTGCAGATTACGCAATAGCAATTATCGGTGAAACACCTTACGCAGAAGGTAATGGTGACAGATATAATTTGGCTTTGAATGCTTCGGATATAACCATGATCAATAATCTGAAATCATCCGGATCACCGGTGATTGTTTGTCTTGTATCAGGTCGTCCAATGATCATTAACGATGCACTTTCTGTCAGTGATGCTTTTCTTGCTCTCTGGCTGCCCGGTACTGAAGGTCAGGGTGTCGCTGATGTTTTATTCGGTGATTACAATCCTACGGCAAAATTATCTTTTTCATGGCCCAACGCAATGTCACAAATTCCTGTCAATGTTGGTGATGTAAATTACTCCCCTCTTTTTACTAACGGATATGGCTTAACCTATACAATTACAGGAACGGATAAAATTTCAGCCGAAAAGTATCCTCTTGTATTATATCCCATTCCTGCTTCAGAACAATTTTTTATTAGAAATATTCAGGACATAGATCAAATTAATATTTATACTATTTCCGGTCAACTTATTTATTCTGAAAATATTTCACATGAAAAGAATGTACATTTTGTGAATGTGACGAATTGGAATAAAGGATTATATGTTGTCCAGTGTAAAGGAAAAAATGGAATTGACACAAAAAAAATCATTGTTGATTAATCTTTCTTTACCGAATAACTGAATTGAGCATAGCCGGCTAATCCATCAGGTGAAACACCCTGAATGATCATAATTTTTTCACCGGTAATATCTCCGTTATAATAATCAATTTTCGAACAACCTGTTGAATCAATATTAAGTAAAGGGGTCCAATAAATTGTTGTACGTAAATCCGTTTTCTTTAGTTTTTTATTCTGAGCATATTTAGGAGAATAAAATTCCTTCGCAATATAAAAACCTTGAGAATTCTTAAAAGATTCAGAATGATTGATTTGATCATTAAAACCAATGCCTTTTTTAGTTTTAATTTCAATTACGCCATTGCAATAAAATGAAGAGTAACGTTGAACATCCAGAGGGTCTGTCAAAATCTTAATATCTTCCACATCATTTGTTGGAATATTATTCGCAATTTCAATATCATCGCCAAGTGCAACACCATCCAAAACAAACACAGCGCCTTTTAAATTCAAAAAAGAGTTAAGATTCCCCGGAAAAATAATTTTGTTGTCCATAATCTGATAATTCTTGATTTCTTTAATAATATCGAGAATACTATTACGTGTTTCCCAATGTTTATCAATATTTTGTTCCTTTGAAAATTTCCCCGAAGCTAAATTAACAAATTTAATTTTATCATATACATCAGAACTTTCAGACGGAATGACGGAATAATTTGATTGAAGGAAGGAAGGATTCAATCTCTTATTTGATAAAGCGGATACTAAAAAATTTGTAGCATTTTCATCATTCAGTTTTATGACCAGATTTTTTTTTGTGGCTGTATCCATAGCCCTGAAAGCAATAAATTCATCAGCACAATTATACAGACTAAAGGGAAAATAAAATCGTCCGGATTCATCTGAATAATTAGCATAGGATGTAATTTCTTTCAAATTTGACAATATCACGCGGGCATGAGGAAACACACGACCTTTATCATCATACACGATGCCTTCTATTCCATCACGATTGTAAAAAGGATTTCCATTTACATCCCTTTCTTCAATCTTTTTCCATGCATATTTTCTCCATCCATGAGTGAGCAGTATATATTCCAGAGCTTTATCTGAAAACTGTCCGGAAGAATAAACATATTCATCCATAAAAATATTTCTGCTCAATTCATTTGCTATTGTAAAATCCGTAATGACTGAAGGTAACGGTTCTATTGAGAGGGAAACCTTATCAATAACTGACACCGAAAGATTTGCTGAAACAGGTAATCCGTTTTCATCAAATACACTGATATTTACATCTGTCTTTTCACGTTTTACATAATTCTCTTTTAACCCATTTACCTTAATATGTAATTTTTTATTTTTATTTACAAAAACCAATCTTTCTGCAACCGGTTCCTTTAGTTCATTGAAAACAGTTATTTGTGCAATTCCCATTGGCATCTCTTTGATTGGAACGGACAAGGTAGTTCTACCTGAAATTTTAATAATAATTCCATGATACACTTCATTTCTCATGTGAACCACCAACTGGATTTTTTCAAATTCAGCTGTATTTGTTGACGAAACAGTAATTTTTAATGAATCATTCACAACCGTGTCTACCGCTAATGCAATCCCGTTTTCTTTCACAACGGGTAAATTAAAATTTTCAGAAATGTTTTTAGGTTCTTGAATTCTTACTGAATATTTTTTTCTACAATGAGGAGTGAAACTAAAAGACCCCATACCTTTGAACGCACTGCTAAATGAAAGGATTGCATGATCATCTTCAAAAAGCTCACCTTTAATATTAAAAGGAATTCCTGCTTTATCCCTGATTTCAAAGCCGACCTTGCACTTGATATCATTAAGCAACTCACCTCCTTCGGGATAGAACCGAAAATCAACCGAATCATGTAAGCCGGGAATATTAAGGGATACAGATGGTTTTTCTCCCTGAAAAAAAGTTTCAACAGTTAAAGAAATATCATTTTGAGTTTTTGACTCACTTAGTTTTACTGGAAATACAGCTTTTTCATCAATCCCTGTTTGAGTGACATTTTTTAATATCAGTTTATTACCCGACTTAATATTAAATTTAAGTTCTGTGTTTTTCTTTGGTAATGCATGACGATCAAATACTGTAGCAGTTGCATAAAATTCATTTTTGTTCAGTACAGGTTCATTCAATTTTAATTTCAAAAAAAGTTTGGGTAATAACGTTTTTGAAACTACAATTTTCTGACAATAGAAAGGTTGATCCCCATTCAACATCCAACTCGAATAAGCAACTAACCAGATATTTTGATCTGACATATTTTCAGGGATTGTAAAATTCCCAAAAGAAACTCCCTGATTGATTTCCCACATGTTTTCCAACAATTGTTTTCCATTCTCATCCAGTAATTGAATGAATAATTTTTTGCTTAAATCAGATGGTTTATTAAATACCGTTTCACAAATGTATGCCTTGAACCAAAGTGTTTCTCCAGGTAAATAATGAAATTTATCTGTATGAATAAAAATTTGTTCCTTTTGAAAATTAGTTTTGATTCGGTTAAGCTTTCTCACTTTATCCAAAATAAAATCACTTTCATTTTGGGCTACAACAGAGAAACTAACTATTTGAAAAATAATAATACTAAAGAAAATTTTCGAGAATGCTTTATTAAAAAGAGCAACCACATTTCCTTGTATAAAATTGGTTGTAATTTTCATTTTGGTGATATAAAGTATAATTTACAATAATACAAAAATATTTAAATGAATGTTTTTCAACCTGATAAATAATACCGATATGGTATCTGTAACAGTCCTATGAATTGTCCTGTAACAGCTACTCTATCGGCATTATACCAACAATGCATGAACTATAACAAAAAAGGCAATGGTATAACATAATATTTATTTTACCAAAAACATGTTTTATTAATTGTTTATTTATAATTTTGTGTTCTCTTTTTAATTAACTGATTTACTAATATTAAATTTTAAAATCATGGCTTACGTAATTAACGATGAATGCACAGCTTGTGGAACCTGTATTGATGAATGTCCGGTTGATGCAATCTCTGAAGGCGATATTTATAAAATTGACGCAGATGTTTGCACAGATTGTGCAGCTTGCGCCGATGTTTGTCCTGTTGAAGCAATTCATCCTGCTTAATAACAGCTTCCTGTTTTTAACAGGATTTCAGCTTAATATAAAACCTCAGCTGATGATGCTTGAGGTTTTTTTATGTCTTCAATAATTCGTTTCATTACTTCTTTAAATTCCAACCCAGCTTGTTGCGAGGCAGCATAGAATCCAGCATCGGGTGAAATACAAGGATTGGCATTGATCTCCAATACAAAAGGTTTCCCTGTTTCGTCTACACGAAAATCAACCCGCACATAACCTTTTAAATGAAATGTATTCCAGCATTTCAGACATATCCCTTTTAATTGTTCCAAAAGATACTTATCGGATTCCGAAAACTCAAATGATCTTTGAGTATGTTTATACTCAAATGTTGATTCATTCCATTTTGCATCATAATTAACTATGGTCGGTTTTCCTTCGGGGTAATCAACAAAAACTGTTTCAGCAGGCGGAAGCACAACTGCTCCTTGCTTTCCACCCAAAACCGAAATATTAAATTCCCTGCCAAATATAAATTCTTCAATAAAATATTTTTCAATCTCAGCGGTTTGACAAAACAACTTCATGGAATGTGAGTTACCATCAAACACCATTTCATCGCTGATTCCTACAGAAGCATCTTCCCATATAGGTTTGATGATATATTTTTTTGACGGGTTGGTTTGACTGACTTTATCCATGGAAAAACATGCTGCCGTTGGAATTCCATTTAATCCCATGATCTTTTTAGCTATTATTTTATTGGACGTAATGATCATGGCTTCCTGTTGTGACCCTGAATAAGGAATATTCATACTGCTTAAAAAAGCAGGCAGGATAAAATGATATTCACCTTTGCCATTAAATGTTTCTACAAGATTAAAAACAAATTCCGGTTTTATTTTCAAAAGTGTTTCCTTAAGCTGTTGAAGATTGTTATCCACACCCAATTGACTTACTTCATAATTCAGTTCTACCAATGTTTTCTTCACAATATCAACTTGTGAAAGAACATCTATCTCATCTTTTGTATTAGCGGAATCAACAGCATTATGAAGGATCACTACTTTTTTCATCCATTAATTTTTTTTAATGCAGAATGCATGATCATTTTAATTAAATCCATATAACTAATTCCATTCAATCGGGCTAATATCGGCAGATCCGAATGAACAGGATTGATTCCTGCCAGCGGATTGATCTCAATAAAATTTACGATTCCCTGTTTATCCATGCGAACATCAACACGTCCGCCATCTTCACAGTAAAGACAACGATAGGATGCCAATGCAAGCTCTTCACAAACTTCAACAACTGCTTTTTCCGGCACAGAATAATGTACACGTTGGAGATAATCATCTTTGTTCAGATAAGAATAGACCTGCTGTTCTGCCTGATGATTTAAATTCACCTCCATCACACCGACACTCCGAGCTTCTTTTCCTGTGCCAACAATACCAACTGTAAATTCTCGTCCGGATAAAAATGTTTCTACCAGAACGGGTTGTTGAAATTTTTCCAGTAATAAACAACAATTTGTTTTTAGTTCATCCGGATTATCAATGACTGATTTACCGGTAATTCCTTTACCAGTGCCTTCCGCAATTGGCTTGATAAACAAAGGATATGGGAGTTTTACTTTTCCAATTTCATTTTCATCGTGAACAACAAAGAAATCAGGTGTTGCCAAACCGCAATCCCTGATGATCTGCTTCGTCATTCCTTTATGTAATGTTAATGCAAGTGTTAATGGTCCTGAAAAAACATAGGGAATATCAAATGCATCAAGCAATGCAGGCACCTGCGCTTCGCGTCCGATCCCTTTAACTCCTTCACAAATATTAAAGACAATATCCCAACGTTTCTTTTGATTTAATTGTATGCATAATTGCTTAATATTTCCGATTCGTTCTGTGCTATGACCTAATTCAGTCAGTGTTTTCTCAAGCGCATCAATGGTTTCAGGTTTATCAAATTCAGCTGCTTCCTCTTCCGTAAAACCTTCGTTTAAATAATCATCCCTAAGATCATATGTCAATCCAATATTCATATAACTTATTAATTTTAGAAAATAAATTTAACCTGACTAACAATCAGGCAGGGATTTGAAAAAAAATTGAAATTACAATGCATCCGGATAATAGTATTTTTTTCCTTCGTAATTCCGAAGAATGATATTTCCATTCTCTTTCCCTTCATAATAATCAGGCAGCAAAGGTATTTTGCCACCACCATCGGGTGCATCAATCACATAATGAGGAACAGCATAACCGGATGTATGTCCGCGCAACCCTTTGATAAGTTCCACTCCTTTTTCCACCGGTGTTTTAAAATGATACGAACCGGGTATCGGATCGCATTGATAAAGGTAATACGGACGCACACGAGCTTTTAAAAGCTCATGCATCATTTTTTTAAATACAATCAAATCATCATTCACATCTTTCAACAAGACCGTTTGACTACCCAAAGGAATACCGGCATCTGCAAGGCGTTTGCAGGCAGTTTTGGTTTCAATGGTCAATTCATCGGGATGGGTAAAATGAATGCTTACAAATAACGGATGATATTTCTTGAGCATTTTCACAAATGCCTGAGTCACTCGTTGAGGCAATACTACAGGAACTTTTGTACCAATGCGAATAATCTCAATATGTTCTATGCGGGATAATGAAGATAATAAATATTCAAGTCGTATCTCAGGTAGTGTAAAAGGATCACCGCCTGAAATAAGCACATCACGGATCTCAGGATGAGAACGAATATAATCAATAGCTATATCCCATTCTTCTTTATCAACATGACATTTATCTTTTTTGGATACCATATGGGAACGGGTGCAATAACGACAGTAGGTTGCACAAAATCCGGTGGCTAAGAACAAAACGCGGTCGGGATAACGATGCACAATGTGTTTAACAGGGCTATGTCCTTCTTCACTTAACGGATCAGACTTTTCGCCGTTAGCTGTAATTAATTCATCAAAAACAGGCACTACGCTTTTACGTAAGGGTTGATTAAAATTCGTTTTATCGAGCAAACTTGCATAATACGGAGTTATGCGCAAAGGAAGTAAATTTTCTTTTTCCGAAAAACCAAGTTCATTCTCAGAAAGATTCAGTATTCTTTTCAACTCAGTGAAATTGGTAAAAGAATTTTTTATCTGCCATCGCCAGTTATTCCAGTCTTTCAGAGAAGTGTCGGGAAAATTTTCTTGGATAAAATTTAACGTTTGATCAGATACAGGAAAATTGGATTCAGGTTCGGATTCATTGATAAATCTGACTTTTTCGCCGGTCAGAAAGGTAGGTTGAATCAAACTTGGAGGCTCTACCTCTTCGGACTCACTGAAAACAGTAGTCCTTAAAACAGGATTTTTTGACTTCATGCAAAATTTTTGTTAGTATCTGTTTTGTTTTTTTCATAACACAATTTTAATTTATTTTAGTATAGAAAGAATATCTTCATGTATAAAAAATATGAACAGTCAACAGTTGAAAACGAAAACGCCGAATATACTGAAAACAGTACATCTTACGCATTCTCGTAAAATCAAATTAACAAAAATTAACAACTAAATTTTTTTCATTCCTTTTTTTGAATGTAATTTTTCATCATAAAAACTTTTTATGAAATATTTTTTCAACGGATTTTATCATATATAAAAAAACATTTAAGTATTTTTGTGCCACTTCAACTAATTAAACTATAAAACCAATGGCGAACCAGGAAGAATTATTTAAAAAAGTTATTTCCCATGCAAAGGAATACGGATTTGTTTTTCAGTCAAGCGAAATTTATGACGGTTTAAGCGCAGTGTATGATTACGGTCAATGCGGTGTAGAACTCAAAAACAATATTAAAAATTACTGGTGGAAGTCCATGGTGCAGTTCAATGAAAATATTGTTGGTCTTGATGCTGCCATCTTCATGCATCCCACCACATGGAAAGCGTCAGGACATGTGGATGCTTTCAATGATCCAATGGTTGACAACAAGGATTCCAAAAAACGCTATCGCGCTGATGTACTCGTAGAAGATCACATTGCTAAGATTGAAGAAAAAATAAATAAAGAAGTTGAAAAAGCTGCCAAACGTTTTGGCGATACATTCAACAAAGAACAGTTCATCACCACCAATCCACGCGTGGTTGAAAATCAAACTAAAATTGATGAAATAAAAAAACGTCTTTACTCCTCAATGGACAAGAATGATATGGCTGCTATCAAACAACTGATCGAAGATGCAGGTATCGTTTGCCCGGTCTCAGGAACAAAGAACTGGACGGATGTTCGTCAATTCAATCTGATGTTCTCCACACAAATGGGTTCTATCAGTGAGGATGCCAACCTGATTTATCTTCGTCCTGAAACGGCACAGGGAATCTTTGTAAACTTTCTGAATGTCCAGAAAACAGGCAGGATGAAAGTTCCGTTCGGTATCGCACAAATCGGTAAAGCTTTCCGTAATGAAATTGTTGCACGCCAGTTTATTTTCCGTATGCGCGAATTTGAACAAATGGAAATGCAGTTCTTTGTGCGTCCGGGCGAAGAACTGGAATGGTTTGAACACTGGAAACAAAAACGCCTGAAGTGGCATTTAAGTTTCGGTTTTCCGGAAAACAAATATCGTTTTCATCCGCATGAAAAACTGGCTCACTACGCCAATGCTGCTGCTGACATTGAATTTGAATTCCCTATCGGATTCAAGGAACTTGAAGGTATTCATTCCCGAACTGACTTTGACCTGAGTAGCCATCAAAAATATTCCGGAAAAAAAATTCAGTATTTTGATCCTGAAACAAATGAAAGTTATGTGCCGTACGTCATTGAAACATCCATTGGTCTTGACCGTACATTCCTTGCTGTTTTAAGCACTTCATTTACTGAGGAACAACTGGAAGATGGCAGTACCCGAACCGTCTTGAAAATTCCTCCTTTCCTCGCTCCTTACAAAATAGGCGTATTCCCGCTGGTTAAAAAAGATGGGTTGCCCGAAAAAGCAGAAGAGATCATGAATAAACTGAAGTATAAATTCATGTGTCATTACGAAGAAAAAGACACCATCGGTCGCCGCTACCGCAGACACGATGCGATAGGCACACCTTACTGCATCACAGTTGATCACCAGACGTTACAAGACAATACTGTTACCATCCGCGACAGAGACACCATGAAACAAGACCGTGTACCGATAGAGAATCTTGAACAGATCGTGCAGGATAAGATTGCGATTCCTGTTTAGTTTAAAGTCCATTCCAGTGAGGGTTTATCATATATTCAAATGAATCGCTACAGGCGCTCGTTTGCAACGAGTGGCTGTTTTAAAATTTTCAAAATTCATATTCTTGTCAATTAACCCGAACAAGTAATTTTGTAAGTGAACGGCACGCGTCAAAGACACGAGCCAGCAAAGGGAAAATCAAGAATCTAATTTATACTTTAATTTTCAGAAAAGTTTAATTACAAACGTTGTTATTAAATTCATTATAATTGACATTAAAAACCGTTAAAAAAACATTTCGTTTTTTCTTAAAAATTTATTCAATTTTTTTTTGGCACAATATTAGTATAATCAAATTTAATTCTAAAAATATATGTCAAAGCAAAATTTTTTAATAGTAAAACATACTTTCTATGTATTAAATAATTAAACAAAAAGTATTATGTCAAAATATCTTATTATTCTATGTTTATTGGTAGTCACGGAAGATTTATTAGCACAAAGAAGACGGGCTGACGGATACATTATAACAAACTATAATGATACAATTTACGGTCAGATAAAAACAAAAAGGTATTACCGAAAAAGAAAAGTTAAAGTCTATATTTCCGGAGAAAAACAAATTTTTAAAAAGGCAGAGATAAAAGAAATACATTTCAATAACATTAAATATATTAAAAGTGATTATGGGATATGGCATGCACGCTTCTTTAAAAAAATCGTGGAAGGACCTGTAAATTTATACACGTACAAGTCAAGAAAATATTTAGGTGCATATGATTCTGATCTGAACTTTGATCGATTGAAGCCATCTTTAAAATTCTATTGCGACAATTATCCTGGTTTTATTACTGAAATCCGAACTGTTAAAAAATCGAATGTTGCCGATTTCATCATTAAATACAATAACTGGAAACTAAATAACATATCGAATAAATCTTTTTTCGAATCGAACATTCATACGAAACCCTATGTAAGTTGTAAATTTCTCTATTTCCTGCCAGGAGCAGGGCTTGAAATAAAATTAACTGAAAAAATTTCAATGAATCCTATGATTAAAACACAGCCGGGTCTCATATTACCTTTTTTTGTAATCCTTGAACCATATCTGGAAAACCAGCTTCGTTTCTATCACAATATTGACAGACGTAAGTTGGAGAATAAAAGAACCTACAGATTCACAGGTAATTATTACAGCATTGTTCATCGTTATTATATGCTACAAAACTATAACCTGATTGGCTTTGAATACGGATGGCAAAGAACAGTAGGGAAACACTGGTTTTATAATTTAGGTATTGGCGCAGCGAATTCGATAAACTTTAGAAATGTTTATTTTATTTATGATTTTAGTGTGGGGTTTATCTTTTAATTAAAACTGATGAACATTATTATATGGCAAAGTTCTTTGAAAATCTTAATACAATCCTTATTAAGACACTATCAAGTGCAGGAACAAATTAATTCCTATGTTAACTCAGTGAGTAGTTTTGACAAGGATTGCACTTGACAAAATCCGATTCATGCCTGGTATATAAGGGTTTTCGATTTCCTCCGATTAGTTTAATAAGTTTGTTGTGCACTGTTATTACTTTATTATAAATTTCATGCTGTTTAAATATCTGTCTTTATTGTCAGGCAAAACAGCAACAATATCTTCAAAATAAACTCTATCACCTGAACTTAATTTCTTAAATTCATTTTTTAAATCATCTGTGAATTTACTGCCATTTATCTTTTTATACGTAATTGAATCATTACTCCAAACTATAAAAACGGAATAACTTTTTATTTGAATTGATATATCAATATCAAAACCGTCTAACGTAGCTGAAATACTTTTAAAAGCTAATAATAAATTTTTTTCTATTTCACCATTTCTCTTATCTGCCAGTCTTGGTGTAGGATTTGGAATCTCTTTTACTCTAAAATGATTTGTACCAACTAATGTTGAATCTTTTTTATATTTTTTATATACGGAAATATTCGTTTTCCCAAGAGTATCCGCAATATAAATATAGCTGCAATCATTATACTTTTCAATCTTTCCATTGTTTGTTGATACACTAATGTTATTACACTTCGTATCTTCAACTACAATTTCGATTGGGTTATCAAGCCCTTTATATAGAAGGTTTTGTCGAGTGGATGAAATTGTAAATCTTTGTCCGAAACTCGAAAAAGAAATAATAATTAATAATATATAAATAAAGTTCTTCATTTCTTATCCATAATAGTTCAAAAGAGGGTAATTTGATATATAATTTGCGGCCAATGATTTGCAAACAGGCGCGGCGGCGGCGTAAACACCGCATTTCCAGTCCTAATTTATATATGTTATTTACTTGCAATTTACTTTAAATTTTAATGTCACCCGCCGTTGCGCTTGTTTGCTGTTAGCACCTGTATTACTTTGTCTTTACGATTTTAATTGTTTCTTTAATATTATCTGTCGAATTGAAAAGTGTCAAAAAATATATACCATTTACTTGTCTGCTTAAATCAATTTTATTTTTTAAGTCTATGAATTGTCCTTGTAAAACCGCCCTGCCGCTTAAATCAGTCAATTGGTAATTAATTTTAATTTTTTGTTGTAGTTCAATGTTTAAAAAATCAATTGTCGGATTTGGATATACTTTTGAAAAAAACTCAAAATTATCAGGATCAATTGAAGTTATTTTATTTGTAGTATCAGGTAAAGCAGAAGGCAGGTTATTAAACATCAAAATTGTATCCGGTAGAATACTATCTATGATTGAAGAATAAAGTTTTTTCAATTCTCGTTTGTCAGGATGCAAGCGAATTTTGTCTGCTGAAAGATACTTAACAAGTTTTCTATGCTGTCCATTTTCAATTGCTCTGTCAACAAGAAGTGTCTGCCCCCACGCAGAATTTAAACCATAAATTAAACTGTCATTGAGTTTGACTGCATAAATCCAGTAAGAAGTGTCGTTGAGTTGTTGGTTAAAATAATAAAGTCCACGAAACTTGCAAACTGTTCCTTTGAAAAGAGTGTCGCCAGTTTTGTTGTCAATGATTAGATTGTAATTTTTAAATGCAGAAATTGTCAATATAAGCGTGTCTGTCCCCGATTTAATTGTCAAGTTGTCCCCGAGAATATTTGTGAGGTTAAGATTGCGTTTTGGAAAAGGGCTGTCGAATGTTGTCTTTGGGTATATTTTTTCTAAACTGTCACCGCAAGAATAAAGTAGAATTATTATCAAAAAAAGCAGACCAAATATTTTCATTTTAAAGTCATTTAAGTGTTTTTTTAATATAGGTGCTACTACTATATTCCTTCACCAAAGGTGTTCCTGTCTCTATCCGTCTAATGGCTTTAATCACCTTTTGTTAACTAATCTGATTTTCAAATATACAAAAAGAAAATAAATATATAAATAATTTTTCAACGTATATTATTTGCTTTCAAATTTTATTTTTACATTTATTTAAAATTTCAAAAGCATGAAAAATATACCTGTCATCACCATTGAGGAAAATACATTAGCCAAAGCATACGAGAATGCACTGGTCAGCTTATACCAAAAAGGTATCCGTTTTAAAACCCAGTACGACAAGCCCGGTGACCCCGAAAGCATTGACTGCACATTAAACCTCACCATCCTTGAGCCGGAGAGCGACCCGATGATACACATGGCTTTCCCTGGCGGCATAGACGATCTGAAAGAATATGTGTTGGAACTGCGAGGATTTAAAGACCACTGGGTGAAAAACATGAACGACCCGAAGGATACACGCTGGGAATACACCTACCACGGACGCCTTGTCAATTACGGTTCGTGGAAAGAACTGAATCAGAAAACCATGCTAAGCGAAGATGTGGGTTTGCATATTGACCAGATTGAACAGGTGATCCAAAAACTCAGTGTACAGCCCTTCACGCGCCAGGCACAGATGATCACCTGGATGCCCAACCTTGACCTGACCGTTTCCGACCCGCCCTGTCTGCAATCGCTTTGGTACCGCATCATTGAGGACGAGGAAGGAATCCAGTGGCTGAACTGCAACATACGCTTCCGCAGCAACGACGCATGGGGAGCAAGTTTCATGAATATGTTCGGGTTCATTCAGTTCAACAAAGAAGTGATTGTCTCCGAAGTGTCAAAGAGAACAGGAAAGACAGTCAAACTCGGCAGAGTGAACTGGCAGGCAGATTCCTATCATATTTATGGTAAAGACATACAAGCAGCCAAAGAAATGCTCTTCGACCGGATAGATACAATGGGATTTGATGAACGCACCTATCATTTCAATGATGAATTTATACAGGAAATGTACAACGAAGCGGAAGAAAGGATCATCAATAAAATTAAAGACTACGATAAAAGTCATTGATAGAAACAATTCTAAGGTTTTTAAACAAATTAGTAATCATCATTAATAGTTTCTTGTTCATTGCCAACATATATCTCCATATTACGCGGTATCAATGTCAGCGGGCACAGGGTGATCAAAATGGATGTACTTCGCCAATTGTTTGCTGAACTTGGATTTAAAAATATTCAAACATATATTCAAAGCGGGAATATTATTTTTCAATCTGAAAAATTAAATCCAGGGGAAATAAAAATCACGATACAAAACAAAATCAAGGAATTCAACGGCTTTGATGTTCCTGTCATCATTTTAACATTGAACGAACTTCAACACATCATAAACAATAATCCTTTTGTTCATGACAGATCAAAAGATGCAGCTCACTTACATGTAACATTTTTATCGGATACACCTGATAATAAACGTTTAAAAAAATTCATTTCCGAACTTTGCAACCCGGACGAAATGTTACTGAATAGTAAAGCCATTTATCTTTACTGCCCCAATGGTTACAGCAAATCAAAGTTCACCAATACATATTTAGAAAATAAACTAAAAGTAAAAGCTACCACCAGAAACTGGAAAACAACACTTGAGCTTTTACATATTGCGGAAACAAATTCCGGCAATTAATTTCGGATCATCTTTCCTGTAAAAGTGCCATTCTGTGTGGTTAAGCGGTAAAAATAAATTCCTGGCACAAGTTCGTTTTTATGGATTGTAAAAGTATATTGACCGGCATTAAAAGTTTGATCAGCAAGAGTCAATATTTTTTCTCCCAAAAGATTGAAAATACTTAAATCCATAGCAGTTGAAGTAGGCAGATAAACATCAATGGAGGTATTCGAGTTAAACGGATTAGGATAATTCTTGCTCATGAAAATATTTTTCGCATTCAATTCATTAACATATTCAGTAGAATCATTGGCATATCGTTTCATTGCTGCATGGGCGCTTGTCTGCAAGTCTGAAAGGTTATCCCCTGCAAGAATGGCAAAAGCAAATTGAACCGAATCATGCGAGGCAATTGAAAAAGGACCAACAGAAAATAGGTGCGATACATCGCTGCCGGTCATTCCTCCGGCTACACTCCTATCTGTTGTCATGGCGAGATATTTTTCATCCTTCGAAAAACCATCATAAATTTTTACGTCCCCACCGCTGCCATCATTATCAATTGCATAGTAATGATAAGGCACAGATGAAAGTAGTTTGATCCCTGCGTATGGATTTCCTCCAACAGGATATACATACCCAAGCCGTAGTTGATTGTCAAAAGCTGCCCGGTTATTATAGTTACTTCCTATATCCCAGTCAAAATACAAACCTGCATAAAGATCAGATATGGCTTCCGTAGAATCATTCTTAATAACATATTCGCAAATTATATATTTATTGTCTTTGGGTGTATTCCACGCATATGTATTCCAGTTGACAGATACATTCAATCTATTCGTATCAGCTGCATTACTGTCATCAAACACGGTATGCACATCAAAATCAGAAACCACGGCAGGAATCGTTCGGGTGGGATGAACCAATGTGTGGAAATCTCTGTCGAGTCCATGATTTGCACCAAAAATATTATCTACAATTCTTTTCCCCGAAGCAGAAATAATAAGTCCGCCACATGATAATAATGAACGCCCACTCTTATAAGTAAACCCGATGCCGTCACTAAAATAAATGTCATTATATCCAATATTCCCCAGTCCTGTAAGGGATGTTGCAATCAAATTCGTATCAATATCAATATAATTTGAATTGAATGTGACAGAAAAATTCTGATAAGCAGAATAATGATCATCCTTATAAATTAATTTAAAATGAACCTGACTATTGGGTTGAATAGTAGGGAAAATCAATATTTTAAAAGGATTTGTTTTATTATTTTTAATTTCAAGTGTATTTAATTTTCCTAAATAAATTTCCGGTTGAAGGATCATGATATCGGATGAATTTGATGTTAAGGTAACTTTAAGATTTGATGTTGGAGCCAGATAATTAATAAAATCACCACTGATCTTCAATGTATCACCGGAGGTTAATTTTTTGTAATCTTTTAAAGGTAACCTATCGGTCAGTAGATTAACCGATGGGATATCCGTAACGGTAAGGGCTCTGTAAAGATTGACTCTTCCGGCTCCTAGCTGTTGTGCATAGGGTTTATTTTTGAAGATGGTATCAATATTATCAGAAGTTACTTTTAGTTGTTCACTCACCTGTATAGCGTTCAGTTTGGGGAAATACGATTTGACAATAGCTGCAAGTCCTGACACCAAAGGGGCTGCCATGGATGTTCCCCCTGAAAAAATATATGAATTATTTTGCCATGTAGAAAGAATATAATTGGAAGGAGCGGAAACATCAACAAATCTGCCATACGAAGATTCATCCCATTTAACATCCATGCTATCGGTACCGGCAACACTGAGAACATAATTATATGAAGCAGGATACCAAGGAGCAGACGAATTATTTTTCACATTGCCGGCAGCAGCCACAACTAAAACATTCCTATTAAACGTAGCATAATTTATGATATCCTGTCCATAATCGCCCGAATAAAGGGTATCGCCCCATGAACAGTTGATGATATTACATCCGTGATCAGCAGCATAGATGATACTTTCATAGGCATATACCAAATCCCCTGTAGGTGAAGCAATTTTTACCGGAAGAAATTTACATTTATACCCTCCGCCGGCAATACCCATATTATTATTTGTGGTAGCGGCAGCAATCCCGCTCACATGAATACCATGCAATCCGCCATTATCCTTCCCATTCTTATAACATTGTACTGCCTGCGAATTATTATCATTGCTACCAAAATTCCATCCGTAAAAATTATCCAGATAACCATCGTTATCATTATCAACACCGTCAATAGGATCATCGTAATTATATTTTACATTGTCTTTCAGATCAGGATGAGTGAGGTCAGTACCTGTATCGGAAATGCCAATGACTACATTGGTATCACCTTTACATATATCCCAGCCGGCAAATGCCATCACATTGCGGAGTGCATATTGCGAAGATATTCTTGAATCATCAGGAGAAAATAAAAGATAAGGAATAAAATGAGGTACAGCATAACGCACGATACCTGTAGCTATCAAATTATTGATCGCTTTTTCCAAAGGTATATCATTTTCATAAGACAATTCATATATTAAAGATATATCTATATAATTTGTTCCAAAGGCAGCATTTTTGGCGAGTGGAGCTGGAGAATGAGGAAATTTTTTCTCTACTTTTTTAACTTTAACATATTCAAAAAAATTATTCAGTTCGGGAATTATAATTTCATTTCCGTTACATAAGTTCCTGTATTCCTCTTTAATTTTAAAAATGATGGTATGAGGAAGATACTGTTCTTCGCTGACACCAGCTGGCATGATGAAATATTCCGTTTTATTCAGCGAACTTTTTTGTTGCGCTCTGGACGGAGAAATAATCCATAAAAAAAAGGAAAGAAGTATTATATAATTTTTCATACTTGTTGGTTTCAGAAAGAGATTAATTTACAATCAACATTTTCCGAGTAATTGTTTGTCCTGATGTTTCAAGCCGGCAAAAATAAATTCCGGCAGGTAAATTCATGTTCACATCAAACCTGTAATTTCCTTTCGGATAATTTCCTTTGGTAATAGAAAAAACTTTGTTTCCAGTCATATCTATTACTGATAAATCAATAGTCATTTCTTCAGGAAGATAAATATTTACGGAGGTATTCCCATTAAATGGATTTGGTTTATTTTGCTGAAGGTCAAGCTGACCGGAAACATTATTCAGTGTGTTAAGAGAAGTAATGGTATCGGCATGATATTTATTTTGAGCTGCATGAACACTATTTTTCAAATCCGTTAAATTATCTCCTGCAAGAATAACAAAGGCAATTTTTTTACTTTGATTTTTTTCCAGATTGAATGGTCCTGCTGAAACTACCTGCGACACATCATTTCCATTCGCTCCCATTCCTGACTGTAAGCGATCGGTAGAAAGCGTCATATATTTACTTGCATCCGAAAAATCATCCCACACCCTGACACTGCCGGCACTGCCATCATTATCAATCGCATAAAACCTATAAGGTGTCGGTGTCAGAAGGGCAACACCGGCATAAGGCAATCCATTATCAATTGAAAAAGTATATCCCAGTTTTGTATCAGAATCCCATCCGCAGCGATTACGATTGGCTGTATCAATGATCTCCCAGTCACTGTAAAACCCTGCATAAAAATTTGAAATTGCAGATGAAGACTTATTTTGTATTACATATTCACAAATTATATATTTTGAATCCGGAGAATTAATCCAAGCATATGTATTTTGCACTATTTCAATATTCAATTTGTTTGCACCTGCAAGATCATCATTGAATTTATTGTGAAATTCATAATCAGAATGTGTGGAAGGGTAAACTTGCCTGACATTATCCAACGAAAGAAATTCATTGGTATAAACGCTATCACGATAAATATTATCCGACACCCGATTACTTGCATTACCTACAATCAATCCTCCGCATGCCAGCAGATTATTTCCACTCTTATAATGTAATCCCCATCCATGGTTCATATCAAAATCATTGAAGCCAATATTCCCTTTGCTGGTAAGACTTGTGGCAATATCGTTCGGTTGAATATTCAATATATCCGTATTGACAAACAATAAAACATATTGATTATTGGTACGCTGGTTGTCCGTGATGGAAAATTTCAATTCAAAAAAATAGTTGGAGGGAATATTATCCAATAATCGAATTTTTATTTGTTTGGGAGATTTTTTAATTCCCATTGTACTGATAGAACCAAGACTAATATCCGTATCAATGATCTGAACATAGGGTGATGCAGAAGTTATTTTAACGTTCACATTGGTGGCGGGAGCAAGATAATTAATAAAATAGGGAGTAAATTTCATGGTATCATTTTTTACAAATAAACCATAGGAATAAACCGGAAGACTATCGGCAATCAGATTTACAGAAGAAAGAGTTGTTTGCGTCAATGCCCTGTAAAGATTAATTCTTCCCGCACCTAATTTATATTTGTAAGCACTATTACCGGAAACAGTATCAATCAGATCGCTGGTTACTTTCAATTGTTCAGCAATCTGTACTGCCTGATAGGAAGGGAAATATGATTTCACGATTGCAGCAAGTCCCGAAGCAAATGGAGCAGCCATTGATGTAGCACCGGATGACAAATACCCGCTATTACCCCAGGTAGAATAAATTTTATCTCCCGGAGCGCTGACATCCACAAAATTACCGTAACTTGAAATTGCTGACTTTACATCTTTTGAATCAGTAGCAGCAACACTGAGAACGTGTTCGAGCGAAGCCGGAAAATATGGTGTTGAATTATTTTTGTTTCCCGCAGCAGCAACAACGAGGGCATTTTTGGTAAATGTTACATAATTAATAATTTCTTGAGCATACTGTCCCGGGTAAATGGAATCACCCCACGAACAATTGATAATGCTGCATCCATGATTCGCTGCATACACAATTCCATCGTAGGATGCAGATAAAATTCCATTTTTATCAATCACTTTGACCGGAAGAAATTTACATTTAAAACCTGCACCCGCAATTCCTTTTCCATTATCTGCTGTGGCTGATGAAATTCCTGAAACATGGATTCCGTGATATACTTTTACTGCTGTCGGATTATTATTTTTCAACGCAACATCCCACCCTCTGAAGTTATCAGTATATCCATCCTTATCATTATCAATGTTATCAATCGGGTCAGCATAATTATTTTTGATATTGTCTTTCAGATCAGGATGATCAAGCTGTATCCCCGCATCAACAATACCAATGACTACATTCGTATCACCTTTGCTTATATCCCATCCTGCAAAAGCAGAAATTTTTTTTAACCCCCACTGAACAGAATCAATCTTGGGATTATCATTGGGGACATAAAGTAACTGAGGCACATAATGTGGATTTGCATATTTAATATAACCCGTTGCAAAGAGCTTGTTTATAACCGTTTCCAAAGAGACATTTGAATTATATTTAAATTCATAAATCAATGTCAGATCAATCTTTTCGCCATTCACAGCAACAGATTTAAAATTGACAGGATGACAATCAGGATATTTTTGTTCTAATTCATTAACATCAATCGATTTAAAAAAACTCTTCAACTCGTCAATATCAATAATATTCCCGTTGCTCCTACTTTTATATTCATCTTTTAATCTGAACAGGACTGTATTTTCAAGAAATTGTTCCTGATGTATCCCTTGAGGCATCTTAAAATAAACGGGTGCTATACTATTAACAAAATTAATCTGTGCCTGACTTAACATAGGGAGCAAAAAGCTAACTAAAAAAATCAAATTGACTATTTTCATGAATTAAGGGTTTTTGCAAGTTTAATAAATAAATCAAAAATATCATAAAAAACTATTATAAATCATAACAGATCATATATAGGAATTTCTTTAATAAATAAATAATCGTTTTTTTCAAAGTCGAGATTACAAACAAAATGCTTTAATCCATTTGTTACAACCAGTCTGCTTACTTTAAATACCATATTATACCGGGCAATCTGGTCAAACACATCCTGACCTATTTTTACAGAAGGAGCTTTACATTCAACGAGCATAGACGGTTGAGCGAATTTATTATAAACTAAAATATCAGCTCGTTTATCCAATTGATTTAAACGCAAAGATTTTTCGACCACAATCATTGAAGAAGGATATTTATACTCCGACATCAGAAAGTGAATAAAATGCTGGCGTACCCATTCCTCATCCGTAAGGATCACATATTTTTTTCGAATCACATCAAAAATATGATTTTTTCCTTTAATGACGTTCAGTTTAAAAGTAAATTCGGGTAAATTAAGTTTATCCATTATCAAATCAAAGATACAAAACTACATGTATTACCTCACAACTATTTCCGATAAAAAATTAACTTTGTTGTCACAAAAACATTAGAATGAAGTTTGAACAGATATATGCTGATCTAAAAAACAAGATCTATCATCCCATCTATTTTCTTAGCGGTGATGAACCTTTTTACATTGATTTGATTTCTGATTATATTGAAAAAAATGTGTTGAATGAACTGGAAAAAGAATTCAATCAAACTGTTTTATACGGAAAAGAAACATCTGTCGAAACAATTATTTCATATGTAAAACGCTTTCCGATGATGGCAAATTATCAGGTCATCATCATCAAAGAAGCACAACAAATTGACAAAATCGACATTTTAGAGGACTATTGCCAGAAACCTTTGAAATCAACTATCCTGGTATTTTGTTACAAATACAAAAAACTGGATAAACGCAAATCATTTGCCAAAACAATTGCCAAGAATGGAATTTTATTTGAATCTGAAAAATTATATGATAGTAAAATACCTGACTGGATTGTTAATTTTCTAAAACAAAACAATTACAGCATCACTCCCAAAGCAGCACTGCTAATGGCAGAATACTTAGGTAATGATCTGAATAAAATTGTAAATGAACTCAACAAGATCATTATCAATATTCCTCTCAACAGCCAAATAACGCCTGAGCATATTGAAGAATATACCGGTATCAGTAAAGATTTTAATATTTTTGAACTTCAGAATGCCATTGGGAAAAAAGATGTTTTGAAAGCCAATCAGATCATTAAATATTTTTCTTCAAACATTAAAGTACACTCATTGGCATTAACATTAAATATGCTTCATACTTTTTTTGTAAAAATTTTAATGTATCATCAGTTAAAGGATAAATCAAGAAACAATGCAGCAGCTGTATTGTCTATCTCACCTTACTTTTTAAATGATTTTAAAATTGCATCACAAAATTATTCACCTTCAAAGATAATTGAAGTGTTCTCCATTTTAAGAGAATATGATTTGAAGTTTAAGGGTATTCAAAATAACTCAGTACCTGAAAGTGAACTCAATAAAGAGTTAATTTTTAAAATACTTCACTGATAAAAATTATTTTCAAATTTTCTTCAAAAAAAAATATCATTTTTAATTCCCCATCCCCCTGATTTCACTATAACACTAATTCCAAAAACGGGAATCAAGGTCTAAAATAAGGAAAATCATATAAAACAGTATTTTGCAAAACGTCCTATTATCAATGGATACAGACATATTATCCTTTTGGTATGATTATAGCAAACCATACTGAAACTGAAATATGAAAAAAATAGTTATTCTTCTCGGTTTTTTATATGTCACAAACATTCTGGCGCAGGAGGATGCACAATTATCCTTGTTTACTGCATCACCTTTAGCCATTAATCCGGCCATGACAGGTTATTTTCAAAATGCAAAATGGAGAGGATGGCTGAATCACAGAGACCAATGGTCAAACATTCAAAAAAGGGGCATGATCACTGAAACATTCTCATTTGATGCTCCCATCACAAAAAAGAAAATTGGGTATGGTCTGTTAATCTCAAACAATTCAGCTTTGAAAGGAGCCATGAATGATCTGAGTGTCTTAGCTGCTTTTGGTTATAACGACATTTTATCGAAAAGACAAAGCCAGTATTTTGCTTTTGGTGCTGAATTTGGATTCAAACAAAAAAATTTCAGACCGGAAAAATTATCATTCGATGAACAATATAAATACGGTTCAGGTTATTCAGCGGATAACCCTAATAATGAATCGTTCAGCAGAACACAAAATACTTATTTTGATTTTAATGCAGGATTGTTATGGTATGTAAAAGACAGATGGAAAAGCCGAAAGCCATGGGTAGGTATCTCTGCCTATCACCTCACAAAGCCAAATGAATCCTTTACTTCCTATGAAAGCAGATTACCCAGGAAATTCATTCTACACAGTGGAATTGACCTTGTTACTACCCGAAATACAAGCATGATTCCACAGGTACTTGTGGTCAATCAAGGACAATTTACGCAGGTAACACTGGGATATTTATGTTCATTTAATAATTTCCGAAGCAGTAATTATTCTTCTTTTGAAGTGGGTGCATTTTACCGATCAGGCGATGCAGCTGCTCTTACAGGTGGCTTTGAATATATGCATTTCAAATTCATATTCACATACGAATATGCTGTGTCCGGTCTCAATCATGCAAAACCCGGTACCAGCAGCGTTGATCTTACAATCCGTTATGTAAGAGATACAGGAAAAGATCGTTACACAAAATTTTTCTTTTAGAAATATAATCAGCTTATCTAAAGAATAGTATAATAATAAGTATACGTAGCTGCCTCTTTCAGTCCATTATAAAAAGTAGGATTAATCGTTTTTGAAAAAATTAAAACTTCAGTGGCATTATAATTATACGTGTAGCTATTTGAAATAAATGTAGTTCCTGACGGAATAGTATCCGTATTTGTTGTAGTTGTAACCCGAACCATATTTCGCGCAGAAATGCTTTCGATGATATCATCCGGCATTGGGATCTGGAAATAATTAACATTGGAGTAATTGTCCAATTCTTTAACTTGTAAATGAAATAAAACCCCATTCCCGATTGGATCAAAATCAAATGTAGAAATATTATTTCCTGAATATTTAATATTGGTAAATGACCTGTTATTCCCTGCCGGATCACCAGTTGAAATAAGTGATATTAAATTATTATTCTCAAAAGTAAACGAATATGTTTTGGTATAAACCTGATGATTAAAAACCCCTTTTTTAATAATTTTATTCAAACTATTGTTGGTAAGAAAATAAATATATGTATCAGAAAGTAAATATACATTCAAAGAATCTTTTTTAATAAAATGCTGAATGGAATCAATCTTACCTGATGTTTGATTATAAAACACCGTGTCAAATGCTATTTGATTCAAGGATTTATCCTTAGTAATCAGTTTGGTTATCCGATTCTTTTTATCATAAAAATAATAAACATTTGTTTCAATATTTCCACACGTATATTTATATCCGGATAAAGCTCTGACAAAAACTGTCATTTCATTTTTTGGATCATTTTTCAAACAACCCGTTAACACAAATAAAATCATGAAAAAAATCAGCGTCTGAAAAATTAAATTTTTTCTCATATAAAATATAAATTTTACCAAAATTAACATTATAATTAATTCATTATAAAAAAATAATTATCGAATTAAAATGATGACTCCTCCAATTTTAAAATTCTTTCCGGAAAGATCAACACCTTGCAAAATATACGCATAATTACCTTCGGGTTGTTCCACTCCATTATACTTACCATCCCATCCTGTTTGCTGATCTGAAGATTCAAAAACTTTATACCCCCATTGATTATATATGATCAAATTAAATGTTTTAATTTGCCCCCTTACATACAAAATATCATTTGTATTATTTCCATTGGGAGTAAAAGCATCAGGTAGCCATGGCCTTAAAAATTGAGTAACATAAACATGCTGACTGATAGTATCTCTGCATTCATCACTATTAATAACTACAAGTTGAATTTTATAATCACCTGTGTCCTGAAAAATATAAACAGGATCATGAAGGTAAGAGGTACCTTCATTTCCAAAATACCAGAGTGATCTAATTTTATCATTACCGGTATGAGATATTGAAAGATTACTGAACTTCACCTCAATATAATTTTTTATATCTGATGGTTCAAATGTAAATCTTGGTTCGGGTAGTGTTCCTATCGATACTATTGCCAAACCACGTGATAGTGATTTACACCCTTCAGGAATTTTTGTCGCTTCCACATACAAGGTATCATTTGCTGCAACATTCATAATGGTATATGTAACTCCTTTAAATATGGGCAAAACTCCGTCTTTCGTTTTAAACCACGAATATTCATATGTCGGATTCGGTTGATACACCTGGCAAACAGCATCTTTTGGTCCATTCGGACAAATCACTACCTGATCTATCTCCGGTGCTTTATCAATAACTATAACAGTAACCACTGCTTGCGCTGAGAATGAACAATTATACTGGTCAGTTGCAGTTACGGTAAATGTTGTGGTAGAAGAAGGATTAACAGTTTTTTCAAAGCCAAAACCTAATCCGTCACTCCATGTGTAAGTTAAACCACCACTGGCGGAGATGGTGGCATCATTGCCTTTGCAGATTGAACTTCCGACAGTATTAATTTCTGTTACAGGATAAATATCAATAATTATAGAACCGCTAGCTGAACAACTTGTTATATCGGTTACAGTAACACTATAGTTTGATTTTGCATTAACGATGGTCGAACTAACAGGATTGGCTGACGACACCGTTTCAGAAGACCATGAATAAGTAAATGGGTATGTACCTCCGCTTGCGATAGCACTTAGTGTTACTGAACTCCCATAACAAACCAATGACTCTGAAGCATTTGTAATTACTGAAGGAAGCGGATTAACTTTTACCACTGCCTGTGCAATTGCTGAACATCCTGAACTGTTTGTACCGGTAACAAAATATGTTGTTGAACTGACAGGATTCACTATAATTGATGAGCCATTACCCAATCCATCACTCCATTTAAATGCTATACAATTACCTGTAGGGATAATCGAAATTGATGACCCAACACAAATAGATAATGGATCAATAATTAAACTTGCTTCATCAACCGATAAAATTAAGGTCGCTGCGCTATCACAACCAGCACCATTAATCAAATGGACAACATATGTGCCTGCAGCAGTATAACTATTCCCATTCCATTGAAAAGGTAGGCTTGTAGTACAAATGCCAATTTTTGTTGTAGATGATGTTGCAGCTAAAACTTTTAGATATAAAATAACATTACTATCACATCCAATAGGATTGATATAGGTTTTAGTTATTATAGTATCTCTAAATGCAGTGAATTTAAATCCATTCTTATTATAGACATCACCAGATTTTATGGTATCCCTGAAAATCTTTTCATATTGTTTGATTTGAAGTTTAACCGAAACAGTATCATATAAAATACCTGTACAAATTAATCCTTTACGTTTAATGATCATTTGAACCTGAAAGGCACCATAAGAATCATATGTATGAGTAACTTTATTTCCAGTTACACTTTTCCCATCCCCAAATAACCATGTAATGCCATCATAAGTAAAATTGACCATTGGTTCAAAATTAATACTCTTATTGATGCAGTATTGAGGTAAAACAGGTAAAATGCTGTTAGGAATATCATTTATTTTCATTTGTTTACTTAAATTCACTGCTCTGGATCCAACGGAATAACCGTAGGATTCAAAATCACCATATCCATATACATAAGCAATAAACCCGGATTTACTTTTTAATGTGTGAGTCCCATATGAAACAAGGATTCTGGCAAAAGATAAATTTGTATTCCCTGATAATACATTAAATCGCCCTGAAATACTGTTTCCGTCTAAAGTCATAGAAGCAATATCATTAGTAGCTGTAACAATATTTACATAATGCGATGTTGTTCGTTGAGTTTGAAAGGTGCCAAATGTAATTTCATTAATCTGTTGTTCGATCGGACTAATCCAAACCATAGAAGGATCACCTAAATCAGACCCGCCGCATGTTTTTCCAACAAAATATTGATTGATCGCACAAGGGCCTGAAGTTTCTATAAAACAAGATTCGTCAAAAGAAGTTATTTCAAATTCATAAGTTTCACCGGAATTAATTGTTGTTATAATGAATCCGTCTTTTTTTATCTGCGTATTATTGTTTAAAGCAGTTATACAAATTCTATCAAAATCTCTTCCAAATGATGAAGTAATTGCAAATTTTTTCCCCCAGTACACAACAGGAAATGTTTGTTCAACTACATGGTCACATGCAAAACAATCGGATGGTACCAGTGCACAATTATTTCCATTAAAAACAGCTATTTTTTTACAATCTCTTGCTTTAACCCTTGAACCTGAAAACCCCAATGAATCTTTAATTGTAATTACCTGATAGGTTTGTCCACGATTTAAAGTAACCGAAAATGGAATGTTTGCTTTTTTACCATGCTTCGTTTCTGTTTTAGGAGTAATATCAATGATCGTATTGTTTTCAGTTGCAACGATTAACATTTCACTTCCCATCAAATTAGGATAATACGCTTGGATCATATATTCATCCAATAAGGCAGTAGTAGGTAGAACATTTGTTGCATCAAATGAAGCATCATAAAAATTTGAAGCATATAATGAAATAGTATCTGTTGATGTAACTATTAATCCTTTATTACCAATCTGTTCGGATGCAGTATCATAGACTTGAAAAATTGGAATAGTGATATTGGTTATTCCATTGGCAGTTACAGTAAAAACAGTGTTCCAACCAGTATTTATATTTCTGATTGTTCCATTGCAAGCCCTTTTAGCGGAAATTATCAATTTTAAATCAAGATCAATGGTTTCATTATGATTATTCATAAATGAAACCCAAAATTCTTTTCCTTGTGTAGATAGTGTTTGGGAAAATGTATTATTAACCAAAATAAAAAAACAGAATGCAATACAAATTTTTTTCATTCTTAAATGCACAAATAGAATATTTGTAAATGTAATAATATTAATTATCTTCAAAATTATGTTCAATCTTATTTTAAAACAGCAATCAAAATATCCAGCAATAATTTATTTTAAAAACATAAAATGATAAGTATCATAATCTATATTTACATTTCTCAATCGTAATAAATTGTTTTCTTTATATCTTTGTAAATAAGTTTTAAGCAAAAAGCATGCAACTTTTTAAAGTTTAATGTGTCATTGTTAAGATGAAAATAAAATACCGATACATATTTTTTATATTTATATTTCAATTTTTAATAATTGTAAGTTCTATTACATTTTCTCAAAATACTTTATCTATACCAAATAAAATAAACTTTCAGAGTCATTCAACCAGTTTAAAAATCATTGAAAATAATAATCAAACCTTACATTTAAGGAATGACATTTCATTGATCAATTATTTAAGTATAATTGCTACACAAGGTCAATTCACACAATTATTTATTGATAATTATTCTCCAAGTTTAAATAATGGATTTCCCCAACTCCCAGTATTAAGAAAACTAATTGAGGTACCTGAAGGTACTGAAGTTCAAATTGAAATTCTGAACTATAACATACAGGAATATCATCTTAACGAATTTGGAATTACTACTCCCCTTTTCCCGGTTCAACCAAGCAGATCAAAAAGCAATGAAAGAAAAGACACACTCTTTCATTACAATAAAGTTGTCTATTCACAGAATTTGTTTATTTCTGCTTTAACCAACGATAGTAATATTATTTCGGGCATAGTTTCAACCAAAATGCTTGGGAAACTGAGATATCAGAATTTAGCACGTCTCGACATAGCACCTATACAATATAATCCTGTTTCCAATACGATCCGTGTTTATCATGATCTCGAATTTAAATTAAACTTTGTCCGAGTTAACAAAAACAATACATCATCTTCTAAAGGCAATACAAATAATATATTTAACACGCCAAATCAAATAGACATACTTAACAATATCAAATCTAACACAAAAGGAAATAAAATATTTTCTCAATCACCAATAAAATATGTTATTGTAGCTGACAGTATGTTTAGAAAAACATTACAACCATTTATAAAATGGAAGATAAAAAAAGGGTTTAATGTAATTGAGGTCTACACGAGTGATCCAATGGTTGGTAAAACGACCAACTCGATTAGAAATTATCTTAAAAACATTTATGATGCTGCCACACCTTCTGATCCTGCACCTACATACTTATTACTTGTAGGTGATGTATCACAGATACCTTCTTTTTCCGGACGAAGTGTTGATGGTTCTCACTATACAGACCTCTATTATGGAGAATATAACGGTGATTATCTTCCTGAAGTTTTTTATGGAAGATTTCCTGCCAATACTATTTCTCAATTACAAACGATGATTGAAAAAACTATTCAATATGAAACATATGCAATGCCTGATCCAAGCTATTTAAGTAAGACTTTACTAATTGCAGGAGTTGACCGTGATAACGGTTCATTAATGAATGCTCAATTAGATTATGAAGCATCCAATTATTTTAATTCAGCTCATGGATTTCAGACAACTACATTTAATTATCCATTTTCAGGAACAAAGGATTCAGCAATTATAGCTCAATTCAATACCGGGTACAATTTTGTAAACTATACAGGTCACGGTCAACTTACCGGATTTATTGATCCATCCTTTAGAACTTCTGATATTCCGGCATTAACAAATTATAATAAATACCCTTGGATAATCAGCAATGCATGCAGAACAAATATTTTTAATGCTGTAGAAGACGGTTTTGGAGAAGCAATAGTCAAAGCCAAAAACAGAGGTGCGCTTGCATTCATAGGTGCTTCGGACGACACCTACTGGACAGAAGACTATTATTGGTCTGTAGGTTTTAAGAATCTTATTACCCCAGTTTACTCTTCATCTACCACCGGCGCTATTGATCGTTTATTTCATGATCACGGGGAATCAGTTGATGATTGGGCTATGACTTTAGGACAGATCGTTCAATCAGGAAATATTTCTGTAATGAAATCCGGTTCATCATCCTATGATCTTTATTGGGAGATCTATCATATCATGGGTGACCCGTCAATTATGCCTTATTTAGGTATCCCTTCTAAATTAAATGTACAATACAATACGTTATTACCTATAGGAGCAGCTTCATTCCCTGTAAAAACTGAACCGTATGCATATGTTGCTATATCCAGAAATGATACTCTTTATGGTGCCGCATCAATTGATTCAACTGGAATCATTGACTTACCAATCATTCCTTTCACTAAAAATGGATGGGCAACTATTGTCATTACTAAACAAAACAGACAACCATATATTGATAGCATATATGTTGAGATACCCCAAAATCCATATATCACGTATAAAGGAAATAGTATTGATGATGCCGAGGGTAATAATAACGGGCTCATTGAACAAAATGAAAAAATTAAAATAAAAGTTTTATTAAAAAACATTGGATTGATTGCTGATTCTAATGTTACTGCTAAAATTATTTCAAGCGACACTAATATTACTTTATTGAATGATTCAGGTTACTGGAATATCATTCAACCCGATCAAACATTATTACAGCAAAACACATTTGTATTTAAAACAAAACTCAAATTACAGGATCAACATTCCGTTGATTTAGATCTGCAGATTAAAGGGACAAATAACATTTCGTTTACTTCGTCTTTCAGTCTCATCTTAAATGCACCTGTCCTTGAAATTAATCAGATTCTTATTGATGATAGTATAGGCGGAAACAATAATCATCGTTTAGATCCGGGAGAAACAATAAATTTAAAAATTATTAATTCCAATAATGGTCATGCTGATGCATTTCCCTTTGATTGTAATATTACATCTGATTACAAAGATTTAATTTTTAACAATAACACGTTTCATAAAGACTCTTTGAAAAAAGATTCTTCGATCATTTCAAACTATAGTCTTTCTGTAAATTATACTGCCGAAAAAGGTAGTGTTATACCGATTACATATACCCTAAATTCCGGTAGTTTTACGTTAACAAAAAAAATATTTTTACCAGTAGGACAACTGATCGAAGACTTTGAACATTATAAATCACCTTTAATTTCATGGGACACAATTAATCTTCATCCATGGGAAATCATTGATACGGCTATATCATTTATGGGGACGCACTGTGCAATATCTGCCAAAATAAAAAACAACGAAAATTCAGTATTATCAACAAAATACAAAGTTTTGTATAATGACACCATTTCATTTTATCGAAAAGTTTCTTCAGAACTTAATTTTGATTTTCTTGAATTTTTTATTGATGAAAAAATGGTTTGTCAATGGTCAGGAGAATTAAACTGGTCTAAAGTGAGTTTTCCCGTTTCAGCAGGCAATCATACTTTTAAATGGATTTATGTTAAAGATATGGATTCATCTGTTGGATATGACCGTGCGTGGATTGACGAAATTATTTTCCCTCCTGTTGTTCAAAACGATGTTTCCGTTAATGATCATCCTTTATCTAATACTGATCAAAATGAAATTAAACTATTTCCGATTCCGGCATCCAATCAGTTGAATATAAATTATAATTTACCAACCAATCAAACTGTAGATATTTATATGTATGATATGATCGGACATCTCGTTAAAACGATAAACAAAAATTTAACTACATTAAAAGGAGAACACACTGAAACTATTGATATCAATGAGCTTGAAAATGGTTTCTATTTTCTGATTTTCAAAACTCCAACACAAACAACAACCAAAAAATTTATTGTCGCAAAATAAATTCCATTCAAATCTATTTTGCATTCATATTCTCAACCGCTTCATTCAAAAATGAATTAAAAGGAAGCATCGCTTTAAATACATCCAACGTATATTTTTCATAATCAGAAATATTAAGCACTTTATTGGATACAGCATGAAAACATGTATAATTCTTGAATTTTAACAAGTCTATATCAGGAAAGTCTTTAGGAAAATCTTTTGGAGCATTCACCAGTTTTGCATCATCATCCAATTCACCAAAATATTTCTTATACGTTTTTGCATTAATAATTTTCTTGAACTCATCCGTATTTTCAACTATTTCTGTTCGTATTGCTTTTAACACATCCGGCTGAGGCATGTAAATACCACCGGCAATCATCGAATTTTCATTTTCAAAATGCACGTAATATCCCGGATAAATACTTTTCCTCCCCCCTTTGGCAATGAATGCACCAAAATTGGTTTTATACGGACGCTTGTCATTTGAAAAACGTGTATCCCTGTAAATCCTGAACATACAGTCTTTAACTAACGGGGATGAAACAGTTTTATCAAAAGTAGAAACAGCAGGAATTAAAAAATTCACAAAATGTTCAACTTCATTCTTTGCTTCTAAATATAAATTCTTGTTCGCTTCAAACCATTCACGGTTATTGTTTCTGGTTAATTCGCGTAAGAATCGCAATACACTATTTGTATTCATAAGATTACATTAATTGTTACCTTTGCAAAGGTAGAAGGATTTTATTAAAATGAGAAAAGAAAGAAAACAGTATCCTGTTGCTGAACAAATTGAAATTTTTGATGCAGGAGCAGAAGGCAAAGCAGTAGCAAAATTGAATGACCGAATTGTATTTATTCCTTACGGAGCACCTGGGGATGTTGTGGATATTCAAATTACCAAAAAAAAGAAATCATTTTATGAAGGAAAAATAATTCATTTTCATAAATACTCCGAACAACGTACCAATCCTGTTTGCGGGCATTTTGGTATTTGTGGTGGATGTAAATGGCAGCATCTTACTTATGATGCCCAACTTCATTTCAAACAAAAACAAGTAGAGAACAATCTGAAACGTATTGCTAAGATTGACATTCCTTTCATCTCCCCTATAATCCCTTCAGCAAAAACAACCGAATACAGAAATAAACTTGAGTTTACTTTTTCCTGTCGTCGCTGGCTTACAGATGAAGAAATGAAAACCAATACAAAGGAATTGAATAATGCACTCGGATTTCACCTTCAGGGTAAGTTTGACAGAGTTTTAGACATTCACCATTGTTCATTGCAACCTGAACCTTCCAATGCCATCCGGCTCGCAGCTAAACAGTTTGCCATTGAAAATAATTTGGAATTTCTTGATCACAAAACACATACAGGGTTTTTAAGAAATATTATCATCAGGAATACGTCTACTGATGAATTGATGGTTATTGTAATCTTCAATGAAGATAAAATGAATACGATAGAATCATTTTTAGAAAATCTGAAAAATAAATTTCCCGCTATCACCTCACTGATGTATGTTATCAATAAAAAATGCAATGACGACCTTTCCGATCAGCAGGCAATCTGTTATTCAGGGAAAGATCATCTGATTGAAAAGATGGAAGAACTTTATTTTAAAATCAGTCCTCTTTCATTCTTCCAAACCAATATCCAACAGGCATTACGCCTTTATCAGGTTGTACGCGAATTTGCTATGCTTACAGGCAATGAAACAGTTTATGATCTTTACACCGGCACAGGTACCATAGCTAATTTCATTGCACGTCAAGCCAAACAGGTAATCGGCATTGAATATGTTGAAGCATCCATTTTGAATGCCAAAGAAAATTCCTCCGGAAACCAAATCAACAATACTTTATTTTACACAGGAGATATTGCTAAAACATTTACCGATGAATTCATTCAAGAACATGGATTTCCGGAAGTGGTCATAACAGACCCTCCCCGCTCGGGAATGCATCCTGAAGTCATTTCACAATTATTAAAAATAGCTCCCTTGCGTATTGTTTATGTGAGTTGTAATCCTGCCACACAAGCCAGAGATATTGAACTGTTAAAAAATGATTATCTGATTTCAAATATACAGCCAGTGGATATGTTTCCCCATACACATCATGTTGAAAATGTAGTCCTGTTATTAAAGAAATAATAGTATTTTTGACACAATTATTCAAAACCGAAAAACACATATCTATTTTATTATATTGTGAAATACCTGAATAAAATCTCATTACTAAAAAACCGGCATTACATTTCCACGTATGTTACGGAATTTGTGGTATTGATCGCTACAATCATAGTTTATAAAGAAGCGGCTGTTTACCTCAGCAAAAGCGGATTTTCAGAATATTCATTATGCAGACGAATTATATCCTTTTTGATTCCTTTTGTTTTGTTAGGTATTGGGGTCGGACTGTCAAGATATGTTGCCATTGCCGAATCATCAAAATCCAATCTTGATTCAATAGGATATCTTTTTTCCGGACTAATTATCGTATTAATATTTTCTTCATTCATTTTTTCTTTAGTAATTTTATTTTCAGATTCATTTTCATTTCTTCTATTCGGGCAAAAATCGTATTCTTATTTAATCCTGCCATTATGTGTTTATTCATGGGGATTAATGCTGCATGGATTTATATATGCCTATTACAGAGGGAAATTCCAAATGATTAGAGCCAATATTCTACAATTATTTAACATGGTTCTCGTCCCTGTTTTAGTATTTTTATTTTCACATTCATTAACTCAGGTTCTATATCTTACAGGTTTAACCACCATGATCATTTCATTATTCCCCGTATGTGTTATCCTTTACCAAAATTTTAAATATATTCTCTTTTACAAAATAAAACTTTACACAACCGAATTACTGAGATACAGCATTCCTCGAATGCCGGGTGATATTGGGTTGTCCTTATTCCTGATGCTGCCCCCTCTCTTTTCATCTCACTATTCAACTGTTGAAGAAGCCGGCAATGTTGCATTCGGCATGACATTACTCAATATGATCTGTGCATCATTATCGCCTGTATCCATCGTACTTCTTCCTGAAGCAACCAAACTGATCACTCAAAATCAAATAATCAAATTAAAAAATAAAACCTATAAATTTCTTTACCTGACCATTTTTTCAATTATTCTTTTTGTTGTAGGCATTGAACTGTTTATTCCATATATTTTAAAAATCTATTTAGGAGAACAATATGTCAATATGGCTAACATCATCCGGTTGATTTTCTTAGCATCCCTGGGTTATGGTGTTTATGTAATGTTACGAAGCATCATTGATGCCTATTATATAAAATCAATCAATGCAATGAATATTTTATTTAGCTTGATTATTTTTTTTACATTTTTTTTCGGATTAAAATTTTACGTATCGGAAGTGTATGCAATGATCAGTTCATTTGTTTTTTCTTTTTCATTTCTCGGATTCATGTCATATTATTATGTACATTCTATCTTTAAAAAAAACAACCAATTAACAATTTAAAAAATGAATTATTTCGTACATGGAAATTAATAAAGAAAAATTAAAAATTCTCCATATCATTCCTGGTGAAAAGCAAAGCAATACTATGATTTTTGCCAAAAGACAAGTAAAAAATCTTGACAATTTTGGTATTAATAATTATATCTATTTTCTCAGTTCCAGAACTTCATTAATGTTAGTATTAAAATCTATTCTGGAAATTAAAAAACGTATTGCTAATTACAACCCTGATATTGTTCATGCTCATTATGGGACAATGACGGCATTTATAGCAAGTTTAGTTCACAAAAATGTTGTAATAACATTTCATGGTAGTGATTTAAATACAACTATACATGATGGATTTTTCCGTGATGTTTTGGGTAGACTATTATCTCAAATTGCAGCATTAAAAGCAAAAAAAATTATTTGTGTTAGTCCGCAATTAATTCATAAATTATGGTGGAGAAAAAAAATTGCTTGTGTAATACCTGTTGGTGTTGCGGATGATATTTTTTTCCCGATTGATAAAATTGAAGTACGAAAAAAATTAAACTGGGATATCAATCAATATTTCATACTTTTCAATGCTAATAATCCTCGAATTAAAAGATTAGATATTGCTGAGACTGTTATAAACAAATTAAATCAAGAAGAAAAAAAATTTAATTTAATTACAGTTAAAGGGGATATTGATCACAATAATATACCCCTATTAATAAATGGATGTGATTGCATACTTCTTTGTAGTGACACTGAAGGAAGTCCTATGATCATTAAAGAAGCAATGTCATGTAATGTTCCTATTATCAGTGTTGATGTAGGTGATGTTAAACAAAGAATTCAGGATGTTTCGAATTCAATACTTGTAAATCAAGACATAGATCAAATTGCAACTGCTATCAAAACAATATGTATTAAAAATGAACGCACAAATGGTCGAAATATAATAATAAGAGATCGATTAACTGAAAATGAAAATGTAAAAGAAATATTACATCTCTATAAATCCATTTTAAATACCCAACCTTTTTGAGCATTCAAAAAAACATATGGATTATTAATCAATATGCCGGTTCGCCTGTACATGGGATGGAATACAGGCATTTTTATCTTGCTCAAGAGTTTGTTCAAAAAGGATATAACGTTAGTATAATTTCCGGTTCTTATTCGCATCTGTTCAGTAAACAACCCGCTATCAATAATCGTTTTACTCTCGAAAACATTGATGGTATCACGTATTGTTGGGTTCGCATTCCATATTATCAACGATCAATAAGTATAGGTCGTTTGATCAATATGTTGATTTTTATGTTTCAGTTATTTAAGCTGCCAGTTTCTCTTTTACCTGTTCCAAACGCAATTATTGTTTCATCTCCATCACTCTTTCCTGTATTGCCGGCATTGAATTGGAAAAAAAGATTTAACTGTAAATTCATTTTTGAAGTGCGTGATATCTGGCCATTAACTCTACAGGAATTGGGAAATTTCTCATCATGGCATCCTGTTATTTTATTTATGTCCTTTTTTGAAAGGAAAGCATATCGTCATGCTGACAATATAGTTTCTTTGTTACCAAAATCGAAAGATTATTTTATTTCAAAAAAAATGTCGGAGGACAAATTTGTTTACATTCCAAACGGTGTTTCACTAACTTCAACGAATCAAAAAGATTTCACACACTCAATTTCAAATTTTTTACAATTACCACGCGATAAATTTATAGTAGGTTATGTTGGCACAATCGGCGAAGCAAACAATCTCATCCATTTGATACAAGCTGCACAAATGTTAAATGCAAAAAATAAGAATATTCATTTTGTCATTACAGGTCAAGGAGATCAACGCATAAAACTAATGGAATTATCTAAAGATTTATCCAATGTTACGTTTCTTGAAGTTATTGAAAAAAATGCAGTCCCATATCTTCTTTCACATTTTGATGCTTGTTATATTGGATTAAAAAATGAACCTTTATTCAGATTTGGAGTTTCACCCAATAAACTTTTTGATTATATGCTTGCATCCAAACCGATCATCTATGCAATTAATTCAGGGAACAAACCGGTTGATGAAGCAAACTGCGGTGTGAGTGTACCTGCTGATAACCCGACTACTCTTGCAAATGAGATAGAAATTCTTTCACAAAAAGATAAAACAGAATTAAATGTCATGGGTCGTAATGGGCATAATTATCTTATGCGGTTTCATACATATGAAAAATTAGCTTCAAAATATATTGAGTTATTTAAATAAACAAATGCAACACTCTTCAATCATATTACGAAATAAAATTGCAACGTATCTGAATCATAATCCTGACACAATTTTTTTTTACTGGAAAGGTCGGGTAGCTCTCTTTGCTATTCTGAAATCAATGGGAATTCAGAAAGATGATGAAGTTATTCTTCCCGGATTCACTTGTGTTGTTGTTCCTAATGCTGTAAAATATTTAGGTGCAAAACCTATCTATGCTGATATTAATCCTGTGACGTTAAATCCCGATTTAGATCAAATAAAAAAAATCGTCACCTCCAAAACAAAAGTTATTGTATGCCAGAACACGTTTGGATTATCAACTCAAGTTGATGACATTTGTAATTATGCCAAACAAAAAAATATATTTACCATTGAAGACTGTACGCATGGTTTTGGTGGGACTTTCAAAGGACAGCCCAATGGGACCAATTGCGATGCTGCTTTTTTCTCAACCCAATGGAATAAACCATTTTCAACTGGAATTGGCGGCTTTTCTTTGATTAACAACTCTGATGTTTTAACAAAAATTAAACAGATTAATCGTGATCTGATTCAACCTTCTTTTTCTGAAAAAATTAATTTGTATTTACTGATACATGCAAAAAAATATTTATTAACACCTTTTACATATTGGTTCCTTAGATCATTTTATCGCCTGTTAAGTAAATATAAACTTGTTATTGGATCATCTGATCAAAATGAACTGACGGGATTAACAATTCCTCCTGATTATTTTAAAGCTATCAGTAATGTGCAGATAAAAGAAGGGATTTCTCAACTTTCGCATTTTGACAAATTGATTCTTCTTCGTAAACAAAATGCATTTAAGTATTCCAACTTTTTGAAAAAAAATAATAAAATCTATGTTCGTGAAGACCTTTTCGATAATCATTCTTTTTTAACCTACCCTGTCTTTGTTTCAGATAAAAAAAGATTTGAAGAAAATGCAGAAAAATACAGAATTGAATTAGGAGATTGGTTTTGCTCTCCCATACATCCTATCAAAAAAGATTTAGAAAAATGGGATATTATTCCGGAAAACATTCCAACTGCAATCCAAGTTTCACAGTCCATAATCAATCTTCCTACTGACACAATAAACATTGAAAGAGTCATTAAATTCCTTGAAAAAAATATTGATATAATCCAATAATGAAAACACATCTTCAGCAATTAAATATTTCAAAAATTAATTTTTTTCTGGCATCCCTACTTGTTTTTTTGATTCCCATGCTGGGCAGCAACCGAATTCTCTCACCCATAATCATATTATGGATATTTACATATATAATAGACGGTCACTTTTACGCTAAATTTTCTTTGGCAAAAAATAAAATATTATTTTTTTCTGTATTATTCTTTTTCTTTCTTCATGTTGTTGGTATGATTTACACATCAAATTTCTCTTCCGGCTTATTTGATCTGGAAGTAAAATTATCCTTACTCCTGTTTCCATTGGTAATGATAAATGTTAATAAAAATTACAGCAGAAGATTTCATTTTATCTTATCAAGTTTTGTTGTTGGTTGTCTGATTTCATCCTTTATATGTTTAGTGACAGCCCTTCTTCATTCAGGATTGACAGACTCTTCATTTTTCTTTTACGAAAAATTAACTGCAGTTTTTAGTCTTCATCCATCTTATTTTTCTATGTATTCAGGTTTTAGCATATTAATACTGCTTTATTTTTTCTATTCTGAAAGACTTAAAAAGTATCACTTCATTTTTTTAATCTGCATCCTGTTTTTTCTTTTGATGATCTATCTATTATCTTCAAAAGCAGGTATTATTTCTATTGCAATGGTCTCATCCATTTATATGATCTTTTTATTGATAAAAAAAACATTTCAATGGAATACGATCGGGCTACTAATTCTGTTTTTATTTTTTCTGATTTTTGCTATTAAATATAACAACCGTTTTGGTAATCTCAAACAAACCTCCACGCAGCATGCTGAAAAAAACACACAAACTTCTGAAAGCAATGCTGTTCGGATTTTGATCTTGGAATCAACTACATATTTAATAAAGCAAAATATATTATTTGGGGTGGGTACCGGCGATATTAAAGATGAATTAATGCATGAGTATCAGAAAAGGAGTATGAGTGGTGCATATGACCATAAATTAAATGTACACAATCAATTCCTCGAAACATTTCTCGGACAAGGGCTTATTGGATTACTTCTGTTGCTATTTTTATTCCTTTTCCCATTATGGGTCGCAGTGAAAAAACAAAATTTCATATTTGCAGGTTTCCTTTTTCTTACAGGGGTTAGCTTCATCTTCGAATCCATGTTGAACACACAAGCTGGTGTGATCTTTTTCGCTTTCTTTTATTCATTTTTTGCATTTGTTCCTTTAAAAGAAAATTCTTCTCTTTGATGTTTTTTAATTCATAAAATATTTTTTATCTTTACAATAAATCTATTTAAATTTAATTCATTAAATTATTCATTTTAATAGTTAAACGTATGAAAGCAATCAAAATCATTCTCATAGCCATTGGATTGGTATTCATCCTGGCTGTCGGTTCACTTTGGTATGTTGGGTATTTTTCAAAGATCATCATTGAAGACAAACAGGCAGGCGGCTACCTGCTTGCAGGCGAAGATTTCACAGGTCCTTACATGAAAGTCACACATACCATGACTAAAGTGGATTCAATATTAAAAACAATGAACATTGTATGTACAAAAGGATTTGGAATTTATTATGACAACCCTAAAGAAACACCACAGGAAAAATGTCGCAGTTTTGTTGGAAACATCATTGAAGATAAAGATTCATCCCTGCTTGATGAAATAAAATCAAAAGGATTCAAAGTGGAAAAAGTTGCTGTTGGTCAGGCATTGGTCATTGAGTTTCCGATCAAAGGAAATTACTCCTATATGATTGGGCCAATGAAAGTGTATCCTGCCTTCACTAAATACATAAAAGAAAAAAATTACAAACCTAAACTGGCAATGGAAGTTTATGACATAAGTAATAAAAAAATATATTTTATCATGCAGTATGATAAATAACTTTTCTTATGTCTTCTTCTAATCCGACACCTGACTCTTTTCATTATTCAGACATCTCTTTTAAACTCCTGATGAAAAAAAGGATCAACAATATCCTTATCATCAGCAGTCCGTATGATTATTTTGTATTACAAGAAGATGGTCGTCTCGATGAGCAGGTTTTTAATGAATATGCTGCACTTGGATTAAATTACCCACCTCAATTTTTTCATGCAGATACTATTACATCAATAAAATCTATTCTGGATGAAAAACAAATTGATTTAATTATTTTCATTTATGGTTCAGGATCAAATGAGATCATTCAATTGATTCAAAACTTATTTTCTAAAAAAAACAATATTCCGATCGTTTTGCTGACTTCATTCACCAATGAGATAATCAAACAACAACATCTAAAATATATTGACAGAACTCAATTTGACTTTGTTTTTTATTGGCTCGGTCAGCCGGATATAATTCTTGCCATCATTAAACTGATTGAAGACCGCATGAATGTTGAACAGGATGTAAAAGAAATTGGCGTTCAAACCATTCTATTGGTCGAAAATTCTGTTCGGTTTTATTCTTATTATTTACCTTTAATTTATAAAATCATCTTTCGCCTATCTAATGAAATTCTCACTGAAGGTTTGAATGCACATCAACGGATGTTACGTTTACGAGGCAGACCCAAAATACTTTTAGCAACCAATTATGAAGAAGCATCTGAACTTATTAAACAATACAAACATAATTTATTGGGTGTCATTTCCGATATAAACTTTGAACGAAAAGGGAACCTCCAACCTGAAGCAGGAATTGAATTAACAAAAAAAATTCACAAAGAAAATCCTTTTATACCAATCATTTTACAATCATCCGATTTAAAGTATAAACCTATAGCGCACCAATTACATATTGGTTATATCCATAAATATTCGGCAAATATTTCAGCTGAGTTAAAAGAATATTTTAAAGATTATTTTGCATTTGGTGATTTTATTTTCCGCCACCCACAAACATTTCAGGAAATTGATCGAGCTTCGGATCTACACTCTTTGCAACATAAAATTCTTACTATTCCCGATGATTCATTTCTTTTTCATGTAACCAATAATCATATTTCAAAATGGCTGAAAGCACGCGCATTCTTTGAAATTTCAATATTGCTGGAACCTCTGAAAGTAGAAGACTTTAATACCATTCAGGAAATCAGAACATTTATTAATGAAGCTATCTCAAATTTCAGAATAACAAAAATCAGCGGTGAGATCAACAGATTCAATAAAGAAAATTTTAATGATAATTTTTTATTTTCCCGTATAGGAGATGGCTCAATCGGCGGAAAAGCAAGAGGATTGGCATTCATTGATTTTGTTTTGAAAAAACACAAACTGCTTGACAAATATCCCGGAACACTGATTACAATTCCCCGAACGGTTGTCATTGCTACAGATCTGTTTGATGAATTTATGGAAATGAATAACCTATTTCATCTGATAGAACAAGATTTAACGGATGATGAAATCTTGCATCATTTTGTCTCAGCTTCCTTACCCTCTCAATTAGAGAAGAATTTAAACGAATATCTGTCTGTTATTAAATCACCTATTGTCATTCGTTCTTCCGGCTTACTTGAAGATTCCTATTCACTTCCACTTGCAGGTATTTATAAAACATATATGATCCCATTTACAGATGATTCATCTTTAATGAATAAAATTACAGGAAATGCGATCAAATGTGTTTATACATCATTGTTTTATAAATCAAGCAGAAACTACCTTTCAGGTATCACCGGATCAAATGCTGAAGAAAAAATGGGGGTCATTTTCCAGGAAGTATGCGGAATGCAACACAAAGAACTCTTCTATCCTACTATTTCCGGCATTGCCAGATCTATTAATTATTATCCCATCAGTCCTGAAAAACCTGAAGATGGCGTAGCTTACATTGCTTATGGTTTGGGAAAATATATTTGTGATGGTGGTTTAGCCATAAGGTTTTCACCATCTTATCCCAAAAAAATAATTCAATTATCAAGCACTGACAGTATATTAAAAGAAACACAAAAAGAATTTTGCGCACTTGATTTAAACACAACCCATGTTAAAATTTCAACCGATGAAGGGAATAATATCTTCATGTTACCTATTAATTCTGTAAAAACTGATGATGCTTTCAAATGGATTACATCAACCTATGATCACAGCAATAATATAATCAGAGATGGTAATGGATATGAAGGAAAAAAACTAATGACATTTTCCGGCATACTTAATCATACCATGTTTCCTTTGGCTGACATAGTTAAAACATTATTGAATGTGCTGAAAGATGAAATGAAAAATCATATTGAAATTGAATTTGCAGTTGAACTGAATTCATCTGAAAATGAACTCAAAAGGTTCAATGTGTTACAGGTAAGACCAATCACTGATCAAGTTGATCCTGTTGAAATAAATATTCAATCATATCCGGACGATAAAATTTTAGTGCGTTCATCATCTGTGTTGGGAAATGGAATTGTTAAAAATATTTTTGATTTCATTTATGTTAAAACAGAAAACTATTCTTCTTCTCACAATCAAAAGATTTCTGACATCATTTCCCGTTTAAATGATCAATTAACAAAGGAAGGGAAAAATTACATCCTTGTCGGACCGGGCAGATGGGGCTCACTTGATCCTTTTCTAGGTATTCCGGTCAAATGGGAACAAATTTCAGGAGCCAAAGCGATTATAGAACTCTGCCTTGAAAATTATCGGATTGAACCGAGTCAGGGTACACACTTTTTTTATAATCTAACTTCCTCAGGAATCGGATATTTCACCGTAAATCCTTTTACAAATGATGATCTTTTTAATACGTCCGCACTCAATAATTTCCCATCTTCTTTTGAAAACGATTTAGTCAGACATGTAAAAACAAAACACCCATTTCAATTGATCATGGATGGGAAACAAGGGAAGGGAATTATTCTGAAACCTGAAAAATAAATTTACTACTTTATTTCTTTTTTTTTTCAACTACAATCTTATTCAATAAAATTGCTTTATTGATAAGCTTCTCAGGGGTTTGGTCTATCATTTCAAAATAGGATTTATACGAATCGGACGATACCACTATTTTATATTTTTTGTCCGGTTCAAGAGATACATAGTATTCACCGTTTTCAGGATTATTACAGGTGTAAGCAATTAAGTCACCTTTGTCAAAATCACTAATCTCAATACTTGCCGGAATTGAATGATATGACTCAGCATCAAACACAATTCCCCGTATGACCAATATTTGTTTATTTTCTTTTTTGAAATCAATCTTGAAAATATCCATTCCTCCCAATCCTTCTTTACGTATAGATGAAATAAAAGCATGTGTATAATCGTCAGATGAAAAATAACTCATATCATCATCTAACGTATTAATTGGATAGCCCAAATTTTCAGGTTCAGTCCAGCCGGCAGATGTTTTTAGCGATTTAAAAATATCAAACCCGCCAATGGATTCATGCCCCTCTGAACTAAAAAACAATGTCATTCCATCCGAACCAATAAAAGGGGATTCTTCATCATATGCCGTATTTATTCTGGGACCAAGATTCTGTGCTTTTGACCATCCTCCATTTGCAAGTCGTTCAGAATACCAGATATCCTTGCCTCCATATCCACCCTTTCTGTCACTCACAAAATAAATTATATTATTATCAGGACTAAAACAAGCGCCTGTTTGGACTGATTTTAAATTAATATCTCCAACAGGTAGAACAGGTGTTGACCAATCATTATCTTTAAATTCACTGATAAAAATCCTATTGTCTGAACTTTTTTCACGATGGATCAACATATATTTCCCTTCCCGAGATAAATTCAAACATTCATCTGTACCATCTGTATTGACAATCGGACCCAAATTCCGGGCTGTATCCCAAGCCAATGACATAGAATTGTAATTTGAAAAATAAATGTCTGCTTTCAATTTTTCAGATTCTTTTGACATTCCGCCAATACTACTTTTGCGGTCAGATGAAAAATAAATTGTTTTTTCATCTCCGGATAAAACTGGAAAATATTCATTATTGAATGTATTGATTGAAGTTCCTAAATTTGTCAGTTTAATTTCCACCGGATTTGCAATGAATCGTTTGGCATTCAAACAAACACTCATCTGACGATTAATTTCTTTTATAATATCTGCTTTGGATTCTCCCTGCAACGTTTTAACATTATAAAATTTATTAACTAAATCTTTATAATGAGTAAATGAAGATATTGCCTGATCAAAACGGCTGTCAAAAAAATATGCTTTTCCTAAAAAAAAATAAGAATCGATGGATGCGGTTGAATCATTCCATTCACCTTTATGGGAAGATGAAATATTTTTTATGGCTTTTTCTAAATAGGGTATTGCCTTGGTTTTATCAGATGCTGAACGTACATAACATACTCCTATATTAAACTTCAAATTCGGATTACGTGGAAATAATGAATCTAGTTTCAAAAACAATTTGAGTGCTTGATCATATGAGCCTTTATCAGCAAAATCTAATGCGTCAATATACGTATTCATAAAAAAATCATCTTTGATTTTCTGTTGAACACTCTTTTGGGAAAAACCGAATCCAGCAGTTATTAAAAAAAAAGAAAAAAGTAGTATTTTTTTCATGTTACAAAAAATTAATTCCTATGCAAATATAAGTTGAAACATCTATTATTGCAACCCATACAATTTAAATTAAAAAATTTAAATGAGGTCGTAATAAAAAAAACACCTATCAAAAAGTAACATATGATATTTATCATAAATTTTTTTCTTCATTTTTTTTGTAATATTCCGTTTGAAAGTATTTATATTTGAAATGTTTTTTTAAACCTATGATTTCACCAAATTATTTTATCAAAAACTTCATCTATCAAATTGTCAAACATTCATTGAGCAAAAAACTAATGATAATTTTATGCGTCAAACTCATCATTATTTTTATTTTTTTGAAAATTATTTTCTTCCCTGATTTTTTAAAAACAAAATTTAAAACGGAAAAAGAACGAAGCAATTATATTATTTATTCATTAACACATAATAACAAATGAATCATATTGACTTTTCACTGGTAGACTGGTCACGTTACCAGTTTGCACTGACAGCAATTTATCATTGGTTTTTTGTCCCACTTACGTTGGGTTTATCTTTCATTGTTGCATTCATGGAAACCATTTATGTCAGGACAGGGAAAGAAGAATGGAAAAACATTACCCGATTTTGGATGAAATTATTTGGGATCAATTTTGTCATAGGAGTAGCAACAGGAATAATCCTTGAATTTGAATTTGGCACCAATTGGTCAAACTATTCTTGGATAGTCGGTGATATATTTGGTGCTCCACTGGCTATTGAAGGTATCTTTGCATTCTTCATGGAATCAACGTTCATTGTCATCATGTTTTTCGGATGGAATAAAGTGAGTAAAAGATTTCATTTGACTTCAACCTGGCTGGTAGCGATCGGCTCCAATCTTTCTGCACTATGGATATTAGTTGCCAATGCATGGATGCAATATCCGGTTGGTATGCACTTCAATCCTGATACAGCCCGCTGTGAAATGGTAGATTTTTGGAGTGTTCTTTTTTCACCATTTGCCATTAACAAATTTTTCCATACAGTAACTTCCAGTTATATGATTGCATCCCTTTTCGTAGTCGGTATCAGCGCCTGGTTCATGTTGAAAAAAAGAAATATTGAATTTGCTACCAAAAGTATGATGGTTGCTTGTATTTTCGGATTAATATCTTCTTTGCTGACAGCATACAACGGTGATGGTTCTGCATATCTTGTTGCACAGAAACAACCGATGAAACTTGCTGCGATGGAAGGGCTATATGAAGGCAAAAAAGGTGCAGGGCTTATCGTTGTTGGCATTCTCAATCCGGAAAAAAAACATGATAATGATAAAAAAGATTATCTCTTTAAACTTGAAATTCCCAAAGCATTATCTCTGTTAGGGTATAAAGATGCTAATGCGTTTGTGCCTGGAATAAAAGATTTAATAAATGGCAATAAAGAAAATTCAATTCCATCTTCTGAAGATAAAATACAAAAAGGCACTTTAGCTATCACTGCTTTATCAAAATATAAAGAAGCACAAAAAAACAACGACCTGCTTTCACAAGAAAAGTATAAAACTATATTTGAACAAAATTCTTCCCATTTGGGTTATGGGTATATTACAGATAAATCACAACTTATCCCTAATATTCCACTTGTGTTTTACAGCTTTCATCTAATGGTTATGCTGGGGGGGTATTTTATATTATTATTTATCCTTCTGCTTATTTTACTGTTAAGAAAAAGAATAACTTCTCAAAAATTTTTATTACGACTAACCTTATGGTCTATCCCACTTGGGTATCTTGCATCTCAACTTGGCTGGGTCGTTGCCGAAGTGGGTCGTCAGCCATGGACGATCCAAGACCTTTTGCCAACCATGAAATCCGTTTCTCATTTAAGTACCGGAATTGTTCAAACAACATTTTTCCTTTTTCTTATTTTGTTTACCGTTCTGCTCATCGTGGAGATCAGGATCATGTTGAAACAAATTACAATCGGACCAAAAGCTTAAATTAAAATAAAATTCATAATATATTAAACTTATAATCATGTTTGAAAATTTAAATCAGGAATCATTACAAATTTTATGGTGGGTCATTGTGTCTTTACTTGGATCCACTCTAGTTTTTTTAATGTTTGTTCAAGGTGGGCAAACACTGATCTTCAGTATCGGTAAAACTGATGAACAACGCACCTTACTTATTAATTCTATTGGTCGTAAATGGGAACTGACCTTTACCACGCTGGTTACTTTTGGCGGTGCATTCTTTGCTTCGTTCCCCAAATTTTACGCAACCAGTTTCGGAGGCGCTTACTGGGTATGGATCGTCATCCTTTTTAGTTTTATTATTCAAGCTGTTTCGTTTGAATATCGTAAAAAACCAAATAATTTTCTCGGAACTAGAACATTTGATGTTTTTCTGTTTATCAATGGAATCTTAGCTCCTTTATGTATTGGTACGGCAGTCGGCACATTTTTTACTGGTTCTGCTTTTATTGTTTCAGATATGAATCTGTCCGAATGGAAACACCCGGCAAGAGGATTGGAAGCATTGCTGGATTACCGAAATGTTTCTTTAGGATTAACTGTTCTTTTCCTAACACGCATATTGGCTGTTCAATATTTTATAAACTCTATTAATGATGATGAAATTTATGCCAAAAGCAAAATAGTGTTAAGAAAAAATTTTTATTATTTCATCATATTCTTTTTTGCCTTTTTGGGATTTTTAATCCGAATGGATGGGTATGCTGTTGATCCTTCAACAAAGGTTGTATTTAAAGCTACATCAAAATACATTCACAATCTTATTGAAATGAAATGGGTGGCAATTCTTTTTATTACAGGCGTATTGCTTGTATTGGCTGGTATTTTTCTGAATCTGTTAAAAGATAATATCCGTGGAATCTGGCATACTGGTACAGGAACTATATTTGTTGTTTTTTCATTATTTATGATAACAGGTCTGAACAATACAGCATATTATCCATCCAATATTGAACTTCAAAGTTCATTAACCATTGCTAACAGCTCTTCCAGCCATTTTACTCTGGTATCTATGAGTTATGTTGCATTAGCTGTTCCTTTTGTACTTGCTTACATTTGGTATGCATGGAAATCCATAAATAATAAACGAATTGACCAAACTGAACTGGATGAAACTGATCATATTTATTAAAGTTAAAAATAATTTCTATTTTTGGTCTCATTAAAAACACAATCTATATTTTAATGAGAAAAAAATTATTTTCCATCAAATCATTCCAACAACTGCATGCTGAAGCACAGGACAACGAGCATGGACTGAAACGCGCATTATCATCTGTAAACCTGGTCAATCTTGGCATTGGAGCAATCATTGGAGCAGGGATTTTCGTAATTACCGGTGCTGCTGCTGCACAATATGCAGGACCTGCAATTGTAATCTCATTTATTATTTCAGGCATTGCCTGTGTGTTTGCCGGATTATGTTATGCTGAATTTGCTTCGATGATACCGATCTCGGGAAGTGCATATACCTATGCATATGCCACACTCGGTGAATTTCTGGCATGGATCATTGGTTGGGATCTGGTGCTTGAGTATTTATTTGCGGCATCTACCGTATCAGTGGGCTGGTCAGGTTATCTGGTTAGTTTTCTAAAAGACTTTGATATTTATATTCCTGCACAGTTGACTGCAGCTACCAATTCCATTTTAGTGGAAGTGCCAAAACTCGGATGGAAACCTGTCACTCATGAATTAACGGCTGAACTTGTTAAGTCAGGTATTAATATAAATTCGTTACCACATATGACTGCTATCTTTAACCTTCCTGCGATGCTTATCGTTTCTCTGGTAACCGTCCTGCTTATTATTGGTATTAAAGAATCCGCAGGATTCAACAACATTATGGTTTTCACCAAAGTGACCGTTATTATTTTATTTATTGCTATTGGTTTTGTATTTGTAAAAAGCAGCAACTTACATCCATTCATTCCTCGAAATGCTCATGACATAAGAGATTACGACTGGTCTCATTTTTCTTTCTCTCATTTTTTTAATTACCTCAGTCAAGATTTTGGACGTTATGGTTTCAGTGGAATTTTAAGAGGTGCCGGTGTAATCTTTTTTGCCTACATTGGTTTTGATGCAGTATCAACTGCAGCCCAAGAAGCAAAACATCCTCAACGTGATATGCCTATAGGTATTCTTGGTTCATTAAGTATTTCAACCGTGTTATATATCCTTGTTGCTATTGTATTAACAGGAGTTGTAAGCTACACCAATTTAAATGTCGCTGATCCTATTGCAGTTGGTGTTGATGCAATGGGCAACATGATGTGGTTGCGACACGTCATAAAAATTGCGGCATTAGCCGGTTTAAGTTCTGTTGTATTAGTTCTGTTGATGGCGCAACCACGCGTATTTTTTTCGATGTCGAAAGACGGATTACTCCCACCTGTTTTTTCAAAGGTTCATCCCAAATTTAAAACACCTTATATCAGCTCAATGATCACCGGTGTTGTTGCTATTATCCTTGCCGGAACGCTTCCTATCAGCGTATTGCATGAGTTGGTTTCAATCGGGACTCTTTTTGCATTTGTAATAGTTTGTGTGAGTGTGATTGTTTTAAGGATCAAGAAGCCCGACGTACATCGTCCGTTCAAAACACCGTGGGTTCCTTTGGTTCCGATTCTTGGTTCCTTGTTTTGTTTATTGCAAATGTTCTCCCTACCTTTAGGTACCTGGCTCCGTTTAATTGCATGGATGGCAATTGGATTTTTTATTTATTTCATTTATGGTATCAGAAAAAGCAAATTAAGAAATATTAAATAATACATATTATGAATCCTATTTTAAATCAAAACCTATTTTTAGTAAAAGAACATGTTGGCATGTTCAAAGCGTCCAATAATTATGACATTTTCAATCCTGAAACCAATCAGATGATATTAATGTGCAGGGAAGAAAATCTTGGTTTTTTTACAAAAATATTCCGTTTCACAAAATATAAAAGAATGACGCCATTCAATATTGTGATCAAAACAATGAATGGTGAAAAAGTTTTACAGGTCAGAAAAAAGACCACATTCTTTTTATCCACCGTAGAAGTATTTGACGAAAAAGATCAGTTGGTCGGATTCTTCAAACAAAAATTCTTTTCCATCGGAGGAAAGTTTGATGTTATGGACGCTTCAGGAAATATGCTCTGTTCGCTCAAAGGAAAATGGACGAGTTGGGAATTTAAATTCATCAAAGACAACCTTGAATTTGCCACCATTACCAAAAAATGGGCTGGACTTGGAAAAGAGCTTTTTACAAGTGCTGATAATTATATGTTAGAGATACACAAGGATGTTCCTGCTGATCACCCGATGCGAATATTGATATTTGGTGCGGTGATGTGTATTGATATGGTTTTACACGAAAAATAATCAAAGTTCAACCATTAGATTTATTACAGGAATAAATCCCATACCTCGGATAGTAACAATATCCTGAACAGCTGATCGGTATTCATACAACAGGATATTCTTTTTATTTAAAACATTTTGCAGGTCTGCTGATAATACCCATGAATGTTTATGTCCGTTATTTCTATAGTTCAACCCGATATTTAAATCAAACACATCAGGCAGCTTCAATGTATTTGTTTTATCGACAAAATATTGTGTATAATCTGAAGACGCTGAACCTTGAAGATCAACAGGTGTTGTGCGATATCCACCCCGATACACAATTTTCAAATTCATTCCAACGGAATTTGTCTTTCTGATTGTAAAATCTTTACCAGCTAAAAAATTAAAAATATATTTACTATTAAAAGACGTATTGTACCAAACGCCATTCCCTGCAAGGAATTCAGAATTAAATACAGTACCTGTAAGCATATAATAATAATTGTGTTCATATGTTTTTTCAAGTGTCAGTTCAATACCATAGTTTCTCCCTTTCCCTTTATTGACCATTTGATAAAACGGAATACCATGGGGCGTATTAATGGTTGACACATTGCTCGAAGGATTATCTGCAACAGGAATATTATATAAATACTGGTAGTAGATTTCTGTTTTAAAACGGATCTTCTTATTTGGAATATATTCATAACCTGCAATACAATGCAGCGCTTTGGTAAATCCCAGATTTTTATTTCCTCTGAAAATATTGTACATACTGGCGTTTCGAAGGATTCTATTT
>CAYVNP010000009.1:68531-90846 GCA_964452905.1 uncultured Bacteroidales bacterium
GGTTGTTATTTCCGCTGAAAATACTGCTGTCAGAAGCAGAAAGTGTATTGGCATAATAAATAGGCATTGCTTCCATGCGGCTATGGATACCTGCACCAAGGGTAAGTGTATGGTAATCATTCACCTGATATTTCAATCCGAGACGTGGCTCCACTGAGGTTCTATTATTCAACATTAAAATCGAATAATGTATTCCTGAATTTATTTCCAGTTTTTTACTGAACCTGTATTTTGACTGAACATAAACCTGCCATAACATGGTATGCCCTGTCGTATTAACCCATGTCTGCATTTCTTTTGTTATCCATAAATATTGTTCCTGAAACATATCTGAATTTAGATCAGACATCAATAATCCTGATCTGATTGACAATCGTGAATTGATCCTGTGGTTCAAAGTAAATGTACCATTCAGATTATTGTTCTTGTATTCTTCTTTCTGGTCTGTTTGACGGATCGTATTATTCATCATATATCCTTTATTCCAAAGATCATATTGTGTTGAGCCGGCAATAACACATTTCAAAAAGGTATTATGATTGGGGAAACTATACTGATATTTCACTCCCAGCAATCCGAGATAATGTTTTTCATGTTCGTCTCTTCGATCATCCCATCCTTTCCATTGGGTTGAATCAGAAACTGCATTGTTCCCTGTTGAATTATTTCCTCCCACCCCAAAGATCTCGATATTCCCTTTTTTACCCGCAGGCAAATAAACATTAAAATTTAAATCCTGAAAAACAGGAGCAACATTATAATCACCTAAATTGATCAGTTTCAATTTATCGGCAATAGCAAACGAAGAATAGCGGTAGTTCACTAAATAAGATCCTTTATACTTTTTACTGAATGGTCCTTCGGTGGTGAATTGCATTCCAACATCGCCTATCAAAAAGGAATACTCACGTTTAGAGGTGTTCCCTTTACGCAGGTTCAGATCCATGATCCCTGAAGTAGCGTTTCCGTATTCAGCAGGAAAAGCGCCTGCTAAGAATTCAAAGTCTGTGAGCATGGTAGAAGGAATCATGCTGAGTGATCCGCCTGAACCACCCTGTCCATCGGGGAAATGATTTGGATTAGGAATCTCAACACCTTCCAGCCGCCACAAAATGCCTCTCGGTGTATTGCCTCTGACAACAATTTCATTCATGTCGCCATCCACAGAACCAACGCCGGCAAATGAACTGATCATGCGTGAAGGATCAAACATTCCTCCTGCATAACGAGAAGCATCTTCTGCACTCAAACGGTTATTACTGACTGTTGCCATACTGTTCAACGGCTGATATTTATTGCCTGTGATGACAACTTCTTTTATTTTTACAATATTTTCTCGAAGTTCAATATTAAGAAATACTTCTTTTCCGCTTGTAACAAGTATGTTGGATAAGTTAGCATTTTCATACCCCATGAATGATGCAATGAAATTATGTCTTCCAACTTCAACTTCCAACACAAACTCACCTGACGTATCTGTATGTGCTGATCTAATCTTATCAGCATCAACCATTTTAAATTCCGCACCATACAAGGGTTCCTTTGATTCAAAATCAATTATTTTTCCTTTTACAAGTTGTGTAGACTCCTGTGAAAAAGAAAAATTAATTATGAAAAAGGAAATTAAAAGAAGTGTATTTTTTTTCATCATGGTTAAATTAATATTTACATATTACAAATATCAGACCATGATTTTTATATTTTTTTTATTTGTACAAATTCACCCCCCATAATCTTATAGATATACTGACCTATCTTGATTTCCATCCCTTCCGACATGCGTGCCAAAGACGTAATATCTTCCTCAATGGTATGAATAGTTCCTTTGGTTTTCCAGGCAATAAGTAAATAATCCGGTAAAATCCATCCTTGTGAAGATCCGCACAGGATAATATGAACCGGTTGAGTAAACTCTTTTAATAGTTTAATATCTTTGACAGGAGAGTTGTTATCAACAATGGCGATGATCTCTTTAAATTGTTTGGCCATCTTAGTTCCTTTTATCATGGCTTCCATATTATTTTCCGGACAATCACCGCCATCCCCTTTAGCACAAATCCGGCTCATCAAAAGTCCCAGACTATCAATCCCTTTTGACGGAGAATAATAAATTCCTCCTGTTTCACCGATCTTTTTTTCACTATCTTGTTTACCGTCACCATCATTAAAAAAAATGAACTGAAGATTTTTTTCTTTTTTATAGTGCAGCTGATACCATACAGAAAGCTGGACATAATAGGGCTGCATACTTCCTGTCAGATCGCAAATGATCAGTTTATCGAACCATTTATTTCTGTTTAATACTGCGCTTACGACCGTGTCGTCCGTATTATTGGATGTTCTTAACCTTTCCCATTCCCGTTTATAACATTCTTCTAAACTTAATTTCATTTTCTTACAATCATTTTCAAATCTTTCTCTTGTTTCTTTTTCTCTTTTTTCCAATTCAGCAATTCGTAAAGCTTCTTCCTTTTTTCTTCTCTCAATTTCTTTGGTACCAAGATAGCTTAGATTTATCTCTACCTTTGATGAACCTTTTGAATATTTATATTCATAACTTGAATATTCACTGTTGTATTTAAAACCCAATATATAATTATCTCCTTTGGGAACAAACAATATCAACCTGCCTGTAAAATCCGTTGTTCCAATGATTTTCCTATTCCGTTTCAACCCTTTAAAAGTAACTCGTTCATCTGCTAAAGGTTTTTTATTTAAATCCGTGATACGAAGCGTTATCATTACAAAATGTTCGGAATTTTTAGGAGTAGTCATTCTTGAGCCACTGATAATCAAAGAATCTTCCAATTGATCTGCGGTTTTATCAACATTGATTTTTTCCTGTTCGGTCATTTCAAATAATTTATCTTTCTCTGCCATATCCGCTTCATAGCTGAGTGTTTGTGTTACAGCACCTCCTGAATAGGATTGTATCTGACGGGAGCGGGTATAGTTGGACACTGATAATTCAAAGCTACTGTTGCAGGGGACTGACAATTCGGCTGTTCCTGACTGATCGGATATCTGTTCATACAATGTACCATCAGACTTATCGGACAGAATTACTTTCTGTCCAGCAAAAACACCACCGTTAATATTCTTTAAAATAATTTTAATGGTATATGAACATTCCTGCGATTTAACTGGAAAGGATATAAAAAGACTTAAAACAAAACAACAAAATAATAAATAAAAAAGATGATATCTGACAGATTTCATATTTAAACTATTTAAATATAATAAATCCGATGCTATAAAAATATAAAACGAAAAATCAATAAATATATTTTAAACTTTCATTGGGTTTGTCGCTCATAAAAAATTCAAGTGTAGCTCCATTCAATATATCGGCATGTGTGATATATCCTTTATTATATGGGTTTCCATTCAGTTTTATTGAAGCAATAAAAATATTTTTATCGCTCAACTGATGAGCGGTCATGATGAATTTTTTTCCATTATATAAATTAATCTCAGCTTTTGCAAGCAATGGTGTACCAAAATCATACCTTCCACTTGCCGGATTCACTGCATAAAAACCCATGCTGCTCAATACAAACCATGCCGACATCTGTCCGCAATCCTCGTTGCCGCTATAACCGTCAACGGTATTATTGTATTGGGTGGAAAAAATTTCATGTATCGTTTTTTGTGTTTTCCACGGTTTATCAGCATAGTTATATAAATAGGCAATATGATGGCTTGGTTCATTCCCATGCGCATATTGACCGATCAATCCTGTCACATCCAGCCCCTGTCCTTTGATCGGCTCATTAGAAGTAAATAATGAATCAAGTCGTTTCTCAAATGGAACCTTACCGCCAAACAAATCAATTAATCCAGGTACATCATGTGGAACATACCATGAATACTGAAACGCAGTACCCTCGGTATATGAACTCCAGTCCATACTATACGGATCAAAAGGTGTTTTAAAATTTCCCTTGCTGTCTTTACCGCGCATGAAACCAACAGATTTATCAAAAAGTTTTTTGTAATTCAGTGCACGTTTTGAAAAATATTCATAATCCTCATTCTTATTCATTGCTTTTGCCATCTGAGCTACACACCAATCATTGTAACACATTTCGAGTGTTTTGGAAACGGATTGCTCTTCATGATCATAGGGAATATATCCTAATTTGGTATATATACTCCATGATGAATGGAAATGATCTTTCATGGACGACTCTTTGATGGCAGTGTATGCCTGTTCAGCATCAAACCCTTTAATTCCTTTTAAGTATGCATCCACAATGACCGGTATGGCATGGTTTCCAATCATACAGTTGGTCTCGCTGCCCCACAGGGTCCACATGGGAAGATATCCGTTATATTTATAATTTTCAAGCATCGAATTTATAAAACCATTAACTTTATCTTCTTCAATCAATGTATAAAGCGGATTTGCTGCGCGGTAGGTGTCCCACAATGAAAAAGTAGAATAATATTTCCCTGTTTTTGACTGATGAACTTTTCCATCCGGTCCGATGTAATTTCCTTCATAATCGGCAATCTGATTAGGTACAACCAATGTATGATAAAGCGCTGTATAAAATATCTGTTTTTGTTTATTGGTTCCGTCCACCTTTATTTTATTGAGTTCTTTGTTCCACAGTTCTTTTGTTCTTTCCTTTACCAAAATAAAATTCCAATCCGGTGTTTCCTGCTCTATCACTTTAAAAGCACCTTCTTTATTGACGGATGAAATGCCTACCTTTATTTTCACCACTTCATTGTGCTTTGTTTTCATTTTAATAAAACATTTTTGAGGTCCCTGGTTTTTCCTGGAAGAAATATTTTTCCAGACTTGTTCGTTATTTCCCCAAAAAAATAATGGTTCAAAAAAAGGTTTTGAAAACCGGGCAACAAAATAAACATAACGCAGGGGCGCCCAGCCGGACACTGCCCTGTAACCGGAAACTGTTGAATCATTCTCAATGGTGACCTCGCTCTCAGCAATATACCGGTTATGAATTGAACTGAACAGATCAAACACAAAGTTCACACTGTCGGAAGCAGGAAAAGTATATTGATGGAATCCCACGTCAGAGGTGGCAGTCAACTCAGCTTTAATGTTATCATCTTTTAAAACAACAGAATAATAGCCGGGTTCAGCGATTTCATCCTTGTGTGAGAAACGAGAACGATAGCCATCATCCGGTTTGTCTTTCGTGCCGGATTGATATGTTACCTTACCAAGAAAAGGCATGATAAGTATATCGCCCAGATCACCGCAGCCCGTACCGCTCAGGTGAGTATGACTAAAACCGATGATGCTCGAATCAGAATAATGATACCCTGAACACCAGTCCCACCCTTCTGTTCCAAGGTCAGGACTTAACTGCACCAGCCCGAACGGAGTAGTGGCGCCGGGATAGGTATGCCCGTGCCCACCTGTACCGATAAACACATTCACGTATTTAGTCATATCAATAGTTGATCCGGGTTGCTGAGCATTTTTATCCTTACACCCGTTGAATATAACAGCAGTCGCTGACAGAAGAAACAGAAACAAAGTTGTTCTCATCGTAATATTTATTTTGTTATTAATTAAAAAAATGACTTTGATTTTATCAGTGCCCTAAAATTAAGAATACATTTTAAATAAAAAAAAAATATGAAAAAAATATAAACAATTATAATAAGTTAGTTCTATTATATCAGAACTTCACAAAAAGCAGGAGTTATTTAAAGAGTGTTTTATATCTAATCTGCAAAATATTTAAGTAATATTTCATTAAGCATCTGCACAGTTAAAGGTTTTTTATGATAACCGGAAACAATCGAAATGCGTTCTGATCTTTTTTGGTCGTCAGGGTTAATAGAAGTAGTAAGCATAACAATGACAACCTTTCCTTTTTGAATGTCAGGAAGTTTCTGATATTCTTCTAAAAATTCCCAACCATCCATTTTCGGCATATTGATGTCAACAAAAATCAAGTCAGGTTTAGGATAAGCATTATCATTTTTTTGATATTTCCCTTTGTTTGTCAGATAATCAATAGCCTCCTTGCCATTTAATGTGATTTCGATATGATTTGCCGCATCTGCCTTTTCAATGATCAATTGATTGTAAAAATTTGTTGCTTCATCATCTTCAATTAACAAGATACTATTCAGTTTTTTTTTCATACATTTAATTTTATTGTATAGTGAAATAAAATATACTTCCTTCATTGATTTTTGATTCAACCCATATTGAACCATTATGAAGTTCTACAATTTTTTTACAAAAAGACAAGCCAATACCTGTTCCTTCATATTCATTTCGATTGTGTAATCGTTTAAAAAGTATAAATATTTTTTCTTTGTCTTTTTCATCAATCCCAATTCCATTGTCCTGTAGGGCAAAACGCCAGATTTCATCAACCTTTTCAACAGAAATTGATATTTCCGGATTCACATTATTTTTTCTAAATTTTATTGAATTGCATAAAAGATTTTGAAACAATTGATTCAATTCAATTTTATAACCATTTAATACAGGTAGATTCTGGACAGTTATTTTTGCATTCGTTTTTTTAATCAACGTGTCCATATCCATCAAAACATTATTTACAACCTCATTACAATCAACCAAGGTAAGTTCTTTTTCCTTTCCTATTCTTGAATAGTCCAACAAACACTTGATCAATAATTTCATTCGTTCAGAAGATTGAAGAATAAAATCAAGATATTTTTCCCCTTTACCGGATAGTTTTCCGGAATATTCATTCCTGATCAATTCAGCAAAACAGGTTAATGTCCGTAATGGTTCCTGCAGATCATGAGAAGTTAAATACGCAAACTGTTGCAATTCTTCATTTATACTTTGCAACTTTTTATTATGTTCCTTTAGTTCCAATTCGGCATGTTTGCGCTCTGCTACTTCTAACTCCAGTTTAATTGAATTTTCTTTTATTATAAGATTAGTATATCCCATCTCCGAAATTAAGGAGGCAATTTCTCCCAAAAATAAAGTGATGTTGCTTAGTGTTTCTTCTGTAACGATAGGAATTTCTTTGAGGGCATCTAAGTATGCCTGCTCATCAAAACCATACATTTTCGCCTGCAGTTTGAAGCGATCCAAATCCGGTGCTTCCAGCAGTAGTTGACCGGTAGCCAGAGTGGCAATGTGTTTCCCTTTAATAATAATAGGGGTAGCACAATCAATCAGTCCATTATCACATGCCTCTATTTTTATTTGTTTTGGCTCGGTCAATGAGAAAATGAGATGTTTATTGCTTATCGTACAGATGTCATCAGATATCTTACACCCCCTGTGAAATTTCGTACAGATGTCTCTCCACCCTGTAGCCAACAGTATATTCAGCTGAGGATGGTCCAGAAAGCCAATTGTAAAACCTGTGGATTGAGTGAATTTGTCAAAAATGTAATGTAGTTTATCAAGATCAAGCAGGTCTTTGATCCCATATTTTCCGTCAACAAGATAATTGCTGTTTACATCTGCCATTGTATTCATCGTATTTTCTGCTTCCTTCGTAAATACAGATTTCCGAGTTTCAATTATTTTGTTGTTATAAATAAAATTCTCAAGTTCTGAAACTTTTCTTTCTAATTCTTCATAAGTAGGTTTTTCATTTTTCATGATTACTTATTTTATTTGCTATGGCAATAACAAATATAATTATTTTTTTTAAAGATTCTTTCTGCCAAATTAAAAATTATGTATTACATTGTTTTGATACTGCAGCTATGAAATATCACAATAAATGATAAAAAGATTTTTTCAGATTTTTACAAAAAGGTCAATACGATTCAATATCTTTAGAAATAATACTAATCAAAAGTTTAACGATTAATACAAATTTTCTGCGTCATTGTTTTATTTCCATAAATAATCCTGACCAAATAAACAGATTGTGCATAGTTACTCATATCAATTTTGATTTGTGAATCAGGTGTCAGATCATGCGTAATGACCTCTTTACTCAACATATCATACACTGTAACAAATCCCTTTTCATTGGATAGTGACTTATTTATTATAACAACATTATCCTTGTCAGAATACACTTTGATCATATCTTCCATATGTTTTTCATCAAGTGTTGTGGGAATGTCGCCAAAATGAACAATGAACCTGTTTTCATTACGAACAGCATCCGAAGAAAAAGTATAAGAAGAAAGCAGCAAGTCAGTAAACTTTCCGGTTTTAGTATCTTCCAGCGTAACTTTCACAGATGGATCAAATAAAATATTTTTGGATGAAATTGTAAAACTGCCTGCCTGCCCCACTGTGAATTGCAAAGGGACAGCAGCATTCTGATTGTAATTCATGGGCAGGAAATTAACTGCGAGCTGGATATTATTTCCATCCATTGTAGTCGTGTTGATTTGTGGAACTATTGGCTCGGAACTTTGTAATTTATAAGCATCAAAATCTAAATCAAAGCCGCTGGTAGTCAAATTATCAAACCCTATCATGCTTTCATCCGTATATCCATTGCCTGATATCATTAAACCAAAAATACGGTTCATCAAAGGATTTGATTGATTCTCTTCATTCCCTTTCCAGAAAGGAACATTATAAGCAACACGTACGCGGTTATCCATACTCCATACTCCATTTGCCGTACAATGGACATATAATCCCTGCTGTGGAGGAATGTAATGTGTGCCCCCGTTTGAACCCAATTTTAAATTAGAATTATACGTTGCATAATGTAAGTTTCGTCCATCATACACATAAGTTGTTGGGTCGATGTTTGTACTGAGCCATCCCTGTGCTGCATCAAGGTCAATTGAACAAGGATACGGATTACCAACCAAATTCCATCCGTCACCAAATCCGGTTGTTTTTGAAATTGGATACGTGATCGTACCGGAATGCAGTTGCGAAATCTTTGCAGGAATTGTTATTAAACGATCGGCAGGGCGCACCGGCAGACCTGTGATCGGACTAACATAGGTATCGTTCCATTTGATCATAAACCCTCTGCCGGCTATCAAAGGAAATTTACCATCATACCATTCGTATCTATTTAAAGTTTCATTAAATAATTTGCCAAAGAAATATTTGTATACCATGCCCCCCATATAATTTGAATCTATCGGTGCAGAGATATAATGCCAGACATTCAATGTATCATACACTTGTATGATAACAGAATCGCTCCCACCTGTCCCTGTTAAATAGGATGAATTATCTTTGATAACCAGCTGCGCCATGTTGCTGGGACCGGAAGCCAACAATCTGATTTTGTTAGAAACGCGCATTGTTTTACTGTTCCCTTCTATGGTCAAAAATTTTCCGGCTGCAACATCCACATTATTAAAAACAGTTGCAGATGAACCATCATAAAGCGTATTCCCATTGAATGTAACTTTTCCGTTGTTATTATTGAATGTTCCTGTGTTGGTGAAATTACCGGCAATATTCATATTTGTTGAATGTCCTGTTATGGTTCCGGTAATACTAACATTGTTAAAACTTGTATTTGATGAACCGCTTATCACACCATTTCCATTAAATACAACCGTTCCATTGTTATGATTAAAATTACCGTTATTAGTAAAATTACCTTCAATGCCCAGATTACCGGCAGTTGTTGTTAATGTTTTTGAAGAATTGATTAACAAATTATAACAATCAGGACTAACATTGTCAGCGATCGTTACATTATTATCAATGGTTAAATTATATATTTTGTCATTATAATATGTATTGGCTGCAATGTTTTGTGCTGTCGTACCGCTATAAACAACCGTTGGTGAATTAGTCACAGCATCAAGCCGTCCTGCAACAGAACTCAGTGTATTAAGCAGCACCAATGTTCCGTTTAAAATTACATTATTGGAATTGTTTACCGTTAGATTATACACTTTATTATCAACAAATGCCTCGGAAGAAATGGATTGAGCTGTTGTACCAGATAATTGTACCGTAGAACCACTAAATGAAGCATCAATTTTTGCTCCGTTACTAAGAATTAAATCTCTATTAACTGTAAGTTTATTCCCATTGTTTTTGATGTTATAAGTTTGTATATAATTATTTATGTTACCTAATATACGATCTTGATCTAATATACAATGATTTATTGCTGAAGGATCGACAATCAGATCATCATCCGTAAGAGGAACAAAGTTGCCAGCCCAGTTTCCTGCAACACCAAAATTAGTATTTAAAGTCCCTATCCAATTATTTCCGATTCGTTCCCATGCTCCCATTTGCGGGACAGAGGGTCTTACAACACCGGCAAAATCAGCTGAAATCCCTGTTCCAGTCACACCTCTTAATGTCTTTTTCGCTTTATAATCAGTAGTAACAACAGAACCTGAATTAATAAATACAGGGTCTGCCAAATAACTATTTGCATCCTGACCTGTTACTATTGGAAGAATTGTTTTAGTTCCACCATAATATCCCAACACACCTCCTGTTCCATCTACATAATAATCGTTATAATTAGCGGTCAGATTAGTGCCCGAACTGTAATTATAATAAACAGAATAATGAAGATTGGAACCACCTGTTGTTGAACGTGCATTAAATAAAATATTATTCCTGAAATCACGTGTATTCGAATTGGCTGTACTATAAAGGCAATAAGACTTATTAGTACTTCCGCTTACTAACGAACCATTGATATAGATGGTGTTAAAATAAACATTGCAATTTTGCGAAGCTGCACCTGCATCATAAAAACCATAAAGAGTTGTTTTGGTGTTTCCTCCTAATGAAATAATATTATTGAAATAGGTTGTAGCCCCTGTTAATGCTCTGATACCATAAACAGATGCTGCTATTGATGAAGCACCGGTAACCGATAAATCATGTATGAAGTTCCCTGAACAAACACTACTATTAGAAACAACTCCACCATTATAATCAATACCTGTAATTAATCCAGCAAACGATGCATATGTATTTGACAGATTATAAATTGAATTACCCGTAACAGTATTTTTCGCATTCACATTTTCAAAATATAAACCAGATACCGAAGGATATGTTGTTGAAGTATTCGCATTTGCAATTTTCAAATCATGTAACGAATTATTTAAAATATTATAAACTCCGGTAGCAATGGATGAAAAATACATTCCATAAGTAATTCCTGTAGTTGCTGCAGTGCTGTTTGTCGTCCCATTAGTCATATTAGCTATGGTATTATTACTAATAGTTAAATTACCGCTGCTATTTGAAAGAATCCCATAGCACCCCTGAGCATTACCGGTACTTGTACCAGTCAAATTTATACTATTAGCAGTACTGACACTTCCTATTGTGTTGTTTGTTATCTGAATTGTATTAGATCCCATAGAACCTATCCAGAAACCACTAAAGTTGTTTTGCATTGAGGCATTCGTGTGTGCCAAAGTTATAGCACTTATTACATTATTTCTGAAATCACCGGATGTCGTTCCGACAATTTCAATACCATTAAAGGATCCATAAATTGAACCTCCGCAAGTGTAAACAATAGAACTGATAATATTTCCGGTTGTTGTTCCTACATTAACATAACTACCTCCTGCTTCAATACCAGTAAAGAGTGCTCCCGATGTAACATCCTTATCGCTCCAAGAAATATTCTGAATAGTATTTCCTTGTATATTATTGGCAGTTCCTGATTGGCCTCGAATTACAATACCATAAAAGTTATTTTTTGTTGTTCCCATCAATTTTGTCCATGTACCTGCACACAGAGGTTGATTGCCTCCAATATAATTGCCGTTTATATTAAAATCAGAACCCAATTGCCCCGTTAAGCCATACACATATATAACCGTACTATAGTCGGTACTTGAAGTTGCAGTAAATGCTGCTGTTTCATAAAAGCTATTATTTAAAATAGAAGCTGCTGTTGTATAATTTGTAAAACAAATACCATGGGAGTTAACACTTCTGTGCATAAAATCATAAACATTATTGTTACTCACAACAATATTGTTATTTGGTTTATTCGTAGTTCCATATGAAAAAACAACATTCACCGGTCTGTTCGCATTAGCAGAATTTGTCAAATTATTATTATCAATAGTATTATTATCATTTCCAGTCGTTCCAGTCGTTGTAGAAAAGAATATTACTCCTCCCGAACCATCTGAAGAACTGCCTTTAATTGTACAATATTCTACTAAATTATTTGTTGCATCATTAATAAACCGAATGGTTGAGGTTCCTGCTGTTCCGGAACTGCTGGGATTTGTTAATATCAGGTCTTTAGTACTACCGGCTGCATTAACACGTCCGTCAATTGTAATATTGTCAGCGCCATTTAAGTCAATGAGCGGAACGGCAAGACCGGCCTGATTACTTGTATTCACTGCTAGTCCACCAGCAGAAGGATAAATATGAACAGTACTGTAATTCGACGTACCGCTACCTCCGTTTGTACCGCTGGCATTAAGTATTGCTGACAAAATCTCGACCGAATGAGTATTGATTTTCACGTCAAGGGATCCTGTATGCACTCCGTTATTCACAGCCCTGAAAGCAGTTAACAACCGCACATAACTTCCCAACAATGAACCTCCCGTTTGCCATACTTCCAAAGGACCTTTCGTGTTGGAGTTTTCAAGTGCACCCACAGTTGGTAGTGATGCTGAACGAGATAACGTTAAATAATCGGTAGTGATTCCGCTAATAGGAACCCCCATAAGATAACACGGTGAGGAGGGATAGAAATCAGCAGCAACCATAGGTGGATAAGTAGTAAAATTAGGATTTACATGCTGACTGCTGTTATCCTGTCCTGTTACAATAGGCAGGTATGATAGATTGGTTGAATTAAAATAACCTAAAACACCTCCTGTACCCGATACATAATAATCATTATAATCAGCCGTAAGGTTTGTGCTTGTACCATAGTTATAATAAATGGCATAATGCAGATTTGAACCACCAATAGTTGATCGGGCATTATAAAGGATATTGTTTCTAAAATCTTTTGTATTGCTGTTGTTGGCAGCACTATATATACAGTACGACTTGTTTATGGCACCCGAAGCAACCGTTCCGCTTAAATACACCGTGTTATAATACATAGGATAATACTGACTAGCAATTCCCGCATCATATATTCCGTATAATGTAGTTTTTGTATTGCCTCCTAAACTGATTATATTATTATAATACAATCCATATAAACCAGCATAAGCATAAATGCCGTATATTGCTGCAGTAGTAGAGGTTGCTCCTGTTATTGATAAGTTATATACAAAATTCTTTGCACACGGGCTTCCTCCTCCATTATATATTCCCTGAACAACTCCTGCAAAAGCGGAATATGTATTGCTCAAATTAAAAATCGTATTGCCTGTTACAGAGCCACTTGTTAATGCATAAATGCCTGTAACAGAAGCATTCTGATCCGTTGAAGAGTTGGCATTGGCTATAGTCAGATTTCTAATCGTATTATTATTTATATCAATCGTAAAGGATGCCAGATTACAATAAATTCCATTAATAACACCAGTAGTCGCCGCAGTAGCATTTGTTGTTCCATTGGTCAGGTTGGCAATTGTATTTCCACTGATTGATGATCCATTTCTCACATTTGCAACATACACCCCGTAACAACTTTGAGCATTTGCTGTACTTGTGCTTGAAAGATTTATACTATTGGAGGTGCTTATATTACCTATAGTGTTATTATTAACATTTATTACATATGATCCTGAATTACAATGGACACCATAGAAATTTGTGGCATCTGTAGCATTGGTATTATTGATTTTTATTGAAGCAATTACATTGTTTTCACAATTTACATTAGCTCCATTAAGCCGAAAACCCCAGAAAGTAGAATTGTTAGTAATACTCGTAACGGTTATTGATCCTGTTGAACCAGCTGAATTAGATCCAATAATATTTGCATTTGTTGTTCCAATATTAACTCTGCCTGCATCAACAAATATTCCGGCAAAATTCCTACATCCCCAATTAATATTTTGAATGGTGTTCCCTTGAATATTAGAATATGGACCGCTTCCACTGGCTCCAGCAAAAAAATAAATACCATAAAATGTAGCATCATAATAGGTGATTGACATGGCACCTCCGCCACAATGATCTGTTTGTCCACCAATAAAATTACCATTGATTGTAAACTCTCCTCCTCCTCCCCATATATATATCATTGCACACCAACTTGATCCAACAGGAGTATATGTTGTTGTTTCATAAAAACTATTCCCATTAATTGTACATTTCTCAGTATATTGACTTAAATATATTCCATAAGAATTATTTCCAACTTTACTTAAAATATTAAAAATATTATTATTACTGATTGTTATATTTCCATTCATCCTTGAAAAATCAGTTCCAAAAGAACTAATTGCATAATAAGGTCGGTTTACATCTGACGCCCCTGTTATATTATTATTATCAACAACATTATTGTCATTGCCATCGGTTCCTGTTGTGGAATAGAATAAAACAACCGACGAACCGGCTCCCTTAAGATTACAATATTCAACTAAATTATTTTCCGCATCATTGACAAACCGAATAGTAGAAGAGGGATTGGTTGTAGAATTATAAACATTAACGATTGTTAAGTCTTTTAAATTTCCTGTTCCATTTAATCTTCCATCAATAATTACATTATCTGCCCCATTTAAATCAATTAAAGGATCAATAAAGTTTCCATATATAGTTAAACCAGTAATAGTAGGATAAATATGAATAGAAGAGTAATTTGAAACACCTCCATAACCACTTTGATATAAAACAGCTGTAGCCGATTCAAAAACATTGTTGACTATTTTGATGTCCAGATCGCCATTATGCACCCCTGAATTAACAGCATTAAAAGCATCTTTTAATGTATTGTAATCCGCTTGTTTCGCACCGCTTTTCCAAACTTCAACGACAGATGGCAAGGTTATTTCAAAAGCACCTATTGTTGGAGGAACTTTACGTGTTATATTTAAATAATCTGTCAATATTCCAATAGGTAATCCATACAATCCAGTATATGAAGGAAGATAATCTGTTGCATTAGTTCCGCCGTCTAAAGCAAATTGCGGATTTTGATTAACACTAAAAATATCCTGATTGTTACCGATGGCTGTTCTCAAACCTGAAAGTGTGGTGATATTGGAAGCATTGTAATATGCAAGTGTTCCTCCTGTTCCCGTTACATAATAATCATTATTGTTTACCGTCAGATTTGTATTTGCTCCATAATTGTAACCAATTGCATAATGAAGATTTGATCCCCCTGTCGTTGAACGTGCATTGAATAATATATTATTCACAAAGCTTCTGGTATTTGAATTGGCTGCACTGTAAATACAATAAGATTTATTGGTTCCCGAACCAACGGATCCGTTCAGATAAATAGAGTTGTGATAAATTGAACATGTCTGTAATGCAGTGCCAACTTCATAGATACCGTATAATGTTGTAGTGGTATTACCTCCAAGTGTTATTATGTTGTTATAATAGGTTGTTACTCCTGATGCAGCTCTTATCCCTGTAATACTACCAGTAGTTGAAGTCGCCCCTGTAATAGTTAAACTGTAGATAAAATTATTATAACAAGCATTTGCTCCAGTGCTTCCTGTAAAGTATATACCATAAACACTTCCGGCAAAAGACGCATAGGTGTTTGACAAATGATGGATTGTATTACCTGAAACCGTATTGGCAGCTGATGTAGCAGATAAAGCAATCCCTGTAACCGAAGCCGTGTTGGTGGTTGTAGTGTTGGCATTTGCATTTGTTAGTGAATAAATAGTGTTGTCTGAAATTGTGTTGGTTCCTAATGTAGAATAAATTCCGCTTATCATACCTGTAGTCGCTGCTGTTGAGTTTGTGGTTCCGTTCGTTAAATTAGCAATTGTATTTCCGCTGATTGATATTGTACCTGATCCGGCAGAATAAATACCATAAACATTTTGTGCATTCCCTGAACTTACACTGGTGGCATTTACACTATTTGAAGTACTTGTACTGCCAATTGTATTCCCTGATATGGTTGAATTACCTGTATTATTGATACCATAAAAATGTGTTGCATTTGTTGCTGCACTGGCTGCACAGGTTATTGAACCAATAACATTGTTTTGACAATTAACTGTTCCGGAGCTGGTAATACTGATACCATATAATGCAGCACCAGTAGCACCTCCAGTATAAACTATTGAACCCGTACCAGATCCCGAACCTATCGTATTCCCTGATGTTGTACCTATATTAACAGCACCGGCACTTACTAGTATTCCATAAAACCCGGATGTGGATGAATTACTCCACGAAAAGTTCTGTATTGTATTACCCTGTATATTGCTTGTTGTGGTCGTTCCGACACTTAAATTAATAGCATAAAAAACATTATCAAATGCATTTGTTTTTGTCCATGCTAATCCCCCGCAGGATGGGGATCTGCCACCAATATAATTATTGGTAATTATAAAATTATTTCCTGATGAATTATTAATCTGAATCACATTAAATGTAGCAATTGCAGTCGGCACAAACGATGCACTGGTCTCATAAAAACTATTTCCTGATATCGTAGAAACAGATGTATTACTTGAAAGATTCACAGCATTTGAAGCAGTTGACAAGCTCAAAAAATCGTAAATATTATTATTGCTGATAGTAATAGAATCGTTTATATAGGTTGCTGTGCCGGACGAATAAACAGCATTAATGGGCCGGGTACCGGCGTTCGTAATGTTGTTATTGTCAATCAGAATATATTTATTCCCTCTGGTTGTATTAGTAGTAGCAACATAAATAATTCCACTCGTGGTGCTTGTTTCAGCACCTTTTACGGTGCAATATTTTATAATATTTTTGGTGGCTTCATTGATAAACCGAATGGTTGAAGTTCCTCCGGATATTGATGCGCTGGTATTGGTTATTATCAGGTCTTTTCCTCCCATTTGATTTACTCGACCATCAATCGTTACAGAATCGGCTCCATTCAGGTCGATAAGAGGTGCCGTAAGATTCCCTGTTATAGATAGCCCGGTTGCAGTAGGGTAAATATGTATTGCAGAATAACTGGCACTTCCACTACCGCTGGCATTAAGAACTGCTGAAGATGTTTCGATTGTACTATGATTAATTCTTAAATCAAGTGTGCCTGTATGTGTTCCATCATTAATTTTATCAAATGCACTTTTCAAACTAAGATAAGAGGCTTGCAAAACTCCCGACATCCAAACTTCCACATAAAGAACAAGATTTGGATTTTCAAAGGTGCCCATTGTTGGCACACTGGCTCGGGTAGTTCCGCCATAATCAGTAGCAATGCCTGTTCCGGAGACCCCTACCAGAGAATTATTAGAAACGTTATAATCGGTTGCATTTGTTCCTCCAGCATTTGCAAAAGAAGGAATACTATTTAAACTATTGACATCTTGCCCTGTAACTATAGGTAGTACTGTTTTATTTGCTCCGTAATAACCTAATACCCCCCCTGTTCCTGAAGCTTGATAATCATTGTAATCAGCAGTTATTGTACCTCCTGAGGTAAGAATATAAAGAGCAAAGTGATTTCCCGTGGCTGAACTTCCGTTTGATCGGTTATTGGAAAATATGTTATTTCTGAAATTCCGGGTATTGGTCGTCACCGCACTGTATAAAGCATAACTACTTAAAGTACTGCTGGCAGGAGTAGTTCCACCTATATACACTGTATTATGATATAATGAATTATTATTGCCGGCTGCTCCGGTTTCGTATATTCCATAAATTTTATTGTTTTTAGTATTTCCACTTAAACTGATAATGTTATTAGAATAAGTAGTTGCCCCGGCTGCTAATTGAAACCCATAAATCAAAGAGTTTGAATTGGCTGTCAATGAATTAATAAAATTACCAGATACTGTATTTGTTCCCACTGTCGGTCCGCTGTAATAAACACCTCCTACAATCCCTGTTGCAGCATTTGAATTGTTATTTAGATTGGCAATTGTATTTCCTGTAATTGTATTGCTTCCGGTCGTACTCTGGGTAAAAATACCATATACGAGTTGTGTATTACTGGTATTAGCTTGAGTTGCATTTATACTATTGGCAATAGTAGTACTGCCTATCAGGTTGTTTTTAATAGTTACATTTGTGCATGCTGTTGTATATATTCCATAAATACTGTTAACAAGTGTTAAGTTTGCAGGATTTCCTATTGCAGCAGTGATAGAACAAACAGTATCTTTTTCGCAACTACCCGTGATTGTACCTGCTGTTCCGTTTAGTATTATTCCTGCAGCATTACCACTTGTTGAATTATTTGTTAGCCTGATAGACCCGGTTGTTGTTAGGTCTCCAATGCAATTGCCTCCAGTAGAAGTTCCCACGTTAACATTTCCGCCGAAAACCCCAATACCTCGCCAACTGGCAAATGTTGTATTAGAAAAATCAAAGTTTTTAATAATATTAAACTGAAGAGTGCTTGCGGTTGCTGTTCCGACATTTAAATAAATGCCGAAGAAGTTATTTCCGTTGGGAGTGGTTCCGCCCCCTTTAATCCACTTCGAATTTGTAATACCTCCACATAAAGCTGTAGCGCCTCCAATATAGTTATTATTAATGGTGAAATTATTTCCCGCAGTATTAATAATTCTGACCGCATAAAATGCTGAATCTGTTGACGGAGCAAGCGATGTGCTTTCATAAAAACTATTTCCTGAAATATTCCATATGCTTGTGTTGGAGTATAGAAAAATACCGCTGGATGTTCTTGCAACATTTAAAAAGTTATAAATATTATTGTTCCGTATTGTATCATTATCGTTAGTCTTTGCTGCTGTTCCAAAAGAAAAAACAGCATTAACAGGTCGAGTGCCGGCATTGGTAATATCATTATCTGTAATTAAATTACCATCATTCCCATTGCTCAAAGTTGTGGTAGAAAAAAAGACAACTCCACTCCAGTAATAAGCTTCCGAACCTTTAATTGTGCAATATTTAACAATGTTATTCTGTGCATCATTGATAAACCGGATAGTTGAAGTTCCTGCAGTATTTGATGCATTTGTATTGCTAATGATTAAATCTTTGCTTCCTGTTTGATTTACGCGTCCATCAAAGGTTACCGAATCGGCACCATTCAGATCTATCAACGGTGCAGCTAAATTTCCGTTTACCGAAAGTCCGGTTGAAGTAGGATAAATGTGAATGGCTGTATAACTGGCGCTTCCACTTCCGCTGGCATTGAGCACAGCAGAAACACTTTCATTAGTGTTATCTAATATTTTTATATCAAAATTCCCTGTGTTATGTGTACCATTATTAAAGTTACTGAAAGCTGAACCTAAATCTACATAATTCCCTTTCTTGGTGCCTTGCCAAACTTCTACAGGGAACGATAAATCCGTTTCTATTGCACCCATGAATGGAACTGAACCCGGCAATGAACCACTTGGGGGACGTGGATTATTAAAATAATCAGTAGATATACCGGAAATTAACAAACCAGGTAATTTTTTGTAAGATGGAGTATAATATAGCGGTTGAGTAGGTGTATATAAACCCGAACCATTGCTATTGAATTGAGGATCAGCATTTTTACTAAACGGATCGCCTCCTATGACATTAGCTTGCCAAGCTGCAAAAGTCGTTCTATCAGCATTATAATAACCTAATACTCCCCCACTTCCAGCGTTTGTGTTTACTAAATAATCGTTATAATCAATTGTTAATGATCCACCACTTGTTGTTCTAATTGCATAATGACTCCCGCTCGCACCTGTTCTTGAACGTGTATTCACAAGAATGTTATCCTTGAAAATGCGTGTATTGGTATTTGCGGCACTAAATAAAGCATAACTGTTTAATGTACCTGCTGTTGTTCCTTGGATATACACTGTGTTATGATACAAGGAATTGTTATTAGTAGCAGCGCCGGTTTCGTAAATACCGTAAAGGGTTGTAGTTGTACTACCACCCATACTGATGATGTTGTTGAAATAGGTTGAAGCACCGGCTACAATTTTGATACCATAAAGAACTCCTGTAGTGGAACTTGAACCAATACTTAAATCACGTATAAAATTTCTTGATATTGTATTTGTGCCTCCAGTACCAGCTCCAAACGAAAGCCCTATAATATTTGCAGCTTGGGCAGCCGCAGTATTTGGTGTCGATAAATTGTAGATCGTGTTTTCAGATACTGTATTTGTTGAAATAGCGTTACTGAAATAAATTCCGGTTACAGTGGCTGCCGTTGTTGCAGATGCTGATATATTATATACATTGTTAGTCGACAAATTATTGTTTACAGCTCCACCGCTGAAGTATATGCCATATACATTTCCAGTAAACGAGTTATAGGTGTTGGAAATATTATATACCGAGTTTCCGGTTATCGTACCAATTAAAGTAGTTGTGCTATGCGCAATTCCGGCTGCCGATGCGGTATTGGTTGCCGATGTGTTTGCATTGGCAATGGTTAAATCGTTAATCGTATTCCCTGTAATGGTATTGGTGCCTGCAGTGGCTGTAACTCCGTTTATTAATCCGCTGTTGTTGGTATTGAGAGATTTATTCTTAAGGAAAGATACAGTATTGTTGGTTATATTAGTTGTGCCGATTCCTTCACTGCGGATGCCAATCAAAGTCAATGCATCTGTTGCAACCGTAGAACCTGCTTCTATGCTGGAGTTGCCACCTATAAGTGAAGCGCTACCAATAAAATTGTTATTAATTGTAACATTTCCTGAACTACTCCTTTTATAAATACAACTAAAGTCAGTTACATTTGTAGCTGTAATTGAACCAATGGTATTTCTTTCGCAATTAACTGTACCACTTGAAACGATATTAACACCAATGAAATAGACAGTAATGCCTGTTGTTGTGTTTGTTAATTTAATAGAACCGGTTGTTGTATTATCGCCAATACTGTTTCCCCCTGTATTTGTGCCTACATTAACATTACCACCCATTACATTTATTCCTGAGAGAATTACACCTGAGTTAGAAATTGTACAATCAAAGTTTTTTATGGTGTTTCCTTGAATGGTGCTTGTGGTTGCTGTTCCTACATTTAGATATATTACACTTAAAATACCACTGCTCGAAGTCCATGGAGAACCGGCTGTGCCGCATAAAGGACTTTTACCGCCAATGTAATTATTAGTAACCGTATAATCACTTCCATTAGTATTGTTAATATTAATTATACTCCAACCATATGGACTGGTAAGAGTTGTAGTTTCATAAAAACTATTTCCCGAGATTGTGCATACAGAAGTATTGCTGTTCAGACTAATACAACTGGGGCTAAGTGATGTATTCAAAATATCATAAATATTATTGTTGCTAATGATAATCGTATCGTTAATAGCTGTTCCTGAAGAACCAAAAGAATAAATGGCATTGACCGGACGAATGCCGGCATTGGTAATATCATTATTGTCGATTAAAATGTATTTATTTCCTCTGGTGGTGTTCGTCGTAGCAAAATAAATAACACCACTTGCATTATATGTCTCCGAACCTTGTATATTACAGTATTTTACTATATTTTTAGTCGCCTCGTTAATAAACCGTAGAGTTGAAGATTCTATACCTGCATTTGCATGTGTATTGCTAATGGTTAAACTTTTGGGAGATGTGTTTTGGTTCACGCGCCCATCAATGGTTACAGAATCAGCGCCGTTCAAGTCAATCAGCGGGGCAGCTATATTTCCGCTGATTGTTAGTCCGGTCTGCGTAGGATAGATATTCACCGAAGTATAACTGGAAACACCTCCATAACCACTTTGATAAAGGACTGCTGATGCCGTTTCAGTTGTGCTGCTGATTATTTGCAAAGTAACTATTCCGGTTATGCTTCCACTATTAATTGCATCAAACGCCCCTTTTAAAGTAGAATAATCGCCTCCTGAGCCAACAGTTTTTGTTGTTTGTGCTGTTACAGTTAATACCGAATAAAACAACAGACATAAATAAATTTTTTTCATTTTATCTAATTTTTTTATGGTTTAGTAAAAATTTTTAGTGAAACTATCGTAAAAAACAAATATAATACTATTTCTATATTTTATTACAAAATATGTAAAAAATAAATTAAATATTCTCTTTAGTCCCTTAAAAGTAAACAAGGAATATTTTGAACCAATTATATCAATAACAGTTAAATCAAATATGAATACCAAGAAACTACTATTTTTCAAACTAAATAATTCTATTGTTGAAAGTAAGATGTTGCACTAGACAGCACCCATATGAAGTCAAATTAATACCATATACATCATTCAATCATATAATAATCTTGTCCCCCATAAATTATTGATGGAGATGAATTATACCGATACCAAGTGATACAAAAAATTCTATATCCTTTACGCGCACATTAAAGGGCTTTAACCAATGCCTTCAAGACGAATACAAAAT
>CAYVNP010000010.1:0-88552 GCA_964452905.1 uncultured Bacteroidales bacterium
GGCTATATTTTTTCAAATATTGATTGGACTAATTAATATTTATAATTGGTATTATTTATGGAAGAGAAAATTTTCCTCTTTTCAGAGTATAAAATATGTTTATCTTTGTTTTGAAAAAAATATAAACATGAGATTTAAACTATATAGAACGGTTCCTCTTTTACTTCTTTTATTTATTGTTTCAGCTTTTGTATTAAAACAAGATGATGAGGGCAAAGAAAAATTTATAGTACAGGTGGTTATTAATACCATCAACCGTAATCATTATGACCCGTTGAAAATAGATGATGATTTTTCAAAAAAAGTTTTCAAAGAGTATTTAAAACTACTTGACTTTAACAAAAAGTTTTTGATTGAAAGTGATGTGAAGAAACTGATGAAATATGAAACAAAGATTGATGATGAAATCATAGATCCGGATTTAGATTTCTTTGACCTTTCATTAGATATCATTAACAAACGTATTGAAGAGGCCTCTTCCTATTACAAAGATATTTTATCCAATCCCTTTGATTATGATCGCGATGAAATGATTGAAACCGATGGTGAAAAATTGAATTATGAACCCGATGAAGCTGCATTGAAAGACGCGTGGCGAAAGGCACTGAAATATCAAACTATTTTACGTCTGAACGATGCACTTGAAATTCAGGAAGCTGCCATTGAAAAAAAAGATACGTCGGTTAAAATCAAAACATTTGAAGAACTGGAAAAAAATGCACGCGATAAAGTGTTAAAAAGCAATGATGAATGGTTCAAAGGACTGAAACAATTTGACAGAGATGACCGCTTTGGATTATATATTAATGCAATTACAACTGTTTTTGATCCACATACTGAATTTTTTCCTCCTAAAAACAAAGAAGATTTTGATATTCGAATGTCAGGGAAGCTTGAAGGTATTGGCGCAACGCTACGTCAGAAAGATGGATATACAACCGTTGAAAATATTGTTCCCGGTAGCGCTTCATGGAAACAGGGTGAACTAAAAGCCGGTGATATCATTTTTAAAGTAGCTCAGGCAAGTGATGAGCCGGTTGATATTGTTGGGATGCGTTTGGATAAAGCCGTGCAATTGATCAGAGGGAAAAAAGGCACTGAAGTACGTTTGACAGTTAAAAAAATTGATGGTCGTATCATGGTCATTCCGATCATCAGAGATGTGGTAATCCTTGAAGAAACCTATGCAAAATCAGCGATCCTGAAAGATGAACGAAAAGATGTAAATGTTGGCTATATTAAACTTCCATCATTTTATATTGATTTTAATGATTATTATGGTAGAAAATGTGCAAAGGATATTAAAGCAGAACTTGAAAAACTTTCTAAAGATAATCTGAAAGGAATAATCCTTGATTTACGCGATAATTCCGGCGGTTCTTTAACTGAAGTGGTTGAAATGGGAGGTTATTTTATTCCTAAAGGTCCCATCGTACAGGTTAAGCAACCCAAGACACCTGCTCAAAATCTAAACGATGATGATCCTCGCGTACAGTATGGTGGGTCATTGATAATTCTGGTCAATGCTAACAGCGCTTCGGCATCAGAAATCCTTGCTGCTGCTCTGCAGGACTACAAGCGTGCCGTTATTATCGGCACTTCATCTTCAACGTTTGGTAAAGGAACAGTTCAACGTATTTACAATCTCGATGAAGAACCTATTCCTACTTCTGCTTCCCATTTTCTACCACTTGGTGCAATTAAAATAACCACACAAAAATTTTATCGGGTCAATGGCGGTGCTACACAATTGAAAGGAGTTACGCCCGATATAGTCCTTCCTGATGTTTATACATATATGGATCTTGGAGAAAAAGAACTTGAGAACCATGCCAAATGGGATGAAATACAACCTGCTGTGTATGAAATATGGAATAATAGTGAATACAATTTAAAGGAGATCGTGCAGAAAAGCAAGGAACGTACGGATAAAGACAGTATTTTCAGATTGATAGATGAAAATGCCCGTCGAATGAAAAGGATGAGTGATAAAACATATTATTCTCTGAATCTTAATGAATACAGGCAAGAACAAAAGAAACTGAAAGAAGAAGCAAAAAAATATAAAGACCTCCAACCAATGACCAAACGATTCAAAATTTTAAATTTAAAGTCAGATTCACTTACAGTATATAGCGATACGATTAAAAAAGCCCGTCAGGACAGTTGGTTCCAGAATATTCGAAAAGACCTTTATATTTATGAGGCATTCAATGTGATGAATGATATGATGAAATAATAATCATATTCCGTTTATTCAAATATGATTATTCTATCTTAATAATGTAACAATTCCGTGTTTATTGAATTCTTTGTCATCTTTACCTTTCGCATTCAATACATAAAAATACGTGCCATCTGATGCCGGATTTCCGGAATTTGTTTCACCGTTCCAAGACGTTTGAATGTTATCCCATTCATAAATTAATTTTCCCCAACGGTTAAAAATTACGCAGTGAAATTCAGCAATATTTTGATAGATCATGGAAAATGCATCATTTACTCCATCTCCATTTGGAGTAAACACGTTTGGAATTTCCAAGGTGGAACAGAGAGGTGTTACGATGACTTCTAATGTGTCAGAATTTATACATTCAAAATCGTTTTTTATTGTATAGATCACTTTATAAAGCCCAGCCCCATTCTCAGAAGGGTCAAAAATATTTTTACGTGAAAAAGTTCCCCCTTTAGGCCAAACAAACGAATAAAGATTTATGGCTGAATCAGTCAGGCATATTGGAGGTACTTTATTTGTAGAAATCATTGGTACATCGTTTTCAATATTTACACAAGCCGTTTTAATATTTTTATTTGCATCTGTCACTGTTACACAATATTGACCTTCGCAAAGTCCAACGGCTGAATCTGCGACCGATGATTGAGCATCATTCCATTCAAACGTATAAGGCGATTTGCCACCTGTTACCTTTACGTTGGCTTTGCCATTACAAGTAATGACAGGTTTTTTTTTACATTCTGCATTGCAATCGCCCATTGTTGGTAGAGCTGGTATTGTATCCCATGTTCCTCCATCCGGAATTCTTTTCCATGAAAAACCTTTATTAAATTCAGGATTGTGTTGAGTTATGTAAGTTTTATATATGGAGGATATTTCATCATAAGAAGGCAGAGTAGCATTTGAACAGCTATTGAATGAAGGAATACAGGGTGAACAGGAAGTACATGAATTGGTTCTGTTGTTCCATGAGATGGCATCCTGAGGAACACCATTTGCATCATAGAAAGCAAACCAACCACCGGCATTTGGGAACCATAATCGCGTGGCACCATGACCGAGACAAATATTACCTGCAATATTATCCACTATGTATTCAATCGTATTTCCTCCATTCTTAACTAAAAGATGGTCAGGTACTGCGGGAGCTACCTTGCCTCTGATTACAACAAATCCTCTGGGGGGAACAATCGTATTTGCCGGAATTCGATAACCACCCCCATAATGTATACCCACCTCCGGTGAATTATTCCCTAAATAATAACATGAAATATCAACCGGTTTGCATTGATCGGGATTATACAATTCGATCCATTCTCCATGTCCTGTAATACCAGTTCCTGTTCCTGAAATTGAACCATCCCCATCAGTAGGTGTAAGCATTACTTCATTGATAAGTATGCTGGGTCCTGAATATTTACAGGCATTCCCATTGCACACCGTATTTTTTTGTTTTATAAACGTTAAACTGATTTGAGAATAAATATTTTTTTCCGTGCTAAGAAGCAATAAGTATAAAGATATAATAAATATGTTTTGCATTGTCATTATTCAAATAATATTTTTTTGTTTTTACTTCAAATATATTTAAAAGTAATATATCTAAATTCAAATGTTAATAATTAGATTCATAAAAACTTAAAAACCAAACACAACTAAATATTCAGTCGTGTTAAACTAATTTCAATAATGTTTCTTATTCTAATTTCGTTACTAAATAAGCTAAATTAAACATGTCTTTTCAATTTGATGATTTTCTTTTAAAAAATGGATTTTTTTTGACTTAAATATTTATTCAATATAAAAAATTATGCATTTTTATAGTTATCAAAATTCAAACAATAAATTCAAATAATCGAAAAAAAACAATGAATGGTATGTTATATTTTAGGAATGGTCAAACTTTTCAAACAAATGGTTGCTGAATAAAATTAAATAAACTAAAATTGTTTTATTTAGAAAAAGTTTTTATCTTTGCAACCCGAAATTTTTTAAAAAAACTGTTATGGGAAAAAAGAATAAAGAAGCAAGAATACAGGTGATCCTCGAATGTACGGAGCATAAGAAAAGTGGTATGCCTGGTACATCACGGTATATTTCTACCAAAAATAAAAAGAATACACCTGATCGTTTGGAATTGAAAAAGTATAATCCCGTTCTTAAAAAAGTTACTGTTCATAAAGAAATAAAATAATTAAACCATGGCAAAGAAAGTTGTTGCAACCCTCCAGACAGGTGAAGGAAAAAATACAGTCAAGATCATTAAGACTGTCAGGTCACAGAAAACAGGCGCTTACTCTTTTAAAGCAGAGTTTGTTCCTTCTGATAAAGTGAAAGATTTTCTGTCACAGAAATAATATTTTTCCGCCGAGCGGATACTCCGTATTTGTTGACAGAAACAAATACGGAGTTTTTATTTTTATGCAGATATTTTTTAATAGTTTATACATTAGATAATGGCTCTATTTAATTTTTTTTCAAAAAATAAAGAAGACTTGGATAAAGGGCTTTCTAAGACAAAAGAAAGTTTTTTTTCAAAGCTGTCAAAAGCCATTATCGGTAAATCCAAAGTAGATGCTGATGTATTGGATAAACTTGAGGAGGTTTTAATAGCATCCGATGTGGGCGTAGAAACAACTTTAAAAATCATTGACCGTATCGAAAAAAGAGTGGCAAAGGATAAATTCACCGGAACAGATGAATTAAATCAGATTCTTAAAGAAGAAATTTCAGAGTTGCTGAGTGAACATCAAAATGGAATTACTGAAGGATATAATTTTTCTGAACGCGAAACACCTTATGTAATAATGGTTGTAGGTGTAAATGGTGTTGGTAAAACGACTACTATCGGTAAATTAGCTCACCAGTTTAAAACAGCAGGCAAAAGCGTTGTACTTGGCGCTGCCGATACATTCCGTGCTGCTGCAGTTGAACAACTTAAAATATGGGGATCCCGCGTAGATGTGCCTGTTGTTGCTCAGGAAATGGGTGCTGATCCTGCTTCGGTTGCATTTGACACATTAACTTCTGCGGTTGCAAAAAAGACGGATGTGGTTATCATTGATACTGCAGGGCGCTTGCATAATAAAACGCATTTGATGGAAGAACTGTCTAAGATCAAACGGGTGATGCAGAAAGTGATCCCGGATGCGCCACACGAGATCCTTTTGGTGTTAGATGCTTCTACCGGACAGAATGCTTTTGAACAAGCACGACAATTCATTTCAGTTACTGATGTGAATGCTCTGGCGCTCACCAAACTGGACGGTACTGCCAAAGGCGGTGTGGTGATCGGTGTTTCGGATCAGTTTAAAATTCCCGTGAAATATATCGGCATTGGTGAGAAAATGCAAGACCTCCAGCTCTTCGACAAAAATGAATTTGTCAATTCGCTGTTTAATTAAAACTGTTATTCAATCTTTATTTGAGCGCCTACAGGTTGTGGCATGCCGAGGTCTAAACTTCGCTGACAAGGACTTGAACCACCGATAATAAAAGTATAAACACCTTTTGATACATTCATAGTTCCTTCATCATCTGCAAAGGCAAGCATATCCTGTGATACAATAAACTGAACTTTTTTGCTTTCACCTGCTTTTATTTTTATCCGTTTGAATCCTTTCAATGAATAGTTTGGATCATCATTTGATAAGGCAGGATTTTTAATATATAATTGTGCTACTTCTTCACCATCGGTCTGACTGATATTTTTAACTTCTGCTTCAGCGATGATTGAATTATTTTTCTTTTTCAATTGAATAGATATATATGAGAATTTTGAATATGAAAGCCCGTATCCGAAAGGGAATTGAGGCGATAGCTTCATGTATCGGTAGGTTCTGTCTTTCATTGAATAATCACTGAAAGGAGGGAGTTGGTCAAGCGACGCGGGAAATGTGATCGGTAAACGCCCTGCCGGATTCACATCACCGAAGAGCACATCAGCCACAGCATTTCCGCCTTGTTCACCGGGATACCCTACCCATAAAACAACATCAACTAATTTTTCAATATCAGGAATGATCGTAGGACTGCCACCTGTCAGGATCAGGATAATGGGCTTGTTCCCTTTACTTCTGATCTTTTTTAAGTAATTGATTTGATTTATCGGCAGATTGATATCAAGCCGGTCTCCTTTAGTTGGAGAAGCAATGGCGTCACCTTCTTCACCCTCAAGCAATCCTGAAATGCCCATCACAGCTACAATGGCATCATACGTTTGAGCTTCATTGGTGGTCCAGTCTATCGGGTTGACATTTTCTCTGTCCAGTAAAATCCCGTGTTTATATTCAACCGAAGTACCTGAACTCACATGAGACGTAATTCCTGAAAGGATGCTGACCAGATTACCGCTTTGTCCGTAATAATTACCAATGAGTACATCACCGTTGGTTGCATTAGGTCCAATTAAATATATTTTTTTAATATCTTTTTTCAAAGGCAGAATATTGTTTTTATTCATCAGCATGACAATGGATTTAGCTCCGGCTTCACGGGCAAGCTGCTGATGTGCATTACTGTTGATCACGTCGGGTGAAATTTTATTGTATGGATTTGCTTCAATCGGATCAAATAAACCCAGTCGGAAACGGATGGTGTACAATTGTTTGACGGCTTCATCAATCTCTTCTTTTGTGATAAGACCTTGTTTTAAAGCATCTGCCAGAGCTGGGTACGAATCGCCACAGATCACATTCACTCCGCTTCTGAGAGCCAGTGCAACCGATTCGGGATGTGATTTGGTTACTTTATGATTGTCGTGAAAATCATTGACTGCCCAGCAATCCGACACAATATATCCTTTGAAATTCCATTTGTTGCGTAAAATATCTTTCAGCAGATAGGTGCTGCCGCAGCATGGTGCACCGTACAGACGATTGTAAGCACACATTACACCGGCAACTTTTTTTTCTTCAACCAAATATTTAAAAGCGGGTAAGTAGGTATTGAACATGTCTTTTTTTGTTGGTGTTGCATCAAACACATGCCGGTCGGCTTCAGGACCGGAGTGTACGGCATAATGCTTGGCACAGGCAGCAGCTTTCAGATACTTATGGTCATTGCCTTGCAGACCATCGACAAATGCACCTGCCATCCGGCTGGTCAGGAAAGGGTCTTCACCATAGGTTTCTTGTCCCCGTCCCCAGCGAGGATCACGAAAAATATTGATGTTTGGTGTCCAGAAGGTCAAGCCGGTATATCTGCCTCTGTTATTGTTTTTGGATGAGATGATAAATTTTGCTCTGGCTTCATCTGAAATGGCTGTAGATATTTTCCCGATCAGTTCTTCATCAAACGTGGCTGCAAGCCCGATGGTCTGAGGAAATACGGTTGCCCTGCCATTACGCGCCACTCCATGCAGGCATTCATTCCACCAGTCATATTCAGGAATATTTAATCTTTTTATTGCTTTGCTTTCATGAACTAATTGCGTGATCTTTTCTTCCATCGTCATTTTGGAAACAAGATCATTCACCCTTTTTTCAATAGGTTGGGAGGGATCTTCCCAAATAGAATTGTATTTTTTTGAATCGGTGCATGAATAAAAGGTACATGCCATCAGTAAGGTGACTAAAGTTAAAAGTGTTTGTTTCATTTTTTTTAAATAATGTTTATACAATGAAGAATCCAGAAGTCAGAATTCAGTATTCAGAATAAATTTTGAAAACAAATATAAATTTTAATTTAAAAAAAAGTAATATTGGTAAATTTTTAACTAAAAACTTGCAGCTTTTAACTTGAAATCTGAAACTATCAATTTTTATTCTGTATTCTGTTTTTATTTTCTTCTGTTGATCGTCATTTCTGAGATAAGCATTTTTTCATTCAATCCTGCATCAACAATGTTTTTGGCAACTTCAGACGGATTCATGAATCCTGAAAAATCATACCCTGAATCAATGTTTTTCCAGAATCCGGTATTCATTCCTCCGGGATAAATGGTCATGATTTCGATGTTGCTTCCTTTCAATTCATCTTTAACAGATTCGATAAATCCCCGCGCACCCCATTTTGCAGCATAATAAATAGTTTCGAATTTTCTTCCTCCTAAAGCAGCAGTTGATAGGATATTGATTATTCTGCATTTATTTTCAATATGTGCTTTCATGTGTTTGACTGCATGGATGGTCATCAGGATCAAGCCGGTCAGGTTGGATTCAAACACATGGTGAATATCTGTATTTGTTATTTTTTCAAGTTCACCGTAAAACCCAATTCCTGCTACATTGTAGAGATTTTGCAGGATCAATTTTTTTTGACCAATCGTTTTGAATAATGTAATAACGTCCTCTTCATTTCCAATATTAACAGCGTACCCGAGTACATCAACTTGATCATCAATACATTTTAATTCAATGGTTGCTTTGTGAATATTTTCTTTATTTCTGGCAAGGATGATCACATTCATTTTTTTTCTGACCAGTTCGGCTGCAATGCTGAAGCCCAGTCCTGAACTGCCTCCGGTAACAATCGTATAATTCATCTGTTGGGTTTAGGGTTATTAGTTATGTTCAAATGTATGAAATATTTATTCCTGTTTTTATGAGGGATCAGTAATATTTTTCAAATAGTCTATCGTTTCGGGACCTTTATTACAGAGTAGATCAAGGATACTCAGATTAGGAATAAATCCGTACCGTTCTTCAAATACCTGTGTGTAGCGAGGACTGATGAGTATCTTATCTTTTTTGGGATGAATGGATTCCCGAAGGTCAATACTATTTAATTGCACTTTTTTATATTCAGTTGATTTCGTGATATTGATTTTAATTTTTAAAAACCTTAGAATTAATTCAAGAAAATTTGTGTTAAATTCTAAAAGAAATTTTGTTTGTTGAGTGTAGAAAGGAGCCAGTTTATTTTCATAATACATAAAAAAAGGTGAAGCATTATAAGCTGCCTGTAGTGTTCGCCAGTGATTGGATTGCCAGGATGTATCATAAGAAATTAAAATATCTTTTGTTTTGGTATGGTTACCATTGGGACGAATAATGGGAATGCTTAATGTGTGTAATCCATTTGGTCCATAAATATTACAGCGGTTGCGGTAAGTTTGTTTGGAGTAGGTTTCTTCCTGTTCAATAATAATATGTTCAGCCAGAACAAACTGTAAAATGTATTCGATTGGTGGCAGGTAAGCAGTAGAGAGGATTATCGTGTTTTTTTTATTTTGCATATTTAAAGTAACGTTTTGTATTAATGAATTTAATTCGCAGTTTGAGAGGTCTACTTAACTTTAACAGAATTTAGATGATCCTGAAAGGATTCATATAGTTAACCCAGGGCAAAGCCCTGCAGTTACAAGAATGTAAAAAACAAGCCCTGAAAGGGCGACATTATTAATCCCACACAAACTTCTCATTATATTCCACTTTGTATTTTGTTAAAAAGGTTCGGTATTCATCTTCAAACGGCACTTTTGAGTGATGTGTCATTTGATTTGAAATATAATCAGAAACAATTTTAATTTGAGATGGATTAACCGAAAACGCACCATAACCGTCCTGCCAATGAAAATCAGAAAATTTTTCACCCTTAGTTTTTATCCATTTTGAACTGCCTGTTTTTATTTCTTGTAGTAAATGGATCAATGTTGTTTTTTTAGAGAATATGCATAAAATATGAACATGGTCAAGATAACCGCCGATTTTAATAGGAATACAATCAAGTTTATTACAGATTCCACCTAAATATGAAAATAATTCAGGTTGAATATCAGGTGTTAAAATTTTTGAACGATATTTTGTACTGAAGACTATGTGAACATACATTTTAACGAGTGATTGTGCCATAGCTTTTAATATTACGCTCTTTCAGAGCTTATATGGATTTTATTGTTTTTTTTTCGCAGTATGAAACACTGCGTTAATATATTATGCCCTTGCAGGGCAAACTAACTTAATGTTTATTTACGAAACAAAAATATTTAATTATTCAGTATTAAAACAATAATTTTCAGTTTATCCTTTTACTGTATTGTAAATTAAATATTTTTCATGTAGATTTGAATTAATATTTTTTGACGATTGATGAAAATACTTTCCATTGAACAGACCAGAGAAGCCGATGCTTATACTATTCTTCATGAACCAATCTCTTCCATTGGCTTGATGGAGAGAGCTTCCAAAGGTTGTACCGACTGGATTTGCAACAATATAGATATACAAAAAAAGATCATTATTTTTTGCGGACTCGGGAACAATGGCGGTGATGGTTTAGCTATTACCAGATTATTATATGAGAAAAAATATTCTGTAAATGTTTGTGTTGTCAGGTATTCTGATAAATGTTCAGGTGATTTTACCATTAATTATAATCGCCTGGTATCAATACCGGAGGTGAAAATTTGTGAGATTAAAAATATTTGCGAACTTCCTGAGCTTAAAAAATATGATGTGGTCGTTGATGCATTGATCGGGTCAGGTCTTACAAAACCGATGGATGGTTTATTAGCCGATGTGATTTTAGAATTGAATAAACTGAAAGCATTTAAAATTGCCATTGATATTCCTTCGGGTTTATTTGGTGATTCTTCGGTTCAACAAGATGCTGTTGTGTTTTCAGCAGAACATACATTGACTTTTCAATCGCCTAAATATTCATTCTTGTTTCCTGAAAACGATAAATATGTTGGTGAGTGGAATGTGATACCGATTGGATTGCATAAAGATTTTATCGCTCAGACAGAAACAAAAAATTTTCTTACCACATCAGAAATCATTTCACAGCTCTTTAAAACCCGCAATAAATTTGCCCATAAAGGGAATTTTGGTCACGCATTACTTATTTCAGGAAGTTATGGTAAGATGGGCGCAGCGTTACTTGGCGCAAAAGCATGTTTGCGTACAGGAATTGGTTTGCTGACTGTCCATATACCCGAGAGCGGTTATGAAATTATGCAGACAGGTGTTGCTGAAGCAATGGTCAGTATTGATTCGGATGAGAAAATTTTCACTGATTCGATTGAACAAAAAACATTTAATGCCATTGCTGTCGGACCGGGAATAGGACAGGATGAGAAAACGAAATTTGCTTTAAAACAGCTGATGTGCGGTACTTCCAAACCAATGATCTTTGATGCTGATGCAATAAACATTTTAGGTGCAGACCGATTGTTGCTTGATTATATTCCAAATGGCAGTATACTTTCACCCCATGTAAAAGAGTTTGAACGACTAACAGATAAAGCTAAAAATGATTTTCACCGAAATGACTTACAGCGTGAATTTGCCATTAAACATCAGGTGTATGTTATTTTAAAAGGCGCACATACTTCTGTTGCTTGCCCTGACGGGTCTTGCTATTTTAATACCACCGGTAATCCTGGAATGGCAACGGCCGGCAGCGGGGATGTGCTTACCGGTATATTGCTTGGATTGGCAGGACAAGGTTATTCTTCTCTTGAAATCTGTTTGTTGGGTGTATATCTGCATGGGTTGTCGGGAGACATTGCTGCTGAATCAAAAAGCTATGAAGCAATGATAGCAGGAGATATTATTGAATATCTTGGAAATGCTTTTAGATTAATAGAAAAGAATAAGTTGTAAAATATTGGAGAAGATAGTTGTTAATACATTCTGTCAATTGACCGGGTACTGACTGGTTTTTTATATTTGGTTTTAATATTATCACCAACAGGAGCAGAATGACTATTTGCTTTTCTTTTTTTACCTAATCGTGTGGTGCTGGGATCCAGCCCGGGTATCGAATGACTGCACGACCAGATAATGAATACAAATAATGTGAATAATAAGATCGATATTTTTTTTATTATTTTCATTTTTAAAATATGAGGTGTATGACTTTTATTGTAAACACACTTATGCAAAAATAGAATAAATTTCGAAATAACAAAATGGAAGTGTTTAAAAAAAAAGTGAGGTAAATTCACCTCACTTTTTTAAAAAAGTAATTGACAGATTATTTCAACGCTTTATCTATCAAGAATTTTGCAAGTATTTTACCGCACTTGGCATAAGATTCTTCAAGGCGTGAACCAACATCATAATCATATCCGCCGAAATCCTGACCGGCAATCTTTTTAATTTCCAGTTTGGCAACACTTTTATTGGTGGCTGTTTCAACAATTTCTATTTCAACGTTTATATAGGCAGGATACCTTGAAATACCAATATTATAGCCGGTTTCGGTAAAAACAGTATGAATGATAATTGTATATTTTGCATCTGATTTGGTTTGAGAACCTGAACAACCTTTTTCTCCGAGATATTTGTTGAACAATGTCTCGAATTTTGGTTCAAAGCGATTTTTTCTGTTGTCAAGCCAACCCTGTTTGAATTTTTCCCCGGCACCCGGTTCTTTTTTATCTCGTTCTTCCATTTTTTCTTTCAGATAAACTTCTTCAGTGTTTTTACCCACTTTCATGTTGGAGTAATCATACTTCAGCAGAAAATCCTTTTCACCTTTTAATGCAGTAACACTGCCGGAAATGACTTTGACGCCTTGAGCTGATGCTGTCGCACCAAACAAAAGCAAACAAGCAATAAATAAATTAATTGTTTTCATAATAATAAATTTAGTTGTTAGATTAGAAAGTATAAAAATATAAAATTTTAATAGATGTGAAAATATTTATGAAAATATTTTTTCAATTAGTTTAATGTATTTTTTACTCATATAGGTTCTACGTAGTTTGAGAGTAGCTGTGAGGTCGCCTGATTCAATGCTCCATTCGTTTTCAACCAGTTCAAACCGTTTGATCTGTTCGGCATCCCCAAAGTAGCTGTTGTATTCGTTTACTTCATTTTCAAATAATTTTTTTATTTCAGGATGTCTGATCATTTCAATATGGGTGGTATATGGAATATTCCTTTCTTCGCACCATTCGCGTAACTGGTTGAAATCAGGGGCGATAACAGCGGCTGCAAACTTTTGGTTTTCACCGACCACCATCAGGTTGTCAATATATTGAGATTCTTTGAATTTATTTTCCAGCAGTTGAGGTGAAATATATTTTCCGAAAGATGTTTTAAAAATTTCTTTTTTTCTTCCTGTGATTTTCAGTTTGTCATCTTCGAACAGACCGATATCACCGGTGTGCAGCCAGCCATCTTCATCAATGGTTTGTTTGGTCAGTTCAGTTTCCTTGTAATAACCGTCCATTACGCCGGGTCCTTTGCACAAGATTTCACCGTCATCGGCAATTTTAACCAGTGTGTTTTTCAGAGGCATCCCGACAGTTCCGAATTTACATCCATCCCGATCGAGTGTGTTAACGGCAATTACGGGTGAGGTTTCGGTCAAGCCGTACCCTTCCAGTATTCTGAAACCGGCAGCCCAGAATATTCTGTTCAATCGCGGTTGCAATGCTGCTCCGCCTGAAACCATCAGATCCAGTCCGCCAAGCGCTTCTCTCCATTTGTTAAAAACGAGTTTGCGTGCCAGTTTCAATTTTAATTCGTAAACAAACCCATTCTTACCATACAGTTCGTATCTGTTACCAATCCCCAAAGCCCAATTAAATATCCATTTTTTCAGCCCTTTTAATTTTTTTCCGGTAAATAAAATACGTGCATAGATTTTTTCCAGCATACGTGGAACTGTTGACATCAGGTGCGGTCTGACTTCTTTTACATTATCCATCACCGTGGCAATGCTTTCAGCATAATAAATGGAAATACCGCAATACTGAAATAAATAATTCAGCATGCGTTCATAGATATGGCAGATGGGAAGAAAACTTAATGCTCTGCCTTCCTGCCTGTAAGGTAGTATGGGAGAGGCAGCAATAAAATTACTGATGATATTTTTGTGTTTAAGAACAACACCTTTGGGAACACCCGTTGTTCCTGATGTGTAGATGATGGAAGCAATATCATTTTCAGTCAGGGCATCTTTGATGGATTGAAGTTTCAATTCGTTTTTATTGTTATTTCCAAATTCGATCAGTTCATTGAGATGCTCAAACCCGTGCAGATTGCGGAAAGTATAAATTGCCTTGAGTGAAGGAATATCCGAAAGAATATGTTTTATTCTGCGATACATTTCTTCGCCTGCCACAAAAATATATTTTACTTCTGCATGATTCAGAATGTATTGATAATCGCTGTCGCTTATGCTGGGATAGATAGGTATATGTATAGCGCCGATCTGAAGGATACCCATGTCAATGAAATTCCACTCAGGACGGTTGAACGTGATGGATGCAATAGCATCACCTTTCTGAACACCCAATGCCATCAAGCCAAAACTGATATTGTTGGCTTTTTCAATGTATTGATCAATGGTGTATTTTAACCAGATGCCATTTTCTTTTCCGGCAAGCACATCGGTTTTATCAGGATATGTCGTTTTGAAATGATCCAGCAGATCAAAGATTCGTTTTATTTCCTTCATCTTACAAAAATAATTTTTTTATTTAATAGATAATAAACGAATAAGGTTTTTGTAATTATTTAAAAAGTAATAAAATAAAATTGAACGCTGAGTACGCAGATTAAAAAGGATAAACACGAATAATAGTAAACATTCAGATTTGGCTCTAAAATTTAGTACGAAGGAAAAGAAGTTAGTTCGTTGTAATTTTAAAGTGAAAATTATAATTAAAACGAAATGTTTTTCAGACCGAAAAAATCATAATGCATCATACTAATCAGCGTCATCAGCGTTCTATAGTGCCTGTAGGGTAGTAGTTTTTTAAATTATTCGATAAAAAATGAAATTGTGTATCTTTGTTAATAATTAGAAATATGTATGTTTAAATTTAAAACAGGGGATAAGGTTAAATTTCTGAATGATGTAGGAGGTGGTGTGATTACTGAAATTTTACCCGGAGAAATTGCAAAGGTATTAGTTGATGGATTTGAATTGCCCATCTCATTGAAGGACTTGATAAAAGAGGAATTTGATGAAAAAGAAATTTCTGTTCCTGAAAAAACAATTGAAATTGAAAAAGAGATTTTTCATGAAGCTCCCGAAATAATTAACGAACCCGAAATACCAGTAATAAAAAAATATAAAGCAGGTGATAAAGTTAAATTTTTAAATGATGTAGGAGGGGGCATTATTACTGAGGTTACAAGAGGAGGGATGGTTAAAGTATTAAGAGATGATGGAATTGAACTGCCCTTTGCATTGAAAGAAATAATGCATGACCAGGATATTCATGAGATAACTATTCCTGAAGATGTTTTTGAAGAAGAAATGATTGAACCCGAACCTGAACTGCATGAAGTAATTGTTGCTGAAACTCCATTGATCGATCGTTACTTCATTGCTCCACGTTTTGCTGAAGTGGATATGCATATATGGGAACTGACCGATCATTATAATAAAATGACTAATGGAGAAATGTTGAATCTTCAACTGGATTTTTTTCGGTTATGTCTGGAAAGCGCTATTGATAATAATTACACGAAAGTTGTTTTTATTCATGGTGTTGGCAATGGACGGCTAAAACATGAAATCCATCAGATACTTGATGAATATAAATTTCTTGATTATCACGCTGCGTCTATGAAAGATTATGGAGTTGGAGCTACCGAAGTATTGATCAAGCATAATAAGTTTTAAAACACTGCTGTTTTATATCTTTAATATAAAATAAAAGATACCGAACATAACAGTTACGCCAAGTATGAAACCTGTATAAATTTGAGAAGGTTGATGCGCTTTGAGTTTAAGTCGTGCAAACCCCGTTATTCCTGCAAATCCAAGTAAAATTAAAATCAGTACATAATAATTGAGAAAGAGTTTGTTGGATAGATAAGCTAAAGCGCCTATCAATCCTCCTATGCCAATCATATGGATGCTGATCTTCCATTTCAGATTAATGATCAATGCCAGTAAAATCAGTAATGTGGAGCAATGAATGAAAATACTTAGGATACTGATCACTGGAACTGAATTTTGTTTGAGAAAATAATAACACAAATAATAAACAAGTGCGGTAAGAATAAAAGGAATATTTCTTTCTTTTCTGGTTTCCATTTGCAATGACTTTATGCTGCCATTTCCCCTGTAATAGAGGAACAGGATCATTAAAAATGGTATTAAAAAGGTGGCGATGAAAATGAATACAGTAATTTTTAATTTAATTTCCGGCTGAAAAACAAATGTCAGAAAAGAATTTGTATTAAACAGAATAACTAAAAAATAGGTTGGAATCAACAACGGATGAAAAATAATTGTAATGATCTTTGCAATAGTTGTTTCAATTTTGTCCCACATGATAAAAGGTAAAGAATGAATGTTTTTTTTCTAAATTTGTTTTCGGAGGCGGGCAACAGGTATTTCAAGCTGTTCGCGATATTTGGCTATGGTTCGTCGTGCAATATTATATCCTTTTCCGTTCAGTATTTCCTGAAGTTTTTCGTCTGTCAGTGGATTTTTTTTGTTTTCAGCTTCAATGCAATCCTGTAATATTTTTTTTACTTCACGGGTCGAAACTTCTTCACCACTGTCAGTGCCAAGTGATTCGGAAAAAAAAGTTTTAAGTAGAAAAGTACCGTAAGGTGTCTGAACATATTTTTGATTAGCCACCCGTGAAACGGTAGATATGTCTAAGTGTACACGGTCAGCAATGTCTTTCAGTATCATGGGGTGGAGTTTGGTTTCATCACCGTCAATGAAATATTCACGCTGATAATCTAATATTGCCTTCATGGTAAAATAAAGCGTTTCATGACGCTGTTTGATGGAATCAATAAACCATTTTGCTGAATCCACTTTTTGTTTGATGAACATCAGTGTATCTTTTTCTCCTTTGGTTTTGCCTTTTGAGTAGGTCTGCATCATATCCATGTAAGTTCTGTTCAGGCGCAGGTCGGGAATATTTTTTGAATTCAGAGATAATTCAGGTTCATCCCCATTGAGCGTAACAATAAAATCAGGGATGATATACTGATTATCTTTTACGTTCTCGCTGATTGAGTTGCCCGGTTTCGGGTCCAGCTTGATGATCTCATTGATGATCTCCTTCAGTTCATCTTCTGTAATGTTTAATTTTTTTGTGATCTTACTGTAATGTTTCTTTGTGAACTCATCAAAACAATCCTGGATGATCAAGATCGCCTGCTCTATCAAAGGGGTTTGTTTTTTACGTTGCAATTGGATCAACAGGCATTCCTGCAGATTCCTGGCGCCAACGCCTGAAGGATCGAATTCCTGTATGATTTTCAAAACGGAAAGTATATCTTCTGCTGAGGTTGCAATGTTTTGAGTAAATGCCAGATCATCCACCATTGCTTCCAATTCCCGTTGAAGATAACCGGAATCATCTATGTTCCCAATGATCTGTAATCCTATTTTATAATGATTGTTGTCGAATATCCGTAAGCCGAGTTGTGATATCAGATTTTCCTGAAAACTATTTCCTACGGAAAAAGGAATCTCTTTTTTCTGGTCATCAGCACTTTGATTATTTGCATTGAGTTTGTAGGACGGTATGTCATCTTCATCCACATAATCAGCCATGTCAAAATCATTATTGCCGAGATCTTCGCCTGAACTATCATCGGTAGTACTGTCGAATTCATTTTCTGAATCATCTGTTTCATTGCTGAAGATTTCTTCCTCTTCACTACCTTCCTCCAGAGCCGGATTTTCTTCAATTTCTTCTTTGATCCGCTGATCAAGCGCAATGGCAGGCAACTGAATCAGTTTCATCAACTGGATCTGCTGGGGCGATAAGCGTTGCAGCAATTTCTGTTGTAAACCCTGCTTTAACATATGTTTAATTTATTAATATAATATCAGTTGTTTTACAAGAATTATGTATTCTAATTTTTTAATTTTCATCAAAACTCTGCATTCTTTGGTGTACGCGGAAAAGGAATCACATCGCGAACATTACCCATTCCGGTAACAAACAATAATAATCGTTCAAAACCAAGTCCATAACCCGCATGAGGAACGGAGCCGTATTGTCTGGTTTCAAGATACCACCAAAGATCTTTTAACGGGAGTTTCAGTTCATTGATGCGGTTCAACAGTTTGTCATAATTATCTTCACGCTGTGAACCGCCGATGATCTCACCGATTTGAGGAAACAGCACATCCATTGCACGAACGGTTTTGCCATCCTCATTTTGTTTCATGTAGAATGCTTTGATATCCTTCGGGTAATTGGTAAGTATTACCGGTTTCTTAAAATGTTTTTCAACCAGATAACGTTCGTGTTCCGATTGTAGGTCAATGCCCCATGAAACAGGATACTGGAATTTATTCTTTTTGTAATGGTTTGAATTCATAAGAATATCAATAGCTTCGGTATAGGTCAGCCGTTCAAATTTGTTTTCAACCACAAACCTGAGACGATCGATCAGTCCTTGCGAACGATCTTCCTGTTTCATATTTTTTTCTTCATCAGCAAGGCGTTTATCAAGAAAATCAAGATCATCGTAACAATGATCCAACGCATATTGAACAAGATATTTCAACATTTCTTCAGCAAGATCCATATTGTTATGAATATCATTGAATGCAACTTCCGGCTCAATCATCCAAAACTCGGCAAGGTGGCGTGAAGTATTTGAATTTTCTGCTCTGAAAGTAGGACCGAAGGTGTAAACTTTTGATAAAGCAAGGCAAGCGGTTTCAACTTCAAGTTGACCGGAAACAGTAAGATTGGTTTCTTTTCCGAAAAAATCTTCTTTGTAATCAATGTCCCCTGTTTCAGTAAGAGGAGGGTTTTTAGCATCCAATGTTGATACTCTGAACATAGCGCCTGCGCCTTCACAGTCGGATCCGGTGATGATTGGTGTATGAATATTATAAAATCCTCGTTCGGTAAAAAAACTGTGAATGGCGAAGATCATGGAATGACGAATGCGGGCAACAGCACCGAATGTGTTCGAACGGAAACGCAGATGGGCGATTTCACGTAAAAATTCGAGCGAATGTTTTTTTGGTTGCAATGGATATTCTTCAGGATCGGCTTCACCCAATACGTCAATTTTTTTTGCATTCAAATCAATGTTCTGTCCACTTCCGGGCGATTGAGTAATAATCCCATCCACCGAAAGTGAAGCGCCTGTGTTTATTCTTGAGAGAATATCTTCTGAAACAGTATTCATATCTACAACAACCTGCAGATTGTGAATGCATGAACCGTCATTCAATGCAATGAAAGCAACATTTTTACTGACGCGTTTGGTCCTGACCCAGCCCTTAATATTTATTTCTTTACCGTAATCTTCTGATTTTAATAAATTTTTAATCACAATCCAGTTCCTCCTTAAATAATTTATATTTTAAAAAACAAAAATAATGACTTTATAAAATAAATCAACTATAAATTGAAATAAAGATTAAAAATCCTTGTAAAAATTATTGTTGTTAACTGAATTGTTTTTTTTTCAGTTTTTCGTTACTTCATAAATAATATTATAATTTTGTGTTCGTTTTAAAAATATTTTATTTATCTGATGTCGGACTCTAAAAAGAAAAAGATACTTTCAAAGATCAATTCGCCTGCTGACCTAAAACAATTAAAAGAAAAAGAATTGATTCGTTTATGCGATGAGTTGCGTGAATTTATTATTGACGCTGTTTCCTTGAATCCGGGTCATTTCGGTGCAAGTCTGGGAGTTGTTGAACTGACCGTAGCTTTGCATTATGTGTTCAATACTCCATTTGATAAGCTGGTTTGGGATGTGGGGCATCAGGCATATGCTCATAAAATACTTACAGGACGCAGAGATCAGTTTTATACCAATCGGAAATATAAAGGTATAAGCGGTTTTCCGAAAATTTCAGAAAGTGAATATGATGCGTTTGGAGTTGGCCATTCATCCACATCCATCTCTGCTGCATTAGGAATGGCGCAGGCATCGTTTATTATAGGGGAGAAAGGACGACAACATATCGCTGTTATCGGTGATGCTTCCATCACTTCAGGGCAGGCATTTGAAGCTCTTAATAATGCAGGGGTTTCAAATACAAACATACTGGTGATATTGAATGATAATGGGATTGCCATTGATAAAAGCGTTGGCGCATTAAATGAATATCTTACTGATATCACTACTTCCGAAACGTATAATAAAGTCAAAGATAGAATATGGAATTTTTTAGGTGCACGCAAACGAGGCGGACAAAGAATCAGGCGGTGGATACAACAATTTGAAAATGCGATTAAGCTGACTTTGATCCGGCGCAGCAATGTGTTTGAATCACTTCGTTTCAGATATTTTGGTCCGGTTAATGGGCATGACCTTATCCGGTTGATCCGTATTCTAGAGGATCTGAAAAAAATTCCGGGACCCAAGTTGTTGCATTGTATTACAGTAAAAGGTAAAGGTTTTATTCATGCCGAGAAAAATAAAACTAAATTCCATGCTCCCGGTTTATTTGATAAGGAAACGGGTGAGATTATTGATACAGGTAAGGGGAACAATTATCCTCCCAAGTATCAGGTCGTGTTTGGTGAAACCCTTGTTGAACTGGCACGGTTGAATCCCTTGATCGTTGGAGTTACACCTGCCATGGCTTCCGGCTGTTCGCTGGATATCATGATGAAGGAGTTGCCTTCAAGGGCTTATGATGTGGGAATTTCAGAACAACATGCCGTAACTTTTTCTGCAGGACTTGCTATTCAGGGGATGATCCCGTTCTGTAATATCTATTCAACGTTCATGCAGCGTGCATACGATCAGGTAATTCATGATGTGGCTGTCCAGAAATTACACGTTGTCTTTTGTCTTGACAGAGGAGGATTGGTAGGAGAGGATGGGGTTACACATCACGGGGTGTTTGATCTGGCTTATTTCCGTTGTATCCCCGATATGATCATTGCTTCACCGATGAATGAAGAGGAACTGCGCAATATGATGTTCACTGCGCAAAGCGATTCGTTTGGGCCTTTTGTAATCCGCTACCCGCGTGGCAATGGCGTGATGATAAACTGGAGAACTCCTTTCCGGAAGCTTGAAATTGGAAAAGGAAGAAAGATCAGTGACGGTAAAGAGATTGCATTTATTTCCATCGGTCATATTGGTAATGATGTAGCGGAAGCTGTGAAACAACTTCAACAGCAAGGTATTTCTGCTGCTCATTATGATGTTCGTTTTTTAAAACCATTGGATGAAAATCTGTTGCATGATGTTTTTTCATCGTATAAAAAAGTAATCACCGTCGAGGATGGGACTGTTGTTGGCGGATTGGGGTGCGCTGTCACTGAATTTATGGTTGAACACAATTATCAATCGGTGGTGAAAAAAATTGGCGTACCTGACCGTTTTGTACAACATGGTACGTTAAATGAACTCCATCATGAGTGCGGTTACAGCATAGATGATATGATTGAGGCGGCGAAAAAATTAATGGTTTAATTTAAAATTACGAATTACGAATTACGAATTACAAATTACTTATTAAGAATGAATAATTAAGATTTACTACTCACAACGCTTCTTTAATAGAAATAAATATTATTTTTCTTTTATGTTTTTACAGTAATTTTTTAAGATCAATCAAAAAAAAAATTTTTTTATGAATGTATTTTTTGTGAGACACTTCATAAGTTGAAATAAAATTTGAATTTATTGAGTGGAAAGGCTGTTACATAAAATATGGGAAAATAAAAGTCTGTTATTATTAATCGTCGTATTATTAATATTTAGAGCATTTTATGGATTATGTATAAATTTCGCAGAAGCGAGTACACAATATCTGGAAGATTATACACAAATTTATTTAATAGGTCTGAAAGCTTATACATCAGGAATATGGCCTTATTGGGGACCTGATATAAGTTATACTTTTTCACAATTACCGGGTGCATTACAAGGATTATTGGTTGCAATCCCTTTTTATATTGCAGAATTACCGGAGGCACCTTTTATCTTATTAAATATTTTATCCGCTTTCTCGTTAGTTTTTTTTGCTTGGTATATTTCCAAGAGAATAACTGGCATTCCCAAATGGTTCATATATGCCTGGCTACTCACTGCTCCATGGACAATTAATTATAGTACAACCATAATAAATCCATCCTATGTTCTAGCACCGGCAATATTATTTTTTATAAGTACAATTGAATTACTTCCAATATATAAGGAAAAAATTTTATCCTTTACACTTACCTGTTTCCTTATTGGATTTACTTTTGGCTGGATTATACAAATTCATTTATCATGGATTTTACTTCCATTTTACATTCTTGTAACTTTCTATTTTTTAGTTAAGACTAAAAATTTTAAAACGATATTGAAAGGATTATTTTATTTTAGTTTAGGATTCTTACTTATTATGTCTACCGTTATTCCAACCTTAATAAAGTTTGGATTTGTTACGGGTGGAAGTGAATCAACTATTGCTTTTAACTTTGCAAATTTTAAGAATCTTGATATTATTACCCGTTTTATTGCATTTAGTACTTTTGAAGTACGTCATTTCATTTCCGGAGGATCAAATGGTGAAAAATCATTATTGTTAAATAATCTTTGGGCAGCACCATTTATCCTTATTTTATTTATTGTTGGTATATTTCAAACGATATATTATATGTTATTTTTTTTTCGAAAAACTTCACGTCCGGAATTTAACTATGTTAAATTATTTACTATTGGTTCTATTCTTCTAACATATATTAGTTATCTGTTTACAATCAGAGAAATTGCTTCCTATACTTTTTATTTGCTATTACCTGTTTCATTTTGGTTTTCTTTTTACTGTATGGAGGAACTATTTAAAAAAGCTATTTGGCTGAAACTTGCATTGTTTTTTATTTTGTCTGGTCTAATCTACCATATTGCTTTAGCTAAAGAATACTTTTCAACCCAATCATTATATTCTAAAAAACAGATGATATCTCAAGCGCTCATCAATCATGATTCAAGATACTTTTCCTATCGGAGAGTGGCAAATTGGGAAAAAAAGGAAAGAGAAAAAGTATGGAGTAAAAGTATTTATATTAATTCATCTGATACGATACTATCCTATTTAAATAACTTTGATGGATATGCACCTGAGATTCTTCCTGAGTCCCTGAATGACAAATATTATATTAGCGCCCCGTATTCTTGTCAAATTGATTCGGTAAATCCTTTCAGCATTGGTTTATCCAAGATATTTAAGGATATAAAAGGGAGTAAGAAAATAGCGATCACTTTGTTTAACAGATATACAGAAGTGAATGATTGTATTTTGACCGTATCTATTTCAAGTAATAAAAAAACTATATTTTGGTCGGGGGATAAAATTTGTTTAGATTCTAAAAAATTAAAAAAATGGAATAAAATCTTAATCACTAAAGAACTCCCATCTATCAATGATTCATCAGCCCAAATTGATATTTATGTATGGTTGCCAAAGGCAAGCTCAAAGATTAAAATTCAAATGGATAATTTTCGAATTGAATTTTATTAACGAGTATTTTAATATTAGGTAGGTTTTAAAATATCCGCTATTAAAAGACTTTAGTCCTGATATCAAAAAAATTGCCGAAGTATTATTTTAAAAAATTATTTAAATAGTCTGATTTTTTTAATGACTCGCCAATCTGAAATAGATAGGGAGATTAAATTTTACTTTAACGGCTTTTCCGTTTTGTCTGCCGGGGTTCCATACAGGCATTAGTTTTGTCACACGTAATGCTTCCTGATCCAGACCGCTGCTCACACCACGAGCAATATCAACATCAACAATTTTTCCATCCTTACCCACAACGAACTGAACATACACTTTTCCTGAAATCCCATTTTCAACTTCATATTCGGGATAAATTATTTTTTCAGAGAGAAATTTATTTATTTTATCGTTACCGCCCGGAAATGATGGTTGTTCCTCAACTCCATCAAGAGTATAGGTCATCTCCGTTTCAGCAATAGTTTTTTTATGTGATAATAAACTGGTGTCTATGTCGGGTAATTTTCCTTCATGGGTTTCAGTACTGATCACAGCCAGTGAGCGATTGAGTAATTTCTGACTCACAATGCTGTCTTCTGTAAGCACATTATTATCCGGTTTTGGAACAATGAATTTGATGGATTGTTGAATTTCTTCCTTTTTAACTTCAATTTTAATATCCATTTTATTTTTTTTACTATTCTCATCTTTATTGTCAAATTTATAACTGCGTGGTTTATAAATAACAATTACTTCACGTTTATGAAAAAGATTTTTCAGGATGGTGGGGGTGCTCACAGCAGCAGTGAAAAAGAATGAAGCAAGAATAATTGCGATGAGATGTCTTTTGTCTGACCCTTTTCTAAGGATATATGCACCATAGTCTTTGTTTTTGAATTCAAAAATCATGTTGCACCAGCCGTTTGAAAAAATGTTCGTATTCATAATAATCAAGATTTAAGTTAATGAATCCGGTTTTGAGAATAGTGTAATTTTTTCGAAAGCATTTATTGTTTTTTTTATTATATAACGATTTGTTCAATCTGTTTATTTTATCTATTTGAAAATAGTAGATAATTTTTCAAATACGATTTTTGCAACTATTGAAAACTATAAAATTCAATCGAACACGGATGACACTGATTTATAGGATAAACACGGATAATTTTAAATATTTTGTATCGCTGAAAAGATTTATTACGAGACAAATAAGATGGTATATTAATCTATGTTAAGTTAGAAACAATAGGTTAAACGCTACGTTTTCTAAACTTGAAAAATCAAATTGAATCATAATGATCTGAGTTATCAGCGTTCTATTTTTAGCAGATGAATAGTTGCAGTTTCTTAATTAAGAAAAATCTCCTTCAATTTTTTTTTAAATATTTTATTAAAGGTTTTAAGAAATATAGAAAATTTCTAAACTTCTATTCAGCTATTGCTTTAAGGTAGTTTCAAATAAGTTGACATAACTTAACAATTTGTTCATTTTATTCTTTTTGTTAGCTTTGTCGTAACAGATATCTAATGCATGTTAAAGAAAATTAATTTTGAATATAAAAAAAATCAACCATTTTATTTCTTTATCATCGGTGTTTTCTTACTGATTGTTAGTCCCAATTTATTTTCTGATGGGATGTTTATGGATGGCTTGATCTATTCGACCGTTGCAAAGAATTTATCAAATGGAATCGGAACATTCTGGAACCCGCATTTTACAGCAACCTGTAAACCGGAGTTTCATGATCATCCTCCACTTGCCATGGGAATTCAAAGTGTATTTTTTACTATTTTCGGTGAAAGCAGATATATAGATAAGTTGTATTCTTTATGTACGTTTATCATCGTTGGATATTTAATTGTAAAGATCTGGCGTGTGCTGAAATTTAAATTTGGTTGGCTCCCTTTATTGTTCTGGCTTACGATTCCGCTGGTGATTTGGGCATGCAGCAATAATATGCTGGAAAACACTATGTCGGTTTTCATTACACTGTCGGTTTTATTTTATTTGAAAAGTCAGAATACACACACGTATAGTTATCTTTTTCTTTCTGGTATTATGCTTTCATTGGGCTTTTTAACCAAAGGGTTCTTTACATTTTTCCCATGGACATTGCCATTTTTATGGTGGTTGTTTATTCGCCGGAAACCCTTTCGAAATATGGTTTTTGAAACATTGATTGTTCTCTTTTCATCTATTCTTCCTTTGATACTTCTGGTTTTATTTTTTCCTGATATCAGATTAAGTCTTCAAAAATATTTGGATATGCAGGTGATTCATAGTTTGAAAAATATGACTACAGTTGATTCACGTTTTTTTATTGTGAATAGATTATTTTCAGAAATGATTCCTGCTGCATGTTTAGTCGGTATTTTTATTTTTTATGCGTTACATAAAAAAAATCATTTGAATGGTTTGAAATCCAATTCAAAATTATCAATAACATTTATATTTTTTGGTCTGACAGGTGTTTTACCAATCATGATCAGTATGAAACAAAGCGGGTTTTATATGCTATCTACCTTCCCATTCTTTGCTATTGGTATTGCGATTTTTATTTATCCTTTAGTAACAACCATATTCAAGAATATTAATTCTCAAACAACCGAATTTTTAATTTTTAAATGGATTGGTATCGGATGTTTTCTTACGGGAATTTTAATGTTTTTATATTTTTCACAACGAATTGGCCGAGACAAAAATAAAATTAAAGATACGTATTGTATACTTAATGAATTACCTTCAAACAGTATAATTAATATTACCAGAAATATGAGGCAGGACTGGAGTTTACATGGTTATTTTGGTCGATATAAAAATGTTAGTTTAGATACAAATTTTAACCGTAAACGAAAATATTTATTGATACAGACAAAGGATTATTCCGATACATTGCTGCAAAACTACACAACCATTCCTCTGCCCACCATTGACTATAAATTATTTAAATTAAGGGAATGTGGTCAAAAATAATTGGTTATTATATCATTTTTTAATGAATCTGAACCCTTCTGATAACATTTCCATTTTGACCTGAAACAGAGATAAAATATAATCCTGCAGGATATCCAACTGTTGATATAGATAGAGGATTAAAAGTATAATCAACATTTTTGGAATAAATAGTTACACCTAATATGTTGTTCATTTCAATGTGATATCTCCCGGTTTTATTCAATAAAATATTTAGATGGTCTGAAGCAGGGTTTGGATAAATAACTAACCCATTCTCATCAATGTTGTTATGATCAATGGAATTGATTATTCCGATTGAGACGTAGTCAAGTATTACTGTTCCTGAAGTTGCATCTTTGACAGGATCTAACCGAAGGCATGTGATAAATCCTTTCCATTCAGTGTTCTTGGAGAGATCAATCACATATTCTGAAATTTGGGTATCATTTGGAATGATATGGAATTGAACGGATTTGGTTTCGCTCCAGTTACTACTGTCGGAACGTGTCCAGTAGAGCTGTGCAATGGAATCAGACGTATTATTCTGCATCCTGATCACCACACTGGTTTTAGTTTTTGCAACTACACTTAATTTGTTTGATGAAATAAGTTGAGGATTGGTACCTTTGATCGTCAGGTTATATTTGCTGTTGGAAACAGTACCGGTCAAATTATTTGAAGGAGTCCAGCATTCATTATTAACCAGGAAGTCCCATTCTGTTTTATTTGCACATTCAGGATTCATGTCACTGAAAATAATATAATTCAAACTGATTCCGTCATTTGACTTATCAATAAATAATCTTAAGATATGTGTTCCTTTTTTCAAGCGTGCAGATGTATCAATATTTTTATACACAGCAGCTCCACCGGTAGTATTGATTGGAATTAATCCTGTAAAATCAGTTCCATCCATTTCGAGATGAATTTTATTTCCGTCAGTAGCAGAAGCAACACGGATATTAAGATAATATAATGTGTCGTAACTAACAGAAACAATATATTCAAGCCATTCACCTGTTTTGAGTGATGTTATATCATATGCCCCTTTTATATCTGTTGTGGTTTTGATATCTACTCCTTCGTTGGTTCTGAAAGCAGCATTGCCAGTATTGGTTGGATCGGTATCATGATACGACACATTTTCGCCTCCTTCATCAAATTTTTCCATTTCAACGGTACCCGGAATTGTAGCCGGTTGGTTATCGTAAGGTGATTGAACAATGGGTTTGACGGTATTATCGGTTACAAATCGATAGTTAAATCTGGTATTGGGGGCTGCATCACCATCCACATACAAGTCAAGAATATCCGAACTGAACATGGAATTGTCCACCCATTTAAAATCAAGCAGGAAAGGATTCTTCGTGTTTATTTTTAAAAGATTTGCAGGAATCTTCAGATGCATTTCATTGTTTTTTAATACATATTGAATAGATTGCGGATTCTTCCATTTGAATGTACCGGTAGCATCGTATTTCATTAAAGTAGAGGAGGTGGCGGAAGTGACGGTTTTATTTACAATATAATCATAACCATTCCATCCTGTTGTATAATCACCGTCTGAATTGATCAGCAACATCATCCAGTTGGGATCCGTGGAGGGAGTTATTGTATTTGTTGTTTTTACATAAAAATAAACGTTACCTGTGTCGTAGGAAACTTTCATGACATCAAAATCATTTCGTCCTTTATTATTTGTGTAAACAAAATCACTTCCATAGCTTACATTATTTCTGTGAAAAATATCATTACGGTCATCTTTGAAATCAGGTCCGACGGTATTCCATTGCGTGAAATCAGAATTAATGTTAATAGTCATTGGATTTATGGACTTCCTGAGTTTTCTGACGCCTTTATACTTCCTGTTGTTCCCAACCATTTGCAGATACATATTATCGCGATATGCAATACGTAATGGTTCAATATCCCTGCTGTATTCAGGAGTGTAGAGGTCAATAAATATTGAAGAACCTGTACCAATAGGTTGGCGAGCCATATACGTTACCCCCGGTTGATCCCAATTCTTATCTCCTGAAATGAAGCGCTGTGCAATCCATTCATTCCACTGGGTAATCATAATCAATGGTGGATTTATTTGTAATGCACGCTGCCATTGCAAATTAAAATATTTACCATCTGTTCCGTAAACAGGAGGTTGTGTTCGGTCAGCACCTGTGCTTTTACCAATGGCATATTGTCCTGTAGGATGTTGTGCTGTACAAACGATCATCTGTTCATTCTGTCCGTTGTTTTTTCCGGGAGTTTGCGGATAATTATCCAACCATGGCCAACAGTCTTCGCCAATAACTGATGTATACCATGACCCTGAGGTCCAAGCCCAAGAATGTTTTAAGTTAAATACTTGTTTCACTTCAGAGCGTGTTCCTGTATATTCTCCCATCATGGTTGGCTTGCCTTCCCAAACAAACATCAGATCTTTTAAATATTTTCTTGAATAAATTTTATCATATATTTCTTCCATGCATGCATTCATATCTCCTGAATGCATGATAAAAGAAAGTTTGGGAACTTTATATCTATCTGCTTTCATATCAAGCATAATATATGCAATCTTCAGAATTGCATCCATATACATAATTCCATTGGTATTATCAAAAAAGATAAAATCAACTCCTGCATCTGAAAGCATTTGAATGTGTTTTCGGATAACATATTCGTCCTGGCTTGAATAATATCCGAACAAAGATTCTCCATAGTGATGGAAGCCGGGCGCTCCGCCCCATGTATCAATACCTGCCAGTATTTTTGAAATATCTTTTATGCCAATATTTGAAGTTTCCATATGCCAAACATAATAGAATAAGCCAATGGTTTTATTTGCTTTCGGTCCACCGGTTACGGTACTATCCGGAAGTGATCGCTGAAGTTCATCAACGGCTACCCAAGTGTCGTTATACGTGTCATTGTATTTGTAAGTAGTAATTGAAGAAGGATCAAATACATGAAAAGACTGCAGGGACTCATCAGCAGGACAGTAAGTAGCATTACCCGGATCATTGGCGGAGACCACAACAACACCTTTAGTCCCCGTTAAAGTAATAGTTGAACCGTTTAATGTTGCAGGACCTGATACAATTTTAAAAGCAATAGTATTGCCGGATAGGGATGTAGCAGAAATTGAAAACGGAGCATCGGTCGTTAATCTATCATCTATCATTTTAAATGTGATAGTTAATGGTTTACATTGTAAACCAATTACTTTGATGTAATCAATATCGATCGTTCCGGATGAAGCTCCTCCCAAAGGATCTAGGCGAAGTTGTTTGATCGTATTTTTCCATTCAATCTGTTTGCTAAGGTCAATCGTGTATTCTCTGAAAATCGTATCATTGGGAACAACAGCATAACCAATTGCCATAGTTTCCCCCCATGTACCGTTATCGTTTCGGATAAAATATAGTTGTCCGGTATTGTCCGATGTATTGTTTTTCATTTTAATAACAATTTTTTTAGAAGCGGAGGCGACAATACCAAGATTATTCGGAGAGTGCATATACGGATCAGAACCGGTAATGGTAAGATGAAGTATACCTCCGGTTGCACTTCCTGTTAATTTGTTGGTTAATGTCCAGCAATCAAGATTATTGGTGCCAGTTGTAAATTCCCACTCCGGTATTGTGGGGCATTGAGCAAACGTACTGTAATAAGTGAATATGCAAAAAATGAATATTGATATTTTTTTCATATTTTAATAAGTTTAAGGTTAAATGCTGTTTTATTGTACTAATATTTTTGTTTAAATATTTGAATCATTAGATTATCAACACGTATTTCCAAAAATATCGAAACTACACGATTAAGCAATGTTTTTATTCATATTTTCAATTAGAGAAACAAATATTGTATAGTGTAGAATTAATTATCTGTTGATGATAAATTTCTTGGTAATAAGATGTTGTTCAGTGGAGAGTGTAATAAAATACATTCCATCTGTCAGTCCACTGATATCTAGGAAATCAAATGGCGAATGACTAACGCTAAAAGAACGAACAATTCGTCCCTGTAAATCAGAAATACGTATCTCTTTCACTGATAATTTATGACTATTTACATATAATTGTTCTTTTGCCGGATTCGGATAAATGTCAATCAATTTGGATAATTCATATTCTTCAATACCAGCAGGGGTAATCATTATGGCTTTTACTACATCCGGTGCAGGACAAAAGGTGTCATCGCCTGATTGTGAACAAATCAATGTAAAACGTCCGGTAGAAGCTTTCAAATGGAGTACATTCCCTACAACATAAGCGGGACCGGAGGATACTTTATATGTAACAGGCAATCCTGATGTTGAGGCAGCATTTAAAGTAATAACACTATCGTTCGCAGGAATGGAAGTCAGACCGGGCATTGTAATGGATTGAGCAGAACAACCTGCATTGAGGTATTTTCCGGGAATCACTTCATCCAGTCCGAATGGTCCCTGCCAGCGAATTGCGAAGTAATCACCTCCAGGTCCTTCTTTCATTAATACTTCAAAATAATATTTTTCTCCTGCTTTTAATTGGACAGGTGAAGACTTCTGGCTTGCAGTATTATTCCATGAATACAACGGTGTATAAATATAATTATATGCGATTTTTTGTTTATTATCTTTTGGATTTGTGAGCGAAGTGCTTAACCAAAATTCAACCTGGTCATCACCACAGGTGTAAAAAATATAATCACCGGTATAAGGTACGCAAAGATACCCTTTCACTCGAACACCATAATAGTCGCGGTTAGGAGTTGACTGCAATACTTCCAGTTTATAGACTTTAGCCATGCTGTCTGCTTTAATTGTTAGCGGGATTGTTGAAATTTCTGTACCCTGTATGTTTTTCCATATTTCATAGGTGGAATAACCATCGGAACCATTGCATGTGGTGGAGGAAGGAATAGTAACTATAAAAGACTGCATAAGTTCATTGGATGGGCAATACGCATTTGATCCCGGGTTATATGCTTTGACAGTAATTGTATCCTGTGTCCCGTCAATTGAAAGTGTATTCCCGCTGATAGTTGCATTGCCTGATACTATGCTATATATAACAGGTTGGCCGGAACTATTAACAGCGGATAAAGTAATCGGTGTAAGATCTTCTGCTGACCTGTTAGGTATTTTTGTAAAACCGGAAATTGTTTGCGGGGAACAAATATGCTTAATGGTAAATGTTTCATATGCTTCTCCCTGACATGTATTAATGTTGCCGGCATTGTATGCTTTAATCGTTACATTGCCGGTGAACCCTGTCAGGGTAACCAATGTACCATTAATCGTTGCAGTACCGGACACAATACTGAGAGTAAGTGGTAATCCTAAATCTGAAATAGCTGTAACTGGAAATGGAGCTGAATTGGAATGGACAGTGTCTATCGGTGTAATTGAAATAGGATTTGCCATACATATTCGTGCTTCATTTGAATAACCAGATGAATTGCCGGCATTGATAGCTTTTACACGCCAAACGGCTGCAGTTGAATTACTGACGGTAATATCCATGAATGAATTGATATTATAGTCAACAGTTCCAACCTGTACGAAGGAGCCAGTTCCGTCTTTTCGTTCAATGATAAATTTTGTTTCTTGAGATGAATTATCCGTCCATTCCAGTTTGACAGTACCGTCAGAATTAGCAAAGGCAACAAGATTTGCAGGTGTACCTAATGCCGGAAGAATAGTGCTGTAAAGTTGAGTTTGAGGCACCAAGGCCTTTGAGATGGTGGCTGTACTCCAGTCAAGACGCATCTGACTATATGCAAACCCTTCTCCGAATTCAATTTTTATATCATATCTTTTTCCGGCTTCCAACGCAATAGTGCCTGATTTTTCTCTTGCCGCACCGCCACTCCAGTCATCAATCAGTAATGTATTGTTCACCCATAAGCGGCACTGGTCATCGTAAGTAGCATAAAAAGTATATGTTTCGGTTGTCAATGCCTGAACCTGACCAGTCCAGCGGACAGTCCAGTCTTCATCACCCTGTCCGGGTACTGTGCCGTTCCATGAATTGGCAAGCAAAACGACATTGTCAACCCGCGTTAGAATGAGGGATTGAAAATTTCCCTGATCAAAGTATTCAGCAAGCAATCCGTCACCATTCCCATACATAAGACCTGTTGATTTAGTAAATGTCATCTTATTAAAATTAGCACCAGAAGATTGATCAATATATAATCTTAAAAGATGTGTTCCTTCGGCCAATTGAACTTTTGCCGAAACATTCTGCCAGTTCTGTGTACCGCCCGTATTGGGAATGTTTAAGTTCCCGGTGATATTTACACCGTCCAGTTCAAGGTGAAATATACCGTTCCCCGTTGGTGATGAAATATTTACATCAACGGTATACGTTCCGGCACTGGCAATATTGACGGTGTATTCCGTCCACTCGTCGTTGTTCGTCCAGCCAATGTCATATCCTCCGGTAGAACATACTTCAATATCCACGCCTTCTGAAGTACGATATTGGTTTCCGTTGTTGGACGCATCTGCATCGTAATAGGCGACCATATTTCCCCCCATGTCAAAATCTTCAGCTTCAATCACACCGGGTATTGTAAGCGTTTTATTAGGACGTTGAGTAATGGTGTTATTCTGTAAAGAATTGTAATAGTAACTGAAACGTCTGTCAGGAGCAGCATCCCCGTTTGATAAAACATCAATGATATCGTTCAGTTTTTGCTGGTTGTCAATCCATTTGAAATAGAATTGAGGATTGGCATTGTTTAATCCCAACAAATTTTTTGCAACTGATATTTCAATTTCATTACCGTTTAGTGCATAACTTGCTGTACCAATCTGTTTCCATGTCCCATTTGAATATTGTTTGATAGTTGTGTTGTTTATATTTGTAACACCCATGTTGATCACATAATCATATCCATTCCATCCGGTAGATGAATTTCTGTCAGCATCAATATAAAGGAGCATCCAATTAGGATCGAAATAATTGGTTAATTTATCAGCTGTTTTTGCATAAAAATAAAGATTAGAGGCATCACGTGCTACACGGCTTTCAATAATATCATTCCGTCCGGTTTTGTTGACATATCTAAGCAACGTTTCATCACAAACATAATCCCTTTGTTTGATATCGCCTAATACATCTCTGAATAAAGGGGAGAGGGAATACCATTCATCAAAAGAACCGTCAATTTTAATAGTTGAAGCAGGTGAAACCGCTTGTGGTGGCTGCATCCCTTTGAAACGTCTGATATAATCACACACCTGATAATAATAGTTGTCAGTAAAATACCCTTTGATTGGACCCATATCCCTGTTAAATTCAATATTAAATCCGTCAATCATCCAACGGTCTGTTGCAGGATTCAAATTTCGTCCATAAAAATAATATGTATTTGCATCGCCTGATGTACAACGCCAAGCACCGGCTCCGTATTCATTCCATTGTGAAAATGTCAGAAAGCGGGGGGATTGTCCTTGTGCTTCCAGTTCGGTGAGCCGTTTGAATTGTTCTTTTAAAAATTCCCCTTTGCCTGTTTCAGTAGGACTATACCAAAGATCGTTTAACGTTGGCATATATTTATCAGCCCATCTTCCGCTGGAACCAATAGGAGGGGTGCGTCCTTCACCTTTGGGACGAAAGGCACCACCATATGCTTTCATCAGGACAAGTTGTTCAAATCCACCACTAAAATCTTTACCCTGTTTCTGAGGGTAACCCGTCATGAAATTCCATTTTCCGTTTCCATCCTGATCAGCCCACATGTAGCGCCAATTGAAATAATTCAGGATTTCGGAGTCGGTGATAACATCGGAAGGTCCAAGGAAAAGGGGCTTCCCTTGATAAAAAAACCATGCATCCTTGTATTTGCCTGCTTTATATATATTGGTATATAAGTCGGTAATTTGTTGTTTGTCGAGGTTAAGAGCATTATCATGTTTTTGAGTCCACATCACCAGCTTGGGTGAAGGGAATCCGATTTTTTGCAAATCGCAAATTTCACGCATGGTTATTTCAAGTGCTTCCCATGGAACAATGTCATTGGTCAGATCAATGAAAATAAAATCAACACCGGCATTTCCAAGCATGATGAGTTGTTTGCGCTCATACCATGAGTCAGATGAATTAATATAACCATCTTCGGGTTCGGTCATAAAATAATTAACTACTGTTTTGCTTGGATCCAGTGCATTCCACTCCAGATTAATATGATCTTTTTCCAGCACTTCCATAACGCTTCTGGATTTTGTTATACCTTTATTATGCTGAAAATATCCATGAGTCAACGTGTAATACATCCCAACATATTTGTCATTTTTCGATTTGCCGGTAATAGAAAAATCAGGTAGTATGCGTCCCGCACCGTCGGTACATACCCAGTTGTCGCCAAAAGCAAATGTTTGTGGTGTTGTCTGTGCCTGAGAAAAGATAAATGCAGATATGAACAGAGAAATTAATATTAACTTTTTTTTCATATTTATATTGATTTTATTGTTTTACAATTTTTTTTCTAACAGTTCCAATGGAGGTGGTCAGGTGAACAAAATAGATGCCGTTGTCAATAGATGAAATATCAACTGTTTTCGTATGGTCGAACGGTGTTTCATCAATCAATACTGGTCTTCCGGAAATATCATACATTGTCAGGCATTTGATTTTAAATCCATTGTCTGAAATGGAGTTCTTAATAATAATATAGTCATTCGCCGGATTAGGAAATATATCAATATTTTCATTCAGGAATAATTCATCTATCGAGTTTGTTTTTGAAAGAACGAACAATTGTGATTTATCAATAGCTTTACAAACAAGATCATTTCCTGGTTGAGAAGCTTTTACAACGACACGACCGTTTGATAAAAGAATGATTGTATCACCGGATATTGTGGCAGGTCCGGATGTAACTTTAAAGTTCAGCGGAAGGCCTGACGTTGAAGATGCCTTCATCAGGAATTTATTACTTCCTACAGGAGTGGTAGTTGAGGCAAAGTTGATGGTCTGCTGCTTGCATGGAAGATTTAAGAATGTACCGGGAATAATTTCATCTATTCCGTAAACCGTCTGCCATTTGACTTCCAGATGATCACCGCCGGGACCTTCTTTCATCAGCGCTTCGATGTAATATTTTTTTCCTGCTTCCAGATGAATAGGTGCAGATTTCTGTTCAGGATACTGATCCCAAACATATTGATTCACCCAGCCAGGCACCCGTGCAATTTGTTGTTTGTTCGCTTTATTGGTGTCAGTGCTCAGCCACAATGCGCTTTCGTCATCGCTTGAAATATAAAAAATATAATCAGCCGTGTAGGGTGCACAGATGATTCCTCTTACGCGTGCACCATAGTAATCGGCTGCATTTGCAGGTATCTCAAATTTAGTCAGATATCTGATCGAAGTGGGTGTAGAGTCCAAAGGAATACTGCTGATACCCATACCCTGAATATTATCCCATCGTTCCATCATGATTTGCCCATCGGTGGAGGTACATTGATGCTGAGGTAAATTGATAATTATCACAAGTGATGTGTCTTTTACCGGGCAGTTCAGTGAGTCACCTACCTGTTCGGCTAAAAATTTAATTGTACCAACCATATTTTGCAATGTAATCGTATTGCCGTTGATGGATGCTGGTCCTGAACGTATGTCAAGCACTACAGGCAGTCCGGCATTTGTATGGGAGTTGATTGGAAAGGGAGGATCCGTAGCTGTTTTTGTTGGTATCGGATCATAGGTGATTGTCTGTGTGTTGCAGTCGTGTATGATTGTAAATGAACGCTGAGTACTGTCCGGACACGTAGTTGCATTTCCGTTTTGGTAAGCTTTCACAGTTACATTACCAATATATTTTGTTATTCTTAATGTGTCTCCTTTAACAATGGCCGGTCCGTTCAATATCAAAAATGAAACAGGCAGCGTGGCATCACTAATTGCATTGAGTTTTGTCTTGGATACTGTTGATTTGATATTCGGGATTGAATCAAATGTGATATGCTGTGGGGTACAGGTATCAAGCAATGAAAAAGTAAGTTTATTGATAAACAGACCTTCATCTGCCTGATCAATAAACAAGCGGATCACCTGTTGTCCTGCAGGCAATATCATTTTTCGGGTGATGGTTGTCCATATATCTTTCCCTCCGGTATTGCCAATCAACAGATCGGATGTTTTGGGTATACCGTTAACTAATACATGCATTTTGTTTGCATCCTTTGAAGCTGATATCCGAAGATCCATTTTGTATATACCCGGATTGGGAACATTGACAGTATACTCCAACCATTCGCCTGTTGTAATATTGCTGATACAAAAACCACCTTCCGAGCAGGTGCTGATATCAACACCGGTCTGCCTGTAAGCCCCGCCTGTATTGGTATTAAAGGCATCATGATAAGCTAACCCTTCACATCCGGTATCAAAGTCTTCTGCTTCAACAGTACCGGGTAATGATATATTTTTAAAAGCAGCACGAGGAGTTTCACAAAGACTGATTAATCCCCATGCATCCAGATTAAAGCTGCCTTCAAAAACGATTTTGATAAAATGTTTACCGGCTGTCAGATGAATTTTTTTGGTGTTAAACGTAAAGGGCTGATAACTGCCGCCGGTAGAGGTGATCAGAAGTTTTCCTGTTTTATCTGTTCCGTCTGCCTCTATATGAAAGGCACCGTTGTTATCATTGGAAGATGCATACAAAACGGGTGTATAATCACCTTCAGAAGAAGCATAAACACTATAGGTAAGCCATTCACCGGATGAAGTGTGTCCGATCGACATCCCTTTATTATCCGGTAAATAATCCATATCCACAGCGTTGTTGCGGTAATTATAAGCCCATCCGATATGTTCGGGTGTATTATCATGAAAAGCTTTTTCGGCACCTCCGTTATTATAGTTTTCTGCTTCGATGATTCCCGGAATATTCCACGGCACTCCTCCAAAGGCAGCAGAATCCTGTTGTTCGGAGAACCTGTAGTTTAATCGTGTTTGCGGCGCCACTTCACCGTTTATCCAAAAGTCCATAGCATTGGGATTTGCAGACAAGCAGTTGTCGCACCATTTAAAGTCAAAGGCAAGCATAGTCTGGTTTTCACCGAAGACGATTCTGGGTAATGCCATTTCAAGTTGATTGCCGGTTGCTCTGAGGAAACCGTTGGCAATATGACTCCAGTTTCCGTTATCGTAAGTGTCAATAGTACAACTGTCACCTATTCTCGAATAATTTATGCGCAGATCATATCCTTCCCAACCGGTATTTTTCCTTCGGTCAGCATCCACGAAAAGCACCATCCATTGAGTTCCGGATGAAGGGGAAAGTGTTACATTTGTCTTGACATAGAAGAAAACATTGGATGCATTGTATGTAACACGTGATTCAATGATGTCATTCCGTGCGGTAGTATTTTTGTAATGCAGAGTATCTTTAGTGCCTTCAATGAAAGTAGGATTACCTTTGAAATCCCTGACGGCTATATCATTTGCAGGATCAATAAAAACAGGTTTAACGGCAGTCCAATCCGTATATGATCCATTGATGTTAATGTCTGCAGGTCCTGCAGGCAGATCAGGTCTGGTAACTCCTTTATGGATGCGCAAATGTCCTGCATTCTGCCAGTAATAATTATCTTTATACAAATCTTTCATGGGCTCAAGGTCACCGGAAAATTCAGGATTGAAAAGGTCAATGAATACACCTTCCCCTTTTGACGTATCATTTGTTTTGCCCAGCCATGTCATTCCATTTTCAGCCCAGCAGGCAGCATACCATTCATTGTAACGGGAAGATAGTACCATGGGTGCATCAAATGTATGTGCTTTATTCCATGTGCGTTCATTTCGCAGTCCTTTATCAACATCAGGTGTACACCATTGACCGTTATAATTTGAAATATTAAGATTATAACCGGGTACACTGGAAGTACCCTTGGTCTGTAAGCCGTCAAATATTGGTGCTCCAACTGCTTTGGCAGTACCCATGCATTCAATCTTACCGTTTTCATCATAAGCAGGATAATTACCCCAACTGTTCCACACACGTGAATAGCTTGCTGAATCAGACGGCATATCCCAGATCAGACGAAAAGTAAAAAAATTCTTATAGGTTCTTAACAATGACGGTGAAGTAAATTTGGTTGAATCAAGATCTTTGGTATAACCGGGTTTAAATCCGGGTGTAGTATTGGGAAAACTCCTGTCAAGACCAGCCATCAGATTGAGTAATGGTCTTCCTTTGTAATTGAAAATCATATTGTCATATTTGTGATCTTTATATATAAGATTATAGCAAAACTCCATTGATTTTTCAATATCAGTACTTAACCAAACTGTTATGCGAGGCACCGGAACACCCTGTTGTTGAAGTTGGGTGCCTATTTCAAGGTATTGTTTCAGGATAGCCCAGTTTTCACTAACGGTCGGGTTCCAGTTGTTCCAGCCAGCTCCTCCATTGGTAAAATCCCAGAATACATATTCGTACCCTGCAGTAGCCATGTCTATAAGTTGTTTGCGGATAACCCATGGATCTGCGCCATGGTAGTAACCACACCAGGGTTCAGCCCATGACCAGTTAGGAAAAACAAGACTTCCGGGTGGGTCGAATTCAAACTTTCGGTTAAAGGGATGATTCAATAAATATTTATGCACATCATAAAAGGTGCCGATGCGGTTACTCCAACCGGGGAACGGACTGAACAGTAAACCGAACCATCTGTTCTGCCTTGGCTGACCTGCTTCCGCCCATGTAGGTAATTCTCGCCCTAACATATCAGTGCCTACTGTACCTGTCCATGGTATGGGCTGTGTAGGAGTTGTTTGACCATTGACCAATGGGGTGATCAAAAAAAACAAGAATGAAATAATGATAATTTTTTTCATATGATATTTTTATTTATTGAATGACAAACATTTCTTTAGGTACAATTTGTCTTGGGAGTCCGGGTCCTTCAATCTCAAAGGTCAGCACTTCCTGTGCAATCCAGTCAAAGTAATGCAGCTCAAACGGATGAACACCCTTTTCCAGTTTCAGTTTAACCGTTTTTGTTGTAGGTCCCTGTAGAGCATAATTATCCACTTCCAGTTTTCCGTCTAAAAACAGTTTCGTACCATCATCGGAAGTAACATAAAATGTATATTCTCCATTTTCAGGAATGACAAGACCTCCGTAAAAACGAAAACCAAAAAAATCGGCAGGCAATTCAACCTTACTGAAATCTACTTTATCGGTTTGTCCGGTTTTATTGGGTTTCATCGAGGTGAAGTCAGGCATTTGAGTCCATTGCCCCACATAGTAATCATACATTAAACCCATTATTTTTCCGGGTTCTAAGAATTTACAAGTCAGTGTAGTTGAAGCACTTTTACCGTATTCTTTACTAATTACGATCGATTTAATGACCGCATCATCAAAGATTTTGAATGGCTCTTTGTAACGTAAAGACTTATCATTTGGTTCAGTCCCGTCTAACGTATAATAAATCTGTGCATTTGAATAAATGGTAGAAATATTAATATGTATTGCAGCAGGTTTTACAGCGATTTTTTTATCTGAACTGATTACCGGTGCTGAAGCGATATGGTTTGAAAATATTTTTTTGTTGATCATACTTTTATTTCCTTCTTTATCAAATGACACAGCAGACAGGGTAAATGTCCGAAGCATTAAAAACGGTTTGATATATAAAGTTGAATTCCTGTCAGGCATTTTCCCATCGGTGGTATAATGTATTTCAGCATTTTCAATCCCTGCGGTGATATGAACCAGTCCAAATTCATCTCTGTCAATAGCCGGAATATGAACAGGGTGATACAGAACTGGTGTAACTTCCTGATCGTTTCCTATCAATGGTTTCAGGGCAAAAAAGAATTGAGCTTCTTCCGGATGCAGTTCATACGGTTCAAACACTTCAGGTCCGCAACTTGCATTGCCTAGTCCGCGCTGCTTATAGTCGAGTGTAAAACTGGTAAAAGGTTTTTCTTTTAATTTAAAATAATGTTTGGCCTCAGCCAGATCATTCGGTGTGTAATTGAGTGCACTGAAGTAAAATGGACTATTGCTGTAAGCCATTAATCCACTGTTATCAGGGGTTCTGAGAGACACCCATCTAACATCGCAGCGTGTGCCGTTTTCCTGTGGGTAAACATAATTTTCAAACAACCCTTTCACATCATTGTTATACAAACCGATCAAGGCACCTGATTTTCTGTCGCTGTAATTTTCATAGGGACCTCTGCCATACCAATTAACCTGAGTCATTTCTTTGTTCAGATTCATTATCAATCCCAAACGAGGAATGACAGGCAGTTTACCGATGGGTTTAACCAAATTATCTGTTTCAAGTGTTCCATCGGATACAATGGAACAGATCATCTGATGATTATATCCTTCATTGTTTGAGTTTAAAAAATTTCTGTTGATGATTATTTCAACAGTGCTTTTATTCACCTGATAAGCATTGATATTCATTAATGTTGATTTCAGATGACTAAATTCCATAACTTTCCAGATGTTTTGCATAGGCGCATCATTATTGACCGGAGCGCGGAAGAGATTAAATGCAGGTCCACGGATATCTTTGGGTTGAGCCGGGAGCATGGATTTTCCATTAAACACCCATTCAATGATATCACCGCTTGTTTTGCTGAATGAGATTATAAAATTTGTTCCTTTGATAAAAATATTTTCTTTGGTGTCAGTAAATGCAAGAGGCGAAATAGCAGGCATAGTAGGGGTAGTGTAAAGATGTTTGGGTATATTGATTAATATTTGATTTCTTGTAACCTGATGTCCTTTTTTTGCCCAGTTCTTATCTTCATTCAAAAAAGAATATAGATTCAGAAAATATTCATTCCCTTGTTTTATCGATGTTCTGGTGAATGGAACCGTAACTGAAATATTTTTTTGCGGTTCACAATGTATATTATTCAGTTTCCCTGATTCAATCAATTTGCCATTTTCCAAAAGTTCCCAAGAGAAATCAAATTCAGACAGGTCAGAGAAATTGTATTTATTTTCAATCTTAATTTTTCCGTTCCGAACATCTTCATTTTTCACACCTACCTGTTGATACCAGTATTTTACATCAAGAAGTTTTGGAGAAATTGTTCTGTCGCCATACACTAATCCTTTAACAGCAAATACTCCATCTGTTTTCCGGATGGTATCGCCAAAGTCGCCTCCGTAACAATAATGTTCTGTACCATCCTGTTCTTTCCTAATCAGTGTCTGATCCACCCATTCCCAGATGCATGCACCGATCATGGTCGGATGTGATTCAATTGTTTCCCAGTATTCTTTCTGGCTTCCGGCTGCATTACCCATTGTATGCAAGTATTCACAAAGAAAGAGAGGACGTTCGGGATTTTTTTTAACAAAATCAATCATCACGTCAGGAGTCGGGTACATCATGCTTTCCATGTCGCACGGTTCGTCATACGGTTCGTAATGAATAGGACGTGAGTTATCAATGGCACGGGCTGCCTCAGCCATTTTAAAAAAAGTTTTTCCTTTTCCAGCTTCATTTCCCAATGACCAAAAAGTAACGCATGGATGGTTTTTATCCCGTTCAACCATATCCACCATACGATCCACACATACCGGAAACCAACAAGCAGAATCACTTGGTATCAGATGACACCAGCAATGTGATTCCACATTGGCTTCATCAATAACATAGATGCCGTATTCATCGCAGAGGTCATACCATGCTTCCTGATTAGGATAATGGCAAGTACGAACCGCATTGATGTTATGTTGTTTCATCAGCAGAATATCTTTGAGCATGGTTTCTTTTGTAATTGAACGACCTGTGCGTGAATCCTGTTCATGGCGGTTGGTACCACGGAGTTTAACAGGCGAGCCATTCACCAGCATCACTCCTTTTTTTAATTCAATCTTTTTAAAGCCAACATTGGTGGAGGTGATTTCAAGTACTTTTCCTTTGCTGTCCTTTAATGTCAGCAGTGCTTTGTAAAGATTTGGTTTTTCAGATGACCATTTCAACGGGTTGTGCAGGCGATAGGTTTGTTTGACCAAAAAAGTTTCACCTTTTTTAATACTTTTAATTTCAGAGTTCTGTTTTGTTGCTTCAACAGCTTGTCCTTTCAAAAATAAGTTGGATTCAAAAGATATTTCTTTGCTGATTTTTTGATCATAATTTTTAATTTTAGCTTCAATGGTTATAGTTCCATCTTTATAATCCGGATCGAGATCAGTTTTGACAAACACATCAAAGATGCGTACTTTGGGTGTTGCAAATAAAAATACATCACGGTGGATTCCGCTAAAATGCCAGAAATCCTGTTCTTCCATAAATGAGCCATCAGTCCATCGATAGACTTCAACGGCAACCGTATTTTCTTCTGATTTAATATATTTCGTAATATCAAATACATCAGGGGTCATACTGCCTTCGGCATATCCAACTTTTTGTCCATTTATCCAAAGGTAATAACCGGACATAACGCCTGCAAACTGGATGAACACTTCTTTTTCTTTCCATTCATTCGGAATGACAAATGTTTTTTTATAAGAGCCGACGGTATTGATATCAAAAGGGATATTCTGAAAACTGTTTTCACCCATGATATTCCGGATGTTTGAATAAAATGGTATGTCATATCCATGCATCTGCCAGACAGATGGCACATCAATCTCTTTCCATGTTGATACATTAAAATCATTCTTGTAAAAATCAACAGGTCGTTTGCTCGGATTTTCAGCAAAATTAAATTTCCATTTACCATTCAATAACTGAAAATAGGAGGAATGCAGATAATCAGCATTCAAAGCTTGCACTTCAGATGAATAAGGGAGCATCGTTGCCGAAGCGGGTTCTTGATTTACTCTGAATACATTGATGTTATTCCAATCAGGTTTTTCCTGACTGAATAAGTTTAATGAACTCAATAAACTAATACATGTAATTATTTTGAATATGTTTTGTCTTTTTATCATTCTAATTTGAGTAGTTAATATTTGTTTTTAATCTTTACAAGATAATGTCAAAGAGAAATGATTATTTATTGATAATGATGCGTTTAACAGCTGACCATTTTGATGTTGTAATTTTGATACAATAAACCCCGTTATCAAGTGATGCAATATTTTCTTTTGTAATTCTGGAGTTGATCTGTTTTGTCCGAATCAATTCTCTGCCCTGCAAATCAACTATTTTATAATTCCATTTATCTTCATTCATGGAAATGATCAAAAAATCCTTTGCCGGATTAGGAAAAATTGTTATTTGATATTCGGGTTTGTCAATAACAGACTGATATTTCAGAATAGGGTAGAGTTGACTTTGAGGAATGATCTCTCTTGTATTTGATGGACTGCTCCATTCCAGTTTGACCAATGCATTTCCGGTTTTTTCAGCATAATCAAGTCGTATAGGTACTTTCTTTCCTGCAGTTAATGCAATAGTGCCGGTAAAAGTTAATCCATTTCCACTGCCGGTCCATTTGTCAATGACCAGTGTATCATTAATCCACAGACGAACATTGTCATCCACGGTAATATAAAATGTATATACTTCACTGTAAAGAGGGTCAATTTGTCCTTCCCATCTGCCATTCCAGTAGTCTTTGCTGATGTCGCATCCGGGAGATATATCGCCCCAGTTTTCATTGACGATTGTATCAATCACTCCACAAATTGAATCCTGAAACCATGCACGTCCACCGACAGTTGCTGTCCAGTAACTTCTCCAGAGTCCTTGTCCATTCCCCGGATAGACGACACTTTTTTCTGAATATACAATTTTATCAATATTTAAATCCCCTGCGGCTTTTTTAATAAATACTTTAATGAGATGCTTTCCCTGAGTCAACTGGATTGTAACATCTTTTGTAGCCCAAGTCTGAATGTCTCCTGTAGAAGGGAATATGATGCTACCGCTGCGGTCAATATCATCAACATACAGAACAACTTCATCAGACGATGAAGTGGATGCATAATAGATGGTTGCCGTAAAATAACCAATAGCAGTAACATTGACCGTGTATTCAAGCCATTCGTTTGTATTCATCCAGCCAACATAATATCCTCCTCCTGTTTTATCGCTGATATCAACTGATTCGGAAGGGCGGTATTTGCCACCGTTATTAGCGATATCTGCATCTGCATAGGCGATTCCAACACCACCGTTATCAAAATCTTCCATTTCAACAGTACCGGGTATTGTTAAAGATGTAAAAGGTGATTGCGTATTAATAATTATGTGTGAAGAACCATAATTATAATCAAATCGTCTGTCAGGTGCGGATTCTCCATCTGTAAAGAAAGAGGTAATATCATTCAGTTGTTGAGGATTATCAGCCCAATGAAAATAAAATTCAACATTTCCAACCTCTTTTTTGATTGATGTTCTGGGAATACTGATTTCCATTTGATTTCCATTAACAGCATAATTGATATTCTGTATGTTTGACCATGTTGTTCCTGTCCATTGTTTGAGCGTAGTTTGTGTTGCAGAAGTCACTCCATTATTGATAACATAATCATACCCTTCCCATCCTGTACCTTTATTTCTGTCAACATCCAGAAACAGCAGCATCCAGTTATTACCTGTAAATGCAGATATATTACTAACCGTTTTTACATAAAAATAAGTATTGTTTGCATCATATGTTACTCTCGATTCAATAATATCATTGCGTGCCGTATTGTTTGTTAAAGTAGCGGAGTTGTTCACATTCTGAAAGTTTCGGTTGATCACATCACCTGAAGCATCATAAAAAACGGGTGTTACCGTTGACCATTCGGTGAATGTACCTTCAACAGTGATGGTTTTAGGGGATGAAATAGTTTCAGGAGACTTCATCCCTTTGAATTTTCGGATATGTGACACTAATTGATAATAATAATCATCCGTATACCCACCTTTCATTGGTTCAATATCGCGGTTGAACTCGGTATTGTATTCATCTACAAAAAACCAACCATGCGGGAATTTATGAGTGCCATCTGTATTTTTACTTAGACACGAATTGGGATTCACGCATCGCCATGACGGGTCATTCCATGATTTATTCATAAAAGTAATATTATCTTTGTCCTGATGTGAGGGCCATGCTCCTGCCATCAATTCATTCCATCCTGTAACACAGAGTATAGACGGATCAATGGAATGACCACGTGTCCATTGTTCTTCAAAAAAGTAACCATATTTTGACTGATCTGATTCCCAGTATTGATCGTAGGTCGGAGCTTTACCTGCATGATAACTTGAGCCCTGTCCTACACCTGTTCCCATAGGAGCACCCATTGCTTTGCAGATGGGCATTTGTTCCGCTTTACCATTGAACGAATAATAATCCTGAGGATACTGATCAAGAAAATTCCATTGATTTGGATCGAACGCCCATGTTCTGCGCCATGTAAAATAATCAAGCACCCCTCTGTCATTACAACGAGCACATTGCGTTTTGCATTTAATGGAATCAGCCATGATAAGCGGTTTTCCATTCCATTTGAAAATCAGCGGATCATAATTGGGTTTATTGTAAATATTGTCTAACATGCAATTCATTGCAGCATCGTAATTTTCATTCAGGAAAAAAGCGATACGCGGAACTGGTATTCCTTTGTTGTACATATCCAATGCAATACCCATGAATGTTGCTAATGAGTTACACCCCTGATTTCCATTGGTAAAATCAAAGAAAATAAAATCCACCCCTGCATCAGCAAGCAGTTGCAAGTTTCTGCGAATCACCCATGGATCGCTATCGTGATAATAGCCGTTTTCAGGTTCACCCCAGTAATAGTTTTTACATTCAAAAGCAGGACTGTTTGGGTTTTCTTTAAGCAATTGCGGAACAGGTTTGATGGTTCCACCCGGTGCAATGCTGGCGTGCCAGAGCCAGTAAAATAATCCGATATATTTATTAGCTCTGTATGCACCGCAATCTGTATATGAGGGAAGTATCCTTCCCAGTGCATCCGTTCCTACCCACTGATCGCCAAAGGCCTGATTCTGCGGGCTATTTCCGTTTGTTGTCGGATCAGTCACAAAGAATGTCTGCCTTACTTCGTCAGCTGGGCAATATGATGTGTTTCCAGATTGATTAGCTGAAACGACGACAGTACCGGTTGTTCCGGATAATGTTAAAGTTGTACCATTGAGTGTGGCAGGACCAGATATAATTGAGAATGTAACTGCCATACCGGATGTTGCAGTTGCTGAAATAGTAAATGGGGGATCGGTTTTCTTTTTATTTCCAATGGAGTTAAAAGTTATTGTTTGAAAAGTGCAATTCATTTTAACAATTTCAACATAATCAATTAAAATAGTTCCTGATGAAGCACTGCCAACAGGGTCCAGACGGATTTGTTTAATAGTTCCTGTCCAGCCCGCATTGGTACTCATATCAATCGTATAGCTTGTATATCCCGGATCATTTGCTACCACTGTAAATCCGACAGACATAGCTTCATTCATACCGGTTGCCGTGGTTGTTGTAAAATAAATTCTTCCATCAGTAGCGGCGGTGTTGTTTTTCATCCGGATATTAATGGTTTTATTGATTGCAGCGGTCAGTCCTAAATTATCGGGAGAATGAAAATATGGATCCCCACCGGTAATGGTTAAAGTCAGTATGCTGCTATTCACTGTGCTGGTCAATGAATTAAATCCACTCCATCCATCCAGACTGCTGGCAAAGTCCCATTTTTTTTGAGCATACATGCTGAAAATAGGTAAGAAAAAAATCAGAAATAGTAATTTTTTTTTCATATGATTTTGAAGATAAAATTGTCAGAGGATAAAAATGAAATATAGTTTATTGAACAATAATACAATAAAGTAAATAAATCTAATTGTATTTTTTGATATACTTTGTGTATAAAATGATACATCAAATGAAACTTATCGAACTGATTGAAATTGTAATAAATAATGCAATAAAAAATTGATTGAATTAGGAATACAGGAGTCAGAATTATGTTGTTAAGAAAATTAATATGGCAGTACTTATATTCTTCGTTGTTTCTCAATATTTCTCTGTGAATTTATGCGGTAGAATATTTAACCGCAGAAGGCGCAGAGTTTAATGTAGAGTTACATGGAGATTAGTAATGTATTATAACATATATTTTTCCTCTGCGTTTCTTTTTTTTTCTCTGTGATTCTCTGCGGTAGAGTATTTAACCGCAAAGGGCGTAGAGTTTCTCGCTAGAGAACACTATGCATTTTATAGTTAATTATTTTTCAGAACAAGTATTTTTTTATTGATTATTTTATCGCCGGAATTAATAAAAATAATATATGTTCCTTGATGAAATCCATGAATGGAAAGAGTTTCATTGTTTTTTATTTCTTTATCTTTCGAAAAAACAACTTGACCCAATTCATCCGTGATCCTGATTTCACTGATATGATTTGAACCTGTTTGTATAGTGAGCACATCACTTGCAGGATTCGGATAAATAAACGTATCTTCTTTGCTGGATAAGTCAAACTGATTAATACCAACGAGTTCAGGGAATAATTGTGATTTAGGAATTATTGCTTTTGGAACACGTGTACTTTGCCAGAAGAGTTTAACTGATGCATCCCCCGTTGCTTCCCAGTATTCAATAGTAATTTTATAAAATGTATTTGCTGTCAAATTAATCACTCCATTTTTTTCAGTATATGCTTGTATATTCCAGTTATTGATGATCAACTGATCATTGATAAATAGGCGTGACCCATCATCAGATCCGAGAAAGAAGGTATAGTCTTCAGTAAATTGCGGCAGAACATAACCTGTCCATCGGATGGTGTAATTGTCGGAGAGATTCGTGCAACTACCTGCGTTTATTGGGCTTGTCCCCCAATTAAAGTTAATAGCTGTATCTGTCTTTACACTACAAGATGGGAATGTTAAATTTGTATTTGGATAATAAGTTCCGTTTAAGCCGGTGCCATTGTCAGGTGTGGGACCTGAAACATTAAAAATTTGCTGTACTGTTACCGGACAAAATTCTGAATTTCCCGTTTGCGTTGCATAAATAATGACAGTTCCCTTTGATCCATTCAAAGTTACGGTGTTATTATTTAGTGTGGCAGGACCTGATTTAACTGAGAATGATACGGGCAAACCGGAAGAAGCTGTAGCATTTATCGTAAATGGATTATCCGAATATTTTTTATCAGTGATTGGAGAAAAAGAAAGGGTTTGAGCTGTGCAACTACTGATCGTATAGTTGTTGGTATATTCAACCCAGAAACGTGAAATGTTTTTATTCGGGTTTCTCCAGGCAGAATCCACATTGGCGATCAGTGCGTCATTGCCGTTATTGGGTGCAGTAACAAATTTATTATTTGACATAGAAAGAAAACAATACGAATCGTCGGGTGAATGATACATGCCGAATTTTTCCCAAGAGCCGCCAATTGCATCCCGATTGGCATACAACGGTTGAATACCTTGCTGTTCTGCTGTTACATATTTTTTCAGTGAAGTTGACCAAAGTGAATATGTGCCGTCTTCATTGTCATAAAGCAAAAAGATCTCTGCATTTAATCTGCTGGCAGTTGTGGCTTTCAGAGGATCCGTGACAGCCGTAAGTTTGGAAATGTAGTTATTATTCACTTTGCTTCTCAATGTAACTGATTTTACCACCTGAGGAGGTAAAGTGCCCGAAACGTTGCTGCCAGTGAATTTCCACCAGTTGACATTTAATCCTCCTGCTGTAAATTTGAAATAAAGATCATGAATGCCACTTGCCTGATTAATACTGACAGTCACCGTTTGCCAGTTTTGCCAACCACCTGTATTAACAGCATTGACTGTTCCGATTAATTTTCCTGTCAGACTGTCAAGTCGGATCTCAAACGAGCCTGCTCCGTTCGGAGAAGCAATTCTGGCTGAAAAGCCGGTTGCTCCTCCACCAAAGTCAACACCGATCATCCTGATCCAGTCGGATGGATGGATTGAGCAGACATCACGCCCACCACCAACATCAGTGCACGTTTCAGTTTCAATACCTGATTCACGAGCAATGGTTTCTGCTTCCACCTGTTGAAAAGGATTCAGATATTTAACCTGACGCAAACCTTCTTCGGTAATGGTTTGCATTTTAAATGAACCGTCAGGATTGACATATAACCTGTCAAGCCCCACATTTCGCTGATACCCTAAATTTTGATTTTTTAAAACAGATAATTTATTCCCGTGATAAAATGAATAATAATTTCCCATGAACTCAAATATAGCCGGCTGTGTATTGTTTCCAAACACAGGCCACATCAGGTTTCTGTCATTGCGCGATGCCCCGGGTTCAACCACCGGACCTGTTGGTGTTGCCAGAAAATTATATCGGTGAAAATAATTTGCATCCCCGTCATTGCATCCGGAGTTATGTTGTGCACATGACCATAATTCCTGATCATTAAAGGTCATGTAGGAATATTGATACTTTCCATTAATATGTGTTACGTAAGGTGCTTCATGTGCATCATTGTTCCAAACGTTCCATTCACCTGGCATCAGATTAGCCATATCTGACGTTAATTTGTTAACGCGTCCGTTCGGGAAATAAAGATATGCCTGCCCGTCGTCATCAATCATAACAGCAGGATCAACAATATGACCTGAAACAAGATAACTGCCACGAGGATCAGTAAACGGACCTAAAGGATTATCTGCTACTGTAACACCTGTACCACCAATATCTCCTGTTTGGTATTGTGGTACGCAGAAATACAAATAAAATTTCCCGTTCCTATATACAGCTTCTGGCGCCCAGAAACGTTTGGGTGCAATATAAGGAATACTGCTTGCCATCAATACTTCTCCATGATCAGTCCAATTGACTAAATCGTCCGATGATATGCAGGTGTATCCATCCATTGAATAATCTTTCTGATTATCCATGTCATGCGATAAATAAACATATACACGTCCATTATATACAATTACACAAGGGTCAGCTGTATAACGCTGTGTGAAAATAAACCAGTTTGAATAAGTTGTTTTACTCACTAAAACGAATACGAACAAACAGATGATGAGGAAATTTTTTTTCATGATATTTATTTTAATATGTTGTTGTTAGTAATTTATTTCTGAAATGATCTGATAGTTGCCTGACCCTAAATTTACTGTAGCAAATCCATTCATGAAGTAAGCAGATTTAATTGTTTTAATATCTTGTCTGTTAATTAGAATTAACCCATTCGTTTTTACAGGAATAGAAACGGTAGCAAAGGTATTTACAGGAATTTCAATTCTCCATTTGAATTTATTATTTTCTTTTTTCCACGAACTTTTAATGATGCCGTTAATTGAATTATAGCTGCCAGATGCATTGGTAATATGTTGGGGCGGAGTTGGTTTCAGGATAAAATGTTCCATTCCTGTTGCCTCTTCATCGATACGGATACCTAAGATGGTATTGTGAAACCAAGTGGCAAAGCCGCTCTGAAAAGCATGATTATAGGAACAGTCGAGAACAGTATCTTTTTCTGCCCAATATTTTTGTGCTTCCGGCCAGACGGTCAGTCCGCGTTTCAGCCACCAACCGTGTCCGGGAAATTCAGAATTGGTCAGTGTTTTATAGGCAATGTCAGGAAATCCATTGTCAGATAGAATATGAAAAAGATGTTTTAATCCAAACACTCCGCATGCCTGGTGTCCATTGTGTAATGTTGTGATATTATAGACCAGTGCTTTGATGACTGCCTCTTTTTTATCCTGAGGTACAATATTATATTTTAATGAAAGCACATCAGCTGTCTGACTACCATAGCTATAGAGGTCAGTTTTTTCAATAGGTTTCAGTACATTCAGATTAAATTCATTTTTAAATTTTTCAAAAAGTGACAGGCACGTTTTTTCAAATGCAACATCATTCAGTGTGTGAGCTATAAGAGCCATTTTACGAAGTGTTTCTAAATACATCAGCATTCCGGAAATGGCTGGTTTACATTCGCCGGTGACAAGATCTTTTTCTTTTTCTGTCATGGGTGCACACCAGTCGCCAAGCCCGCTTGGTAATACACCGTTTTTTACAAATTCACTATTATAGTTCACCCATTCTTTCATATTCGTGTATAAATGATTCATCACCACAGTGTCGCCGTAAAACTGATAGAGGTTCCATGGCATCAGCACCATAGCGGCACCCCAGTCGGGAGTGGCTTGCAGGCAGAGGCGTTTGCCAGGTGATATCATGGTGGGCAGTTTGCTGGAAACACGTTCACGGGTAACATATGTAATCGGTTCTTTTCCTAAATTACACTTTATATCATACATGTATTTTGTGATGAATGCAGCGCTGTTGAAATTAAAAATATCTGTTTCGGCACATGTATGTGCATCGCCTGTCCATCCGCATTTCTCACGATGAGGACAATCTTCGGGTACACTGTGTCTGTTATCCAGAATGGTACGCATGGAAACATCATACATCTTATTCAGCAACGTATCAGAACAAATGAATTCACCGTCTTTTTCAAAATCCGTATGGGCAAGAATCCCTGTAAAATCTCTGATGTCGGGTTTTTTAGAAAGACCTTCCACTTCAACATAACGGAATCCATGATATGTGAACTGAGGTTCCCATACTTCAGATTCATTTCCTTTGCATATATAAATATTGGTTTGAACAAAGCCGGTAGCGGTATATCCGGTAGAACGTGTATCAATCTGTTTTTGGTTTGGATAAAGATTTTCTGCAAAAGTTAATCGGATTTCTTTACCCTGAGATTCTTTCACTTTGATTTTCATCCATCCTGAAATATTCACTCCCAGATCAATGATCCACGTATTGTGATCCGATGGAAAGATGCGAACGGGTGTTAATTCTTTTATTGGGCGGATAGGAGGAATGTATTGTGCCCGTAATGTTTTACAAGGAGGTGGCGTTATGACTGATTCCGGCCACGATGCATCATCAAACATAACGGTGTTCCAGTTTTCAATTTCTTTTCGAGCATCATATGTTTCTCCGGCATATACATTGTCAAACAAAATTGGACCTGTATTGCATTTCCAGTTATTGCCGGAAATTATATTATCATATGTTCCGTCTGTGTATTCAATCCGTATTAAAACCCTTGCAAGTGGATTTCCGTAGGAAAGTGTGTTTTTTACAAAAGCAATATTCTGCCCGTAGAATCCACTACCCAACATAAGACCAATTGAATTTTTTCCATTTTTCAGGAATGCTGTAATATCTTGTGTTACATAAAATACAATCGAATCATAGGATGTTTGTGCAGGGTCCAATACATGCGTGCCAACTCTTTGTCCGTTGACAGACAGGACATGATATCCCAAACCACAAACATAGGAAAAAGCAGATTTGATGTTTCTTGATATGACGATATCACGTCTGAATAATGGGCTGGCAAAGGTGGTATCGTTCTGTTTGAATTTCTCATTTCCTATATCATATATTCTTGAAATATATTTTGAATCTCGGTTATCTTTTCCAAGAGTGATCCATTTTGCATCCTGCCAATCTTTTTCATGTAAAGCACTTGTTTTGAAAGATGCAGTTGCCGACCATTCTGAAATTTGTTCTTCCTGATCTTTAACACATACTTTCCAGTAATATCTATGAAATGGTTGCAAGGATTTGCCTTTGTAGACGATCTGAATACTTTTTGAAGACTCAGTTAGACCACTATCCCATTGATCACCATCATTTGTATTCAGTTTTTCTGCAGATGAAGAAACAATTAATCTGTAAGTTTTTTGACGAAGCCCTTTTTTTGTCGAATCGATGGCTTTTAATTTCCAAAAAAAGCGTGGATGCTGAATATCAATGCAGATTGGTTCCTTCTGATATTCACAGCGTAAATCATATGCCTTAATGAAGCAATTCGTTTGTGAATATCCATTCGTATTTGTAAATGAAATAAAAATAAATAAAAAGGATATTAAATAATATAATTTTTTTTGATGCATTTAATAGATTTAATCAGATGAAATATATAAATATTTTAATGTTGTTTTTTTTGAATTTGTGGAAATGTAAGTTCTAGTTTTTTTAGTGCAACGGGCAACATCATTTCATCAGTGATTCGTGAAGGGTCATAGTCCATTTCAAATTCAACAGGCATCAGGAACCCGAGAGCAGACCAGCCCCAGAAAGGATTCAAACCAAGCCCATTGCCTGTTTCTCCATTGTAAAACTCACGGGTTGAATCATTGGCTTTCATCACCAGGTCAAGTGTTTGTTGCACCAGTTGTTTAGCAATATCTTTATACCCATAATTCATCAATCCATGAAAGATCATGTAATTTGTAGGTATCCATGTAGTGCCTCTCCAGTTACAACCCCAGTCGGTGGCCGTTTGTGAATAGTCGGGTTCAGTTTTAGCGTAAGAGGCAACAGGGTAAGTGATCCAGAATTCATTCGGGTTGATGAGGTGTTCTTTGATCAACCGTTCGGCTCTGTCTTTAGGAGCAATACCGACATACAAAGGCATGAATCCCGCTACAGACTTGACTTTTCGGAGTTTTTCTGATCGTTCATCACGGTCATAATAAAAACCGTCCTGATCATCCCAGAAAACGGCATTTATTTTTGCAGCAAGTTTTTCAGCGTCAATATTAAATTTTGCAGCATCCTCAGTAAAATTTAATTTAGTAGCAATGATCACCATTGCCTTCAGTTCTCGATAAAGATAACAAGCCAGGTCAACACCTTCGTCACAGAATTCATTCAGTTTCCCTGCTCTTGATATTTGATTGTCCATGCCGCTATGGTCAGAACTGTTCCAAACCGGTAATCCGTTTTTATCAAAATCATTATACCAAAACCAAAAGTCAAGATATTTTTTTAAGCGGTCGTAATACGAAACATTTGAATGTGCAAGTGTCCAGTCATTGCTGTTTACTTTTTCAAGCAACCAGTTGTAATTACCGGTTTGTCTTCCTCCCAACAGGATAGTTTGCGCCATGAAGGGTTTAAAGTGCTGATGTGGTCTGATACCCAGCAAACATCTGGAAACAAAACCACTGTTGTGCTGTAGTTTTAAGAATTCTTTAAGATTGGAAAAACAAAATTCACTGATACCAAAATAAGACAGATACAAATTTTCGAAATATAAGTCCCAGTCGTAAAATTCACCGTAGGAATAGCCGGTAAAAAGAAGAATACTGTCTTTGCCATATTTTTTTATTCCATATTTTATTATGTTCATATTATTGATGTTTGTTCGGTCAACCCAATGGTGCTGATTGAAATTAAAATCTGTTGAGGTTTTTTTGATCAGTTCGTTTTGGGCTGTCAGATCGATGGTTAATATGAGAATAATAATGAGGATGAGATATTTCATGATATTTGTTTTGGTTAATCGATTTATTAAAGGGTAAATGTATAAAAAACTGAAAAAAGAATACAAATATTTTTAATTTAAAATGTTTGTTTTAAATTCGTAAAATTGATTTTTAAGTTTAGCATGAAATATAAATGAATAAAATAAATATTTAAATATAAAGAAAATGAATATATTAACATGTGCTGTACGAAGAACAAATAAATTTATTTGTTTGACTTTTTTATTATTTTTTAATCCATTAATATACGCTCAATCTCCAATTGCTTATTGGAAACTGGATGAGAGTATTGGTACTGTTGCTTCAGACAGTTCGGGTAGAGGAAATAACGGAACATTATCCGGTTGTACGTGGCTGCCGGGAGGTGGTAAAATCAACGGTACTCTTCAGTTCAATGGCAGTTCAAATTATGTTCAGTGTGGTACCTCCGTTGGTTCATCTTCAGCGCTTACTGTTTCATTTTGGTTGAAAGCCGATGCACTGAAATATCAGATTCCCATTGATAAACTTCCGGGCAGTGGGAAGGCAGGTTGGAGCATAAAACTCAGGAACAATGGTGATATATGGATTCGCATCGGCAGTGAAGGGACACATGATGACCTTGTGTTAACAGGCGTTTATCAGGCAAACACATGGGTGCAAGTTGCTTTTACTTTTTTGTCAGGGAAAGTGATAGCGTTTATTAATGGGAATATTGCAGGATCATTAATTACATCCTATCTTGTTAGTAATACAACTACTCAATTACGACTTGGAAATCCTTCCGCAGTAAATACAAATAACGAAGCTTATGGCGGATTGCTTGATGATGTTCAGATTTATGATCGCTCCCTTGGTTTTGAAGAAATCATGGCTATGAACGGAATTACGATTTCGTCCAAAGAGACTGGTGATCTGGTGATGTGGTACGACAAACCAGCGGGTGCAGAATTTACTTCCGCTCTTCCCATTGGTAATGGACGATTGGGAGGAATGATCTATGGTAATGTTGAACAGGAAAAAATTGGTTTAAATGAAAGCACTGTGTGGAGTGGGAGTCCGGGGAATAACAATAAAACAGGTGCTTCAGGTTATCTTGCCGATATCAGAAATAAAATATTTTTAGGTAATGCCAGTGGCGCCTGTAATGCAGCAAACAGTTTTATCGGTGGTGGTGAAGCAGCATTCATGCCTGTTGGTAATTTGAATCTGAATTTTACAGGTCACTCGGCTGCCAATTATTATCGTGAACTTAATTTGAAAACGGCTACTGCTAAAACAACGTATACATTCAATGGTGTTAACTATACCCGTGAATATTTTGCCAGTTATCCTGATCAATCCATTGTCGTTCGTCTTACTGCTGATCAACCCGGGAAAATTTCTTTTGTTGCTTCTCTGGATTGCCCCCATGGTAATAAAAGCATAGGAGTGGAAGGGAATGATGTTTTAGTATTAAAGGGAACAGCAGGGAGTATTAAATTTCAAACACTTGTCAAACTTAGTATTAATGGAGGGACGATCAATGCTGATAATTCAACCATTTCGGTAAATGGAGCTAACAGTTAAACGGTCATTCTTGCAATCGGTACCAACTTCAATATGTACAATGATGTGTCGGGTGATCAGGATGCACGTGCTGTACAGTATATTTCTAATACAGAGAATAAAACCTACAATCAGATTCTTCAGGATCACATTGCATCGTATCAGGAACTATTCAATCGTGTTGACTTGAATCTAGGGAATAAAAACAATTATTCAAATTACACAACCGATATGCGTATTGCCACATTTGCATTTTCAGATGATCCGCAATTAGTTCGGCTTTACTATCAGTTTGGCAGATACCTGATGATCTCCTGTTCACGTCTTGGTTCACAACCTGCGAATTTACAGGGTGTCTGGAACGATCTGATGAGTCCGCCTTGGGGAAGTAAATACACCACCAATATCAATACCGAAATGAATTATTGGATGACTGAAACAGCTAATCTGCCGGAGTGTGCCCTTCCATTGATTGACAAAGTAAAAAATTTGGTACCCCCCGGACAACTTACAGCCAAAGTACATTGGGGTGTTAACAGTGGATGGGTTGAACACCACAACACAGATTTGTGGAACCGCACGGCGCCTATTGATGGTACGTGGGGGCTCTGGCCTACTGGTGGGGCATGGCTGTCAAAACATCTTTGGGAACATTATTTGTTTAATCCGGATAAAAATTATTTAATGGATGTGTATCCTGTTCTAAAAGGTGCTGCAGAATTTTTTCTTGCAAGTTTAGTTACTGAAACAATGTCGGGTAACAATTATCTGGGTACATGCCCGAGTGCATCACCTGAAAATCTTCCTGCACCATGGCAATGCTTTGTCAGTTTTGCACCCACAATGGATATTCAGATCATCCGCGATTTGTTTAACAGTGTCATAGATGCATCAAAAATACTAAATATAGATGTTGATTTACGAACACAAATAAGTGAAGCGTTAAAAAGTTTACCACCGAATAAAATAGGCCAGTCAGGTCAGTTGCAGGAATGGTTTAATGATTGGGATAATCCGACAGATCAGCATAGACATGTATCACATTTGTATGGATTGTTTCCGAGTAATCAGATCAGTTTGCGCGGTACGCCTGCCTTGACAAATGCAGCAAAAACAACATTGATACAGCGTGGCGATCTCAGCACCGGTTGGTCTTTGGCCTGGAAGATCAATCTGTGGGCGCGACTTGAAGATGGGAACCATTCCTATAAATTAATCCAGATGCTGCTTTCGTCTGACCGTACATATAAAAATTTATTTGATGCACATCCGCCATTTCAAATCGACGGGAACTTTGGCGCTGTTTCTGGCATTAATGAAATGTTGTTGCAAAGTCAAAACAATGAAATTCAATTTCTGCCCGCTCTTCCTGATGTTTGGGTAAATGGTTCATTTAAAGGATTAAGAGCGCGTAAAGGATTTGTAATTGATTCGGTGAGTTGGAACAATAAAACTTTAACCAAAGCTACGATTTCTTCCACTCTTGGAGATACATGTCGTGTACGTTCAGGTTCAAATACAAAACAATTTCTTACACTACCCGGTATGACCTATGTATTGGATGCATCCCTGACTATCATTGATCAGTTTAACACTCCAGTCTTAAAACCGGCCAAAACAAATGGGCTCAAAGGAAAATATTACAATGGGAAAAATTTTGATTCGCAAATGATGGAACGTATTGATTCGGTCATATCCTTTGATTGGCAGCAAGGTAGCGCAAGTCCTCTGGTTCATATTGATAATGCCAGCATTCAATGGACAGGATCTATTGAGCCATTATTTTCTGAAACATATACCTTTTATACTTCTTCTGATGATGGTGTCCGATTATGGATCAACAATCAATTGATCATTGATAACTGGAAATCACCTTTAAAAGCTGAAGACAGCGGATCTATTATGCTTACTGCAGGAAAAAAATACAATATAAAACTGGAATATTTTGAAAATATAGGTGCTTCCCATATTACGTTAGCATGGTCTAGTCCAAGTCAACCAAAACAACTAATTCCCGAGTCACAGTTATTTCCTTTGATGCAACCAGATACCACTGTTGATATTAAAAACTACACGTATGCAGATAATTTTGATATTGATATGTATCCGAATCCTGCAGGGGATCAGTTATCCATAAACAGTGATCAAATTTTAATTGATAAAATAATCATTTCGGATATGCAGGGCAGAATTGTTAAAACATATACCTTTCATCCTTCATCATCAGTTTCACTTGATATTAGTGAATTAACAAAAGGAGTTTTTTTTGTTGAACTAAATACCCCAAAAAAATGTTTTACCAGAAAATTGGTGAAAATTTAATTTGTTTTGATTATACCTTGTACAATTGATAAAATTTGTGAAAATAAAAAAGGGTTCAAATCATTGAACCCTTTTTTTAGTTTTTCAAATGTTTATCGGGTAATACAAACTTTCTTGGTTAAGCTCTTATTATCCGTCATAATTCTGACAAAATAAACTGATTGTGCTTTGTCATTCATTTCAATACTTGTTAATGAATTTGGTGTGAGTTCACGTGAAGAAACTTCTTTTCCTAACATATCATAAATTGTGATCAACCCTTTTTCATTTACATTGGATGTATTACGAATTACAATATTGTTCCTGTCCGTATAGATCGTTACCAGTTCATTCAGTTCTTTTTCTTTCACGGATGTCGGTACAACACCGCCAAAATGAATCAGGAACCTGCTCTCATTGGTAACAGTTTCGGATGTAAACGTATAGGATGCTGATTGAAGATCGGTCATCTTGCCGGTTTTCAAATCTTCAAGAGTTACCATCACCGATGGATCAAAAGAAGCATTGTTTGCTGAAATGGTATAAGTACCTGCCTGACCTACCGTAAACTGCAATGGAACTGTTGATTTTTGACTGTATTCCTGTGGAAGGAAGTTGACAGCTACTTTCACATTATTTCCATCCAGTGTGGTGGTATTGATCTGAGGAACGTTTTCTTCAGGACTTAATAGTTTGTATGCATCATAATCCTTGTCAAAACTGCTGGTAGCTTCGGTATTGAATCCAATTACACTTTCATCGGAATATCCATTACCGGATACTTTCAAACTAAAAGCGGAGTTCAGTTGATTAATATTTCCAGTACCTTTCCAGAACGGTTGATTGTAAGCAACGCGTACTCTGTTATCCATACTGAATGTGCCACCGGATGAATTACAATGTATATATAATCCCTGCACAGGTGGAATATACCGTGTACCGCCATTTGTACTAACTTCAGTAATTTTGTTAAATGTTGCATATCTTGATTGAACTGCATCATAGAGATAAATAGTCGGATCCACATTTGTATTATTCCATCCATTGGCAGCTTGCCAGTCAATGGCAGAAGGATATGGATTACCTACCAGATTCCATCCGCCTACACCACCTCCTGCAGTATTGGTTGTATTAACTGAAATAGTACCATTATGCAATTTGGAAATTTGTTCTTTGAATGTGATCAGACGGCTGGGAGCGTAAACGCTATATTTAATGGCATATCCAATTCCTGTACGTAAAGAATCTGTACCTACAATTGCAATCCAGGTTTGAGTAGGTTCATTATATCTTTTTCCATAAAATCCCACTAAATTTATCATTGCTCCTTTATAACCATTATAAATTGGAGATGATATATAATGCCAATTGTTCAATGTATCATATGCTTCAACATAGACCCGCTTATTATTAGAACCGCCACTCAGATAGGATGTATTATCTGTCATAACCAGTTGTCCCATATTATGCGGATCCAAGGCGCGGATATAAAGCGTGCTGTCCATTGTTAATGTTCTTCCGCTTGCAACCGTAAGGAATTTACCAGCATTGATCTCAGCTTTGAACAAGGTTGTATTGTTGGAACCTGAAAGTAAGGTATTGCCTATAAAATAGACAGTACCTGCACGAGGATTTAAAGTTGAATTATTGACAAAATTACCTGTTAAATTCAAATTATAATTAGATGAAGACACATCTAAAGTGCCTGCTGTGATTGTCAGATCGCCATTAATTGTAACAGCACCTCCAAAGGTGGCCGTTTTACCAGAGCCATTCATTATGAAATGGTGATATGTAGTTGATTTAACTGTAGCTGAATTTGTATATGTTACAGTATTAGGATTTGCACTTGCAGTCAATGCAGGGGCAATTGCGCCTGTACCACCGTATGTCAGAGATGAATTGGTTGCATTGGTCAATGTTCCTGATCCTGTAATAGATGTTGATACAGTTAATGTGCCATTGTTTGTAAATGTACCGGATGTTATAGGCAAATCAGCCACTGTAATAGTATTACCTGAACTTAATGATGCGCCATTGGCATCATTAAGTTCAAGTTTAGCAAAAGCACCATTAGTACCGGTTATTGTATGAGAAGCAGAACCTCCATTCAGGTAAATTTTACCGGCGCCGGAATGTGTTCCGCTATTAGCAACATTCCCTTTTACTGTGATTGTATTTGTATTATCTGCAAATGTAACCCCTGTATTAACAGTCAGTTGATTATTTACAATTGCACTGCCCTGAAGTGTAACAGTTTTAGTACTTCCCTGCAAAATTACATTTCCAAATGTATTAGCACCTAACTGGTTACACAAACTATCACATGTAAATGTACTATTTGTTGACCAGGACGGGGTTTTAAATGCAGAATTACCTTCTCGCTTAACAATAACCTGCGAACTGTTTAAAACAGTAATAGGAACATTTGATGCGTCAGGGACATAAATTCCAAAATCAAATGTTCCATTGGTTACAGTAATTCCATTATTAATATAACCGGTACTAGTTGTATTACTTAATTTTGCAATTCCTCCTGTCTTATCAATTTCAAGGCTGGTCAGCTGACAATTGCCGATGTATTGGTTTTGCGATCCTGTCATTTTAATTTTTGTATTTGCACCACCACCCTGCAGATAAGGCCATCCGGCCGAACTACTTAGTCCTGCAATGGTTATTAACGTTCCTGTACCTCCATTGTATGCATAAGTATTATCCATTGTGAATGCCTGCAATGAAGAAGTATTAAAATTAGTTGAACAATATATTAGCCCTTTAAAAGTTGGATTGTAATTTGAAACTTTAATGGTTGGCATATAGATCGTATTATACCCTGTATAAGATTTGGTTCCCGCCAGGGTATATGCACTTGAACTTGCATCAGTCCATGTACCATTGTTGGTAACATTTCCTGAGAAAGTGATATTGTTGGTTGACGAGGAACTGGTGATACTCCAGATACCCCCACTATTAATAGTAACATCACCGGAAAAAGTTATCGGATTTGATGATGTAACCGTATTATTAAACCCAAAAGTAAAACCGCTGGGAATGGTAATCGCATTGGTAATCGTAAGCCGGTTATTTATTGATCCGTATTTGAAATCCCCTACATAAAAATTACCAGTCGTTAGTGTCAGGTTGGTGATGGTTGTTGTACGAGCAGCAGCAGTACCTAGACTTATTGCATTAGCGCCATACGTATCATCTACTTCAATTTTATAATATGTATTGTTTCCCGAACTGGATGTAGTATTGATGGTATGCTGTGCTGAACCACCATTGAGGTATAATTTTCCTGAACCTGAATAAGTACCATTATTGGTTACATTCCCTTTCAGTGTTATTGTATATCCTGCATCTGCCAATGTGCCCACGCTGATGGTAAGATTCCCGTTAATTGTTACAGCACCTGCAAGTGTAGCTATTCTCCCCGTTTTATTAATAGTCAGATGATGATATGTTGAAGGAGCGAAAGGAATCGTTTGATTTCCTGAAGTAGAAGTGTATACAACTGTATTTCCGGAAGTTGTTGCATCTAAAACACCACGATTGGTCAATGCTGCACCGATATTAAGTGTACCTGTTGCACCGTTAATCAGTTTACCTGTGGTATTAATAGTTAAATTTCGTGTACCGGTTGCTGCACTGCCGAGAGTGAGTGTACCGTTGTTGGTTATATAACCACTGATTGTCATGGTCATGGTACCTGCAATAGAATTTTGTAAAGTAAATGAACCTGCATTAGCAACTGAATGATTACCGGTAAAATTAACAGTCCATGTTAAAGCTGTAGTTACTAATGAATAAGTTCCACTCAATGATTTGTTAATACCGGAAAAAGTAATATACGGTGATCCACTTGTAGGATTTAACCCGCCTGTGGTTCCTGAAGCATTTCCAGCAACAGTCAAGCCAAAACCGGCTGAAGCCAGGGTGCCATTTAATGTTAGATCCATACAGTTTCGGTTTGTACCATCAATGTTGACTGTAGTTCCGCTATTTATAATTACATTATCACATGATCCTGGCACAACACCACCCACCCAGGTTCCAGTTGCGCTCCAGTTACCACCTGCTGCTTGTGCAGTGATAGTTGTGCCTGTACATTTTGTTATAGCCACTGAGCTGGTAGCTGTAAATGAATTAGCATCAGTCACTGTAACGGTGTAAGTAGTATTCACTGTAGGAGCAATGGTTGGGTTTGCAACTGCAGAAGGTGTTGCCCCTGAACTTGCTGCCCATGCGTAAACATAGGGTGAAGTTCCGTTGCTTGCGGTTGGCATTCCGCCAATTGTAATGGTTCCACCGCTGGTACTTTGTGCGGGACCAGCATCTGCCTGAACTTGAGGTGCATTATTAGTATAAAGTACAGCAAAATCGACAGGTGTCGTCCTTGCAATAGAACCAGCTCCTGTTGCACTGCAAGTTGAACTTTCCCAGTATATAATATGAGTTGCATCACCAACAAGGTCACCAAACGTAGCAGTAATAGGGTAATATTGTCCTGCCGTTAAATTAAACACCATTCCGTCAGTAGGATAAGCATCAAACGTGTTGTTGTTGTTACCGGGAAGATACCAGTCCCATGTACTACTGCTACCAGGCCAGTCATTTACAACAGTTGTTCCGTTTAATATCAATGAATTCTGATCATCTGATTTGGTGCAGAAAGTGTAAGAGCCGGTGCAATTAGGTTTAAGATAACCTGACCACCTGTATGAAAAATTATCGGTTGTATTATTTCCTGCAAGAAAAGCTGCACTGATTGTACCACGGCTACTATTAAGGTTTGTTGCTTCAATCCAGTTTCTAGCAGAAGGAGTTCCGCTCAGATTGGCATTTGCATAATAATCAGCTTTTAAACCATTTGCTGTAGCAGGATATGAATAGGTAAATAACGAACCAACAGGGATATCATTCCATGTGCCACCACCGGTGCTGTATTGTAACCCATGGAAACATGAACCACCACCGGCATTATAAAATTCAACGGTAATCGCATAGAATTTACCACCAGTAAGTGATTGAGGTGTTTGCGTTCCTGAATTACGGCATCCGCTTGCAGTCCAGTCATTATAAGCCCAGGGACTACCAGTCGCCTGATCATTGTCCATCATATAAATCCTTGCTCCGTCATCATGCGACACCCTGAAACTATAAGTACCAGTTGAAGGTGCTTTGTAATAACCCGACAGCATAATACCCCAGTTATCAGTACCCATTCCTAATTTGGAACAGTCAGTACCGCTGACATCGTCAGGTGAGCTATCTGCACCACCTCCGGTGTTCCACCAGTTGCAGTTAGTTGCCCAGTTGGCATAAGTTCGGGTGCCCATAAAAGTTTCTGTTGCATCGGTATTATAACTGTCATAAAAATCGGCTGTAAGTCCTGCACCTGTCCTATCGCTTTTAATATAACCTACTTTATCCCAGGTAACAAGTCCACCACTCTGCTGGTAGGATAATCCCCACCATGTTGTAGTGGCATCAATTATATCATCGGCTTTGAATTTCAGTTTGGTCCATGTACCACAAAGGGGCAGCATATGGCTGATTTTTCTTTTTGCATTTGAATTTTCGCCTGTACCATTTAAATAATTTGCTTCATCGTACCCCCAGAATGCTCTGTGGTCCCATCCGCCGCCATTATCACCGAATTGCAATTGGATGGCTTTGGGGCAATTGGATATCTCAATAAAAACGATGTTAACAGTCTGTCCGTTTGCAGCACCTGTATGGATGGGGTCAAAGCGAAGTTGGGTGATTGTACCCGACCAATTGGCATTATTTGTTAATACCCAAACATAATCCGTATAATCGCCATCACTGGAAATAACACTTACATTCTGAGCGTATGTTTCATTAATCCCGCTACCGTTGTTCCAGTATAATCTTGCTTCAGTACCGGACCCATTATTTTTCATTCTGACGCGAACGGATTTGTAAGTCGTGGCACTGACACTGATTGTGGGAGAATATAAATAAGGATCTCCTCCGCTGAATGTAAGGTTTAATACTCCGCTGGAAACTGTATGGCTGCTGATATCATTCCATCCTGTCCAGTTCGTATTCAGTGAATTAGCATCCCAGTTAACTGCAGCAGCATCAAAATAAGCCCATGCAAATAAACTATCAGTCTGGGTGGTCGTTATTCGCTGCGAAGTATGAATAGTATGGAAATACCGCTCCTGTTGGGTTAATCCGGCTATAACATCCGATTTAAGTGCACGTGTCCCTGAATAAGGTGCCGGATTTGAGGTAATCCAGTTAAATGTTCCACCTTCAGTAGGACAAGGAGGCACAAAATCATCCACCCAGATGAATTCATCATACTGTGCTTTTACCTGTAAAGCGTTAAATGATAAAAAGGAAATAATCATCAGTATTCCAATGATTGTAGTGTTCCATAAACTTTTTGTAAGAAGTATAATTGTTTTTTTCATAAACTAAATTTTAATAAGAATTAAATAATAATTTTAATAAAAGAAAAATAATAGTTTTAATTAATACAAAAATATTCATGTTTTAAAAAATATTGTTGTATTTTTTGATAATCTTTTTATATTAAATGATATAAAAACCGTAATCAGTATAATTGTTCCAATTAAGCAAACTCCAAGTATTTTAGATAGAACAATTATATTATAATACTAAAAATGATTTGTTATTATTAAGTTGAATTTTGAAATATAAATATTCAGAAGAAGTTTTTTTTGTAAGTAAAGTAATTGTGAGAAATCAATTAAATATATGTAAATCGGAGGATGTATTAATCAAAAAAATCGAAAAAGGAAATGATGAAATAAAAACAAATAATTTTAACACAAAAAAAGAAACCCAGTAAATATATACTTTTAGAGGGGCTTCTGTTAATTTAAGCGGTCCGGACGGGGCTCGAATCATCGACCCTCCCGACATGTCGGGATAATCAAACCAAACTGACAATTTTATAAGTTCAACAAAACATTCCATAAACGACAAAAAGATATACTTAACTTAATTAGATTATTAAAGATGAATTTTGAACCATACAGACACAAAAAAAGCCCAAAAACCAATGATTTTTGAGCTTCTCAAGCGGTCCGGACGGGGCTCGAACCCGCGACCCTCCCGACAAGTCGGGATAATCTAACCAAGCTGTTTGCTTAATAGAATACACAATACATTCAAAAAACCATACATCAAAATACGGAAATGTAATTGGTTTTTTTAAGAAAATTGTATGAAGTAGGGGTGAAAAAATAAGCCCAAAAACTTATGTTTTTTGAGCTTATTAAGCGGTCCGGACGGGGCTCGAACCCGCGACCCCATGCGTGACAGGCATGTATTCTAACCAAACTGAACTACCGGACCGTAATTGTAATGAACTTTTAAAGAGGTGCAAAAATAAAGTTAATTTTACTATTCTGCAAGAACAGAATGATATTTTTATTTTTTTAGTTATCGAACTAAAATTTTTTGATGAATAATTCCTCCTGAAGTAGTTAGTGAAATAAAATATAATCCTTTGGAAAGTGAAGATAAATCAATAGTTGTAGAAAATTTGCCTGATAGATTTTGTGTGAAAATTAGCTCACCGGATAGATTAACTATTTTTAATTGACCATCTGGAATAATCGAACTTGTTTGAATTTTTAATTCACCATTGCTTGGATTTGGAAAGATTTTTACTTTGTATTCCGATAGATTATTTAAAATAATTGAAAATTCTTTGTCTTTGGCGAGTGGAATAGTATCAAGATTATATTCGGAATCATTGTCAATACTGATATTCTTAATGGTTTTAGGAATATAACCCGGTGCAGAAACAGTAATATTGTATGTTCCTTTATAAATTGGACGATAAAAATTTCCGGAAGGTAAAATTGAATAAATATTTGAACTGTCTTTGTCATGGTTTTCAATAGTGATCAATGCTTTCATTGGTGTTCCGGATAATGAATCAGTGACAACTCCTTTAAAACCATAAATGCATTGTTCCATATAGCGCAGGAAAGACATGTAATTATAATTCCACATATCAGGTAAAGAATATGTACGGTAATCATATTTTAATTCAATGGTTACATCACGGCAATGCTGAAAAAAGTTCATATAATCCTGTTTCCCACCACTAATAGGATACCAGCTTGCGCCATTTGTGATGCCATTATCCTGTTGAGTGAAATAGTCTGTTTTAATCTTTGAATGAACGGTATCGGCGTAAATGCGTGATACACGTTGCCACCAGGTATCATCTGCATGCAAGTGCTGATAAGGATACCAAGTATCCCATGGATAATTTACGAGTTCGCCACCTGTATGAAAGGTAGCCCCCATCACAAAATGATGTAGAGAGGCATAATTCATTAATGCTTGCGTTTCCGGCTGCCAATTATATCCATCAGGATGATTTCCGTTTTGGGGATCAGGGAAATTTCTGTTCAGGTTAACATACCCTGTTGCATTGTAATAAATAGCTCCATTAACAGTATTATTTCCTGTATAATAGGTGCCGTCAGGATTTGCAAGAGGATTTATATATATATCAATATTGTTAATAAGTTTTGTAACTAATGAGTCTTGTTTGTAATGGGTCAATAAATAGTCAATCAGATGAAGCATCAAAACATATCCTTCATATTCATTGCCATGAATAGTAGAACAATAAAAAAATGATGGTTTTTGCTTTGAGTCTGAAAAATTTGAAATTCTGGCTGTAAGTAATTTTCTTTTGCTTTTTAATATACATATTGTATCAAGTTTACATATTGTCGGATAAACGTTAGCGAATTTATACATGATGGCTTCATAACTCTCATAAGTAGGATAAGCATCCCATGTATAACCTCCTTTGGTTTGAATTATATCATACATCTTATTTTTTACAAGGTCAGAAGGATGGGGAAGTACGTGAATTTTATATTTAAGTTTTTTGAATATGTTAAGTTCATTTTTATTAGCATATGCATAAACCAAATTTTTTTCTAAACGAGCAACTGATATGATTTTCGTAATTTGATATAATTCATTCTTTGAATTTATTTCAAATTTAAAATAAATTTCAGGTTTGTTTTTAAAAAGAGAATCCATGTTTTCCTGAGAAAAACATGGATTTACATAAACAATTGAAATAAAAGCGATGAACAATATATGTATTCGTAGTATTTTCACCGCAATTTCAGTTTTGGATTTTAAATATGTTTTATTTCCTTTTTCAATTGATCATAAACGGCTTTATTAACAGGTACGAGAGGAAGCCGGACATTATTCTGGGCAAGTCCAAGAATTTCGAGTGCTGCCTTAACACCCGCGGGACTACCGTCAGCAAATAAAAGATCAATTATATCAAGCAATTTATAATGCAAGGGAAGAGCTTTGGTAAAATTCCCTTTTAATGCAAAATTAACCATAGATGAAAATTCTTTTGGAAAGGCATTAGCAACAACTGAAATCACACCATCTGCTCCGGAAGCAATCAGTGGTAATGTCAAGGCGTCATCACCCGATATAACTAAAAAATCTTTTGGCTTATTTTTAATGACCTTCATGCATTGTCCTAAACTGCCAGATGCTTCTTTAACTGCAATAACATTTTTTATTTCATGAGCAATTTTCAAAGTCGTTTCAGCGCATATGTTCATTCCCGTTCTTCCGGGGACATTATAGATGATCATTGGGAGAGGACAAACGGAAGCAATGGTTTTATAATGCTCAAACAATCCTTTTTGATTGGGTTTATTATAGTAAGGCGAAACAGATAAGATAGCATCAATACCTTTTAAATCGGCATTTTCAATGGTGTTGGCAACTTCCATTGTGTTGTTTCCGCCAATTCCCAATACAATGGGAGTACGTTTTTTTGTTGTTTGAATCACAAATTTAGTAATTTCCTTTTTTTCATCTTTAGAAAGAGTTACGTTTTCACCTGTTGTTCCTAAAACAACAATATAATCAACACCTCCCTTGATAATATGGTGAATAATTTTTTCTAATGAATTGAAATCAATCTTGCCATTTTTAGTGAACGGAGTAATAATTGCAACTCCTGTGCCTTTAAATTGATTGTTGTTCATTTTTTTTATTTAATATTAATAAATAGTTGCAAATCTGTTTTATATAATCTTTTAGTAGAATTTCATCATCAACTTTAAACATAAGATCATAATATAGACTATGATTTTTACCGTCCTTTCCAACTTTGAATTTAGCTTTTGAAATGCCTGAAATATAATGAAAAGGAAAAAAATCTTTTAAAGAGAGATCAATTAAAATATCAAAATCTTTTTTTACAAAATCATCAATAAAGGAATTAGTTGGTATGTAAAAAATATTAATGTCTTTCTGCGTAAAATAATCAAATGAAAGTTTAGGTATACAATAATGAGGAATAATGGGATAATTTAAATATCCCAATGCTTTGATATTTTTATTGTTATTCTGAAATGATTTAACAAGATCACAAACTGTGAGATATTCTTTTTCATCGGTTGCATCATAAAGAAATCCAATGGTTTTAGCAGTATCAAGATTATGAACAACTCGATTCCGTTGAATTCTGTCAATACTTTTATTGAAAAAATATCGTCCGATCATCTCCCTGGGTGTTTTTAAAAAGGTAGTATTCATTATTCTTTCTTAGAAAATATTGATATGACAAAATTAAACAATTTTTACTTAAAGGAAAGACCCTATTGAAAACATTTTTTTTAATACACATTTTTAATACACATTTTTAAAGTCTGATTATAAACAAAGTACATTTAATAAAAACTGCTTTTAACTTTATTGCAATATATAAATTGGTTTAAATTTGTTAAATAAAATAAAATAAAATGAAAAAAAATATTGCTGTAATTTGCGGCGGTGATTCAGGTGAATATGAGATTTCAATAAAAAGTGCTACAGTCGTAAAAAATAATCTTAACCCAAAATTATTTCATGTTTTTCCAATCCTGATTACAAAAAAAAAGTGGGTTTTTATAAATGAAAATCAACAAGAGGTTATTGTTGATAAAAATGATTTTAGTATCATCATAAATGAAAAGAAAATTAAGTTCAATTGTGTTTTTAACGTCATTCATGGTACACCAGGAGAAGATGGAAAATTACAAGGGTACTTTGACATGCTTGGCATACCTTATACATCCTGTGATTTAATAACTTCCGCTGTTACATTTAATAAAATGTTCAGCAAAATAATTGCTTCTGATGCCGGTGTGAAATCAGCCAAATATGTTTTATTAAAAAAGAATGAAAAGATTGATGTGAAAGAAATATGTTCTAAAATTGCCTTTCCTTTTTTTGTTAAACCCAATAAAAACGGGTCTAGTGTTGGTGTCTCACGAGTTAATAAAATGTCAGAACTAAAACCGGCCATTGAAAAAGCATTTAATGATGATGATGAAATTTTGATAGAAGAGTTTATTGATGGAAAAGAAATTACTAATGGAGCTTTCAGATTTAAAGGAAAGCTAATTATATTTCCGATAACGGAAATTATTCCTAAAAATGTTTTTTTTGATTACGAAGCCAAATATCAAAAAGGAATGTCGCAAGAAATTACACCGGCAAGAATTTCAAAATCATTAGAAACAAAAGTAAAATCTGTTACTGCTAAATTATATAACACATTTAATTGTAAAGGATTTATTCGTATTGATTATATCATTAAACTGAATCAACCTTATTTTCTTGAAGTTAATACCGTACCGGGTTTATCTGAACAAAGTATTATACCCCAGCAGGCAAATGTGTTAGGTATTCATATCTCGGAATTGTTTACGATGGCAATTCAAGAAGCAATAGAATAAAAAGTTTTTAGACTTTTTTCTTTTTATTGTTAGATACTAAAATCCCATTTCAGGGCTGTTTCAGCATCCTTTAAATATCTTATAAATAAAGTAGGCACTCAATAATAAATTGTATGCTGAAAATATAAAATTAATATAACTATAACGTTTTATTGGGAAGAACCGTAATAGAAATGTTATGTTTGAGAGCAATAATGCAAAGATCAGTTTGTATGCTTTTGAAAATTCAAATTTCATATCAGGACAAATAAATTCTGTTAAATTCATAAAAAGAAATAATAGAAAGAAGATGAATTGAATGACGAATGTTTTTGTCAGGAATGAAACAGATTGCTGTCTTCTTTTTCTTTTAGCGCTTAAAGTGTGGACTTTTAAAAAAGAAAAAAAAACTATACATAAAGAAAAAATATATATAATATACAATACTACAATGATAATATTATCATCGTAGTTTATATTAAACATTTGCCCCATTATTGAATCTTGAAGTTGATTGGTATTAGATAATAACATTTCGATTTATTTAATAATGATAATTTTTTTAATTAATGTTTGTTCAGTTGTTTTCATCTGAACATAATACAGTCCATCCGTTAAGAATGTGTTATTGAATTCCATTAAATATATTCCGGGATTCTGATTGGTGTTCGTAAGGTTTAAAAATTTATTTCCAGTAATATCATAAATGGATATCTCAACATTGGTTGGAGACGAAATGGAATATCTGATATGAGTAAAATCAGAAAAAGGATTAGGGTAGCAGGACAATGAATTTCCATGAGAATTTATTTCATTAATGCCGGTAGATAATACTTTAACCGTGTCGCACGTTTTACAGGAGTCGTTAGTAATAGGATCAAATATTTTATAACAAACATAGTAATTACCTATTGAGTCATAATAATGTGTTGGTGCTTCTGAATTTGAAGTGCCTGTTCCATCACCAAAGTCCCATTCACCAGTAGCACCGTCACCATAAGTAGCACCTTTGAAATCTACAGGGAATATTCCTTTATCAAATGATTTATCACCGATAAAATAGGAGAATGCGTTTCGTAATCCTTTATTTCCATTATTAAGATTAATAATTTGAATATGATCATCTACACAAGTTTGTCCTGAAGTAGATACCCGTAAATGAACTTTATAATAACCATTTGCTGAATAAGTATTTGTTGGATTTTGTGAAACGGATGATTTCCCATCACCAAACGTCCATTGCCAATTAGCAATATTACCGTATGACCGATCAATGAAATTAATTTTTTTATTTATCGAGTCAATCGAATAAATAAAATTCGCTTTGCAATTAGAAGTTACACTGCTATCAATGATGATATTTTTACATATATAGTTTTTACATTTATTCTGGGCGTCATAAATATTCAGACACACAGGGAAAATTCTTTTCTTGTTATTGATCATTTTGTGAATGGGGTTTTCATCGACATAAGAGGTTGTGTCATCACCAAAGTTCCAAATATACTTGTTAATACTGATCCCTGTCGAGTGATTAAAACAACGTATGGTATTGATCTTCCAGTCAACCTGATAATTGAAATCAGCATGACAATCTTTGTTCATGGAACTTACAAGGATTTCTTCAGTATGTTCATCTGTACATTTAGTCGTGTCATTATAAATAGTAAGTTTTACTTTATAAAATCCGCTTGCTTTGAATTTATACGTTGGATTGCTTTGTAAAGACTGACTGCCATCACCAAACTCCCATCGAGTCGTATTCATTTTGCCAATACTGGTATTTTTAAAAATAACATTATTTGAAACAGAATCAATATAATAAGTAAACTTAGCTTTGCAAACAGGGAGACTGTCAATTTGAATTTTTTCACAATATGAATCTAAAGATTCACCAATAATATCTTTAACAGTCAGGCAAACATTGTATGTGCCGGCCTTTGGAAATGGAACCAAAGGATTGTAAGAGTTTGAATAATGACCATTACCGAAATCCCAAAATGTTTTTCCTACAGTACCGGTTGATTTATTATTGAATAAAATGAATTTCTTTTTTAAATTAATATAGTAATCAAAGTCAGCTTTAAGTGGTTCAATGCCTACTTTAACAAAAGTTGTTTTACGATCAGTGCACCCATCCTGTTTGCGATAAGTGGATAAACTGACGTCATATACTCCCGGATTTGAATACGTATGAGTGGGGTTTCTTAGCGTAGATACTGATCCGTCACCAAAAGTCCAGTACCAATTAACACCAATAGCAGAGGATGTATTTGTTAATTCAATTGCATTTGCAGTATCATTGGTTTTTACTGAGAATTCAGCATTACAGTTTCTAATACCTACTTGAAAGGGTCTACAATATTGTGTTTTACAACCATTGGACGTATCATATGCAGTTAAACAGACTTTGTAATAATCATTTCCATCCGAAATATTGAATTTGTGAAGTAAAACATTCTTTTGATTGGATTGAAATCCATCACCGAAAGTCCACAACCATAATAAATTATTATTGGATGAAATGGACGAATTATTAATTGTTACAACATTTCCATTTACATTTCCATCAAAATATAAAATTGTGTTTTGATTTCTACATATTGGCATATATCCTTTTTCAATAATTCCTTCAATATTGAAAAAAGATCCTTCTCGTCCATAACCAGATGTGATTTTACTGTTTGTTGTATAGTAGGTGACTTTAGGAATAATGAAACGAATGCCATAATTCCCAATTTCATTGGTTAAAACATTAGCAATATCCTTACTAAACGAGTTAATTGCATTTTGTGAATGATTCTCCGGTATTGTAAAATCAGTGATTGAAGCAATGGAATCATCAAACAGTTTGGATACATCAACATCATCAAACGGTTGATTATAATTAATCACTTGTTTGACTGTAGGGATTTTACAACGGATTAATGTGTCATTGTCAAGAATTAAATAAAAGTAATCTGTGCTATGATAGATTCTTTTTTCAATGGGTCCTTTCACCCACCAGTCAATTCCTTGCTGATCATTCCTAAGTGTGAGGAGCCCAATACTTATTTTAATATCGCTGATTGTTTTATTGTATTTTTTAAGAGCAGCACTAAATTTTGGAAAACCAACAATATTATCGTATCCGCTTATTAAGACTTTTTGGGAAGTAGGTGGATCAATATTACTATAGTCTCTGGAAGCAAGGTAATAATAAGCATATTCACCTGAACTATAACCTCCGTTTAGATAGTTCTGTAGAGTGTGTCCTGATTTTACCGGTTCAACAGTATTTCCGGTTGGATTAACAATCCAGGCAACTACACCTGAGTTTAACGATTCATCTCCACCGAATTTAAAGTAGTTTTGAGCTTTGGCAGAGTGAATAGAAATTGAATAAAATAATAGAGTGATAAAATAAAGTATATACTTTGTTTTCATATTTTTGAAAATTAAAATTTTATAAAGTTACAAAATAACATCTAAAATAAGAAATATTTTTTTATAAAGTTAATTCATTAAGGACAAGTTGATCTCATATTCTGACATTGTCTATTTGAATAGGGTAAATCGAATTTGTTTTATATTTACACAAAAAAGTAATAATTAATTTTTAAATTAAAGTAAAGATGTGGAATACATTTAAGAAAAAAGAAATCAATCTGGATAATTTTAAAGATTTAGTATCTATTGCTTCTGCAGATGGACAACTTGACGAAAAAGAAAAAAAATTTTTATTGTCCAAAGCTGAAAAATTAAATCTGCCAAAAGAAGAAGTGGAAAAAATTCTATCCACTCAGACTACTTATCATGTCCAGAATTATGAAAATAAAAAGGATAAAGAACAACATCTTGCTGATATTGTTTTTATGGCAATGATTGATGGAGAACTTAAAAAAGATGAGTATGAGATGTGTGTTCAAATTGCACAGAAAATGGAGTTAACAAAGAATGATGTTGATCGAATTATTGGATTAGTGAAAAAAATGTTTACGAAATAATTTTTTATTTAGTAAATGAAACATATCAGCATATTTATATTTTTTTTATTTTATTGTCGGTTGGTTTCGGCACAAATTTATCCTATTGAAAATTTCAGTATCAAAGATGGATTACCTCAATCCAATGTTTGGTCTATTTTTCAGGATGATCTTGGTTTTATGTGGTTTGGCACAGAAGCAGGTATATGCAGATATGATGGGAAAAAGTTTGTATCTTTTGATACTGCTTCAGGTATCACAAATAATTATATCAAAAATATTATACAGGATAAAAAAGGGAATATATGGTTTTCCACTTTTGGAGGTGGTGTTACCAAATATGATTGGAAACATTTTCAGTCTTTTGGAACAAAGGAAGGGTTAACCTTAAATCAGGTTAACTGTATGATTGAAGATAATAAACAACCCGGAAGCTTTTGGATTGGTACCGGCGGCGGTGGTTTATGTTTATTTGATGGCAAAAAGGTCATTAAAAAATTCGATACATTACATGGGTTACCGGATATTAAAATTACGTGTCTATTACAAACTACAGATGGAAATCTTTGGATTGGTACTGATATAGGAGGGGTATGTAAATTTGATCGTAAATCAAAATTTGTTGTGTTTAATACGACAAACGGCCTGACGGATAATCGAGTTAAAGCATTATTGGAAGATAAAAATAAAAATGTCTGGATTGGTACCAAAGGCGGTTTAATTAAATATAACGGAAATACATTTCAGAATTATACTGTCGAAGATGGTTTACCTCATAATACTGTTCAGACCTTATCATTAGACAGAAGTAATAATTTATGTATTGGTACCAATTATGGAATAAGTATTTTCAACGGGCAAAGATTTTATAATTTAACTTCTAAAAACGGATTGTCTGCAGATTATATTCTTTCCATCTACCATGATAAACAGGATGTGATGTGGTTAGGAACTTTTGGAAAGGGTGTAGATAAATATACGAGTAAACGATTTCAAATTTTCAGTACAACGGATGGTTTGGCTTTTGATGTGGTACATTCAATTACTCAGGACACCAAAGGGAATATGTGGTTCGGCACTGAAAACGGGATTAGTTGTTATGATGGGAAAGAATTCAAAAATTATAATGTCAAAGATGGTCTTGGTTCTCCGGTTGTAATGACATCCTTTACGGACAAACAGGGGAATGTATGGTTTGGTACTTTTTTCGGAAAGGGAGGAGCTATAAAATGGGATGGAAAAAAATTTAAAAATTATACGACCGAAGATGGATTGTATAATTTTATTTGGTCCATTTATCAAGACAGGGACAATAACATGTGGTTTGGTACATATCCCCGTGGTGTTTGTAAATGGGATGAAAAAAAATATACATGGTTCACATCAAAAGAAAATTTATGTGGGGATATAATTACGGCCATATTTCAGGATAAAGCAGGGAACATGTGGTTTGGTAGTTATGGTTCAGGTATTAGTAAATATGATGGGAAAAAGTTTGTAAATTATAATTCAAAGAATGGGTTATCGTCAGATAATATTTTTGGGATTTTACAGGATAATGATGATAACATCTGGATTGCAACGGATGGCGGTATTAATATTTTTAACGGAAAAAAGTTTCAAACAATTTCAGAAAAAGATGGTTTGCATTCCAATACGATCTGGATCATGATGCATGATAATTCCGGAAATATATGGATTGGACATCAAAAAGGAATAGAAAAAATTAATGTTAAAACACGAAAGAGTACTTTCTTCGGATATATGGAAGGATTTACCCCAATTGAAGTGAATGCAGGCGGAGGGTTTAAAGATAAAGATGGTAATTTATGGTTTGGAACATTTAAAGGGGCTGTCAAGTATTCTCCAAAAGAAGATAAACAGAATCCATTTATGCCCATCACGCATATTACTGCTATCAATCTGTTTAACCGAGAAGTTTCGGATTGGAAAACATATGCAGATTCGTTTAATTTTAAAACTAATTTACCGATAAATCTTGTTTTACCGTATGATCAGAATTTTATTACGTTTAATTATATTGGTATTCATTCTGAAGCACCTTTGAAGGTGAAATATCAATATAAGTTAAAAGGGTTTGATAAAGACTGGCAACCCTTGACCGAAGAAACGGATGCTACGTATTCAAATTTACCTCCGGGTGAATATACTTTCTTACTGAAAGCTTTAAGTGGAACGGGAGTTTGGAATGTTAAACCAGAAGAATATACATTCAGGATTGATTCGCCCTTTTGGGAGAAATGGTGGTTTTATGTCAGTGAAATCTTGTTTTTTGTTTTTATGTTTACCAGTTCAATATATTTAAGCCGCAGAGGTGGAAATGAAAAATTGGCTACTCCTCTTTTATTTACTTCTATGCTTGTGGTTACCGAGTTTCTATCTATGAATCTTGAAAATTATTTACAGAACTACACCGGCGGTATACCCATTGTTAAATTATTTCTTAATGTTATCCTTGCAGTATCCTTAAGCCCAATGGAAAGACTTGCTGACAGGTTGATTAAAACCAGAAAATTCAAAGAACAACTCGATACAATTAAAACTGATTTTGAAGATATTAATTTGGGTGAAATTAAGTTGGATGATTCAATTGAACTAGATTCTGACGATAATAAAAAATAAAAATATTAAAAAGTTATGTTTTTTTAAATTAATTTTGTTGTAATTAAAAAAAACAATTAAATTTGTGTATTCATAACGAAAAAATAGTCAGTATAAACTAATAAAATTTAAAATCATGGCAGTATTTAATTACAAACAGACAATCTATGCAGGCATGATCGCTATTGCCGGAGCTAATGGTGAAATCAATAGAAGAGAAGAAAGTAAAGTGAATGAAATCTTTAATCATAATTTCGATATGTCAAGAAGTGATCGCAAAGAAGTGATGAGATTATGGGAACAGAATAAGGCCAATTTTACCAGTATGATTATTGCAGAATTAAAGATTCATTCTTGGAATGATCAACGTGAAGCCTTTAAAAGTATTTACCATTTTATTCTGGAACGTCGCAAAGAGTATAATCTCAGCGGTAAATCAAGAGCCAAAGGTGTAGATGAAGATTTGAAAGAATTAAATCTGTATGAAGAAACTGCTGAAACGATTAAAAAAGAACTTGGACTTGCATAAAATTTAAAATTATTTATTTTATTTTAAACCATTCTTATCTAATATAAGAATGGTTTTTTTATTTATATTTGAATTTATTCTGAAATAAAAAAATATGTTGAGAAAAAATAATCTTTTCCTGTTCGTTTTTCTGACTATTCTTATTAATAATTCTTTTACTCAGATTAATTTCTTGACAGGAAACAAAAAAGAAATCTATCATCAGTTTGCTGAAGATATTAAAAACAATACCAATATTCCCATTCAGATTTTTATTTCTCAGGGTAGTGTTGATAATCTTAATCGTTTGCTATCCGATTCTTTTCATCTTGCATTTGTTCAATATGATGTATTGCTTTATAAAGAAATAGAAAACAGTGATATTAAAAAATATATTAAATTGTTTCTTCCTTTGTATAATGAAGAGATTCATCTTGTTGCGTTAAATAACAGTAAGATCAACTCATTAAAAGATTTATCAGGTAAACGAGTAGGCGTAGGAGCGATTAATTCAGGAACAAATATTACAGCAGACCTGATTAAATTAAAAACAGAGATTAAATGGATCAATTATAATCTTCCTCTTGATCAATCCTTTGCTGTTTTGCTAAAGGACAGTATCGATGCGTTTTTTGTGGTAGGAGCTGCTCCTGTAAATATTTTGAAATCGCTTTCAGAACGTGCTAAAAATATTATAAAACTTATTCCGATTCAGGATGATAAATTAAAGAAAATTTATAAACACAGAACTATTGAATCAGGTACCTATCCCTGGCTGAAACATGATATTTACACTTATTCCACTGCCACACTTTTAATATTGAACAGTAAAAACATAAATGATTCTTTAGCGAAAAAAATTGAACAACTTTATTATGATTTAAAAGGTAATTTAAAAGGGATTCAAAATAATAAATTTTCTCACCCTAAATGGCATCAGGTTGATTTTGGAAATCATGAAGGAATTGACTGGCCAATTTACAAACAAGAATATGTGACAGCGGAAATCATATTTGATTGGCTTGCATATATAGCATTGTTGTTAACTTGTTTTCAGATTTATTTTGTTTTAAATAAGCTTTGGAAAAGAAAACATGAACGGATCGTAGCTGAAAGTATTTCTGTTTCTGCAATGTTTATCAGCATCCTTATCAATTGTTTTTTTGCATTTAAAAATTTAGTGAATAATGGGATGCCACAGTTTTCAGCAAATGTATTATGGATTGTTTGTAGTTTGCTAAGTGCAATTATTGGCATTGGTTTCTGGGTGATTGGCAGCAGAGAGAAAAATTTTTTCAGACTATTGAAACAATCTTTAAAACTTGAAAAACATGAAGCTGCTGATCTGGCTAAATCTTTTTTTCGACCCTCCGCTTCGGATAATATCATCGAAATACTTGGTCGAATAGCCATGATTGATAATGAATTTGCTAAAGAAGAACAAAAATTTATTCAGTCATTTGCCGATGAATGGAACATCAAATTGGATTGGGGGTTTATTCAGACAAATTTCTTAAATAAGAATAATGAAGGTTTTGTCAAGTTGCGCGACTGCATGAAAAAATATCTATTACTATCGCCACCCAAAGAGCAGGTTTCTCATCTTGCCGATGTTATTATGGAATTAATCAATGCCGATAAAAATGTTGCAAAAGAAGAAGCACTTATTCAACAGGAATTGATTGGCCAAATTAACAATTATCTTGGGAAGAAAGATGTCGATATGTTTATTGCTGTTGTTATACCTCCTGATGTGCATAAAGAAGTTTCTATGCAGGATTTATTAAATGATCTAAAAAAAGAAAATTTTGGAGGTGGAAACGTATATATTTCCGAGCCATATTATTCCTATCAATTAGCGAATGTAGTGTGTGAAAAGTTTCGTGATGAAGGAATGATTGCCCTTGTTACGTTTGCTGAAAACACATAAGAATCAGTTCATATCTCTTTTCCTTTTATAAGGACGGATAATTAACCGTAATGCGCGGTCATACGTAAAATAATTATAGATCCAATCAGTAAAAACAATCAGTTTATTTCTAAAACCGACCAAAGAAAAAATGTGAACTGTCAGCCAAAGCATCCATGCTAACACACCTTTGAATCTCCATTTTTTAAAATCGGCAACAGCACGGTTACGACCAACTGTTGCCAATGTGCCCTGATCTTTATAAAAAAAGGATTTTAGTTTCATTCCATTTCTGATACGGACAAAATTTTCGGCAAGGAGTTTTCCTTGCTGAATAGCTACTGGAGCCACTTGTGGATGACCTTTCGGAGTTGACTCATTGATCATAACGGCAATATCGCCTATGGCGAAAATATTTTCATAGGATGAAAGTTTGTTGGATGGATCTACCAGTATTCTGGAACCGGGACCTTTTAACTTTTCATCAATTCCTTTTATCCATGCACCTTTCACACCTGCTGTCCAGATCATAGTACTGGAATTGATCACTTGTTCATCACCATAAATCACTTTACTTCCGTCATATTTTTTAACGGACGTATTTGTAAGAACATTAACACCGAGTTCATTCAGAAATTTATGTGCTCTTTTAGCTGATTCTTCTGACATACCGCCTAACAAGCGTGCAGACATTTCTATTAAATAAATATGCATCCGGTTGGCATTCAGTTCCGGGTAATCTTTTGGGATCACATATTTTTTCATTTCACCCAAAGCACCTGCCATTTCAACACCTGTTGGTCCACCTCCTACAATTACAATATTCATCAGTTGGTCTTGTTCTTCAACTGTTTTGGCAATTAATGCGCGCTCGAAATTTTGTAAAATATAACTTCGAAGATCAATTGCATTGGGTACTGTTTTCAATTGCATCAGGTCGCTTTCATCACTGTCAAAATTAAAAAAGTTGGTCAGACCACCCGTGGCGATTACAAGGAAATCATATGTTAATTCACCTATAGAGGTGAGGATACTGTTGGTTTCGGGCTTCACTTCAAGTACTTCAGCCATACGAAAGAAAAAATTCTTTTTGCGTTTAAAAATCCTTCTCACAGGAAAAGCAATTGAACCTGATTCGAGACCGGCTGTTGCAACCTGATAAAGTAAGGGTTGGAACGTATGGTAATTATTTTTATCTATTAAAACAACCTGAAAATTCAGCTTGAGTAATTTTTTTACAAGAGTGATCCCACCGAAACCGGCTCCTGCAACAACAATTCTTTTTTGTTCTGTCTTTGGAATTTGAATGTTCATGAAGTTAATATTTCAACCGAGGTCAAAGATAAGTAAAACCTTTTTATGAAAATTTGAAGTTCAAAAATTAATGATTTATTTTTAATTTTGTTTTAATATTTTTTAGTATTATATTTTTTTATTATAAATATATTTAATTTAACTGAAATGAAGCAAATAATTCAATTTTGTTTTTTTATATTTTATTTAGTTCAATCAAATAATTCTTTTGGTCAGATATTTAATCAAACCATTAAGGGGCGAGTTATTGATGAACAGTCACAAAGTTCAATACCAGGTGCCGGAATCATTATCAAAGGAAGTAATCCAATAATCAGTGCTACGTCTGATCCTGAAGGATATTTTAAAATTGAACATATTCCTATTGGGCGAGTAACTCTTTTGGTCACGAGTATGGGGTTTCAGCCACAGATAATTCCAAATTTAAATCTAACTTCAGGAAAAGAAATTGTTTTAACAATTGAATTGAAAGAAGAAGTAACCAAATTGAAGGAAGTAGTCATTAATAAAAATTCGGATAAAGCATTTTCATTAAATAATATGGCAACCGTTAGTGCACGTGCTTTTTCAATTGAAGAGAGCCAGCGTTATGCCGGTGCTCGTAATGATGTGGCACGGATGGCTGTTAATTTTGCAGGAGTTAGTACAGCTAATGATGCCGTGAATGATATTGTTATCAGGGGGAATACCCCAAACGGATTGTTATGGCGTCTCGATGGTATTGATATTCCCAATCCAAATCACTTCGGTGGAATGGGAGCTACTGGAGGGCCTGTCAGCATGCTGAATAATAATGTACTTGCCAATTCCAATTTCATGACCGGTGCATTCCCAGCTGAATATGGTGATGCTTTGTCAGGAGTGTTTGATTTGAAAATGCGAAACGGTAATTATGAGAAACATGAATTTCTAGGACAAGTTGGATTAAATGGGTTTGAATTTGGTGCCGAAGGACCCATCAGTAAAAAAAATCATTCCTCTTATTTAATTAATTACAGATATTCTACATTGGGTGTCTTTGCAATGTTGGGTATCAGCGTAGGAACAGGTTCTGCCATTCCCAAATATCAAGATTTGTCTTTTAAAATTAATATGCCTACTAACAAATGCGGTACATTTTCATTGTTTTCTTTAGCTGGAATCAATTCAATCGATTTTGTGAAGGATTTCAAAGACTCATCAAAAAATAAGGAAGAATTTTATACAGGCGATTATCAGAATATTTATTCGAAAAATAAAATGGGTGTTGTCGGCTTATCACATACGTATTTATTTAATGCACAAACTTATTCTAAATTAACTCTTGCAACTTCGGGTATTGTGAATTCAGGAATTGTTGATTCTGTTGATTTTGTTAATAAAACAATAACTTCATTTATTAGACAAAATTATCAAAGTACTCAACTTTTGATTTCATTTTTTATCAATCATAAATTCAATGCGAAAAATAATTTAAAAGTTGGTTTGAATGGAAAAGAGATTGTATTTGATCTTTTAGACAGCGTCTATAAAGGTGAACTTAAACGCTTTAAAACAACCTTGAATGCTAAAGGGAATACATTTCTTTTACAGCCATACATATGTTGGCAATTTAGACCTACAAATGACATAACTTTTAATGCCGGTGTTAATTTTCAATATCTGTTTTTAAACAAAAAATTCTCTCCTGAGCCCCGATTAAATGCCAAATGGCAATTAAACGGTAAACAAAGCATTAGTATTGGATATGGTTTGCACAGCAAAATGATTCCGTTGCAGTTTTATTTTAATCAGGTTTTACTCAACAATGGCAATTATGTCGAACCGAATAAAAATCTTGATTTTATTAAGAGTCATCATTTTGTTTTATCGTATAATTATAATTTTTCAAATACATTGCATTTCAAAATTGAAACCTATTATCAATATATTTTTCAGTCAGTGGTTGCATCATGTTTTTCTACTTTTTCCATGTTGAACTCAAGCTCATTTAATACAACATCGTTTCCCGATTCATTAAAAAACGGAGGAAAAGGACGTAATTATGGGGTGGAATTTACTCTTGAAAAATTTATGGAAAAAGGATTTTATGCTTTGTTGACGACTTCTTTATTTAGATCACAATATGAAGGAAGCAATGGAGAATTAAGATCTACTGCATTTGATGGGAGATATGTTGTGAATTTACTGGGAGGAAAAGAATTTGCGTTGAATCCCCATAAAGAAAAAGTGAAAATGAAGAAATTTCTGATTGTGGACGGAAAGCTTACTGCTGCCGGCGGACAATGTTATACTCCGATTAATTTGATTGAATCACAAAAACAAATGGCTCCTGTTTACGATGAATCTATGGCTTATTCCAAACAATTTAAAGATTATTTCAGGGCTGACTTTCGTATTGCTTTCAGATTGGATTCCAAAAAAGTTTCGCATGAAATGGCTTTTGATATTCAGAATATTACAAATCACAAAAATCCATTGTATATGAATTACAATATGAAAAATGGAACTGAACAAATAGTTTATCAGTTAGGTCTTTTTCCGATGATGCAATATAGAATGACTTTTTAGATCGAATTCAAACTTCCCATTCGGTAACCTTCTAAATCAAGTGTGATATATTTAAATCCGAATGATTTGAGATTAGTTGATAATTCGAAAGCGAAAGGTTCTTCAATTAATTTAAAACGTTCTTCTTTTGCTACTTCTATTCGTGCAACATCTCCATGACAACGGACACGTACAATGCGAAAACCATGATCGATCAGGAATTTTTCAGATAGTTCAACTTTTTTTAAATCCTCACGTTTAATTTCCTGTCCGTATGGTATCCTTGAATATAAGCATGCGTAGGCAGGTTTATCCCATGTGGGAAGATTTAATTTTTTGGAAAATTCACGTATCTCGGCTTTTGTAAAGCCGGCTTCAAGCAGAGGACTGAGCACATGTATTTCTTTCACAGCCGTCATACCGGGGCGATAATCTTTCAGATCATCTGTGTTACTGCCATCAAGAACATGCGTGATACCGTGCATGGCTGCTTCCTGTTTGATGGATCCAAACTCAATTTTTTTGCAGTGATAACAGCGGTCTTCAGGATTCTTTTTTACTTCATCTTCAATTTCGTTTGAAGAAATAATAATATGTTTAACATGTATATGTCGGGCAATGTTTTTGGCATCATCCAGTTCATAACGGGGTAAAGCAGGTGAATCAACAGTTATGCCTATTGCCTGTTCACCGAGTGCTTCTTTTGCAACTGCAAGTAAAAATGAACTATCTACACCACCCGAAAAAGCAACCGCAACTTTTTTTAGTTTTTTCAGGTTTTCAAAAAGGGTTTTGTATTTTGTGTTTTCAATCATTTCAGAAATATTCAATAAAAATTTTAGGGTGTAAAAATAGGAAAGTTTTTAGTTTGGGGTTTAATTTTGAAAAACAAAAACCAGAATATATTTAATTTTGGAGTGAGTAAGATTGAAACAAAAGTGAATTCTGAAACAACTATAGATTGTAAAGAAGAGGAAAATCTAATTTAATTTAAATAAGGAATTCCCCTCTTCAATATTTCTTTGATTTTAAAGGTGATTGATAATAATAACTGCCTCATTAAAAAAGATAAAATTTACTATCCAAACTCACTTATCTTTTCAAGTAATTTCAAATCAATAATTTCAATTTCTTTACCATTTATACAAATAATATTCTCATTTTTCATTTCTGTAAGAATTCTGACTGTGTTTTCTTCAGAAATGGATGAAAACTCACCTAACTCCTTTCTTGTTAAATTCATAACAAATTTTTTATTTTTGTATAATTGTGATAAATAAATCAAACTTTCAGCCACTCTGCCTCTTATTTGTTTTTGATTAATTGAAATAATTTTACTCATAATTAACTTGACAGATTGTCCAAAAGCATGATTAAGATTAAGAAGAAATTTATGATTTGTTAAATATAATTTTTTAACGTGTTCCAAATCAACCATACATATGGAAGTTTCCTCCAAAGCACGAACAGAATAAACATATTCAGTTGATTCAAAAAAAGATAATAACCCAATATAATTATGCGGTTTTAAAATATATAATATAATATTTCGATTATTATAACCTTCAACATACAACTTAGCCGTACCATAAACTAAATAGATTGCATGTGTGACTTTTGTACCTTGTTTACAAATCATTTCATGACGTTTGTATTTAATATGAATCGTTTCGAAAGATTCAGCATCATATCCCGACTCAATCAATGCAGTATAAAAATTACATTTAATTTTACAAGTTATACAATTTACCCTATGGATTAATTTCATAAATTATTAATTTCAACAATCAAAACTATAAATAAATTGATATTAATTAACCAGTAATTTAAATTATCTTTATTCAATAATAACAAATTTGTTAAATTCGTAAAATATATCTTTTCCCGCTATGGAAAATAACAGTTTGTCAAACATTGATCTTCAATTTGAGCAGTCCTCTAATTCAAAAGGTAAATATTTAATATTTGATGTTGAAACGACCGGACTTCTTCCAAAAAATCATAATGAATTAACTAACCTTCATGAATGGCCACGTATTTTACAGGTTGCATGGATTTTATTTGATGAAGAAGGTAAACAAATAAATGCTCAGAATCGATATATAAAACAAAGTCATCCTATTCCAAAAAAATCAATACGTATTCATGGTATTGATGATAAACGCATCATTGAAAAAGGAGAAAAATCTATTACCGTTTGGAATGATTTTGTTAAAGATATTGACAACTGCGATTATATCGTAGCACACAATATAGAATTTGATATTACAGTTATTGAGTCGGAACTCAATCGAATGAATTTTTTTAATCGTTTTGCTGGTAAAAAAAAGATTTGCACTATGCAAAGCGGAAAAGATTATTGTTTAATTCCAGATGAAGACGGTAGTGGTTACAAATATCCTGCACTAGATGAAGTTTATTTAAAATGTTTCCATCCCTTTGATTCAATTACAACTATCACAGGACTGCACGATGCATATGTTGATACAGCTATTGCAGCAAAAGTTTTTTTCTTTTTATTACATCAAAATCATTTACAACTGTCTGAAGCTATTGCTGAACCTTTTAAACTTTCTAATTCATTGTTTCTTAATAATGAACATAAAAAAGGAAATAAGTTTTTCGTTAATATTATTCTTCCTACATTATTTACAATTTTCTTTTTTATTATCACCATCTTTTTCATTATCATCCCACGAATCAGGGAAAACATAATGATTGTGAAACGTGAAATGACCAAAGAGTTAACAAATTCAGCATACAGTATATTGGTTGAATATGAAAATGAAGAAAAAAAAGGAAATCTTTCTTCTAAACAAGCACAAGAAGCAGCCATCTCCCGAATTAAATATTTGCGTTATGGTGATGAAAATAAAGATTATTTCTGGTTGACCGATCTGCATCCCACGATGATTATGCATCCTTACCGTTCTGATTTAAATGGAAAGGACTTATCGAATTTTACGGATGCACATAATAAAAAATTATTTGTGGAATTTGTAAAAACTGTTGAGTCAAATGAAAGCGGGTATGTAGATTATATGTGGCAATGGAAAGATGATTCAACTCATATTGTGCCTAAACTTTCATATGTGAAAATATTTAAACCATGGAACTGGATTATTGGAACAGGAATTTATCTTGAAGATGTTAAAAAAGAAATCGAATCACTTACAAATAAATTGATCTTAATTTCTCTTGCTATCTCCTCTGTTATTGCTCTTCTGCTTTTTTATATTACCAGACAAAGTCTTATTATTGAACGTAAACGTAAAACGGCAGAAATAAAATTGCGTGCCTCACGGGAAAAATATAAAACATTAGTTGAAGCTACCACAGATGGGTTGATACTAATAATGGATAATAAAATAGTATTTACAAATAATAAATTCAATCAGTTAATCGGTTATTCCCTTGAAGAACTAATGGGCAAATCATTCACTTTCTTAATAAGCAAAAATAATCCCGAAAAAGTTAAAAAGAAGTTTATGGATCAAAATATTACTGATGGTAAATTTGAACTTGAACTTAATAAGAAAACGGGTGAAGCCATTGACTTACTAATTCAAGTTTCTACTATTATCTTATCTGATAAGACAAGCAAGATTCTTACCTTAAAAGATATTTCGTTAAACCCGGATGTAAAATTAAATTCTGAGAATCTGCAAACACTTTTGGATGAAGTTGATATTGGATTTATCAGAATAATCCCTGAAGAAAAATTTCAGGTTATATATGCTAATAATTCAATGGTGAATATGCTCGGATATTCAAGTAACAAAGATTTATCCAGACAGAATATCCTTGATTTGATTGCCGATCAGGAGGATAAGAAAAATTTGGAAAATCTACTCATTAAAAAAAATAAATTAAATTCGATTGAGCTTCGCCTTAAACATAAAAACAACTCCATTATTACTGTTAATGCAAATTTAAAAGTTTATTTAAATGAACAACAACAGTTGATTTGTGACGGTATAGTTGAAAACATAACTCAACAAACAAAACTGGTGCAAGACTACAAAAGTATCATTGCTGAACTGCATACAAAATCTTCATTTATGTTTCAACAGGTATCTTCTTTTGTTAAACATGTTGGTTATACCGAACTCGAGTCAACTGCTTCATCAATATTAGATCAGATGAATCGTCAAAAATATGATGCAGTTGTTGTTCGTAAATCAGGTGAAGAATTTGTTGGGATAATTACTGCCAAAGATATTATTAATCGGATTATTCTAAAAGGTTTAACATTGGATAAACTGGCCTATGAATTTATGAGCGCACCCATTATTTCAATTAATTCTTCTACTCCAATTCATGAGGCAATTCAATTATTTAACCAAAATCAATTTAATCATCTGATTGTTAAAAATGAAAACGGATCTATTGCCGGTATGTTATCACTTCAACAATTACAATCTGTATTTCTAACTAATTATTCATTTATTGAACAACAAATTCAAAATGCTGAAACGGATGAAGAACTAATTCATTATTATAATCATTTTGTACTTTATTGTCAATCATTGATAGTACAAGCCAATCAAATAAAAAATATAGGAAAAATTGGAGCATCAATTTCAAAACTTATCACCTCACAAATAATTAAACTTTCTATTGCTCAACTTGGTCCACCACCTGTTGACTTTGCATTTGTTGCTTTAGGTAGCGAAGGTAGAAAAGAACAAACGCTAGCAACAGATCAGGATAATGCAATTATTTTTGAAGACAACATCAATACAGATTTTAAAATTAATCAGGAATATTTTATCCGTTTAGGGGAGAAAATCTGTTTCTCATTAAATAAGGTTGGATTTAAATACTGCAAAGGAATGATAATGGCCAGAAATCCCAAATGGGTGCAACCTTTGTCTCAATGGAAAAACTATTTTACCGAATGGATAAACACCCCTGAACCCAAACATCTCCTTGATACATCAATATTCTTTGATATGCGTGCAATTTATGGCAGTCATTCATTTGTTGATAATTTACATCAGCATATTCACTCAATTTCATATCAAAATGCTTCATTTTTTTATAATCTCGCTGACAATGTTTTGAGTTTTAAACCTTCAATCAGTATTACCGGTAATCTTGTTACAGAAAAAAAAGCGGATAAAGAATTTATTGATCTTAAATATGCTGTTGTTCCAATTATTATGTTTGTCCGTATTTACGCATTACAGCATAATATTAAATCAATAAATACTGAAGAACGGCTATTTAGTTTATATGAGAAACAGATAATTTCCCAAACTACTCTTAATGAAATTCTTTTTAGTTTTCACTTCCTGATGAATCTCCGGTATAAACATCAATCAGAAATGATTAGTTAGAAAAAACCTCCAGACA